>NZ_NOZE01000009.1:0-949540 GCF_002259025.1 Rhodococcus sp. 05-2255-1e | reverse complement strand
ATGCCCCCTCGATCCCCGCCCCCTCGGACGTTCGACGGTCGTACGAGACGAAGCTCAGTTCCGACGCGCCGTAGAAGTGCGTCATGGTCGCGTTCGGTAGCACCGTGGCAAGTGCCGCCCGACCCGACTGCGGCCATCTCGCCGCAGACGACAGCACCTCGCGGACGCTGGGGTACTGCACGTGCGACCGCGCGATGTCCCAGGCAATAGTCGGTACCGAATACAGGTGTGTCGGAGCATCTTCGAGAGCGGCCGCCGCCGTGCGCAGGTCCACCGTTGCGCCGCGGGTCAGCCCGTGCAACGCACCGTAGAGAAAGTGCGTGTGATCGAGAGTTCCCGATGCAGACACTCTGTCGCCCGGACCGAGATCGAACAGAGAATCGGAACGGTCGAGCGTGGCCGCCCAGGACGCCTGATCACGAACGAACAATTTCGGTGGGCCGGTGGTTCCGGAGGTGATGCCCACGAGCAGTTCGGCGCTGCGTGCCGGCGGATCGACGCGCGCAACACGGTCTCCGGCGAGCTGCTCGGGTGCCAGCACCGCGTCGGCACCCCACCTGTGCAATCGTGCGTGCTGACGCGGATGCGCCACGATGAGCGACGGTGCAGTGACCGACATCGCGTCGACGAATTCGCCGGGTAGCAGATGCCGATGCAGCAGAACGACACTCACGCCGGCATGCATCGCGGCCGCGACGACGATCAGCGAGTCGATGTCCGACGTCGGCAACACCGCGATTCGATGCATCCCGGCCATCGAAGCGGCCGCACGTTCCATTCGACGCCACAGATCCCGGTACGTGATCCGACCGGTCGCGTCGACGATCGCGATGTCCGCCCGATCGCAGTGCTGCGCTATCCGCGCGGTGAGAAGATCACTCGTCATCTGCACCGTCGTCATCCACACCGTCGTCGTCCACACCGTCGTCGTCAACACCGCGCGCCACCAGAGCGTCGCCCATCGCATCGGCGGTACGGAGCGCACGCACCAACACCGGTGTGGCCAGGGCCGTCATCGACCACTGCAGGCCGCGGGCTTTTCGGGCCTGCGACACTTCCTGCACGATCGACGCCAACAACGGTATGCAGCGAATGGCAAGGGCGAGAAGCAAACCGATTCGATCCGGGTCGACGCCGAAGCGGCGGACGGGACCGAGGGCCCGGGTGACGGTATCGAGCATGTCGGTGATCCGGGTGGTCAGCGTGACCAATGCGGCCAACGCGACGGAGACGATCAACACTCCGCAGACCACCACTGCGCGTTGCCAGGTGGTGATGATCACCTGGAACACCCCGATGATCAGCAGCATCCACAGCACCGGACGTAGTTGCGCCAGAGCAACTTTGACAGGGATGCGGGCGACCGCGAACAGTACTGCGACCATCACGGCAACCACGCCGACCTCGAGCGGTGTACGTGCGAAAATCACTGTCGCCAGAATGGCAACGATCAGCGCCAGCAGTTTCGATCCCGGACTCATCCGATGCAGCAACGAATCACCGGGGCGGTAGAGACCGATCATCCGATCAACTCGCGGTAGGCCGGGACTGCGGCAGCCGGGGTGCCGTCGAATGCAATGCGCCCGTCGTCGATGACGATGACGCGCTCGAAACCGTCCAGCAACGCCAGCTGATGAGTCACGACGATGACCTGCTGGTCCATCGAATTCAAGGCGTCTGCGACGACGCGGCCGTTACGCAGATCGAGCAACGTCGTCGGCTCGTCCGCGACGATCACCTCCGGCCGCCGGATGAGGACGGCCCCGATGGCGAGCAACTGCTTCTGTCCACCGGACAGCAGATGAGCAGGGTGGTCGCGATGCCGATCGAGTCGAAACCGGACGAGCATCTCGTCGACACGCTCGGCCACCTCGGTCTTGCTGAGCCCGGACCGCCGCAGCGAGAACGCGAGATCCTCTGCGACGGTGGGCATGACGATCTGAGAGTCGGGATCGGTGAACACGAAGCCGACCTTCTTGCGGACCTGCGCGCCCTTCTTGGCCGCGTCGATTCCGTCGACCGTGACCCGGCCGGTATCGGGCTTGATCAACCCGTTGATCATGCGGGCCAGCGTGGATTTTCCCGATCCATTGGACCCGATGATGCCGATGCGGCGTTCGTCGAATTCGAGATCGATGCCGCGCAACACCTGCCGCTCGCCGAATGCGTGAGAGATGTTCTCGAAGGCGACCGTACTCATGACACTCTCTCCACCAGCATTGCTATTCCCTGCCCGCCGCCGATAGCGCAGGCCGCCAGCCCCAGCGCAGGGCCTCCGGGCTGCAGCATACGAGAGAGCAACCGCACCAACAATATTGCGCCCGACGCTCCCCACGGATGCCCCATTGCGATGGCACCACCGTCCGGGCAGATGCGGTCCTCGTCGATGCCGAGCTCGTCCGCGACGGCAAGCACGACCGACGCGAAGGCCTCGGTGATCTCGACTGTTTCGATGTCGCTCAGCGCCACCCCGGTGCGGGCGAGCAGTTTGTCGATCGCGGGTACCGGTCCGAGCCCGGGAAGGGCAGGATCGGACCCGGCAACAGCGCTGCCGAGAATGCGCAGCGCCGGCATGCCTGCGGCTCGCTCGAGGCTGGTGACCGCCAGAACGGCTGCGCCGTCGGAGATTCCACACGAATTACCGGCGGTCACGGTCCCGTCCGTGCTGAACGTGGGGCGCAGCCTGCTCAGGCGCTGCGCCGTCATGTTGGGCCGAATGCGCTCGTCGGTAGCCATGTTGTTCACAGCCACGATTTCCGCGGAGAAGTCGTACGCTGCCGCTCGGTCGAAAGACCGTGCGGCATAAGCGTCCTGGCGTTCGCGACCGATCCCACGACGCCGCGCGAGATTATCCGCCGCAACACCCATGTCCGGGTCGTCGAAACCGTCGGGCGCGAACGGCGCTCGGGTGTAGCGGACCGGCTCCGCGTCGCCGACGGGCGGCCAGAACCGCCACGGGCTGGTACTCGCAGATTCGACTCCCCCGGCCAGAATCATCGTCTCGTCGCCGCTCCGGATGCGCGACGCGGCCTGGGCCAACGCATCCAACCCTGATCCACACTGGCGATCGACGGTGACCCCGGGGACGGCGAACCCGAGCCCCGCACCCAACGCCGCCACTCGGGCGACGTCACCGCCTGGGCCGAGGCAGTTGCCGAGAATCACGTCGTCGATCGGAACACCGAGCGGATCGATCTCTGCAGCAACAGCTTTAAGAACCGCTACGGCCAAGTTCGGTGCCGTGACATCGGCGAACCCATGCCCTGCGATACCGATCGCGGTGCGTTTACCCGCGACAACAACGGGTGTGGGCGTCATGCCAGTGCCCCTCTTGATGACAGTGCCCCTCGTGCAATTTTTCCGTTGGCGGTGCGGGGCAACTGCTCTACCACCGTCCACCGCCTCGGTAGTGCCTCTTTGGTCATGATCGCTCGGGCATCGGCGCGCACCACGTCCAGATCGCGCGAACCGTCGAGTTCGATGACGGCAGAGACTGTTTCGCCGAGAACGGAGTGCGGAGTGCCGATCGCCGCGGCGGCGAGGACGCCGTCGAGCGAGACCAGAATGCGCTCGACGTCCTCGGCGATGACGGTGGTGCCGCCGACGTTGATCGCCGCATCTCCGCGCCCGTGGACGACGAGTTCCCGGCCACGCACGTCGGCCAGGTCGCCGACGGCGAACCAATCATGTGCACTCGAGGCGGCGTAGGGGGACCGCACGAACAGGTAACCGTCGTCGGTGCGCACCTCGACGTCGCGAAGCAGTACCAGCGTCGGCTGCTCACCCACGACCCTCGCTGCGATCAAGGACAACTCGGCGGCCCCATAATATTCGACCAGTCTCACGCTGTCCGGAACAGACTGAGCTGCAACGGAGTCCAGCATCGTTCCAGCAACGACCGCGATCCGAAGGTGCGGCATCCGCGGAGCGACGTCCCGCAACACCGCAGGGACCGCATGTACCACCGTGGCCCGCGCACGGTCGTCGGTGACACAGGCACCGAGCCACAGCGCATGCAGTGCCGCGAACAGATGCATCGTGGCGTGCAGGGGTCCGGTGATCGCTATCGAATCGGTGGGACGGATGCCGGTGATGTCGGTGAACTCGGCGAAGCTGTCGACCCACGACGCCGCGGTCCGCGCGAGCGGCTTGGGCCTGCCGGTGGAACCGGAGGTCGCAACAAGCAGGAAGGCGTCGGGATCGGGGTCGCCGCTGCGTTCGGGCCTGGCGGCCGGGTCCTCGACTCGCACCGCGCACCCCTGCCGAGCCGCCGCGACAACACAGACCAACGCGTCCGGCAGATCCAGTGCTGACGCGTCGTGTGATTGGGCGTCGTGAGATTGGGCGTGTGCCGGGAGGTGAGGCCACTGCTCGACGGCGGCGTCGAGTTCGGCGTAAGTGAGACTGCGACCGCGCCAGACGATGGCGGTGTCCTGGCCTCGACCTCCCAGCGTGAAAGTCACGCCTTGATCAGTCCCGGGTAAGCGCGGTGCACGCTCTTGGCCACGACCGTGGCGACGACGACCTTCGCGATGTCGCCGGGCAGGAACGGTCCGTTGGTGGTGATCGCGGCCCAGAGCCCGACGTCGGTGCGGAGCAGCAATCCGATGGTGCCGAAGATGTAGATAACGAGGATTCCGCCGACGGCGTTGATCAGCAGTCCGAGCACGATCGAGTACTTCGGCAGGATGCGGGCGGTGAGCCAACCGATGATCAGCGCTGCCGGAATCCAGCCGATCAGGTATCCGACGGTGGGGCCGGCCATCGCCGCGAGGCCGGTGCGTCCGCCCGCCAGCAGCGGCAGGCCGATCAATGTCAGGGCGAGGAACACCAGTACTGCGGCCGTGCCCTTGCGTGGTCCCAGAACTGCGCCGGCCAGGATGATGCCGAGGGTCTGCAGGGTGATCGGGACTCCGGAGAAGCCCACCGTGATCGATCCCGGCAGTCCGAGCGCGGCGATGAGCGCCGCGAACACCGCGATCTGCGCCATGTCGCGGGCGGAGACGTTCATTCGACCGACCTTACGGCTCGGCGGGCGAGTACTGCTGTCGATACCTGACACGGTGGCTCCTCGAGGAAGGGGCGATCACCTGCCCCAGATACTTGAACGGCGTTCAAGGTAGCAGGTGCGTGGCCCTGACCACCTATCGGGCACCGGCAGTGCCGGCGTCAGAAGGGCGCAGGATCGTATCGACTCCAGTCCTGACGTATTCGTGCGTGTACAACGCGGCAATGCTCGAGATAGGCCCGCCTCTTCTCTGCCAGCCTCTTCCTTGCCGAGTCCGTCGAGGCAGCACGGAAGTCCGCGAGCGTCGGGGGTGCGGATCCGCTGTAGTCGAGTTCCCATCGGGTCGGTTCGGACAGGGACTTCACTAGTTCCGCAGACCGCTTCCGACGTCGGCTGCGACCCGCGTGCGATCCGATCGAGAAGTCCGGCAACGTGATCGAGCGCAACCCGAGCGAGTTCGACCACAGAATTACCCCTCCGGCCACCATCGCCGCAGACCACGTTTTCGAGGTCTTCGCCTGATGATGGAACACGCACACCGGTTGAAGATTGGTCACGATGGTCCAACCTCCCCGCCGCGGATCGTCCTGATCGAACGGCACCAGATGATCGATCTGGCACCGCGCCGACGGCACGTCGCAACGGGGGAACGTGCACGTGCGATACGCCGCCCGAACGACAGCAGCGACGCGGGCACTGGGTCGATAGGTCACCGCAGCCTGAGATGGACTGCGCTCCCCGCCGTGGCCGTCGGGAAAGATGCCCCGAGCACGCTCGGGCTTCTCGGCAATCCATGCGAGCCACCGCACGACCAGCCCATCGCGGACAGACTCCTCCCCCAGCACAGGGGCTGCGGGTGAATTCGCGCAGTCACCTGCCCCGCGTATCGACGGAAGCTCGCCGGCAGCGCGCACGCGCCCGATGCCCACCACTCGACGTAGCAACAAACCGGTCGACAACCGCAAGCCTGGGTCCTGGCCGCTGCCCGGGTGCTTACTGCTGCCCGAGTCTCGACCGCTGCACTCACCGCGCTGCGAGCCTCCAACGCCGTCCGGGCCTCTTCCGCGACGGTCGTCCTGGTCGCCGCCGTCTGGACCCGCGTCGTCGTCGGGACCGGCATCGCCGTCAGGGCCGGACTTGCCATCAGGGCCGGACTTGCCATCAGGGCCGGACTTGCCATCAGGATTCACGTCGTTCGGGTCACCGCCATCCGGCCCTCTGCCAGACGGTCCTCCACCTTTCGGGTTACCGCCCTCAGGGCCGTCGTCGCCCTCGCCGTCGTCGCCCTCGCCCTCGTCGCCCTCACCGTCGTCGCCGTCGTCGCCGTCGTCGCCGTCGTCGGAACTGTTTCCCTCGGGTTTGAGCATGTCGACCAACTCGGTCAGCATGGCCTGCCATTTCGCGTCGGTGGCGACGATGCGCGCCACCTCCGGATCGATGGGCGTCCCGTCCGCCAAGGACGCGGGATCCGAGGACAGTCCCAGCAGCGTCTCCACCGCCACCACGATCTGAAGGAGATGCCCGCGCCGAGGAGGGAGATCATCGGTGCCACCCGCAACCGGGCAGTCGTCGCCCAGATCGCACTGACAGGCCAGCGAATGTTCGCCGTGTAGCAACGCCATCAGTCCCGCCGCCCGCAGCATCCCCGTCGACCGCGGATCGTCCTTGCAGACAGTCCCCACAATCTCGACAATGAGCGCATCTGCTTCGGCCGCCTCGAGATGCGTGATTTTTGCGATGAGCGACGAAATACCGCCGGGACCGGTGCGGTCGATCCGCACTCCGACTTCCTCCGACTTCGCGGTCTCGCGAGCCTGCGCAGCGCCGTCCGGATCGGCCCTCATCCACAACCGCCAGATTCGGTTCCGCAAGGCCTGCGGACGCATTCGGCCCCCTGCGGCGCAGACCTCGTATTCGATTGTCGAGATGGTCTCGTCACTGGCGCGATGCAACACCGAGGTGATGGTGACCACCGTCGACCAGTCGAAGCTGCCGGTCACGAAACGCAAGGCCGTCAACGGCATTCGATGTAAACGCTCGGCGACATCGTGCATCACCGACGCATCGCGACGCGTGCCGGTCATCGTCACGGCCAAGTCGCACAAAGCGCCGCGAACGGTCTCGCCAGGGTCCCCACCGTCGGATTCGGCAGCCTCCAACCGCATTTCGAGCACGTCGCAGTACGCCAGGACGGTCCCCGCCCGGGCAAGATTCTCCTGGACACGGCTGAGCGCGATGACATCGAGAAACCCCGCAATACAGTCATCGACCGACGGCGTCTCCACCGCTCCCCACCCCCGGTATCGAACATGTATTCGATAGTACGAGAGGGGTCCGACAAGAAAATTCGATTCGGTCACCGAGTTCGGGCCGGTATAACGGCACCATGCGCAGCTACTCGATTCGTGACATCCGGCCCGGCGACGAGCAGCAGATCGGTACAGCACACGTTGCGATCTGGAAGGCAACGTATGCGGGAATGACCAACGGTGCGAAGTTGGATGCGATGAGGCCCGCGCACCGCATCGAACGGTGGCAGCAAATCATCGCCCATCGCGACGAGTCGTCGGCGCGTGGAGTTCGCACCCGATGTGCAGTCGACGTTGGCGACTCACGCATTGTCGGCTTCGCGACCGGAGGACCCCCGCGCGACGAAAATCCGCCTGCACACAGGGAATTGTGGTCGTTGAACGTTCTGCCCGGACACCACGGCACCGGCATTGCACTGGCGTTGATGAACGACGCACTAGGTGAGGACACTCCCGCTGCGTATCTGTGGGTGGCCGCGGCCAACGAGCGCGCGATCGCCTTCTATCGCAAGAACGGGTTCGAGCTGGACGGCGAAGCCCGCTTCGACCCGACGTGGGAATGCCACGAGGCGCGCATGGTCAGGGTTTGACGGGTGGTTCGTTTCTGGATCGGTCGGAGTTCGCGTTCTCGGGATTCAGCACGACGTCGGTCACCACAGGCGTCGTGTCGACAGCCCGATCGTTGGAACGGACAGCCACCGTGTTCGGCAGGAACGCATCGAGGGCGCGGGGCGTGATCCACCACAGCAGGGCCGCGAACAGGATCAAAATGTTGATCCACTGCAGCACCGTCGCCGAATTGTCGGACGGAATCACCCGGTCGAAGACCTGGATGTTCATCACGAAGCCATGAATGAGGATCAGCACCCACAATCGCCGATAGCGGTAATACACCCACACCGCCGCCGCGCCCCATATGGCTGCCCACAGGAATCCGCCGCCGCCGAAATACAGGTACAGGAAGCCCCGCAACGTTGCCGACAACCCCATGATCGCCCAGATCGGCATCCTGCCCACCAACAGCAGAACCGGCAGAGCCACCAGAATCGGCTCCTCCCTCAGACCGACAGCGAGCGCCGAAACGACTGCAAGCCAATCCGATTCGACAGAGGCAGGGATAGAGAACCCGAACCGAACGATATTCAGTCGCGACAATACGAGCACTATCGCCGACGCCGCGCCGATCGCAGCACACCAAGTCAACGCAGCCTCGCGCGCGGAGCCATGCCGCAGAGGCAGCACCGCCGGCAAAGTCCGTCGCCGTGCGAGATACACCGCGCCGATCGCGATCGCCCCCACAACGACCTGCAGTGCGCCGACCGCGAGATCGGTCCACTGCTCGTGCATCGTGAGGATCGGTGCCGGCGCATGCGGCTCACGAAAACGCCACAGCGCACCCACCAAGCCGATGAAATACACGACGACCCACCCGACCACCAGAGCCGCAACCATCACGGCGGTACCGGCAGCAGTCAGACCACTCCGAGGCGAGCGAGCACGAAGCCCCGCGTCGACACCGGTCGTCACCAGACCACCACCATTCCGCTCGATACAGATCGCCGAACAGCTTGTTTATCACGCCTCGGCCGAGAAATCAGTTTGGTCCCGGCGATACGAACCGGCGGTGCCGCTCACGGCCGAGTGTCACGCTCGGATGCATCGCTCGAATCCTCCGTTCCTACGATGTCGTCTCGCAGTTCCGCGAGTAGCCCCTTTTTCGGCGTGCCGCGACGCGAGTCCCATAGGTCCAGCATCGCGAGCACCATCAGAACACAGCCGATCGGGCCACCCTGGAACCAGAACATGTGCTGGTCCCAGAGGAACAGCGCCAGCACAGCTCCGACGACAATCATGACGACGCTGCGGGCCTCTCGTACCTTCATCGCTTCCCTTTCATCGATTCGGACCACAACCAGGTCAGACCAGATTCAGTTCGATCGCCGCATTCGCGGCCAGTAGCGCGCCCACCACGATCGACACCGTTGCCGCTACGTCGCCGGTCCAACGGTCCACGCGCCGCACCAGCGGTCGCGTGACCGACGAAATACGCTCCTGCGCAACCACTCCGACAGCCAGCAGGACGAGGGCAGGCGACAGCATCACAAGCACGTACGCCGCCAGAATCGACACCGAGGACAACCGCCCCAGGTCCGCATCTCCCACGATGGCAATTGCCGAAAAGTAGGGCAGCATCGTCGCCACCTCCACCGCGCCCACAGCGACCGCGAGCAGAACAACCCCGCGAACACTTCCCGGGGGCCGCGTCCACCACGCACTGCTGGGGACTCGACGCCGACGGTCGCAGACCACCCCCACGAGCAGGATTACAACACCCACCGCCAACCGAATCCACGCGTCGCCAGGAATCGCCACCCTCAGGCCGTCGGCGGCCGCCCAGACGGCGATACCGACCCCGAGGTACAGCAGCCCCAACACACCCAGATGGAGCAGAACGACACCTGCCCGAAACGACGGCCGCAGCATCATCCATAACGGAACTGCAAGTGTCCCGACTCCGATGCTGTCCACCAGCGCAAGCCCGGCGAGCTTAATTAACACAGCTGTACCGTAACACGGTTTCAGCACAGTCGTGTCGAAAAAACGCTCTCGTGCTAGAACAGACCGATGCCGAAGATCGTCGACCACGACGCACGCCGAGCGGAGATCGTCGCCGCCGTGTGGCGTGTCATCGAACGAGCAGGAATGAACGGGGCGACGGTACGCAGTGTCGCTGCCGAAGCCGGCGTCTCCCCTGGATCACTGCGGTACTACTTCTCCGATCAAGGAGAACTTGTCCTCTTCGCGGCCGAGGCCATGACGCAACGCGTCGTACATCGGTTGGAGGCGCATCCGGCCGGCGGTGACGGCCTGGTTCGCGCGATCCGAGTCCTCGAGGAACTACTGCCACTCGACGAGGACCGCCGTGCCGAGGCATCGGTGTGGCTGGAAGCGCTCGTGCGTGCCAGATTCGACGAGCGACTCGCCGCCCTCAAAACGGCCGGGTGGTTCGGCAGCCGGTACCTGTGCCGGCTCGCGTGGGCGCACCTGCACGATCTCGATCGACCGGACTCCCCCGCATTCACATTCGACAGCACTGTCGACGAACATGCCGCGGCCGAACTGCATACCTATATCGACGGACTGACACTGCAGGCGGTGACGTATCCCGAGCAACTCACGGCCGACGAGGTACGTCGGTTGTTACGCACTTATCTGGAGCCACAGTCCTGAGCCGAGTCCACGGGAAATTTGCGGCCGTATAGCCACCCGATCACCGCGACGACGACGCCCGCGGCAGCGATCGCAGCCAATACCGACCCGAAGCCCGATGCCTCGACGACCCGCCCGACCACCAACGGTGCCAGCAGAAATCCGGCACGCGAGATCAGCGAGACGGTCGAGATCGCCGCAGCCGACGACACACCGGGAAGCCGTCCAGCCAGGCTGAACACGATGGGAAACAGCGGACTCGACCCCAGGCCGGCGACCGCGAACGCGGCAATGACCAGAACAGGCACGTCGACGGCGAGCACCGACAGCCCCGTGATGCCCGCAAATGCGACCGCTACCAGCGCTGCGCCACCCGTCAGTACCGACGCCGGTCCGAAGCGGTCCACTATCCGGTCACCCACCAGGCGTCCCACCAACATGGCCACCGAGAACGCCACGAACGCCAGACCGGCAGCGCCAGGACCGGCCCCCTGCTCGGTCGTCATGTACACCGCGCTCCAGGACTGCGGAAAATCCTCCATCAGGCCGGCCAGCAGAACCACCGCGCCGAGCATGGCCAGCGCCGCAATCGGACGGCCGACGGCCGGCTGAGGAGTTGGGCCGTCGGCGGACTCATCCGGCCGCGCATCCGGACCCAGCAGACCCCGGCCGACCGCCGCGAGCGCAAGAACCAGCACCACCGCCACGAAGGCGAAGTGCACCACGACCGGAAGGCGAGCACCCGCGGCCGCAGAACCCGTCACTCCGCCCACCACAGCCCCGACGCTCCACGCGGCATGAAAGCCACTGAGCAAAGACCGACCGGCGCGCTCCTCGACGAGAACTCCCTGGGCGTTCATGGAAATGTCCATCACCGCATCGGCACCGCCGAGCAGGACCAGAGCTGCCAGCAACGTCCACCACGACACCGCCACAGCGGGGAGCACGAACGCCCCGCATAACGACAGTCCCGACGCGAGAACAGCCCACCGACTGCCGAATCGGTGTACCAGCACGGCGGCAACGGGTGCTGCGGCAAGCCCGCCGAGACCGACCCCGGCGAGAGCGAGACCCAGCGTGGCTACATCGATGGACAACGAGTTCTGGATCTCGGGAATGCGGGGTGCCCAGTTGGCGAACACCGCGCCGTTGACGAAGAAGACGATCAGAACGGACAAGCGAGCACTGGTTTTCGGGCGGCCCATAGTGCCGCGAGCCTATCGTTGATGGGACTACCCAACCCGTTACTCGAGGTAACGTCGATGGGATGCATGTGTCCGACCGCCTCACCGACCACGTTCCCGAACGTTGGCTCGCGCCCCTCGTCAAGCACGCCGAGGCTCTGAAGTTCCTCATCGTCGGAGCAATCACCTTCGTCGTCACCGTCGTGCTGTTCTTCGGCTTGAAGTGGACGATCCTGCAGGACAAGCCGGTGACAGCGAATGTTCTGGCCGTGCTGATCGCGACGATCGTCTCGTACGTTCTCAACCGGGAATGGTCGTTCACTGCCCGCGGCGGACGACGTCGCCATCACGAAGCAGCGCTGTTCTTCGCCGTCGCCGGGACCGGTCTGGCCATCAACCAATTGCCGCTCTGGGTGTCGAGTTACGTGCTGGATCTGCGCGCTCCCAACGTGTCTTTCATCACCGAGAACATCGCGGACTTCGTCAGTGGCTCCATTGTCGGCACCCTGCTCGCCACCGCCTTCCGGTGGTGGGCAATGCGGAAGTTCGTTTTCCCCGAGCCGGTGAACGTCGTTCCCGACGAGGTTGCCCTGACCGTTTACGGTGGACGGCATGGCGACCACTAGGACTCTCGTGCTGATGCGGCACGGAAAATCCGGCTACCCCGACGGCGTGCCCGACCACGAGCGGCCACTGGCTCCACGCGGCCAACGGGAAGCAGGACTGGCGGGAGCCTGGATCACCGAGCACGTCGGCTCCGTCGACGCCGTGTTGTGCTCGACGGCTCTGCGGACTCGCGAGACCTTGGCCGCCACCGGCCTCGGCGATGCACCCACCCGCTTCGAGCGAGACATCTACGGTGGTTCGGCCGACGAAATCATCGACGAAATCAAACTGGCGGACACTTACTTCGACGACGTGACCGTCTCGACACTGTTGGTCGTCGGGCACGAGCCCGGAATTCCGTGGACGGCACTCGAACTGGCCGTCGACGACGACACCGACGTGGCCCGCGAAGTGCGACACCGCTTCCCCACCTCGGCGATCGCTGTGCTGACCACCGAATGCAGCTGGGCCGAGCTGGCAGCGAGTACCGCCACGATCACCGAATTCTGCATCCCCCGCGCCGATTCCGACGGCGCGTAGACCCGACTAACGGTTCCGGAGATACAGGTAGCCGGCACCGCCTGCGGCGATCAGCAGAATCAGCGCGGCGGGAAATCCGAGAAGCCACCACACCACCGCGAGCACCACCAATGCAGGTGCGGCGGCAATCAATGCAATACCGGGATTCTCGCGAACCGTTTCCAGCGCGGACTGTGCATGGACTCTGTCGATCTTCTTGCCTGCCATCGTCGACTCCCTTTTCGTGTCCCGTATGCGTAATTTCCACAGTAGCGCGGCCTACTACGACTTTCGGTGGACTGCCGCGTCGTACGTCGGTAGGAATCACCAGCTACGACGCCTCGGCGGGGTGTCGCATCAGAGTCGACTCGCGTGAGATCGGCCCATGGACAATCCGATTCTGCTCACCATCGCCGTCTGCGAAGTCGGTTTCTGGGTACTGGTCCTCGGCGGCCTGTGCTTGCGCTACCTGGCTAGGATGCGGCGAGCCAGCACCGTCGTGCTGGCGCTGCTTCCGGTCCTCGATCTCGTCCTCGTCGCTGCCGTCGCCGTCGATTTGCATCGCGGTGGGGAGGTCGAGTTCGCTCACCGTCTCGCCGGTATCTACCTCGGTTGGACCCTCGTGTTCGCACACTCCACTGTGGCCTGGCTGGACGTGCGCTTCGCCCACCGGTTTGCGGGAGGACCGGCACCGTCCACGCCAGCCAAGACCGGACCGCAGGCCTACCGCAACGAGATCCGAGGATTCGTGAAATGGCTGTGCGCTGCCGCGATAGCGCTGGCTATCACCTACGTGCTGGCGGCCACCGTGGCAGACTCGGAGCAGGCAGCAGCGTTGAAAACAGTGGTGCAACCGCTCGGCGTCATCACGTTCTTCTGGTTCGTCACCGGACCGCTGTGGGTGCTGGGAACCAAGAGCCATGGGCACGCGAAAGATACTGCAGTAGTCTCGAAAGACACTGCAGCAGAACGGAGTCGACGCTGATCATGGGCAGGTCCCGGATACCGAACACGTTCCGCCCTTCCTGGCGGCCGCATAATCCGGTGGTCCTGCCCGTCGAGATGCTGCTGGCCACCGTCGTCTACGCCGCATTCCAACTCTCGACGGGCATGGTCGGCGACACCAGAGACGAACTCGTCGAGAGCCCGGCCCTGATCACGGTAAGTGTCGTCGCAGTACTGGCGATGACAGCGGCGACCTGCGTCCGCCGGACCTACCCTGTCTTCTCGTACTCGGCTGTGGTCGCGATCAGCGTGGCACTCATCCTCGTATTACCCGAGCGCACTTTGGGTTTCACTCCCCTGTACTGGTTCGCCATCGCCGCGTTGGCAATTCGCGTGAGCGGCCCGCGACTCTTCGTTCCCCTCGGCGCAGGTTTGATACTGGAGATCCTGGTCAGCGTCGATACACGCCTGTCCTTTCCCGACGCCGCAGCCGGACCTGGCGGCACCGTCGGAGTGGTGGC
Source organism: Rhodococcus sp. 05-2255-1e (assembly GCF_002259025.1). NCBI lineage: Bacteria > Bacillati > Actinomycetota > Actinomycetes > Mycobacteriales > Nocardiaceae > Rhodococcus > Rhodococcus sp. 05-2255-1e. The sequence goes on along the minus strand of NZ_NOZE01000009.1, from coordinate 935,238 downwards.
CGAACAGATCGCCAACCTGGCCATCAACTACACGGTGCTCATCGCGCTGGGTAAATACATCGCACGTGGCCGGGCCCAGGAACTGGAGAGCGAGGCGGCACTGGGGCGGGCCGAATCGGCGCACCGGGAACGCCTGGAGACAGCTCTGGACAACGAGCGGCGCACCATGGCACGCGAATTGCACGACGTCGCAGCCCATCACCTCACCGGCATGCTCATCCAGGCCAAGGCTTCGAGGACTCTCATCACGAGCGACCCCGAGCAGGCACGCGAACTACTCACCGGCGCAATCGGACACGGTCAGCGCACCCTCGACAGTCTCCGCCAAATTGTCGGCATCCTGCGCCCGACCGACAATGACGGCGGCGCACCACAGCCCATGATCTCCGATATCACCGACCTCGTCGAACAGTCTCGAATGTCGTTCGCCTCCATCGACTTCGAGGTCACTGGCGACGCAGCCCGCATGGACAGCGCGGTGCAGTTGACGTGCTTTCGCATCGTGCAGGAGTCACTGTCCAATGCTCGACGCCACGCGCCCGGTTGCGCCGCGCGGGTCCTGGTCAGCACTGGAGCCTCGAATGTCGAGGTGACCGTTTCCAACACGATTGCCTCCCCCACCTCCGGTCATGACGATTCCTCGGGTCAGGGATTCGGCATTCCCGGCATGCGGGAGCGAGCAGCCCTGTTCGGCGGGACGCTGGAAGCCGGGCCCAATGAGCTCGCCGACGGCAGAGGCTGGGTGGTGCGCGCGCAACTACCGGTCAACGGCAAAATCTCGCGTCCCGACGGGGTATCGGCATGATCAGAGTACTGATCGTCGATGATCAACCCGTGGTTCGGCAGGGATTCGAGCTGTTCCTGGCCGGCAATTCCACCATCGAGGTCGTCGGACACGCCTCGTCGGGACGTCATGCCGTTCAACAGGTCTCGGCGATGCAGCCCGACGTCGTACTGATGGACATTCGGATGCCGAACGGCGACGGACTCACCGCGACACGGGAAATCCTGGCGCGATTCGACGATGTTCGCATCATCGTCGTCACCACCTTCGATCTCGACGAGTACGTGTTCGCCGCACTCGACAGCGGTGCATCCGGATTTCTGCTCAAAGACGCAGATCCGGACGAGCTCATCGACGCCGTGACGACCGTCGCCGCCGGCGGAGCGGCCCTGTCGCCGCGCGTCACCCCGCGGTTGATGGCGGAGTTCGCGCGACGCGGGGCACCACAGCGATCGGCGAGAAGCGCTGCCCCACAACATGATCTGAGCCTCCGGGAGATGGAGGTGGTGCAATTGCTCGCGACAGGGCTGGGCAACAGCGAGATCGCCCGATCACTGCGACTCGAGCAGAGTACGGTCAAGACCCACATCGGCAACATCTGCCGCAAACTCGAGGTCAGCACCCGAGTGCACGTGGTGATCTGGGCCTACCGCAACGGTCTGGTGAGCAGCTAGCCCTATCCGAACCCTAAGCCGCTGAACGTTCCTCGTCGTCAGATGTCTCGTCGGCAAGTTCGAGCATCGACCCGGACTTGTCGGTGTACTGGAAGTGCGGTCGCTTGTCGCCGATGTACGACGTCATCCACGACACCACTGCAACGTAACGATTGCGGAAGCCCACCAGGTACATCAGGTGCACCGCGAGCCACATCAACCAAGCGATCGGTCCGGACATGTCGACCTTGCCGAACAGTCGAGCCACCGCACTGAATCGGCCCACGATCGACATGCTGCCCTTGTCGACATACTTGAACGGCGTTCCTGCGTCGACCTTTCCGATGATCGTCTTGGCTACGTGGCGACCCTGCTGCATCGCGACCGGCGACTGTCCCGGCAGCTTGTGCAGCGAGGTCACGTCGCCGATCGCGTAGATGTCCTTCGCGGTACCGACGGTGAGGTCGTCGTGCACGAGCAACCGACCGGCCCGATCGGTCTCGCACCCGGTGCGCTCGGCGATCGTCGCCGCCAGCTCACTGGCCTGAACGCCGGCCGACCAGATAACGGTCTTGGCCGGGTAGGTACGCGAGGTCTTCGTGTCGACGTCCTGCACCGTCACGACGTCGTCGGCGATATCGGTCACCATGGCACCGGTGACGACGTCGACGCCCGACTTCTCGAGCTTGGTGCGGGCATAGGCACTGAGCTTGCCGCCGAAAGCGGGGAGTACCTCTTTCACACCGTCGACGAGGGTGACCGTGACGTCGTCGGGTCCAATATCGGGGAACGAGCCGGCGAAGTAGCGGTGCGCGAGATCCCGGATCTGGCCGGCCAGTTCGACGCCGGTCGCGCCTGCACCGACGACCACGAAGCTGAGCAGTTCCTTGCGTACGTCGAGATCGGTGGTCTGGTGCGCCTTTTCGTAGCAGCTCAGAATCTGCTCACGCAGGGCGATTGCGTCGTCGACTGTCTTGAGCGCGAAGGTGCGGTCCTTGAACTCGTCTCGGCCGAAGTAGGCCTGAGTGGCTCCGGTTGCGACGATCAGGCGACCGAAACCGATGGTGTGGCGTTCGCCGCCACCGACGTAGGTGACCTGATGACTCTCGGGATCGACGTCGACCACTCGGCCCAGACGCACATCGGCGGAGTCGTACTGCGCCAGAATGCGCCGGATCGGCGGGGCGATCTCGCCCGTCGAGATCATCCCGGTTGCCGCCTGGTAGAGCAGCGGCTGGAACAGGTGCTCGGTGGTGCTGGAGATCAGAGAGAACGTCACACCGGCCTTGCCCAGAGCCTTGGCCGCGGCCAACGCTCCGAATCCCGAACCCACGATGACGACGTCGTACGTTTTCACAGCACTTCCCTTTCCGAGCACACATTTCTTGTAGATCGCAGAACTACCTCCATGAAACTCCGCCGTTCCTGCGCTATCAACGCGAAAGTTGAAATAGCATCCATGAGCAGAACTCATGAATGGAGGTCGCCGTGGAGCTGCGGCAACTGAAGTACTTCCTCGCGGTCGGGGAAGAACTCAACTTCTCCCGTGCCGCCGAGCGGTGCTACGTCTCGCAATCGGCGATCAGTCTGCAGATCTCCAAGCTCGAACGCGAGATCGGTGAGCCGCTGTTCGAGCGCACCTCGCGCACAGTCCGATTGACCGTCGTCGGAGCACAATTGGTGTCCATCGCCCGCCACATGGTGGAGCTCGAACAGGCAGCGTTGGCGCTGACGACCAGGCGTCGAAACCAACTCCGCCTCACCGGAAACATGACGTTCGCCGCGAACGCCATCTCGGCAATCGTCGCGGTACGCGAACGCCATCCCGACGCCGAGATCGACTTCGTTCTCAAACGATTCGCAGAACAGATCGAAGCGGTGACGTCGGGTGACTGCCAGGTGGCACTGATCCGCGGCAGCGTCGAACGCTCCGGTCTGCACGTCACCGAACTGTGGACCGAGGACCTCGTCGTCGTCCTCGCAGAGGGCCATCCCCTGGCCGGGGAACCCAACCCGAGCCTGAGCCAACTCGCCGAATTCCCACTGCTGCTGCCCAAACGAAGCGAGCAGATCCTGTTGCACCGCGTCATCGAACGCGAGATGAAACGCAGTGGGCTTCCACTGACCTTCGGTCCGCCGGTGGCGTCCGATCACACCGCGAGCGCCGAACTGCTCAACCACCCGCAATGTTGGTCGATCCTCTACGCCAGCACGGCCGAGAGCACACCCAAAACCGGCCTCGTCTTTCGCACCGAGGCCGACCGTCGGCTGCGACTACCGGTCTCGGCAGTGGTCGACGCGACCGTGCCGGCCACCGACATTCAACGCGATCTGGTTGCCGCGCTCGCCGATACGGCACCGGCCCAGCCCACAGCTCCGGTTCAGCCCACAGCTCCGGTTCAAGAAACAGCGGCGGAGAGCTGAGCGAGAGCGGCGTCCGCCGCAAACAGTTCGGCCCGGTCGAACGTCGACGTGGAGGCCATGATCTCGTCCGCTCCGGTGCGCTCGATCAGCTCGTCGAGCCGGGGCCGGACCTGCTCGGCCGTGCCGAGGATGGTTGCATCCAAGGACGATTCGATCCGATCTCGGGTGCGCGGCGTCCACCGCGTTTCGTCGATCGACGAGGCGGGTTCGAGCGCCGGAAATTCGCCCTCGCGCCGCGATCGCGCCATCGCCCATGCCTCCGGGAGTGCGAGACGGCGCGCGTCTGCCGCGTCCGCGGCGATCGTCACATCGAGCGAGACGATCACGTACGGATCCGACAGTTGCGAACTCGGCCGAAAGTGCTTGCGATACAGCGCCAGTGGGTCGTCCCCGCGCAACACCGGACCACCGACGACCACCGGCAGCCCGGCGCGGGCGGCGACCTCGAGCCCGGCACCGGTCGCGAGCACGAACATCGGCGGCGGCGCGGTTGCCGGCCGCGCAGTCACAGGACCGGACCCGTCGAGATACGACCGCAGTTCGGCGATGTCGGCCTCGAACGTATCCGGGGCGTCACGGTCTCGACGCAGGGCAGCGCGCACAGGCTCGGTGAACCCGAGCGACCGCCCGACGCCCAGGTCTACCCGACCCGGAAACAGCGACTCCAGCATCAGAAACTGCTCGGCCACGATCAGCGGTTGATGGTTCGGCAGCATCACCCCGCCGGATCCGACGCGAATGTGCGAGGTCTGCGACGCCACCGCCGCTGCGAGAACTGCAGGCGCGCCCGAAGCGATACCGGGTACAGCATGATGCTCGGCCACCCAGAACCGGTGCAGCCCGAGCTTTTCGGCGTGCACGCCGCGTTCGACGGTGTGACGGAGCGCCGCGGCGTCGTCGACGCCTGCCCTCGTGCGGGATCGGTCGAGCAGTGAGAAGAACACATCAGCTGCAACCGGCGAGGCGTCGGGCATATTTCTCGGAACGACCTGCTCATCGCGGACCGAATGTGTCCGCAATGGGGCTCATCATTGCTGCATGACTCTCACCATGAAGATCGAACTCATCACCGTCCCTGTCACCGACGTCGACCGCGCCAAGGAGTTCTACACCTCGATCGGGTTCGATGCCGACCACGACGCACGCCCGTGGGAAGGCATTCGGTACGTCCAACTCACCCCTCCGGAATCGGCGTGCTCCATCGCCATCGGCGAGGGCATCACCGACGCCGAACCCGGTGCCGGCGCAGGCATTCTGATGGTCGTCGACAGTGCCCAGGAGGCCTACGACCACCTCACCGCGGTGGGCCTGACCGTCGAGGAGCCGAAGGACGAGGGCTGGGGAACATTCGTGTACTTCGCGGACCTCGACGGCAACAAGTGGTCGCTGCAGCAGTTGCCGGCCCAGCCCTAGTTCGGAAAGCCCGGGTTCGGTAAGAAAGCCAATCGCGCCAGGATGCCGCGGTGGTCGGAGCCGGGGACGGTCACGGCCTCCACCGAACGAACCCCCATGTCTGCCACCAGAACATGGTCGATGGCAATGACCGGCGGGTGCCAGGTGTGCGCCGGATACGTCCTGAGCATGCCGGCTCCGGTGGCCACCGCGGCGTCGACGAATCGGCCGTCCTGCAGGTCGCGGTAGCGCCGGTGGTCCTGCGTGGCATTGAAGTCCCCGGCCACCACGACGGGTCCGTCGTCGGCGGGGATCTTGGCCAGCAGCTGCCGAAGCAGCCCGAGCTCACGTACCCATTCAGACGGCTCCCGCGGCCACGGCGGAACAGGATGCACCGCGAACACCAGCGGCCGACCCGGCATCTGTACCCGAGCCGACAGCAGTTCGGTCACGAAGCCGTCGTGCCGCTGCTCGTCGGCGAGTGGGAATCGGCTGTAGATGCCGGTTCCGTTCCCTCCAGGTCCAGCGCTGACGTGGGCGTGCGGTAACAGCTCGGACAGCCTGGGTCGAAGACTCGCATCTGCCTCGGGCGTCAGCTCGACGAGAGTGAGCACATCCGGTCGGTGGTGTTCGACGAGCGCGATCAACGCATCCGGATCGGCCTGGCCGAGCCAGATATTTGCGTGCAGCACCGTCAGGTCCGAGTCGCTCGGCCTTGAGGCGACGCGGCGGTAGCGGAGCCGGAACTGGGTCGCGACCGCCGCGGCACAGACCGCCAGTCCTGCCGTCAGCCCCCACCCACCGAAGGCCACACCCGCCAACAGAGTTCCGGGGACGGCCGCGAGCATGAGGACATGCGCCAAAGCCGCAGCGACCGCCATCGGCTGCGCACGTCCGTCGACCAGGTGCGCGACGACCCCCATAACCGCCACGACGAGCAGTAATACAGCCACCGATGCCGACACCATGAGCGGAGTCTGGCAGGCAAACCTGAGGCCGAGCTGGGAGCCGTCCCGAAATACGACCGGACCGTTGGCTTTCTTGTCGCAAACACGACAGAATCGGGAGCGCTGTCCGCGAGGTGTCCGAGGGGGAAGTACTGCCGTGAATAGAAGGCAACTGTTGCGGTTGGCCGCTGCCGGAATGCTCGGTGCCGCTGCAGCCCCGGTCCTGAGTTCGACCGGACTGGCCGGATCCCCCGTCGCCGGCGCTCTGCCGATCGGAGCAGACCGCATCCGGTCGCTGGTACCCGAACTGTTCGCCGACCCTCCCCGGCCACCGGACCACTCGCCCGTCATCGTCATCGGTTCCGGCTTCGGAGCCAGCGCCGCCGCCCTACGCATGGCTCAGGCCGGCACCGCGGTGACCGTCCTCGAGCGCGGACTGCGCTGGCCGCGCGACCCCTGGCGCGAAATCTTCACGGCGGACATGACGGCCGACGGCCGCGGACTGTGGCAGCAGAACTCGTTCACCAACATCACCGGTCTCCCCGTCGGACCGGTCGATCTCTTCGGCGGCGTCCTGGACACCACCCGCTACGAGAACCTCTCGGTCTGGCGCGGCGCGGCCGTCGGCGGCGGATCCGTTGTGTACACCGGCGTCACCATCGCACCGAACAAGAAATTCTTCGACCTCTCGTTCGGCGGACGCCTGAACTACGACGAGATGGCAGCCACCTGGTATCCCAAGGCCCGTTCCATGCTCCGGCCTTCGGCGATGCCCGAGGACGTCTACAACAGCCCCAACTTCGCTCACTCACGAACCTGGGACGATCACGCCCGCCGCGCAGGCTTCCGCCCCGAAGCAGTCGACGGCAACTGGAACTGGAACGTCGTGCGCGACGAGATCGCCGGCCGCTCCCGGCCGTCCGCCACCGTCGGTGAGAGCACCTTCGGTAACTCCAACGGTGCCAAGCACGACCTGACCCAGAACTACATCCCCCAAGCCGAAGCCACCGGTAACGCGACGGTGTGCCACAGCCACCGCGTCGCAGCGATCGGCAGCGAATCCGGCGGCCGCTACCGCGTCGACATCGAACGCCTCGACCCGTTCGGCAACATCGTCGAGACCCGGACACTCACGTGCGACACCCTCGTCCTCGGGGCCGGATCCATCGGTACCACCGAACTGTTGATGCGCGCACGCACCACCGGAGCATTGTCGAGCCTCAACGAATTCGTCGGCACCGGCTGGGGCACCAACGGCGACGCCTCGATGACCAGGTCCCTCGGACCGATGTCTGCCGGACCACAGGCTGCGCCCTGCGCATCCCGCATCGTCGACGACTCCGGACTGCCCCTGACCGTCGAGAACTGGTACACCCCAGGCGTTCCCGTGAACATGGGCTTCCTCGGCTCACTCGGTATGACCATCGACCCGTTGCGGGGAAACTTCGGATTTGATTCCGCCGCAAACAGATTGACCCTCAACTGGCCCAAGGGTGGCAGCCGAGACACCGTCGAAGCCCTACGCGCCGTGCAGAATCGAATGGCGCAGGCCGGCGGCACCATCGTCGCCGCCGAACCGTTCACCCGCGATGTCGACGACACCTTCACCGCGCACCCCCTGGGCGGCGCAGTACTCGGCGACGCCACCGACGATTACGGTCGCGTCAAGGGCCACCCCGGGCTCTACGTCGTCGACGGTGCCCTGATCCCGGGCAGCACCGGTGCCGCCAACCCGTCACTGACCATCACCGCACTCGCCGAACGCAACGTCACACAGATCATCGCCGACGGGCGCTGAGCCGTCTTTCCAGAGGTTTACCCATGCACCATCCCGCCACCCGACTCGCCGAAAACCACGATCTGCTGCCTGCGGCCGACACACTGCGCGACGCATTTGCCGACTACCCATGGACGCGATGGGTGATCCCGGCCGAGGACTACCTGGCCACGCTGCAGGAACTCCAGCAGCTGTACCTACAACATGCGCATCGACACGGAATCGTATTGCTCACCGCCGACTACGCCGGGGTCGCGGCTCTACTGCCCGCAGATGCCCCTCCACCCGGTGACGAATCCATCGCGCGGATCATCGAGCTACACGGAGATCGGATCGACCGACTGTCCTCCAGCGACGCAGCACCGGGGTCATGGACACTGGAAACGCTCGGCGTGCAACCGCATCGGCAAGGGCACGGGATCGGCGGACTACTGCTCGCGAAGGCCGTCGAGGAAGCACAGCAACGTGGTGCCTCCGGGTTGGCCTTGGACACATCGGATCTGCGCAACGTGCGCCTGTACGAGCGGGCCGGGTTCCGTGTTTCGAGCCACGCCACACCGAGTGAGGGGCCCGAGGTGTGGTCCATGATCCGAACATTCGGCACGGGATGAGCCTGCGGCACCAGGCGCTACCCCAGCTGAATCTCCGGCCGCCCCTCGGGAACGGTGACCGTCATGGCCGTGCGAACCGGCTTACCCGGCGTCGACACGGCATCGAGAACCCTTACCTCCGAACGCCATTCGGTGGGTGTCAGGGTGCTGCGCAGGTAGCCCCGACGGGCATTTCCGTACTTGACGTGGGGTGAACCGTCGGCGATCGCAGCACCGGTCTTGTCGATGTCGGCACCGTCCTTGCCCGACGCGATCGACGTGGTGGCGATCTCGACTCCCTGCAACGGCGAGACCTGATCCTGGTAGTCGCGTCGCAACTCCGAGACGATCGTCCGGTGGATGTCGCCGACGATCGACGCCACGTTCTTCGTGCCACGATCCCTGGCTCCGTCGAGAATTCGATGCGGGGACGCTTCGTAGCCGCTCCACGGATCCATGCCGACCTTGCGGTCGTTGCCCTGCCCCTGCGCGAGATCGGACATGACGGTCTGGTGCGCCAGGAAGTTCCACCTCGACGGCGACGCGAATCCGTCGAGGATCCATTGTTCCTGTGCCGCACCGGTAATGGTGCGCGCCGGATCCGCCGTCTCGGCGTCCTGCGCGTGCTCACCGTCTCCATGAGCCTGATCGCTGCGGTACTGCCGGGTGTCGAGCACCGAGAAATCCACCAGATCACCGAACGAGAACCGGCGGTAGACCTTCATGTCCGGGCCGACGGGCCGCAGGTTCGCGCGCACCGGAGTGTTCTCCCACCACGCCTTGAACGCATCGGCCCTGCGTAGCAGGAACTCTCGTGGATCGTCGTTGTCCTGGCTGATCTGCGAGGCCCAGTTGTTGTCCACCTCGTGGTCGTCGAACGTCGAGACGAACGGTGCCGACGCATGTGCCGCCGCCAAGTTCTCGTCTGCCTTGTACAGGGCGTACCTATCACGATAATCGGCCAGCACCATGGTTTCTCGGGCCGCCGACTCGGTGCGCGGCTCGCCCGCCCGCGCACCCTCGTTCTTGATCGCGTACTCGTAGATGTAGTCGCCCAGAAAGAACACCACATCGAGATTCGAGGCCGCCAGGTCCCGGTACGCACCGAAGTAGCCGTCCTCCCACTTCTGGCACGAAGCCCAGGCGAAATCGAGCGTGCTCAGCGGCTGCCCGAGTGCCGGTGCAGTTTTGGTGCGACCGACGGGACTCGCATGTGGGCCGACCAGAAAACGGTAGAAATACTCGCGCGCCGGCTCCAGCCTCCGCACATCGACGTGAACGGACCAACCGTCGAATTCGGTTGCCAGCTCGACACCCTGCGCTGCGATACGACCGAACTTTTCATCGGCAGCGACCTGCCACTGGACCGGCACCACGCCGGGCGTCATGCCGCCCAGCGGGGCGAACGGATCGGTGGCGAGTCTGGTCCACAGCACCACCGAATCGGGCAACGGATCGCCGGAGGCAACACCGAGACGGAAGGGATAGTCGGGGGTGATCACCGACTGCGCACCTGCAGTCGCGGATGTCCCCGCGAGCTCGGGCGTGAAGGCCAGCGCCCCCACCAACGCACTCCACGTCAAAAACTGTCGACGAGTGGCTCCGGCCCGCAGAGAAATGTCGCGACCGATCCTGACGTCGTTACCTCGGTTCACCATTGCCCGAGACTCTCGTGCCCGGGCAAACTACATCCGTCATCGATTCGACGCAGAAATGAACACGGTAGATCCATTCGATTCAGGACCGTAACCGTCCGCGATCTCGGGAATCGTCAGGGCATGACGAACATCGACCGCACAGGATCCCAGATCGACCACCTCAATATCGGCGTCGCCGATCTCGCCGCCAGTGCCGAGTTCTACGGTGCCGCTCTGGCACCGCTCGGCATCACCGAGATCATGCGCGTGCCGCACACACCCGAAGCGAACCAGCTCGCCATGGTCGCATTCGGCTGGGCGCAGGTGAAGCCCTTCTTCTGGATCGTCGACGCACCGGGGTCGGCCATCGGCCCCCACACCCATCTCGCGTTCAGCGCACCGGACCGCACCACAGTCGACGCATTCCACGCGGCAGCACTGTCGGCGGGCGCGACCGAACTCCGGCCTCCAGGACTACAGCCGGAATACCACGCGACCTACTACGGATCCTTCGTGCGGGACCTCAACGGCATCGACCTCGAGGCCGTGTGTCACCACGGATGAACGCCCGGTCGTCATCCGAGGTGGAGGTGTCTCACTGCGGCCGCGGCAGTGTCCCGTTGGCTCGCACGTGGTCTCGCAGACGAGTGAGAAGCGGTTCGAGAGTGGCGACGTCCTCGGGTGCGAGCGCGTCGAAGAACAGGCGACGCACGACGTCGACGTGCCCCGCCGCCGATGCGTTCAGAGCAGCCCTCCCTGCATCGGTGAGCACTGCATCCGTGGCCCGTCCGTCGGTAGTCGAGACAGCGCGATCGGTGAGCCCTCGCGTGGACATCCGCGCGAGGTGATGGGAGGCCCTGCTGCGCTCCCAGCCGATCTCGGCGGCCAGTTCGGTCACCCGGCGACGACCGTCGGGACTGTCCGCCAGTGCGACCAGCACCGAATAGTCGGCCAGGGACAGACCGTGCTCCTCGGTCAGCTGCCGGTTCATCTCGAACGTCATCTGCAGCGACAAACCCATGTAGGCGCGCCACGCCGATTCCTCGATGGGCGTCAACCACGGAGTGCTTTCGGGGTTACTGGGTGACATGTCACGTACTTTCTGCGATGCTGGGTCCGGGGCACCGGCGCACCGAACCCCGACCACCAACCCTAGGGGCACACCATGGATCGCAGCACTCCCGCAGAGCTGGCACGCCGCAACGTCGTCGAAGTATTCAACACGAACGACGACGCGAAACGACGCGAACTCATTGAGTCCATATATCACCCGGACGCGGTGTTCTACGACGCCGAGAACACCGCCACCGGGCGAGAGTCGGTCATCGAGGCTGTTCGAGCGCTGGTCGGGCCCTCCGAGGGTCTGACATTCGCCGTCACTGCCGAGCCCACCGCCCTGGGTGACGTCGCCCGAATCTCCTGGGCACTGTCGCCGCCCGACGCCCCCGCCGTAGTCTCGGGCCAGGACTTCGTCGTCGTGAAGGACAACCTGATCACCGAGCTGTACACGTTCATCGACCAGCCATAGCCGGCCACCCACAAGACCCGACACCGCCGACGCACGCGTCAGATGAGCCGCGCCCCGGGGCCCGCCTTGCCCAGCTCGTCGCCTGGATTGAGCAGACTGCATTTGTTGAGGGAGAGACATCCGCAGCCGATGCAGCCGGTGAGTTGCTCCTGCATCCGCGCAATCGACTGCTTCCGATCCTCCAACCGCTGGTTCCATGCAACCGAAATCTTGGCCCAGTCGCGCTTGTTCGGGGTGCGCCCCGACGGTAGGGACGCAAAGACCTCTGCCACCTCGGCAAGCGGTATTCCGAACCGCACCGCCACCTGAATCAGCGAGATCCGCCGAATCGCGTGACGGGGAAACTTTCGGACGTTGCCCGCCGTCCGCTCGGCGGGCACGAGCCCGAGAGTCTCGTAATACCGGACCGCGGACACTGCGGCACCGGTTCTGGCCGCGACCTCCCCGATGGACAACAGTTCGTCACTGATACGGATCATGCTGCCTCCCAGCCGACACGACGAGTTGATCTCAAGTGCACTCGAGATCCTAGCCTTAAACACCATGCACTCCCCCACCCAATCCACGACCGGAACCTGGCGACAGCTGCTCGGCGCTCGCTACCTCGGCACCGCTACCGTTCTCGCCGGCGGCGTCGCGCTGTACGCCACGAACGTCTACCTGACGACCAGCCTGCTCCCCACGGCCATCGACGAGATCGGCGGCCAGCGCTACTACGCCTGGACTGCAACGGTTTTCCTCGTTGCGTCCGTCATCTCCTCGATGCTGGTCAGCAAAGTTCTGGCCGCCCGCGGACCTCGCGGTGCCTACCTGATCGGCCTGACGGTCTTCGCTCTCGGCACCGTCGTGTGTGCCGTCAGCCCCACGATGGAACTCTTACTGGTGGGCCGCACAATTCAGGGCGCAGGAGGTGGCCTATTGGCCGGACTCGGCTACGCCGTCATCAATGCCGCACTGCCGCAACATCTCTGGACGCGAGGTGCGGCTCTGGTCTCGGCCATGTGGGGTGTGGGAACGTTCGCCGGACCGGCCGTCGGCGGCATCTTCGCCCAATTCGGAGCCTGGCGAATGGCATTCGGCGTGCTCGTTCTCGCAGCTCTGGCCATGGCTGCCCTCGTCCCGCGAGCACTGCCCGCCTACACCGCTGAAGCCACCGAACCCAGCCCGGTACCGACACTGTCGCTGACCCTGCTCACCACGGCTGCCCTGCTGGTGAGCATCGCCGGCGTGGTCTCCAACCTCGCGATCACCGCGGCAATGGTCCTGGGAGGAGTACTCCTGCTGATCGCCTTCGTGGCCGCCGACCGTCGCGCAGCGCACGGCGTACTCCCCCCGTCGACCTTCGGCGCGTCCGCGCTGAAATGGATATACCTGACCATCGTCGTCCTCGCCGTCGCGTCCACGGTGGAGACCTTCATCCCACTGTTCGGCCAACGTCTCGCCGGATTGGCACCGCTGGCCGCCGGATTCCTCGGAGCCGCACTGGCGCTCGGGTGGACCCTCGGCGAGATACCGAGCGCGTCGGCCACCGCTCCACGCGTCGTGCGACGCATCGTCATCGCCGGCCCGATCCTCGTCGCCGCCGGATTATGCATCGTGGCAGCGTTTCTCACCGAGCAGGCAGGTCCCGGTTCGATCACCACGTGGGTAGTGGGTCTGCTCGTCGCGGGCGTCGGAATCGGAATCGCGTGGCCACACTTGGCCGTCGGTGCCATGACATCGGTCGCCGAACCGGGCGAAGGCGCACGAGCCTCGGCCGCGATCAACACTGTTCAGCTGATCGCCAACGCCTTCGGAGCAGCTCTGGCGGGCGTCCTGGTGAACCTCGGAGAACCGTCGACGCTGCGATCGGCGCAGTTGCTGCTGTTCACCTTTGCGGCGCTCGCATTCATCGGTGTTGCAGCGGCGGCGCGATCGCAGCGCGCGTAGGTTGTCGGCTGACCGGATCAGGTCTGGACGACCCAGATCGAATTGCCGTCGGGATCTCGCAAGGCGAACATCGGCGGCACGCCGTCCACCTCTTCCATGAAGTCGTCGAGATCGACGCCGCCGAGAGCGCTGAGCCGCTTGTGCTCGGCCGCGACGTCAGCTGTCTCGACACCGATGGACCCGCCACCGGGTGTACCTCCCATCGGCGGGTTGAGAGCGAGCCGCGCCGTCGATCCCGGCGGTGCCACTTCCAACCACCGGTATTCACTTTCGGGACCGAAGCGCAGATCACCGCGAATCTCGAACCCGAGAACGCGGGAGTAGAAATCGAGGGCTGCGTCCTGATCGGCGACGGTGAACATAGCCACGCCGATATTCACGATTGTGCTGGGTGTTTGCTCGGTCATACCGGTACCGACTCGAGTGCCGCGGCAAACTCACCGCGCCCCCTCCACATAGAACAAAGCCCCGCACCGACCGAAGTCGATGCGGGGCTTTGTTGGTCACGCCCTGTCGTCGTGAGTGGAAACTCGTAGTGGGCTACGAAGTTCCAGTCACATGCGACGGAGTCGCTCTAGCGGTATTCGTTGGAGAAACCGTAGTCGTCGAGCGGCACTGCAGCACCGGTTCCCTGGCCGAAGCCGTCCGGGCTGTAGTACTGATCGTCGTACGACGGCACCGCGTATGCCGCGGCACGTGCCTCTTCGGTCGGCTGCACCGTGATGTTCCGGTACCGGTTGATGCCGGTACCAGCCGGGATGAGCTTACCGATGATGACGTTCTCCTTGAGACCTATGAGCTTGTCCGAACGGCAGTTGATAGCCGCGTCGGTGAGCACACGAGTGGTCTCCTGGAAGGACGCTGCCGACAGCCACGAATCGGTGGCCAGCGACGCCTTGGTGATACCCATCAGGACCGGACGTCCGGCTGCGGGCTCGCCACCCTCGGAGACGACGCGACGGTTGCTCGACTCGAATTCGCTGCGCTCGGTGAGTGAACCGGGCAGGAATTCGGTGGAGCCGCTGTCGATGATCGTCACGCGACGGAGCATCTGGCGCACGATGGTCTCGATGTGCTTGTCGTGAATCGACACACCCTGCGACCGGTACACCTCCTGGACCTCGTTGACGAGGTGGATCTGCACCTGGCGAGGACCCATCACGCGCAGCACCTCGTGCGGATCGGCAGCACCTTCCATGAGCTGCTGGCCGACCTCGACGTGGTCACCGTCCGCCAACAGGCGCTCGGTGCCGTCGTCGTGCTTGAAGACGCGCAGACGCTGACGCTTGGAGAGCTTGTCGTAGACAACCTCTTCGCCGCCGTCGTCCGGGACGATGGTGATCTTGTAGAAACGATCGCCGTCCTCGAGCTGGATGCGTCCCGAAACGTCAGCGATCGGAGCCTTGCCCTTCGGCACACGTGCCTCGAACAGCTCCTGCACGCGAGGCAGACCACCGGTGATGTCATCTCCGGCGACACCACCCTGGTGGAAGGTACGCATGGTCAGCTGGGTTCCGGGCTCACCGATGGACTGTGCGGCAACGATACCGACGGCCTCACCGATATCGACCAGCTTGCCGGTGGCCATCGAACGGCCGTAGCAGGTGGCGCAGACGCCGGTTCCCGTGGTGCAGGTGAGCACCGAGCGAACCTTCACCGACGTGATGCCCGCAGCGAGCAGCGCGTCGATGGCCGGGTCACCGAGATCGTGTCCACGAGCGACGATGACCGTGCCGTTCTCGTCGACAGCGTCGTTCGCCAAGGTGCGGGCGTACGTGCTGGTCTCGACGTGAGCGTCGCGGATCATCTTGCCGTCGGCGGTCTTCTCGGCGATCGTCGTGACGATGCCGCGCTCGGTGCCACAGTCGGTTTCCCGAACGATGACATCCTGCGAGACGTCGACCAGACGACGCGTCAGGTAGCCCGAGTCGGCGGTACGAAGCGCCGTGTCGGCCAGACCCTTACGAGCACCGTGCGTGTTGATGAAGTACTCGAGGACCGTCAGGCCTTCCTTGAAGGAAGACTTGATCGGACGCGGGATGAACTCACCCTTCGGGTTCGTCACCAGACCCTTCATGCCGGCGAGCGAGCGAACCTGAGTCATGTTTCCGGCTGCGCCGGACTTCACGATCATCGGGATCGGGTTGTCGTCGGGGAAGTGGGCCTCCATGGCCTTACCGACCTGCTCGGTCGCGTCCTGCCAGATCTTGACCAGTGCGGAGTTGCGCTCGACCTTGTCGAGTGCGCCACGCTGGTACTTCTTCTCGATCTGATCGGCCTGAGCCTCGAAGGTCTCCATGATCTGCGGCTTCTCCGGCGGCACGAGGACGTCGGAGATCGAGATGGTGACACCCGAACGCGTGGCCCAGTAGAAGCCTGCGTCCTTGAGCTTGTCGACGGTCTGTGCGACGACGATCATCGGGTAACGCTCGGCGAGATCGTTGATGATGGTCGACTGACGCTTCTTCGGCATCTGCTCGTTGACGAACGGGTAGTCCGCCGGAAGCAGCTCGTTGAAGAGCACGCGTCCCAGAGTGGTCTCCGCGGTCCATGCGTCACCGCGGTTCCAGCCCTCGGGGAACAGCTCGTTCTCGATGTCACGCGGCGGGCGCTGCGTGGTGAGACGAACCCGAATCTGCGACTGCACGGTCAGCGATCCGCGATCGACGGCCATCTGAGCCTCGGCCGGGGAGGAGTACGCCCCGAACTCGGCCTGATCGGTCGATGCGTCGACGCGCTCGCCGACAGCACCGGCATCGAGACGCGTCAGGTGGTACAGACCCGTCACCATGTCCAGACGCGGCATGGCGAGCGGACGGCCCGATGCCGGCGAGAGGATGTTGTTCGACGACAGCATCAGCACGCGTGCCTCGGCCTGGGCCTCGGCGGACAGCGGGAGGTGGACAGCCATCTGGTCACCGTCGAAGTCGGCGTTGAACGCCTCACACACGAGCGGGTGCAGCTGGATGGCCTTGCCTTCGACGAGCTGCGGCTCGAACGCCTGGATGCCCAACCGGTGCAGGGTGGGTGCACGGTTCAGCAGCACGGGGTGCTCGGCGATGACCTCTTCGAGAACGTCCCACACCTGCGGACGCTGACGCTCGACCATGCGCTTGGCCGACTTGATGTTCTGCGCGTGGTTCAGATCCACCAGACGCTTCATCACGAACGGCTTGAACAGCTCGAGAGCCATCAGCTTAGGCAGACCGCACTGGTGCAGCTTGAGCTGCGGGCCGACGACGATGACCGAACGGCCCGAGTAGTCGACGCGCTTGCCCAGGAGGTTCTGACGGAATCGACCCTGCTTGCCCTTGAGCAAGTCGGAGAGCGACTTCAGCGGACGGTTACCCGGTCCGGTGACCGGACGTCCACGACGGCCGTTGTCGAACAGGGCGTCGACCGACTCCTGCAGCATCCGCTTCTCGTTGTTGACGATGATCTCGGGAGCACCGAGATCGATCAGACGCTTGAGGCGGTTGTTGCGGTTGATGACGCGGCGGTACAGGTCGTTGAGGTCGGACGTCGCGAAACGGCCACCGTCGAGCTGCACCATCGGACGAAGCTCCGGTGGGATGACCGGGACAGCGTCGAGAACCATGCCCATCGGCGAGTTACGGCCGGCCTGGAACGCAGCGACGACCTTCAGACGCTTGAGCGCGCGCAGCTTCTTCTGACCCTTGCCACTACGGATGGTCTCGCGAAGAGATTCCGCCTCGGCATCGATGTCGAAGGTCTGCATGAGCTTCTGGATCGACTCGGCACCCATGGCACCGGTGAAGTACTCGCCGTACCGGTCGATGAGCTCGCGGTAGATGAGCTCGTCGACGATGAGCTGCTTGGGAGCGAGCTTGGTGAACGTGGTCCAGATCTCTTCGAGACGATCGAGCTCACGCTGTGCGCGGTCACGGAGCTGACGCATCTCGCGCTCGCCGCCGTCCTTGACCTTGCGGCGCACGTCGGACTTGGCACCCTCGGCTTCGAGCTCGGCGATGTCGGCTTCGAGCTTCTGCGCGCGAGCCTCGAGATCGGCGTCGCGCTGATCTGCGACGGCCTTCTTCTCGACCTCCATCTCGGCCTCGAGCGTCGAGAGCTCGTTGTGACGGAGCTCGTCGTCGACCGTGGTGATGACGTAGGCAGCGAAGTAGATGATCTTCTCGAGATCCTTCGGAGCCAGGTCGAGCAGGTAGCCCAGACGCGACGGCACACCCTTGAAGTACCAGATGTGCGTGACCGGAGCGGCCAGTTCGATGTGGCCCATGCGCTCACGACGAACCTTGGCGCGAGTGACCTCGACGCCACAGCGCTCACAGATGATGCCCTTGAAGCGGACGCGCTTGTACTTGCCGCAGTAGCACTCCCAGTCCCGGGTGGGGCCGAAGATCTTCTCGCAGAAGAGGCCGTCCTTCTCGGGCTTGAGCGTGCGGTAGTTGATGGTCTCCGGCTTCTTGACCTCGCCGTAGGACCACTGACGGATGTCGTCCGCAGTGGCAAGGCCAATGCGAAGTTCATCGAAGAAGTTGACGTCGAGCACGTAACTTCCTTTCCCCGTTATGGGTGTTGTGCTGGAAGAGCAAATGAGAGAAACGCCTCCGGGCCTGCAGTGACGCAGGCCCGGAGACCACAGAACTACTGAGCGAGGTCGTCGACCGTGGCAGCTTCGTTGCGGGAGAGGTTGATTCCCAGGTTGGCTGCGGCACGCTCGAGGTCTTCGTCGTCACCGTCGGCCATCGTGATGGCAGCGCCGTCCGAGGACAGCACCTCCACGTTGAGGCACAGGGACTGGAGCTCCTTGAGGAGCACCTTGAAGGACTCGGGGATACCGGGCTCGGGAATGTTCTCGCCCTTGACGATCGCCTCGTACACCTTCACGCGGCCGACAACGTCGTCCGACTTGATGGTGAGAAGCTCCTGCAGCGTGTACGCGGCACCGTAGGCCTGCATGGCCCAGCACTCCATCTCACCGAAGCGCTGTCCACCGAACTGGGCCTTACCACCGAGGGGCTGCTGCGTGATCATCGAGTACGGCCCGGTCGAACGAGCGTGGATCTTGTCGTCGACCAAGTGGTGCAGCTTGATGATGTACATGTAGCCCACCGACACCGGGTACGGGAACGGCTCGCCGGAGCGGCCGTCGAACAACGTGGCCTTTCCGTCGGATCCGACCATCTGCTCGCCGTCGCGGTTGGGGATCGTGCTCTCCAGCAGGCCGGCGAGCTGATTCTCCTTGGCACCGTCGAACACCGGGGTGGCGATGTTGCTGTCGGCCGGAGCCGCCAGCATCTCCTCGGGCAGGCGTTCGGCCCAATCGGGCTTGCTGCCGTCCGCGGCGATCTGCACGTTCCAACCGGTCTTGCCGATCCAACCCAGGTGGGTTTCGAGGACCTGACCGATGTTCATACGACGCGGAACACCGTGGGTGTTGAGGATGATGTCGATCGGGGTGCCGTCGGGCAGGAACGGCATGTCCTCCTGCGGGAGGATCTTGCCGATGACGCCCTTGTTGCCGTGACGGCCGGCGAGCTTGTCGCCGTCCTGGATCTTGCGCTTCTGAGCCACGTAGACGCGGACCAGCTCGTTGACGCCGGGAGGCAGATCGTCGTCGTCGTCGCGCGAGAAGACGCGGATGCCGATGACCTTTCCGTTCTCGCCGTGCGGAACCTTGAGCGAGGTGTCGCGAACTTCGCGAGCCTTCTCACCGAAGATGGCGCGCAGCAGGCGCTCTTCGGGGGTCAGCTCGGTCTCGCCCTTCGGCGTGACCTTTCCGACCAGCACGTCGCCGTCACGAACCTCGGCACCGATACGGATGATGCCGCGCTCGTCGAGGTCTGCGAGGACCTCGTCGGAGACGTTCGGGATGTCGCGAGTGATCTCTTCGGCACCGAGCTTGGTGTCGCGAGCATCGATCTCGTGCTCCTCGATGTGGATCGAGGTGAGAACGTCCTCTTCCACGAGGCGCTGCGACAGGATGATCGCGTCCTCGTAGTTGTGGCCCTCCCACGGCATGATCGCCAGCAGCAGGTTCTTGCCGAGAGCCATCTCACCGTTCTCGGTGCAGGGGCCGTCGGCGAGGACCTGGCCGGACTCGACGCGCTGTCCCTCGTCCACGATCGGACGCTGGTTGGCGCAGGTGCCCTGGTTGGAACGCGCGAACTTGCGCATCCGGTAGGTCTTGCGCGATCCGTCGTCGGCCATGACTGTGACGTAGTCGGCGGAGACCTCTTCGACGACACCGGTCTTCTCGGTGATGACGACGTCACCGGCGTCGACAGCGGCACGCAGCTCCATGCCGGTACCGACGATCGGAGCCTCGCTGCGGACCAGCGGGACAGCCTGACGCTGCATGTTCGCGCCCATCAGGGCACGGTTGGCATCGTCGTGCTCGAGGAACGGAATCATCGCGGTGGCGACGGACACCATCTGACGAGGCGAGACGTCCATGTAATCGATGTCGTCGGACGAGACGAACTCGACCTCTCCACCCTTACGACGAACGAGAATCTTGTCCTCGATGAAGTGACCCGAATCGTCGACCGGGGAGTTCGCCTGCGCGAGCGTGTGGCGATCCTCCTCGTCGGCGGTCAGGTAATCGACCTCGTCGGTGACCTTGCCGTCGACGACCTTGCGGTACGGGGTCTCGATGAAGCCGAACGGGTTGACGCGTGCGTACACCGAGAGCGAACCGATCAGGCCGATGTTCGGGCCTTCCGGGGTCTCGATGGGGCACATGCGGCCATAGTGCGAGGGGTGCACGTCGCGGACCTCGAGGCCGGCGCGCTCACGAGAGAGACCGCCGGGTCCCAGTGCCGACAGGCGACGCTTGTGCGTCAGACCCGACAGCGGGTTGTTCTGGTCCATGAACTGCGAGAGCTGGGAGGTTCCGAAGAACTCCTTGATCGCAGCGACGACGGGACGGATGTTGATCAGGGTCTGCGGCGTGATCGCCTCGACGTCCTGAGTCGTCATACGTTCGCGCACGACGCGCTCCATGCGGGACAGGCCCACGCGGATCTGGTTCTGGATGAGCTCGCCCACGGTGCGCAGACGACGGTTGCCGAAGTGGTCGATGTCGTCGACCTCGACCGGAACCTCGACGCCGTCGGGTGCGGTCATCGAGGTCTCACCTGCGTGCAGACGCACCAGGTACTCGATGGTCGCGACGATGTCTTCCTCGGTGAGGGTCGACGCCACGATGGGCTGACCCGAGTTGAGGCCGAGCTTCTTGTTGATCTTGTAGCGACCCACGCGAGCGAGGTCGTAGCGCTTGTCCTTGAAGAACAGGTTCTCCAGCAGGGTCTGCGCCGACTCCTTGGTCGGCGGCTCGCCCGGACGCAGCTTGCGGTAGATGTCGAGGAGAGCCTCGTCGGTACCGGCGGTGTTGTCCTTCTCCAGCGTGGCCATGAGGATCTCGGAGAAGCCGAAGCGCTCCGTGATCTGCTCGGTGGACCAGCCGAGAGCCTTCAGCAGCACCGTGACGGGCTGACGACGCTTGCGGTCGATGCGGACACCGACGGTGTCGCGCTTGTCGACGTCGAACTCGAGCCAAGCACCGCGGCCGGGGATGACCTTGACGCTGTGCAGGTCCTTCTCGGTGGTCTTGTCGATCGAGTGATCGAAGTAGACGCCCGGAGAACGCACCAGCTGCGAGACGACGACGCGCTCGGTGCCGTTGATGATGAAGGTGCCCTTGTCGGTCATCATCGGGAAATCACCCATGAAGACCGTCTGGCTCTTGATCTCGCCGGTGTTGTTGTTGATGAACTCGGCGGTGACGAACAGCGGAGCCGCGTACGTCATGTCCTTGTCCTTGCACTCATCGGTCGAGGCCTTGACCTCGTCGAATCGTGGGTCGGAGAAGGAGAGCGACATCGAGCCCGAGAAGTCCTCGATCGGAGAGAGCTCGGTCAGGATGTCCTCGAGTCCGCCGGAGACACCACTGTCTCCGCGGGCGGCGGCACGGTCGCGCCAACTCTGCGCACCTACCAGCCACTCGAACGAGTCCGTCTGTACATCGAGGAGACCGGGTACCTCCAACGGCTCGCGAATGTTCGCGAACGAAACCCTCCTCGGGGCTCCCGGTGTTCCGACAACTGCCTTGGTCTGGCTAGAGACTGCCAAGATGCGTCCTTCCAGCACCTCACGCGGGTCGCGCCGTTCTGTCAACCGAAACGACATGGCGACCGCCGCTGTATCTGTTTGCTATATGTGGGGCGAATTTCGGCTGGTCGCAACCAGACCGAATCCCCATCACAGCGGCCCGAAAACGTGCTTTCGGGTAACAGCGATCGAGAGGTGGACAGGAGGCAGCCAGCGCAACGTCCAAAGATACCCCAAATGTGCGCAAGGCGCAACGGGGGCATCAAAAGTAACACCCGAGGTCCGTTCTCGCACCGAGTCGAGGAAAGCGTGTCGCCACGCCGCCTCGAACAGGTTTGCGCCCGATACCGCAAGGGGGTGCTCCTGACGACAAGAGTGAACCTTGCGCCTCCCTTCGTCAAGAGGTCCGCGAGAAACCGACGCATCGACCCGGCCCGAGGCGACCGTTGTGACGACTGGCACAGACGCGAGTCTGCCGGTCCTCCCGACCGACACGGAAGCTGATCACCCCTGCAGTTCACTCCAGCCGTTCGCTTCAGCCGTTCATCCCGCCGATCGCGGCGACCCGGACGAATCGCTACCGAGGGATCTGCCGATCGACATTCGTCGGATCGGGGCTCCGGCGACTGCGACCCGAGCCCAGTTGCGGACCGCGATTCCCGCGTGAGCTGTCAGATCCTTCGCGACAATCACGAAAGATATTGGTGGAACACGCATTTCATTTGCAACGACAACGGTCGAGTCGTGATCGACCATGCAGACCGACCCGATCGACGCAACCCCTCGGTTGCTATGGAAATCCGGCCCCCGGTCTGATTGTATTCACTTTGTCGCAACGGGGGTCGTCGACGAGGGGGTTCGATTCGTCGACGCGCGTCTTTTCTTTTGCGCAACAAACGCATTCGCACAACACAACTCTTTGTCTCTCGGGGGGACAGCATGGTCGCGGTGGCAGTGGTCGGAATCGGATGCAGATTCCCAGGCGGGGTACACGATGGCCCCAGCTTCTGGAAGTTCATGCTCGACAAGGGCGACGGCATCGTCGACATACCCGCGGATCGGTGGAACGCCGATCGCTTCTACGACCCGAATCCCGACGCGCCGGGACGCGCCTACACCCGACGCGGCGGATTCCTGACCCAGTCGCTGTGGGACTTCGACCCCGAATTCTTCGGAATGTCGCCTCGCGAGGCCTCGGTGACCGACCCTCAGCAACGTCTCCTACTCGAAGTCGCCTGGGAAGCGCTCGACGACGCCGGGCACGCAGGCCGGGTCAGCGGGCAACCGATCGGAGTGTTCGTCGGCGGATTCACCAACGATTCGGCCGGGCTGCGCGCATCCAGTTCCGCACGTGCCCAAATCAATTCGCACAGCGCCACCAGTTCCTCGCATACGTTGCTCTCCAATCGCATCTCGTTCGCGCTCGATCTCGTCGGACCGTCCATGACGATCGACACCGCATGCTCGTCGTCCCTCGTCGCCGTTCACCAGGCCGTCCGCGCACTCGAGCGCGGCGAATGCACCATGGCCCTGGTCGGCGGAGCCAATGCGATGTTCCGCCCCGAGACGTTCGTCTCGATGTGCAAGGGCAGGTTTCTCTCGTTCGACGGCCGATCGAAGTCCTTCGACGCCGCCGCCGACGGATACGGCCGCGGCGAAGGCGCGGGCATGGTGCTGCTCCGCCCCCTGGCGGATGCGATCGCGGACGGGGACCGGATCTATTCGGTGATTCGAGGTTCCGGCGTGAACCAGGACGGGCGCACCATCGCCATTCCCGTCCCCAATCCCGTCTCGCAACACGCACTCGCCACCCGAGTGTGCGCCGAAGCAGGTATCGAACCCGGACGGGTCGGCTACGTCGAAGCGCACGGCACGGGAACCGCGGTGGGAGACCCACTCGAACTCGAGGCGCTCGGCGGAGCCTACGGCGTGGTCGACGGACGCGAAAGCCCGCTGGTGGTCGGGTCCATCAAAGCCGCGATCGGGCATACGGAAGCGGCCGCGGGCATCGCCGGCCTCATCAAATCGGCATTGACGCTGCACCATCGGACCATCGTGCCGCAGGCGTGGCTGCACACGCTCAATCCGGCAATCCCGTTCGACGAGCTGAACATTCGCATTCCGGTGGCCGTGGAACCCTTCGCCGATGCAGACCCGTACGTGGCCATCAACGGCTTCGGATACGGCGGTACGAACGCGCACGTCGTGATGTCTGCGGCACCGGCCCAGCCCGACGCGCCGGCCACCGGACCTGCGAACGACACCGTCGAACTTCGGCTGTTCCCCGTCTCCGGACGGACCGACGCGGCCGCACGTGCGTCCGCCGCGGCATTCGGAACTACGGTGCAGGATCTGATCGATTCCGGCCGCGCGGACGAACTACCTGCGCTCACCTCGGCCGCGTGGTCGCGTCGAGCCCACCACCCTGTCCGGGCCGCACTCCCCTACACCGATGCAGATGACTTGCTCGGCGCCCTGGTCTCGTTCGCGGGCGGCAGTGGGTCGACCGCCCACACCGTCGTCGGCCACAGCGCGGTGCCGGTGTTCGTCTTCAGCGGCATGGGCCCGCAGTGGTGGGCCATGGCCCGCGAACTGCTGCTCGCGGACGGCGAATTCGCCCGTGTCGCACGGCTCGTCGATGCTGCGTTCGTCGACATCGCCGGTTGGTCGATCATCGAGGAACTGACCCGGGACGAGGACGTATCCCGGGTCACCGATACCTCGATCGCGCAACCGGCGAACTTCCTCGTCCAGGTCGCTCTCGTCGCCGAGCTCGGCTCCCTCGGGATAGCACCGACCACGGTCGTCGGACACAGCGTCGGCGAGGTCAGCGCCGCTTACATCAGCGGAGCACTGAGCCTGCACGACGCCCTGCTCGTCAGCTACCACCGCGCCCGATTGCAGGCCACCACCGCAGGCTCCGGCGGCATGCTGGCCGTCGGATTGTCCGAGAACGATGCCATGGCCCGGATCCAGGAGCACGGCGTGTCCGCGGAGATCTCGGTGGCCGCGATCAACAGCCCGACCGCGGTCACGTTGGCAGGCGACACAACCACATTGGCAGCATTCGCCGAGATACTCACCGGCAGCGGAGTTTTTGCCAAGATGCTGCACGTCGAGGTGCCGTACCACAGCCACCTCATGGATCCCATTCTGGCGCAGATCGATTCGGCCCTGCACACCATCGATGCACAGGTCCCTGGCCTCGCGCTGTACTCGACGGTCACGGCAGAGCGCGTCACCGGCGCAGAATGGAACTCGAGCTACTGGTGCGACAACGTTCGACGCCCGGTGCGTTTCGCCGACACGATGGCCGCTCTCATCGCCGACGGCCACCGCGTCTTCCTCGAAGTCGGCCCCCATCCGGTGCTCTCGGGCAATATCAGGGAAATCCTGATCCGAGCCGGCGAGACCGGAACGTCGATCGGAACGTTGGTACGTGGGGCGGACGACCGATCGAGCCTGACGGCCGCAATCCAGGGTCTGTACGCGAGCGGCTCCTTCGACGGCTCTGCAGCCGTATCGCCGCACAGGGAGCTGCCCACATACCCGTGGCAACGCACACGCTGCTGGTCCGAGCCCGAATCCTCGATTCTCGACAGGTTCGGCGCCCCCGACACCTACCCCCTGCTCGGCGAACGTTCCGACGCGGCCGGTTCCCACTGGAGCGTCGAACTGGCCGTTGCCCAACTTCCGTGGTTGCGCGATCACGTCGTCGACGGTCTCGTGCTGCTACCCGGTACCGCATACCTCGACGCCGCACTGAGCGCCGCGGCCGCGCGGACCGGACATCCCGAGGCCGCAGCCGAGAACGTGGAGTTCGTCGCCCCGCTGGTGATCGACGCCGACGACGTTCCCGTTCTGCAGATCTCGGTGGAGGACTCGACGAGAAGATTCGTGCTGCGCTCGCGGTCGGCGGCCGACACCCAATGGACCGTCAACGCCACGGGCCGCCTCGTGGAGGGGCGATTCGACGCCCCGTTCGTCGCCGCTGAGATCTCCGACGCCGCCGTCGAGATCACCGGAGACGCGCTGTATCCGCTGCTCGCCGCGGCCGGGTTGCACTACGGACCGGCCTTCCAGGGCATCGTCTCCGCCCGAATCGACACCGACACAGTCGTCGCCGTCATCGACGCCGGCCGTCACTCCGGCTCCCGTCACCTGGTGCATCCCGCGGTACTGGACACCGCGCTGCAATGCGTCGCTGCACTGGCCGGAACCGCTGCACTGGCTGGAACAGCGCTGGGTTCGTCGGCTGCCGCCGGGGACCGCAGCGGCGCAGTGGTTCCGGCCACCATCGCGTCCGTCCGCAGGTACGGACCGATTCCCGACCATGCCGTCGTCGTGGTGCGGCGGACGGGATCCGACCCGATGCGAGCCGACATCACCGTGACCGACGACGAGGGCCGGGCCGCGGTCGCGTTGGGCGGCGTCGAGTTCAAACCGATTGCGCCGCCGCAGTCGCTGCACACCGAACTGGACCGGTTGTTCTACGAACCGGTGTGGGAATTGCGGGACAACCGCGATGCTCCGATGCCCGCAGCAGACACCGATCGCGACTTCGCTCTGGTCGTAGTGCTGGGCGACGCCGCAGCCGACAGCCGAGCACACACGCGCGCCGAGGCCATCGCCCGCGCCCGCCGAACGTCGGTAGTGTTGGCGCAGAACACCTTCGACGCCACCGACCTGACCAGAATTCTACGTACCGGTCTCGAGGCCGACGGTGTCGACCGCGCCACCGTCGTCGCCGTCGCCGGCGAGTTCGCAGACCCGGCGTCGGCCGTGCACGCCCTGACCACCATCGCACGCACCGTGCAGAACGCGCTGTACGGCGACTCGAACGGGCCGGCCTCCGAGCCGGGGTCCGTCACCGCGGTGATCGTGACCGAGAAGGCCTTCTGCATGCCGGGCGATCCCGCCGGCGCGCAGCTGACCCACTCCGGCCTCGTCGGTGCCCGACGGTCACTGCGCAACGAACAATCCCCTGCGGCGTGGCGTCTGGTGGACACCGAAGCCGACACCGATGTCGAGCAGGTGGTGACCGAGACGATCGCGTTCGGGCCCTACGCAGGCGACGATGCCGACGAGGTGGCTCTGCGCCAGGGTTCTCGATGGGCGGTGAGGCTGCGCAGCAATTTGCGTGACCACCTGGCGCTACGCGATACACCCGCCCCGCTACTGGACCGGGAGGCGTCCTTCGCGATCGAGGCTCCGGCATCGAAGATGTTGTCCGATATCGCCTTTCGCGCGACAGCGCGCATGGAGCCCGGCCCCGGCCAGATCGAGGTTCAGGTCCGCGCAATCGACATCAACTACAAGGATCCGCTCAAGGTCATGGGAGTGCTGACCGAGCGCGAACTCGCGGGTACCTACTTCGGCACGACACTCGGGCTCGGCGGACTCGGTGTCGTGACGCGCGTCGGACCGGACGTGGACGGCATCGCACCGGGCGATCACATCGGTTTGTGCTCACGAAACATCATGGCGCGCTTCGTCACCCTCGACGCCGACGAAGGGGGCTCGGCGAAGGTACCGTCCGACTGGGAGTTCGGGTGGTGCTCGTCGATCCTGCCGCTGATGTGCGCGCGATTCGGCCTACTCGATCTCGCCCGAGTTCGACCCGGCGAGACCGTCCTGATCCACGGTGCCGCGGGCGGGTTGGGATTGGCCGCAATCCAGGTCGCCCGCGGACTCGGAGCAGTCGTGATCGCGACCGCAGGCACCGAGGAGCGGCGAGCAGTCGCAACCGAGGCCGGTGCTCACCACGTGCTCGCGTCCAGATCACTGAACTTCGCCGACGACATTCGTGTGCTGACCGACGGACGAGGCGTCGACGTCGTCTACAACTCCTCGCCGGGTGAGATCATGGCCCAGAACCTGCATGTGGCAGCGGAATTCGGCCGCATCGTCGAGCTGGGGAAAGCCGACATCTACTTCGGCGGCGTACTGGACCTCGCCCCGTTCGATCGCAATCTCACCTTCTTCGCCGTCGACATGGACCGAATGTTCGAGTTCAAGCCGGCTCTGGCGCGGCAGGTCACCGAGGCCGTCATCGCGGGGTTGGTGGACCGCACGTACACACCACTGCCGTACACGACGTACCCGCTCGCTCGCGTCGCCGACGCGTTCGACGCTGTCGTGCGCTCCACTCACACCGGCCGCGTCGTACTGTCCTTCGACGACGACATGCCCTCGGTCCGGCCCGAGGTCCCGACCGTACGCATTGATCCCACGGCCGCCTACATCGTCACCGGCGGATTCGGCGCGTTCGGAATGGCGATCGCACGCTGGCTCGTCGCAGAGGGCGCACGACACCTCGTACTCGTCGGGCGCAGCGGAGCAACCACCGAGACCGCCATCGCGGGAGTCGCCGCGTTCGAGGCAGCCGGAGTACGAGTGGTCGCCGAACGCGTGGACATCTCGCACTACGACGCAGTGGCCGAACTGATCGGACGCACCGTCGCCGACGCACCGCTCGGCGGGGTGTTCCACACCGCCGGGGTGGTGGACAACCTGCCGGTCGCGAACATCACCGAACAATCCGTTCGAGAAGTGTTCGCGCCCAAGGTAACCGGCGCACTGAACCTCGATCGCGCACTCGACGTCGCCGGTATCGATCCTGCGATCTTCGTCCTGTTCTCCTCGATGAGCAGCCTCAGCGGTGGCACTCCGCAGGTGTCCTATTCCGCCGCCAACTCCGTGCTCGATGCACTCGCCTGGTCCCGGCGTGCCCGCGGTAAGTCGGCATTGACGGTCAGTTGGGGCGCGATGAGCGGAGGGGGCATGGCGGAAACTGCGGAGGAGGTGGTGCGCTACCTCGACATGCTCGGCTTTCGCAATGTCGACATGGACGCCGCGGCCCGCTATCTGGGCGAATGCCTGACACTGGATCTCCCGCACGTGGCCGTCGTCGGAATCGACTGGGAACAATGGGGTATCGCCAACCCCGCGTCCGCGCACATCCCACGCTTCGCAGCGCACATCGCCGCAGCGAGCACCGGCGGGTCGGGCGTCACCGCACTGCACGCCGAAATACTCGCGCTGCCCGAGGACCAACGCGCGGACGTGCTGACGTTCGTTCTGGCCGAGCAGCTCGCTGCCGTCATGGGCATCGATCCGGATGCAGTCGACACCTCGACACCCTTACCGGAACTGGGCCTCGACTCACTGATGGCAGTCGAATTCGCCGCTCGGGTCGGCAAATCCGTGGGTCTCGAAATGTCGGTGCTCGAGTTCGGGCGTGGTCAAGGCCTTGCCGCGATCGGAGCGAAACTCGCTGCGAGCATCACCAGGAATGCCGCCGCGGGTAACACCGCATCTACCGTGCCCCCGTCCGCCCCTCTGGAAGCGGTCGCACCATGAGCGTCGATTCACGAGAGATCGCTCGCAGGCTGCTCGCCCGCGGCGGGTACTCCACGGTGAACGTGGACACCGGCCCCGAGTCGATCGGCCGTGGACCCACAGCCGCCGAACCTGCCGCTGCCGGGCACGGTAAGGGGCAGCGAAGCGGGTCTCTGGCCGATCATCCCGACGTCGCGGCGACCACCGCACAATTCGACGGAGTCGACCGGATGTTCGCGGAACTCGGTGTGCCCAACCCGCTGTACCTGCCGCACGACGGCACGGCCGGAGCAACCATCCGACAGCTCGACCGCGACATGATCAATTTCGGCAGCTTCAACTACCTGGGACTGAGCTCGGACCGGCGCGTGATGGACGCAGCCAAGGACGCGATCGATCGTTACGGAACATCGGTGTCCGGCAGCCGCATCGTGAGCGGCCAGATTCCGCTCTACGAGGAGTTCGAGTCGGCGCTCGCCCGCATCTACGACGTCGACGACACGGTGATCACCGCAAGCGGGTACCTCACCAACGCCGCCGCGGTCGGCTACCTGCTGGGCAAAGGTGACCTGGCAGTGTGCGACACCCTGGTCCACAGCAGCATCGTCTCGGGGACCGAATGGGCAGGGTGTCGACGAGTGTTGTTCCGTCACAACGACCCCGATGCACTCGAGGCGATACTGAAGATGTCGCGCGGCAGTTTCGCACGCGCGATGGTGATCCTCGAAAGCCACTACAGCATGGACGGCGACGTCGCCGTACTCCCCGAGTTGATCGCCGTGGCCCGGCGTTACGACTGCGCCGTGATGGTCGACGAAGCACACGCGTTCGGCGTACTGGGTCAGCGCGGCCTCGGCATCCGCGAACTCTACGGCCTGCCCGGCGACGCCGTCGACGTGTGGATGGGAACCATGTCCAAGGCCCTCGGCAGCGTCGGCGGGTTCCTGGCCGGCTCCCGCGAGCTGATCCGCGGATTCAAGTACTCCGCACCGGGATTGAGCATGTTCACCGCCGGACCCGCGCCGTCCGCAGTGGCAGCGGCGAATATGGCGCTGAACGTGCTCACCGCCGAACCGGACCGTGTCGAACGCCTGCGCGAGAACGGCCGCTATGCGTTCACCCGCGCACGCTCTCACGGGTTCGACACCGGGACCGCCGAGGGCACGTCCATTCTGCCGATCGTCATCGGCGACACCCAACGAACCGTACTGGCCTGCGTCGCACTGTTGCACCAGGGCATCAACGTCAACGCCATCACCTATCCCTCGGTACCGGTGGGCCAGGAACGGCTCCGGTTCTTCCTCTCGAGCGAACACACGCACGCACAGATCGACGCCGCGTTGACCGCACTGGCGTCCTTCGTCGACTGCGTCGACGCCCCGGGTGCGTCGTGACCACCGGCACCGGCCCGGTCGACTTCGTCGTCGAACGTGCGCGGTGGGTACTGGTCACCGTGGTCGCGCTCGTGCTGGCCGCGGGTGCGTGGGGCATCGGTGTCGTCGACGAACTGAGCCTGGGCGGGTACACCGACCCGGCCAGTGAATCGGCCGAAGTGGACGCGTTGGTCGAATCGCGTTTCGGCCGAAAGGTTCCCGACGTCGCGGTGGTCTTTACCCCGACGGACGGACGCTCGATCGACGACATCGGCGACACCGTTCTCGGTCGCCTCGACGACATCGACGACGGACTGCTCGCCCGCACTCCCATCACCTACTGGACCGTGCCGGACGCGTTCGCGTCGGGTCTGCGATCGTTCGACGGCCGGTCCGCACTCGCGGTCCTGACACTGACCGGCGACGAGGACCGACGCGTCAAGACCTACCGGGACCTGCGTGCGGAGTTGACGATCGACGGCGCGACCGTGCAGTTCGGCGGCTTCTCGGCCATCGCCGACGCCTACAACGAGCAGGCGCGAGCGGATCTGGTGCGGGCCGAGACAATCACGTTCCCGATTCTGCTCGTCCTGCTGCTGTTGATATTCGGCGGACTCGTCGCTGCTGCAACGCCGTTGGTCATCGGCGGCATGAGCGTCGTGGCGTCGCTCGCCGTACTGCGTGCACTGAACGAGGTCACCGAAGTATCGGTGTTCGCCACCAATATCGCCTCGCTCGTCGGACTCGGGATGGCCGTCGACTACAGCCTGTTCGTCATCACGCGTTTCCGCGAGGAACTACGTGACGGCCGAGACCCGGCAGATGCGGTGCGCCGCACGATGTTCACCGCAGGCCGCACCGTGGCGTTCTCGGCCCTGTTGCTCGTCTGTGGGTTCGTGGGCATGCTGATCTTCCCGCAGTCGATGATTCGATCTCTCGGCTTCGGCGGCATGGCCGCGGTGGCCGTTGCTGCCGTCATCTCACTGACCGCACTGCCCGCAGCGCTCGCGATCCTCGGACACCGTATCGACTCGTGGAGTTGGCGCACAGGCGCTATCGACCGAGGCGACGCACGCGCCCAACGGTTCTGGGGCACGGTCGCAGACCGCGTCATGCGCAGACCGGTGCTCGTCGTCGTAGCCATTGTCGCGATACTTGCACTGCTCAGTGCGCCGATTCTCGGTGCCCGGTTGGGCGATCTCGACCACACGGGCCTCCCCTCCGACGCGTCCGCGAAAATCGCCACCGAGAAGCTGTTCACCGAATTCCCGCTCGCGAACACCGGTGTCACCGTCCTCGTCGAATCCGACACCGACTCCCCACCGAGTCCCGCAGCGGTCGCCGAAGTGACCAGAGCGGTCGACGCGTCACTCGGTGTCGTTGCAGCAGTCCCCGGCGGAACCGTGGACAACCTGACCGTCGTCGACGCCATCATGAGCTCACCCGATCGCACGGCAGGTGCCCTGGAGACACTGGACTCCATCCGGTCGATCCCGGCCCCGATCGGGACGACATTGCGCGTGGGCGGCGGCACCGCGCAGAGCCAGGACGGCATGGACGCCATCTACGCGACGCTTCCGTGGATGCTGACCATCATGGTTCTCGCCACGTTCGTGATGACGACGGTGGCGTTCCGCTCGATCGTGCTCAGCGTCAAGGCAATTGCGATGGCATCGATCAGCCTCGGTGCCACCTTCGGAGTGCTCACCTGGATCTTCGTCGACGGCCACGGTGCCGAGTGGATCGGCGTCACCCCGGGGCCGTTGCAGTCGACGATGAGCATCCTCATCATGGCGGTGGTGTTCGGCCTGTCCACCGACTACGAGATCTTCCTGCTCTCCCGCATCGTCGAAGCACACGATTCAGGAGCCACCACCCGGGACGCCGTCCGCATCGGTGCCGCCCACACCGGACGCGTCGTCACGGCCGCCGCGCTACTGCTCATCACCGTCACCGCATTCTTCTCGCTGTCCGAACTCGCCATGATGCGGCTCGTGGGCATCGGCATCATCGTCGGTCTCGTCATCGACGCCACCATCGTGCGCATGATGCTGGTGCCCGCGCTCGTCGCGTCGATGGGCAACGCCAACTGGTGGCTGCGCCCCACCCCTAAGCGACCGCAGGCCACACCACGTCCGCACTCGCCCGCAGAGGAGACCAGCCGTGCCCATTGAGATCCGAACGGCCACCACAGCAGACATCGCCGAAATGTCCACGATGATGGCACGCGCCTTCCAGGACGACGACCCGGTCAGTGAATACTTCTTCCCGGACGCGTCCAGCCGCCCGAGCAAACAGCGGCGCATGATGGCCGCACTGATCCGCCACCGCTACATTCCCGCAGGTGGGGCCGACCTCGCCGTCGAGAACGGCCGCATCGTCGGAGTGTCACTGTGGCATCCACACGACGCCCCCGCGCCACCGTGGTGGCGGCAGCTGGTGTCCGGTCCACATCTGTTGTGGGCCATGGGTTCCGGCACCCGGGCCGGCATCGAGATGGATCGGCTCCTGACCGAGAACTCCCCCGCCCCCGACGCTGTGCTGTGGGTCTACCTCGGCGTCGAACCGTCCACACACCGATCCGGTGTCGGTGCTGCGCTGTCGGCCCACGTGCAGGCGCGCACCGATCGCGAGGGCCGACCTCTGTACGGAATCTGCAAGGAGGGCAACCTCGGATTCTGGACGGCGATGGGCTTTGTGCCATGGGGAACCGCCCGCATCGGCGCGGCGGGACCGGAGGTCCACCTGCTCTCGCGACCTCCGGCCCCGGTCACCTAGTGAGCGTCCTGACGCCACCGGGTGGCCTCGGCGAGCGTGAAGCCGTGAACGTCGGCCAGCGCACCCAACCGTTCGACATTCTCACCGTCCAGAGTGGTCCCGATGCTGCGGAGCGCGAATTCGCCCGACAATGCGATCAGCATCGTCTCGGCCATGCACGCGTACGTCAGCCCCGGAGCCAACCCGTACGTCAAACCGAAGTCCGAGCCCGACGGCACCCGCACGATTCCGCCGTCGAACACCGTCACGTCCGGCCGTTCACCGCGGACGTCCCGGCCGATGTTCGGCGGCTGCGCCACGTCGCAGACGATGGCCCCCTGCATCAGGTCCGTCGGATCGATCAACGACTGCGGAGCCGACGTCGCCGCGATGACGATCAACGAATCCCGCACAGCAGCAACAGGATCGGTGAAGAATTCGATGTGCCGCGAACGGATCAGATCGTCGAGGTCGCCGTCGACCTCGGCGGCAGCCACCGCCAGGTCACCCGAACCCGAACCGGCACTCGCCACCATCTCCTGCGCCGCAGCCCACAACTTCGGCGCGATCACCGAGTTCTCGCCGCGCCTGCCCACCAACGCGATACTGCCGACCTCACCCGCCAATTGCTTGCCGATGGTCCGTCCGATCGCCCCACCCGCACCGAGAATCGTCACCCGCGCGCGAGCGACATCGATACCCCGTTCCTGGCATACACGTCGGACGGCCCGCAGACTCGCGGCCGCGGTGAAGGTGTTGCCCGTCGTGATCGGCCGAGATGTCGCACCGAGACCCAGCCCGTTTCCGGTGATCACCGACGAGTACCCGCCGAGTCCGACCACGGTTGCCCCGCGCGAGATCGCGAGTTCGACGGCTCCGCCCACCACTGCCAGCGCACGCTCGGTCGGCAGCTGCAGCAACTGCTGGGAGGTGTACGGCAGCCCGATCAGGTCGCCGTGCGCAGTTGCGTCTCCGAATCCGGACACCCGCCCGCTGCCGATGACGAACGAGGCCGGATCGAGCTCGGACGTCGACGCAGCGAATCGCTCCAACAAGTCCTGTCTCTCGGCATTGTCGAACACCTCGAGCGCAGGATCGAACGCAGCGAAGAAGCCGAGATCGAGAGGATGGGCGATGAAGGCGAAGCGTCGATCGCCCGGCCGTACCGCGATGTCGGGAGTACGGCCCGGACGCAATGCCGTGAGCGCCGCGGGAGTGGCGACAGTCGGACGCCCGAGCAGATGCCCGAACAATCCGTCCATGTCCCCTTCGGCCGCGTAGCCGAGCGCGCGATCGAGGGCAGCGACCAGACGCGAGCATGCCGACGAGGAAACCGTCAACGGTGGTTCGATACGAATCACCCTGTTGCCGAACAGAGTCGGAGCCACGCGAATGCCCTCGACGTTGAGCAGATACGAGCAGATCACCGCGGACAGGTTGTGCTGATCCGCGATCGAACCGAGCAGAGACTGCCGTCCGACGAAGTTCACATCCGCGGTGAGTTCGATTCCCAGCAGTAATCCGCGACCACGTACCTCGGTGACCACCGAGGGATACTTCTCGGCCAGGCCGGCCAGATCGTTCTTCAACTGTCGTCCGAGCGCGGCAGCTCCGGTGACCACCGCGCAGTCGTCTCGGGTCAACTCCTCGAGGACGGCCAGGCCGACCCGTGCGGCCAAGGCATTGCCCGCGAACGTCGACGTGTGGCGAAGCGCGAAACTCTCCCCCACCAACTCCGGGCGGCACAGCACCGCGCCCACCGGCACGATCCCGCCGCCGAGCGCTTTCGCGAGAGTCAGAATGTCGGGAACCACGCCCTCGTGCTCGGCTGCGAACATCCGGCCGGTCCGGCCGAGTCCCGTCTGCACCTCGTCGAGCGCGAGCAACACACCGTGGCGGTTGCAGATCTCCTGGACCTGCCGCAAGTAGCCGTCGGGCGGGCACACCACGCCGCCCTCACCCTGAATCGGCTCGACGAGGAACACCGCATAGTGATCCGGCGCAGCCGCCAGAGCCGCGTCGAGTGCCTCTGCATCGCCGAACGCGATGTGGTCGAATCCCAATACCGGAGCCCCGAATCCACTCTGGTACTTGATATTTCCCGTCGCCGACAGCGCCCCCAGCGTCTTGCCGTGAAAACTGTTCCCGGTCGTCAACACCCCGAGGCGGCCGGTATGGGCCCGCGCGATCTTCAGCGCCACCTCGGTCGCTTCGGTGCCACTGTTGACGAACGTCGTACGCGTCAATCCCTCGGGTGCGATTCTCCCCAGACGATCGGCCAGTTCACCTGCGGCGGTGAGCACCGAGGGCTGCACGAAGATGGGCTCGCCGCTGCAACGAACATCGTTGATCGCCTGCCAGATGGGCGTCGGCCCGTGCCCGAACGGCAGCGCCCCGTAGGCACCCGCGAAGTCCAGAGACCGACGGCCCGCAGAATCGAACAGCACGGTGCCGTCGCCGCGGACGTACTCGCGATCGAGATTCAGCGCAGTGAGCAGTCGGTACAACTCGGGATTGACGCTGCCCGCAAATCCCGAGCGACCCGACCGCTCGGGTACTACAGATACATCGATTGTCGTGTCAGTCATGACCAGCATGCTCCGTTTTCATCGGATCCATCCCTGGCCGTCGAGCATCGAATGGTTGTCCCGAACAACCAGGGCTCGCCCCAAGCCAGGACGCAAACGCGATGGTAGACCTGGCCAGGGACACCGACGGTGACCGTGAAAACAACGAAAAGCCCCGTCCGAGCAGCGCTGACGCTGCATCGGACGGGGCCGAAGTATCGACCGGCCGGGGTCTACTGGTCGTCGATCGCCGACAACTTCCAGGTGCCGTCGATCTTCTCCATGTTGACCGTCAGAGGGCCTTCCGCACTGCCGGAGGCAACGCCGTTCTGAGTAGCGCTGATGTTGACGTTTGCGATCAGTTCGGCCTTGTCGTCCTCGAGTCGCGAGACGCCGATATCGGTGACCATTGCCTCGGTGCCGGTATCGGTTTGCACCACAGCAGATTTGGTGGTTTCGGCGGTGGAGTTGAACTCGTCGAGCATCGACTGATTGAGCACCGCCCGCGCCGCATCGAAATCTGCATCGATTGTCTCGGCCTTGTACGTGTACAGGGTCTGCAGAGCGTCGGTAGCTGCCGACGTCACCTCTTGCGTCCCCGAAGAATCCACCCATGCCTTGTTGTCGATCGTCGCGAACGGCTTGAATGCAGCGACGGCTGCGAAAGCACCGAGAACCACGGCGATGACCGCGACCACGATCACGTGCTTGAACCCGATACCCGACGCCGACCTCGGCGATTCGGTCGTCTCGGTCGTCTCGGTCGAGGTGGGCGCGACCGGTTTCTTCAGCCCGGCCCTGGACGGACGCGACTTGTCCTGCTGCGTGTCGACGGGCTGCGTCTCGGCTGGCTGTGTCGTGGCCGTATCCGTCTCGACCGGATCTGTCTTGTCCAGTCTGGGCTTCTCCGACGCGGGTGTGGTGCCGACGGCTGTCTCGGTAGCCGTGGCGTCGGGTGCCGCTGTCTCGGGTGCCGCTGTCTCGGGTGCCGGTGCGTCGGTCTCGGCCGACGTCGGCTTGGCGGTGCCGGCTACCTTTCGACGTACCTTGCTGGTGGTCGTGGGGGGAACGATCTTGCGACGCTGGGGAGGCACTGCA
The DNA here is from genome assembly GCF_002259025.1 of Rhodococcus sp. 05-2255-1e. Lineage (NCBI taxonomy): Bacteria > Bacillati > Actinomycetota > Actinomycetes > Mycobacteriales > Nocardiaceae > Rhodococcus > Rhodococcus sp. 05-2255-1e. The sequence continues at coordinate 898,347 of NZ_NOZE01000009.1, read as the reverse complement.
GAACTCCTTCGAGGCTTACTTCGGTACAGATGGACGACGGCGCTGCCGGCAAACTCAGTTGCCGCCGGTGTTCGGCTGGGGGGCCGGCGTCGCTTCCGTACTGGGGTCGACCGCGTTGGGGTCGGTGGGACCACCCGGTTCCGTCGGAATGACGGGGTTGGTGTTCGGGTTGTCGAGAGAGATCCGCGAACCGATGGGATCGACCTTGTTGGTCTTCCACACCCCGTCTACGTCTTCCATGGCCATCCGCATGGTCAGCTTGCTGCGCTCCACCCGGTCGGGCCAGGTGGTGGTCGTGGCGATGACGACGAGCGCCGTTGCGGTGTTCTCGTCGGTGCTCAGCTCGGTGAGGGTGCCGTGCAGCACCTCGGCTTCGCTCTTGGCACCGGACTGACGAACCTGATCGGTGATTCCCGAACGGGTCTGCTCCAGATCGTTGAGCATCAGATCACCGGTGATCGAGGACTTCATGTTGTCGAACGACTGGTCGATGTTGGCTGCATCCACAGTGTTCAGGTTGACCGCAGCCTGCTGAGCGCCGGTGAGCGCCGCATCGCGGGTGTCGGCGGTGGGCTTCTCACTCAACAGCGCCGTGCCCCAGCCGTATCCGAAGAACACGGCCGCTGCGAGCGCCGCCACGGCAATCACCGTGACGACGGCCAACAGAATCTTTGCTGTCTTGCTTGACCCTGGAGTCGCGGGCGACTCCAGGGTTTCGGTGCTCGAGTTCACACTGCCACCCTACTACTCGGTAATATCCGGCCGAACCGCTCTCGGCCCGATAGTAGTGCTGAGCAGCAGTTCCTTCGGTCCCGCTACTTCGGCGTGACGCCGAGGAGCGGTGCCAACTGGGTGGCGATGGGGTTGAGGTTGAGCTTCTCGGGATCGACCTTGGGCTTGAGGTCCCACGGCTGCGGCACGTCCGGATCGGCGAACACGATTCGGTTCGCGCTACGGACACCGGTGACGCTGCCCTGCGGCGTCGCGCAGTTCGCGTCGAGGTTCAGTGGGTAGTTCTCCCGAGTCTCGTCGAAGTTCGGATTCTTCCGCTTCTCCTCGTCCAGGATGGCCTGGCTGCCCTCGTAGCCGACGGTGCACGGCGGCGGGTTGTTGGTTTCGAGCAACAGACCCTGATGGATAGTGCCGTCGTTCGGGACGATGGTCGAGATACCGGCACCGAGTGCAGGCAGGAACGTCAGGAACGGACGGAGCGCGACCGTACGCGGCTCGGCCTGAGCCGCGACCAGGGCCAGATTGTTGATATCGGTCGTCAACGCCGGGCCTGCATCGGTGATGAGACCACCGACCTGGTCTCCGGCAGCAGTTCCGGTATCGATGAGACGACGGATATCGGGATCACTCGACTTCAGCTGAGCCGTCACCTGATCCAGGCTCGTGCTGAATTCGCGGATGAGATCCGACTGCTCGGACTGTGTGTCGAGCACCGGCACCGCGTCACGAACCAGCGACAGAGTCTGCGGCAGAGCCTCGTTGGCCGACTCGGAGATGTTCCCGAGCGAATCGACCAGAGACTGCAGGTCGTTGCCCTTGCCGTCGAACGCGACACCGAGCTCGTTGACCACATTGGTCAACGTGTCCAGCGGCACCGACCTGACCAACGTGTTCGTGTTCGCGAGCACGTCCTCCACCGGAACCGGCGTAGCGGTGTCGGCCTGTGCGATCTCCGAACCGTCCACCAGGAACGGACCCTGATCGGACTGCGGCTGCAGGTCGACGAACTGCTCGCCGATCGCGGAACGGTTCGCAACGACGGCCTTGGTGTCGGCCGGGATGTCGGGTCCACCGTTGTCGAGTTTGAGTGCCACCCGGACACCGTCCGACGTCAACTGCAGATCGCCGACGGTTCCGACCGGCACACCGCGGTACGTCACCTCGGCATTGGAGAAGATGCCGCCGGAGTCGGCCAGGTTGAGTGCGACCTCGTACTGCCCGAACCCGAGCATGTTGTCCAGGCGGACGTACTTGCCACCGACGTAGATCAGCCCGAGCAGGGCGACCACGACGAACGCGACCAACTGAAAGCGAACGAGCTTCGATCTCACTGTCCAACTCCGAATCGTTCGAGCAGATCGGTCACGGGAGCCAACGGGTCGAACGGTGCAGGCTCGGCAGCACCGGCGGCCTCACCCGCAGGCGCACCCGGTCCGGGAACCGGCGACGGAATGATGGGCGGCAACGGCAGCAGCGAGATCGTCGGCCAGCCCGGACGCGGGCCGTTTCCGTTGTAGTACGGATTCGACGGATCCACGACCGGCAGCGTGTTGCCGTACTTCGGCTGGATGTAGACCGGATCGCCCTCTCCCACACCGAAGTTCCGCAGCGCCGTACCGATCGAGAGATCCAGCGAGAGGAACAGGTTGGCCGAGTTGCCCTCGATGATCTTCTCGGTGCCGTCCGCGAACGGCAGTGTCGGGATCACCGCGAGGGAGGTGACGACGTCGTCCGCGGAATCGGCCAGGGCCTGCAGCGTCGGACGCAGTGCACGCAGATCTGCGATCAGGTCGTCCTTGGAGCGATCGATGACATCGGTGCCGACGGCCCCGAGTCGATCGAGTGCCCCGAGCATCTCGGTGAGCTGCGGGCGTTGCTTCTCGAGAACTTCCGTCGCGATCGGCAGGTCTTTGAGAACTGCGTCGATCTTGTCGGTCTGCGAGTTGACGCGACCACTGAGAGTGTCGAGACCGTCGATGGCGCGGGTGATGTCGTCGCGCTGCTGATTGAGACCGTCGATCAACGTATTGGCCTGCTGCAGAAGCTCTTTGGTCTTGCCTTCGCGACCGTCGAACGCCGTGCTCAGCTCTTTGACGATCGGCGAGAGCTGCCCGACGCCGCCGCCGTTGAGCAGCAGCGACAGGGCACCGAGTACCTGCTCGATGTCGGTTGCGTGGCGGGTGCGATCGAGCGGGATCGTGGCACCGTCCTGCAGACGTGCAGCCTCTTCGTCACCGGGAGGTGCGGAGAGCTGCACGAACTTCTCACCGAGCAGGTTGGTCTGCTGCACCGACGCGATCGCGTTGGCCGGCAGATCCACGTCGGAGTTCAGGATGACGTTGACATCGGCGGTCCACCCGTCGTTCGGCACCGAGATGGAGTCGACGCGACCGACGGGGACACCGTCGACCTTGACGGTCGACTGCGGCACCAGGTCCAGCACATCGTCGAACTGCACCGTCAGATTGAACGGGTTGTCGCCGACGTCGGCACCACCGGGTAGCGGAATGGCATAGATGCCGGCCGACGAGCACGCGCCGGCAGACAGCGCCACCACGCACAACCCGGCTCCGAGGGTCAACGAACGTTTCACGCGAGCTCGATTCCGATTCCGATTCACAGAGGTCATCACTGTCCTCCCCCGATGAGCGACTGCTCGAGACCTGGCATGGTGGTGGACCCCAGTCTCGGCGAGACGTTGCCCGGCACGGTGCCCGGCACGGACACGTTCTGCTCGATGTCGTTGGTGAGAACCCCGAACGGCAACACAAGCCGATTCTGGTCGGCAAGAGGAGCCTGGATCATGGTGGTGATGTTGGCGCACTGATCGATGATCGGCTGAATCTGCGCACCGAGCGCCTCGAAACGCGGGTCACCGGGTACCAGCTTGCCGAGGTCGAGCAATCGGCAGACGGTTCCGAGCGGATCCTGGGTCTCGTTCTGCAGATTGGCACGCGAGGCCAGCGTGCCGGATTCTGCGTCGTAGGCGTTGACCAGGTTGCTGATGGCCAACGGCAGCAGCGTCAGAGTTTGCACGAGCTGCTCACGGTTGTCGGCAAGGGTCTGAGTGGGGACCACCAGACCGTTCGCTGCGGTGGTCAGCTCGGTCCGGTTGTCCGCCACGAACGTCGCCACGTCACCGAGGGACACCGAGAGCTGCTGCAGGGCGGCTCCCAGGTCCTCGCGCTGGCCCGACAGGAAGCCCGTCAGATCGGCGAGCTGACTGTTGAAGTTACGAACCTGCTGATCGTTGACGGCCAGCGCACTGACGAAGGTCTGCAGATTCTTGATCGTGTCGAAGACATCGGAGCGCGAGTCGCTCAACGTACGGCCGGCGGCCGAGAGCTGAGTGATGCTGTTGCCCAACGCTTCCCCGTTGCCGTCGAGGTTCGCCGCACCGGTGTTCACGAGGTCGGTGAGAGCGCCGTCCTTGTTCGCGCCGTCCGGACCGAGAGCAGTGGACAGATCGTTGATCGACTTGTACAGCTCGTCGACCTCGACGGGAGTGGCAGTGCGATCACGGCCGATCGTGGTGCCGCTGGCCATGGTGTCGCCGCCGGTGTAGACGGGCGAGAGCTGGACGTAACGGTCGGCGACGAGCGACGGGGTGACCTGGACGGCCTTCGCGTCGGCCGGTATGTCGATGCCGCGATCGACTCGCATGACGACCTCGACGTCTTCACCCAACGGCGTGACCGATTCGACGGTACCCACCTTGACGCCGAGAACTCTGACCTCGGATCCCGAGTAGATGCCGATCGACTTGTCGAAGTAGGCGGTGATCTTGGTCGAACCGGCCCTGGTGAACAGCCACCAGCCGGCGACGGCCAGAACCAGCGCCACGATCACGACGACCGCGATCAGTGCGAGCTTGTTCTTGTTCCTCGGTGCTGCCTGAGTCTCTGTCATCAGTTCCCCGCCAACGTATCGAGCGCGGGCTGGCGGTAACCAGGTATCAACGGAACTCCGGGTGGGGTGAGGTTGGCCAGAACGATGTCGAGCCATCGTCCGTTACCGGTCACGTTGGTGTAGAGCCGGATGAACGGCTCGTACAGCTTCAGCGCCCGGTCGAGATTGTCGTTGTTGCGTTGCAGGATGTCGATGACGCCGTTGAGCTGTTGCAACATCGGGTTGATGGCCGCCTCGTTGTCACGGACCAGACCGGTCAGCTCCTGCGACACACGTTGTGTGCCGGTGAGCAGCTGGGAGATGGCCTGCTGCCGATTGTTGAGCTCCTCGAGCAGTGGACCCGCATCGGTGATCAGTTTGTTGAACTGCTCGTTGCGGTCGGCCAGCACCTTGGAGGTCTCGCCGGTGGCTGCGAACAACTTCTTGAGTTCCTCGTCGCGGCTGGCCACCGTCTGCGACAACCGAGTCACGCCGTCGAGCGAGGCTCTGATGTTTGCCGGGGTCTCGGAGAACGCGTCGGACAACGTCCGCATGCTGGTGGCGAGCTGATCCGTGTCGATGTCGTTGATCGTCGACGCCGCCGCCGAGAACGCGTCGATGACGTCGTACGGAGAGGTGGTGCGCGCCAACGGAATCGGATCTTTCGGGCTCAGGGTGTCCGAGCCACTCGGATCGAGTGCCAGGTACTTCTGCCCCAGCAGGGTCTTGATGGCGATGGCCGCTCGCGACTCGTTGCCGACCCAGGCGTCCTGCACCGTGAAGTCCACGAGAACCCGGTCGCCGTCGAGCCGCACGTCGGTGACCTTGCCGACCTTGACCCCCGCGATACGGACTTCGTTGGACGGCTTCAGACCTGCGGCTTCACTGAACTCCGCGGTGTACACCGAACCCGCACCGATGATCGGGAGACGGTCGAGGAAGAAGACCGACATCGTGGCGAGCAGGATGATCGCGATTCCCAGTGCCCCGATGGTGGCCGGACTACGTCGAGATGTCATTGCTTGATCCCCCCAGCTTTGCAGCGCTCTGCCGAGTTCGTGTACAGGGGCTGATTGACGGTCGGAAGCCCGGTCGGCAAATTCAGGTTCGGCGAATACCCCGGTCCGGCGACGATGTCGATACCGCAGAGGTAGAACGTGAACCAGGATCCCTGCTGAGCCGTACGAATCAGCTTGTCGAGCTTGACCGGCAGATTTCCGAGGACCGCGTCCACGTCGGCGCTGCGTCGATTGATGGTCTCCGACAACGTGTTCAGCGCTGTGACCGAACCCTGGATCGACGGCCGCGTCGGCTCGAGCAGGTCCGCGGTGGCGTTGGTCAGTCCGGCCAGCGAGGTCACGGCCGAGCCGACGACATCACGGTCGGCCGACAGGCCCGACACGAGCTGCTGCGTGTTGACGATGAGGCTGTCGAGTTGCCCGTCGTTCTGGTTGACCGTGGCGAGCACGTTGTTGAGGTTGGTGATGACCTGACCGATGACCTGATCCTTGTCGGCCACGGTGTTGGTCAGACTCGCAGTGTTCTTGACCAGTTCGTTGATGGTGCCCGATTCCCCCTGGAACACCTGGATGATCTGGTACGAGAGCTTGTTGACGTCATCTGCGCTGAGCGTGGTGAACAGCGGGCGGAATCCGTCGAACAGAGTCGTCAAGTTCACCGCGGGCTTGGTGCGCTCGAGCGGAATGGTCGCTCCCCCGGTGATCTTCTTGCCCTGATCGCCCGAACCCTGCTCGATGGCGATGTAGCGCTGACCGACCAGGTTGCGGAAGCGAATGGTGGCAGTCGAACTCGCCGGCAGCCAGTCGCGACTGCTCAGCGTGAAGTCGACCTTCGCCTCTCGTTCGTTGGCGATCTCGATCTTGTCGACCTGCCCGACGCGAACGCCGGCGATTCGGATCTCGTCACCCTCGTTGAGCGAGGTGACATCGGTGAACATGGCCGAGAACTTGGTACCACCACCACCGCTCGAGTTCGCGATGGTGAAGGCCAGGGTGGCCGTGGCGATGATCGTGATCACGGCGAACACGACCAACTTGATGATCGGCGCGAGAAGGCCTCTCATGGCACGGTCACCTCCACTCCTCTCAATGCCGGTGCGCCGAGTGCGGCGGCCCACGACGGAACAGTCTCTGGTGCAACACCACTCGCTTGTCCGTAGATGACGGCAAGAGTGTCACGCTCGAAGTCCGAGCCCTCGTAGCTCGCGGGCTGCGCAGACGCGGAGACAGCGGGAACGATGGAACTCTGAGCCGACTTCGGTGGGCCCTGCCCGGGGATCTCCTGCGGGCCGGGATTACGGGTCGGTACCTGGTAGGACCCGTCGTTGACCGAACCTCCCGGGTACTGCGGGAAGAACTCTCCCGGTGCCGCCGGCTCGAAGCAGGTAGCTCCGCGGTCGTCGAACAGCCGTGGCTCGTCCTGGTTCGGCAAGTAACGGCCCTTCGGGTTGACGAACGATGCGGACACGTTGATTCCGGGGTACTCGTCGCCCTCACCGAGGACGATCTTGCCGCGCCTTGCACCCTCGGCGAACTGACTGAAGGTACAGCCGAACGTCGGCGAGAACTCGGCCAGCAAATCGAGGGCCTCTCGCGAGTTCGAGGCGAGACCGATCAGATTCTCGGAGTTGACCTGCAGGAAATCGGCGGTCGTGTTCGATGCCGACGTCAGCGAGCCGTAGAGCGTCTCGAGGCTGGACTGCCGCTCGACGACCGTATTACCCGTCGTACGCAGGTTGTCCAGCGCCGAGATCAGCTCCGGTGCCGCGTCTGCATAGGTCTGGGAGAAGTCGGCGAGACCCACCAGCGTCTGCTGGATGTTCGGCAGTTCGGTGTTGAGACCGGAAACGACATCGGTGAGGTCGTCGATGGTCTGTCCGAGCTGCTCGCCGCGTCCGCTCAGGCCCTGCGCCAGTGACCCGAGGGTATTGGCGAGGTCCTGCGGCGGGATGGCTTGCAGCAACGGCAGCAACCCGTCGAGCAGCTGCCCGACCTCGATCGCGTTGCCGCTGGTGTCCTGTCGAAGAACGGTGCCGTCGGAGATCGGCGACGCCGAATCGTTCTCGGGCACGATCAGCGAGACGTAGCGCTCGCCGAACAAGGTCTTCGGCAGCAGCCGCGCAGTGGCATTCGACGGGATCAGCGGAGCCTTGTCCGGATCGATGGCGAGCTGCGAGGTGACGACGCCGTCGACGGTCGACGCCGAGCGCACCTCGCCGACGATCATGCCGCGCACCTTCACATCTGCGTTCATCGGCAGAGCGTTGCCGACCGAGTCGGTTTCGAGGCTGACGTTGACGACCGATTTGAACGTCTTGTTGTAGGAGGTGATGCTCCATCCGAGAAACAGGATGAGTACCAAGAAGAACGCAAGTCCGAGCAGTACTCGCTTCAGTCGCGACGGCGAGTCGATCATCCGGCAACCCTCACTGTGGTGGTCGTGCCCCAGATGGCGAGGCTCAGGAAGAAGTCCAGTACCGCGATCGTGACGATCGCCGTACGTACTGCGCGACCCACCGCGACGCCGACGCCTGCCGGTCCGCCGGAGGCGTGGTAGCCGTAGTAGCAGTGGATCATGATCAGCACGAACGCGAAGATGAGCACCTTGAGGAAGGAATACAGCACATCTTCTGGAGGTAGGAACAAGTTGAAGTAGTGGTCGTACGAGCCGGACGACTGCCCGTTGAAGATCGTGCTGATTCCGCGGGAAGCGACGTACGAGGCAAGCAGACCGACGATGTAGAGCGGGATCACCGCGACGAATCCGGCGATCATGCGGGTGGTGACGAGGAACGGCACGCTGGGCACTGCCATGACTTCGAGTGCGTCGATCTCCTCCGAGATACGCATCGCCCCGAGCTGGGCGGTGAAACCACAACCGACGGTGGCGGACAGTGCAAGCCCGGCCACGATCGGTGCAATTTCACGGGTATTGACGTAGGCGGACAGGAAGCCGGTCAACACCGAGCTGCCGAGCTGTTCCAGGGCGGCGTAACCCTGCAGACCGACGACGATGCCGGTGAAGCCGGACATCATCACGATGACACCGATGGTGCCGCCGATGACGGCGAGCGCGCCGCTGCCGAAGGTGACCTCCGCCAGCAGGCGGAGAACCTCCTTCTTGTAATGGACTGCGGTCTTGGGTATCCACCCGATGGCCCGCAGGTAGAACGACATCTGCTCGCCTGCGCGATCGAGCACGTTGAGCGGGGCATTGCCGACGCGCTTGACGCGCATCAGCGTGCGGTCACCGCGACCTCTGGCGATCGTCATCGCGGTTACGCTCCCTTCGCTGGTACGACCTGGAGGTAGACCAGGGTGAGAATGAGGTTGGCGAAGAACAGCAACAGGAACGTGATGACAACCGTCTGGTTCACAGCTTCACCGACACCCTTGGGGCCGGGGTTGGGATTTAGGCCCTTGTACGACGCGATGATGCCGGCGATGAGACCGAAGATCGCCGCTTTCGCTTCTGCGACATACAGATCGGGTAGCTGAGCCAACGCGGAGAACGACGCCAGGTAGGCACCGGGGGTACCACCCTGCAGGATCACGTTGAAGAAGTAGCCACCGACGATGCCGACGACCGAGACGAGTCCGTTGAGCAGCAGCGCCACGAGGATCATGGCCAGCACTCGCGGAACGACGAGGCGGTGAACCGGATCGATTCCCAGTACACGCATCGCGTCGATCTCCTCGCGAATGGTGCGAGAACCGAGGTCGGCCGTGACGGCAGAACCGGCCGCACCGGCCACCAAGAGGGCGGTCACGATCGGACTGCCCTGCTGGATGACGGCGAGCACGCTGGCAGCACCGGTGAACGATTCGGCACCGAGCTGCTTGATCAGCGAACCGGTCTGCAGCGACACGACCGCGCCGAACGGAATGGCGACCAGAGCCGTCGGCAGAATCGTCACGCTGGCGATGAACCAGGCCTGCTCGATGAACTCGCGGAACTGGAACGGCCTACGAAAGGTGTTTCGGACCACCTCGACGAACAGTTCGACGATATTGCCCGCTTGTGTCAGAGCGGCGTTCGCGGGCGCGAACGCGGACTTCTTCGATCCCCCCATGTCTGCTATTGACCCCGACCTTGTGTTGGAGCTTGGTAGCCCTGCTGATCATGTCCTTGGTCGTAGCCTTGTTGGCTGTACCCCTGTTGGTCGTAGCCCTGCTGGCCGTACCCCTGTTGGTCATAGCCCTGCTGGTCGTAACCCTGCTGGTCGTAGCCCTGCTGGTCTGCGTACGCCGGGTAACGCTGCCCCGAGTCGGTGCTGTCGAGGCTCTCCTGGATCGCGACCTGAGCACTGTGCGGCAGGGTGTGCATGATCTGGCGCACCCGCTCCTGCCTGCGTCCGACGGCTTGGCGCACCGGCGTACCCGGGGTGGCCTTCATCTGCGGCACGATGCCTTCGACGTCGTCGACGCCACCGGCGTGGTGACCGGCGTCGACCATGGCCTGCTCCTGCGCCATCTGCGCCTCGTCCTTCTCTTCCGACATTCCGATCGGCCCGATCATCGTGCCGTTCAGGAATTGCTTGACCACCGGCTCGTCACTGGTGAGCAGCACCTCACGGGGGCCGAACATGACCAGCTGACGACGGAACAGCATGCCGATGTTGTCGGGGACCGTTCGAGCCAGGTTGATGTTGTGCGAGACGATGAGGATCGTGGCATCGATGTTGGCGTTGATGTCGATCAATGTCTGCGAAATGTACGTCGTACGAACAGGATCGAGGCCGGAGTCCGGCTCGTCGACGAGAATGATCTCCGGGTCCAGCACCAGTGCGCGGGCGAGGCCGGCACGCTTGCGCATACCACCGGAGATCTCACCGGGCAGCTTGTCCTCGGCACCGAGCAGACCCGTCAGTTCGAGCTTCTCCATGACGATCTTGCGGATGTCGGATTCGGACTTCTTGGTGTGCTCACGAAGCGGGAAGGCGACGTTGTCGTAGAGGTTCATCGAGCCGAAGAGGGCACCGTCCTGGAAGAGCACTCCGAACAGCTTGCGGATCTCGTAGAGCTCACGCGAGGAGCACTGCAGGATGTCGGTTCCGTCGATGAAAATCTTGCCCTGCTCGGGGCGAAGGAGACCGATCAGCGACTTGAGAAAGACCGACTTACCGGTACCGGAAGGACCGAGCAATGCACTGACTTCACCCTTCGGCAGAGTCAACGTCACGTCCTGCCAAATCTTCTGTACACCGAAAGACTTGGTCAATCCTTCGACCGAAACCTCGACTCCCACGCTGACCTCCACAATTCATACACATCGACCCGGATGTGGGTTGCGTCACTGTATCCCATGCACGTGTCCGCTCCGACACAGGAGCTTACCGCCCAGTAAGAACTTCCCCGAGTCAGGCTGTAGAGCTTGCATCAGTGTGGCTCATCTCACGCGAGCCGGTCGGGAAGTCGCCCGAACTGTGACAAGTCCCTGCCGTCGGATTCTGTGACAAGACACAACTGCACCCGGCCGAGACCGTTCGGAAAGCTTCGGACTTCGGCGTTCACGAGTAAACAGTGACGCGTTGCCGATGTCCCGGGATCGAGAAGACTCCGTGATCGGTCACAATGCAGCGCGATGCGATCCGCATCGAACACAGGAGCAGGCTCCGTCGAACGCACGAGAAGGCTCCCCCGAACACAGAAAAGGGCCGCCCTCACCGAAGTGAGGACGGCCCTTTCTGTGCGCTCGATATTGAAAGCGCGAAGTACGACTGCAGTGAAGCGGTCTTACTTGACGGAGATCTTTGCGCCGGCAGCTTCCAGCTTCTCCTTGGCAGCCTCGGCTGCATCCTTGGCGACCTTCTCCAGGATTGCCTTCGGAGCGCTCTCGACGAGGTCCTTGGCTTCCTTCAGGCCGAGGCCGGAGACGACCTCACGGACGACCTTGATGACCTGGATCTTCTTGTCGCCGGCCGACTCGAGAACGACGTCGAACTCGTCCTGCTCTTCGGCTGCCTCAGCCGGAGCGCCTGCTCCGCCTGCTGCTGCAACTGCGACGGGAGCAGCTGCGGTGACCTCGAAGGTCTCCTCGAATGCCTTCACGAACTCGCTGAGCTCGAGGAGGGTGAGCTCCTTGAACTGGTCGAGCAATTCTTCGGTGCTGAGCTTCGCCATGGTGGCGGTCCTTCCTGTAAGTACCTGGCCGCTGATCCGCGACATGGTGTTGGTGTGGAGCTGTTCGCTAATGCCAGCGGATCAGCTTTCGGCGGGAGCTTCCGCCGGTGCTTCTGCTTCTGCAGGGGCCTCGGCTGCGGCAGGTTCGCCGGCAGCCTTCTTCTCCTGCAACGCGAACGCCAAGCGGGCGAACTGCGATGCGGGAGCGTTGAACAGGCCTGCAGCCTTCGACAAGTTGCCCTTCATGGCGCCGGCGAGCTTGGCCAACAGGATCTCGCGAGACTCGAGGTCTGCGATCTTGTTGATCTCGTCCACGGACAGCGTTGCGCCGTCCATGTAGCCGCCCTTGATGATCAAGGCCTTGTTGTCCTTCGCGAAGGCCTTGATGGCCTTCGCAGCGTCGACCGGCTCGCCCTTGATGAATGCAATGGCGGTCGGTCCGACGAACAAGTCGTCGAGGCCGGTGATGCCGGCATCGGCAGCTGCGCGCTTGACCAGGGTGTTCTTGGCGACGGAGTACGTGGCACCTTCGCCGAGCGCACGCCGGAGCTGAGTCAGACCGGAAACCGACAGGCCACGGTATTCCGTGACGACGGCAGCCGTCGAACCCTTGAACTGGTCGGTGATCTCCGAAACTGCGGAGACCTTTTCGGGCTTTGCCATACTTCGCCTCCTCTCGTGGGAAGTTGTGTCGATCGCGAGAGGGCCGGAAAACGACGAACGCCCCGGTGCAGGAAGCACACGGGGCGTGAACGAGCAGGCAGCCGAAGCTGCACGACAGGTTCCCTACCGCGTTCTCCTGCGTGGGCCGTCCGAAGCGATCTCGGACCTTCAACCGCACACCTGTCAGGAAATTTCCCTCGAGAAGGCGGTGACCAACGGTCTTGGGTAGAACTTGATTGGGCGGAACGAAAGGAATGCACGCACTGCGAGCACATTCCTTCTGGACCGTCGACCAGGCTACAACACCTCGGGGGTCAACTCCAAAACGATCGGCTACTGCCGCACCCCGTAGACGACCAGGTTGCGTTCGTAACTGCCCACGGTCGCATCGAAATCGCCCGAACAGGTGATCAACCGGATCTCGTCGCCGGGCACCGCGCCGAACACCGACGCCGTCGGGAAGTCCGCCTTGCCGTGGTCGCCGATGCGCTCGATCCGATAGTCCGCGCTGCCCCCTGCTTCGTCGCCGACCGTGACGATATTGCCCGGGTTCAGATCCGACAGCCGATCGAACACCGCAGGTCCGGTAGTCGAGTCGACATGCCCGGCGAACACCGTCGGACTGCCGATCCCACCGGGTCGGCCACCGCCGGTGAACCACCCGACGTCGTCGTAGTCGGTGGGTACCTCCATCTCGCCGCTGTCGGCGATACCCAGGCCGACGAGTCCCTCGTCGAGCGCGATGGCAGGAATGCTCAGGCGCATCGGGATCGGCCGATCCCCTACTACGCCGGACAGTTCGGGCGAGGGCACGGGCACGGGTACGGGTACGGGTACGGGCGAAGAAGAGGACACCGGCGGGGCCGGCTCCGCCGGTGGCGACGGTGTCTGCGCACCACATCCCGTCACCACCGCCGTCAGAACCACCGTCGTCAGAACCGCGGCCGCGAGTGCAGCCCGCGTGGGGAGCTTCAGCTCTGCACCCCGCGGGTGCGCCGTGCCACCAACGTCACGCCCGCGACAGCCATCGCGCCGAGGGCTACCGCGCCGACGACGGGAGCTGCGGAACCGGTCGCCGAATCGGATGCCGCGGCGAGCGCCGCGCCGCCACCTCCGGTTGCTACCGATCCGACCGGAATCCGGGTCAGCTGTCCTCGGACCGCTCCGGCCGAGAAGTCGACGGTGTGGGTGTCGGCCGCGAAGCCTGCTGGGTCGGCTTCGATCCGGTCCAACGTGAATCCGGTACCGCTGTCTGCATCGGCACCGGCCGGGGTCAGACCGGTGGTGAACGGACCCTGCATGCAGCCGCTGCTGTTGCGCGGGCCGTCCCCGACGGGGGTCGGGTTCGGGAACGCGAGGCGCGGCGGCCCCGCTGCACCTGCTGCGGCCTGGTGGATATGAGTAGCCGTCTTGGCCGGGCTCATGTAGTCACCTGTCACACCGTTCAGCGAGATGTCGTAGCAGATGATGTCGAGGTCGGAATTGATCCGCAGCGTGAAGGTGCCCATCGCGCCCGGCTGACCCGGAGTGGCCACGCCGTCACCGTTCAGAACCTGATCGGGCGTGGCCATCGCGGTGAACGCGCTGGTGAAACTGTCCGGTTCGGCGACCGGGGTGTCGGCAGCGGCCGGGCCCGCCGAGAACAGCAGCAGCGCCGCCGCGGTGGCCGTACCGCCGACGAGTGCCGTGGCGGATCTACGAACGGACGCCGCCGGGCGTGTAGTGGAACGTGTGATCATCTCGTGTGCCTTCCGTGAAAGTATCGGGCAGGCGAGCCCGTACACGGTGTACGACGGTTGGCGCGTAGATGTTCAAATATCGGTAAAGAAATATTCCAGTCTTGGATATGAACGCCTGCGGGGCCGCAGACGTAATCACTGTCATGAGCATCGGGAGCGTGATCGAGCTGGACTTCGATGTCGCGGCCGCATACGACCAGCACGCGTCGGAGATGGTCGGTTACGCCGTCAATGCCCTCCGCGATCGAGCCCTCGCCGAGGATTGTGTGCAGGAGACGTTCCTGCGGGCCTGGCGGGCCAGAGCGCGTTTCGACCCGAGCCGAGGTTCACTTCGCACGTGGCTCTTCGCGATCGAGCGAAACGTCATCGTCGATCTCGTTCGGTCCCAGGCGAGAGTGCCTGCGACGACATCGGACCGGCCCGACGAGCACGAACGCGGACCGAACACAGTCACTCGCGACACCACCGCCGACACCGACGAGCGGCTCCGCATCATCGCGGCACTGGCACAGCTCTCGCCCGACCACCGCGAGGTCGTCGTGGCCGTGCACGTATCCGGAAGCAGCTACGCCGAACTGTCGGAATCGACCGGAGTGCCGGTACGCACGCTCCGCACCCGCGCCTTCTACGCCCTGAAGGCACTACGCAGAAACCTCGACAGAAAGGAGGACCGATGACAGCCTCACCCGATCGGCGGGCAGAGTTGATCGCTGCAGCAGTCGGCGACGATCTCGACAATGCCGAAGCCGACGAACTTCGCGCACTGGCCGCGTCGGACCCCACGGTCGACATCGAGATCGCTGAACTACGCGCGACGACGGAGCAGCTCGAACGCCGGGGCCCGGACCTGCCGTGGCTGGACTCGACTCCGCCGCCCGGACTCCGCGAGCGAATCCTGGCCGCCACCCAGAACGCCGACAACGCCGTTGCCCCTGGGCGTTCGGGCAGCTCCGGAGTGCAGCCGGTCGCCAGGCCGCGGTTCGGTGTCAGGAACGGGTCGGCCGGGTTGGCCGCTGCCGCGGCCCTCGTCGGCGTTGTCGTCGGCAGCGCAGCAGTACTGGGCATCGACGCATACCGCTCCGAGCCCGGTGAACCCCAGGTCGTGGTCACCGGACCACCGGGAACTCTCGGGGCCTACGAGGAAATAGCGTTCACCACCAGCGGACCGACGGTCGACGTCGAAGGCGGTCTCGTCGCCCACACGTGGGGAACGGAGACCGTCCTCGAAATGGACGGCATCTCCGACGGCGGTCCATACGACGTCGTTCTCGTCGACCGATCGGGCGTCGACCGGCCGTCCGGCACGTTCCTCGGCAGCACCGTCACCATCGAGTGCCGCATGAATGCCGCCGTCCTGCGCGGCGACGTCGCCGAGATCGAGATCAGGGGTTCGGACGGAGTCGTACTCGCGTCGGCTCAGGTACCGTCTGCCTGAACGCTTGTCTCGGAACGCAATCCGGGCCACCAGTTTCGCTCGCCGAACAACTTCATCATCGCCGGCACCATCATCATGCGCACCAGAACCGCGTCGAACAAAACGGCGACAGCGAGCGCGAACCCGAACTGTTGGAGTTCGAGAACATCGGCAGTGAGGAAGCTGGCGAACACGGCGATCATGATCGCGGCCGCAGCAGTGATCGGCCTGGCGGTGTGCTCGAGGCCGTCGACGATCGCGGTGTCGTTGGCGCTGCGTCGGTTGCGATGCGAGACGAACACCTCGCGCATCCGGCCGATGAGAAACACCTCGTAATCCATCGACAGACCGAAGACCACGGCGAACACGGTGACGGGCAGATACACCTGGATGTAGCCCGGACTGTCGAATCCGAGTAGCGACGATCCCCATCCCCACTGGAACACCGCCACCGTCGCACCCAACGCCGCGCCGGTGACGAGCACATTCATGGCGACCGCCTTGATCGGAATCACCACGCTCCGAAAGACGATGCCCAGGTACACCAGCGAGAATGCCAGCACCGCGAACACGACCCACAGGAATTTGCTCGAAATCTCCTGGGAGGCATCGACGACGAGGGCGGTGGTTCCGCCGACGGACACGGTGGTGCCGTCGCGCTCTGCGGCAACAACTGCCTGCGACCGGATCGACGCGACCAGGTCGGAGGCCTCGGTCGAGTCGATCGGCACCGCGGGCACCACGATCAGCAACGTGCGGCCGGAGTCCTGTTGCGCCAGGGCGTAGTCGACGCGACCGTCGGCTCGGATGTCGTCGGCGAAGGCCGCGACCGTGGCCGCCTGCATCGGTTCGAGGGGACGGTCACCACTGCCGGTGAACACGACGGTGATCGGCGAAATCGTCCCAGGAGCGAACTTCTCGGTGAGGACCGTGTTGGCCCGGCCGCTCGGCTCCGCGGCAAGGGCGTCGGCTCCGAGGTCCACCCCGTACTGGATGGTCCCGATCGGCACCAGGCAGGCCAGCAGCACGGCTGCGGTGACGGCCGTGTAGCGCCACGGGCGTTCGATGACGTGTCGCGCCCACCGTGACCACCACGTGGGTATCGCGGCATCGTGCTCACCGACCGCCGGAGGCTGAAACCTCTGCGGTAGCGACAGTGTCGAGATTCGCGGGCCGAGGACCGCGAGAATTGCCGGTAGCAGCGTCCAGGCCACCACGACGACGCACGCCACCGTCAGCGCTACGACGAACGAAATACTCTGCACGGCAGGAACATCGACGATCGCCAGAGCACCGAGCGAAATGAGTACGACCAGACCGGAGATGACGATCGTGTGGCCCGCCGTTCCCATCGCGGCCCCGACGGCCGCATTCGTACGCCCCTGACCCGTGGCGTCCCCCGGCAGCGTGGTGCGGTCCATTTCCTCTCGAAATCGGCTGACGATGAAGAGCGCGTAATCGATGCCCAGACCGAGACCGAACATCGACGCCACCGTCGTCACGAGGACGTCGAAGGTCATGACGTGCGAGAGCAGCGAGAACACTCCGAACGCCGCCAACACTCCGATGCCCGTGGTGACGAGCGGCACGATGCCGGCGACCACGGATCCGAGAGCCAGGATCAACAGCACGAATGCCAGTGGTAGGCCGATACTTTCGGCCCGGACGGCGTCGTCGGACTCGACTTTCGTCAGATCGACGGTCATCGGCGAGTAACCGGTGACCGCCACGTCGATACCGCCGGCGGACGCCCCGTCGATGAGCTTCTGCATCCGTTCTGCTGTCGCGATCCGGTCGCGAGGGTCGCCGCCGACACCGACGAAAGCCAGTGCCGACGTTCCGTCCTCGGAGATCTGGGGCACGAATCCGGCCGTCTCGTAGGGATCGACGACCCGCAGCACATCCGGGGATTGCCGCAGCGCAGAGACGGTCTCGCCGACGCGTTCGCGGAAAGCGGGATCTGCGACGCGGACCCGATCCGACGTGAACGTGACGACGAGCTGCTCGGACCCGAACGAGGAGAAGTGCTGTTCGACGAGCGCGTCGGCGCGACTCGATTCGGTACCGGGGACGGAGAAGTTGGCACCCACCAACGAGTTCTGCAGTGCCGGATAGAGCGCAGCAGAACCCACCGCAAGCAACAGCCAGACGGCCAGCACGAGCCACCTGTGACGGCCGACCGTTTGCCCCCAGCGGTCACCGATGTCGAGCCTGGTCTGCGCACGGTCGAGCACCACCGTCCGATCGATCATGGCCGAGGCAGCTCGAGATCGCGGTTGTAGATGCGGTACGTCCGGTGCGGAGTCTGCTCCATGCGGGTCAGCACCGATCCCTTCATCCAGGGGCTGTCGTCGAGCACCGGCGCTGCCTCCACCCGGGTGTAGCCGAGATCGCGCATCCGCACCGACAACTCCATGATCAGCAACGACGACACCGCGCGATCGGGGCAGTCCGGATCGACGAACAGCATGTCCACCCGCACCCCGTCGATGACGTCCGCCCGGCGCGGCTTCTTGACGTGCCACAGCGTCACCAGGTCTCGCAGCCACCGCGACTTCAGGTGCGCGGCCTTGGCCGCGGCCTGATTGACGTCCGGGATGCCCATCAGAAATCCGACGGGCTTGCCGTCCAACTCGGCCAGCAGGGTGAGCCGTCGATCGAGGACCGGAAGCATCATCTTCAGCAACTCGAAGAGTTCGACGAACGACAGTGGTGAGAAGCCCCAGAAGTTCACGAACGTCTTGTTGTAGAGATCGCGCACGATGCGCGCGTCGCGGCGAACCGTTCGGTACTTCATGGAGCGGAACGTCACTTCCGAACGCGCCTTGATCTTTTCGAAGATCTGCATGTGCCGCGCATATTCGGGGCGGTTGTAGATCACGCACGGATCGTCGAACAGGTAGCTGTAGAAGTCCTTGATTCCCACGAGCCCCCACTTCTCGAAATGGGCTGCGTAGTAGAGAGGGTTGTGCGGCATGCCCACCAACGGAAGGGCAGGCTCGTCGTCGACGACGATGCCCGCGCTGTAGAACATCGACGGGCCGAAAGGCCCGGACATCGCGCCGAGCCCGCGCGCGGCAAGCCACGCCGCCGCGGCGTCGAGCAGGCCGGTGGCGACCTCGTGATCGTCGACGGCCTCGTAGAACCCGAAGAAGCCGATGGATTCACCGGTGTACTGGGTGAAGCTCGTGTCGTGGATGGCCACGACTCGTCCGACGACGACCCCGTTCTCGCGTGCGAGGAAGGCCGCGATATCGCGGGTCGACGCGATGGCGACCGGCGGCGAAATCAGGATCCGATCGAGATCCATGGGTTCGTCGGGCAATCGGTACGGATCACCCTGGTAGACGAGATCGGTGACAGCCTTGAATTCGTTCCAGTCCTGGGTGGACTCGACCCGGTCGACAGTGATCATCGTTCCTTCTCACATGAAGTGTTGTCTGCCACCGGGATCGGTGAGCGGGCGACGACGCTCTCCCCCGCGAACACGTACTGACCCGGTCGGACGGTGATGGTTTCGGCGAGAGCGTCGGGGACGAACACGTCGCATTGAGACCCGAAGCGGATCATCCCGTACTGCTCGCCGCGTTCGACGGTGTCGCCGACGGCGACGTGCGCGACGATCCGGTCGACCCACAGATCCGCTATCTGTGTCACCGTCACCACCGACCCCGACGAATGTTCGATGGAGATGGTGAGCCGCTCGTTGCTCAGTATGTAGTCGCACCCCTCGTCGTACGGGGTGCGCCGCGTCAACAGGTTCGCTCCCACTCGCGCCATCGACTTGTTGAACGGTGCCGCGGAGCGATGACGCCGCATGCCGATGGTGCCCGAGATCGGAATCCTGTTGCGGTGCACCGAGTATTCGGACATGTAGATCCCGATGAGGTATCCGCTCTCGGTCGCTGCCACACCCGCGATCTCGTCCAGCGGAATGGTTCTGCCCTTCTTGACGGCGAATGCCGTCGAACCCGCGTCGACGCGTTTGACGTACGTGACGAACCCGTCGGCTGGTGCCACCACCGACAGCGGATCGGCCGGCGGAACGCGATGCGGGTCTCGGAAGAAGAACCGGGTGCGCCAGTACAGGAACACCCCGAACGGTGCCGCCACGGCGACACCCACACCGACGAGTGCTCGTCCGAGCGACATCAGAGATGTCGCTGTTCGTCGATGCTCTCCGACCACGTCACGAACGCGTCGGCTGCCCGGTGACGTAGCGCACCGGGCAGCAGCCCGATAGCTGCACACACGACGTAGAAGCCAACGGAGAGAACGGCATTGGTGACCTCGTGGCCGAGGGAGAGTTCCCGCAACCGCACCGAGGTCGGCTCGAATCCGTCTGCCACGTCAGTTGACGACAGGGGTGAGCGTCTTGAGCTGGGCCTTCTCGAAGTACAGCTCGAAGAGCCTGCGGTGATCGCACCAGGAGGTGTCGTGGTCGACGGGCAGGATGGCCTCGGGCTTGTGCACCAGCCGCATGAGCTTGTCGATGTTGTCGGCGAGCATGGTCTCGGCGAACCGTGGCGAGATACGGACGCTGACGCGTTCGACGAACTCGTCCCAGCTCACCAGGTCGAGGCCGAGGAGCTCGGCATACAGATCGTGTCCGTAACCGGTCGGGTTACTGGGCAACAATCGAGTGAGCGGGTGACTCCGCAGTGCGTTGCCCGCCATGACGTCGCACATCACGTCCACCGGAACGTAGTTCATTCCCGGCCCGTCCCAGATCGCGCCCGCGGCGATCGCCAACTCCACGATGCGCCAGAAGCTGTAGACGCGGCCCGGATCGAGGCCCAGGTCGGTACTGCCGAGGATGTAGGGGGCCTCGGCCAGCGTGACCGAATACGTGTCCGACATCGACAACCACCCGAGCAAGGTGGCGTTGACCCACTTCATCTGGGCGTACCCGGAGTACCACCACGAGTCGGGACGACGGAAGTCCTCGGGCTTCTGATAGAGATGCGCGCCGATGCTGCCGACGTATGTCAGATGCTTACGGGCCGAGGTGATGCTGAATTCGAGGATGCGCAGCACGCTGACGAACCAGTCGTCCCGCAGCTCGGCGTAGCTCTCGGTGTAGTCGGTCGAGCTGGCGCAGTTGAAGATCTGGCCCACATCGGCGGCGAGTTCGAAGTACCCGGCCTTGTCCAGACCGAAGCGGAACGAGGTCGGCGTGCCTTCGACGATCCGAATCTTGTCTGCATCGACCGTGATCTCGTACTGATCGAACGTGCGCTGGAGTCGCCCTCGAGCCGACTCCTCCTCGGTGGAACGAACCACGGCGTACACGACGTCGACGGCGGGGTCCCGGGTGAGACGACCGATCAGATGCGCGCCGAGAAACCCGTTCGCTCCGAACACGAGCGCAGTGTCGGTACGCGGTGGTGCCATGCTCGCGACGCGGCGACGAGTCTCCTCGTCGATGAACGGCCGCAGCGCGGTGGGATCGCCGTTGCTGAGGGCAACGACATCGGCGTACTTGCCGGCAAAGCGAAGCCCCGGGCATTCGCTGGTGATCAGTGCGTCCGCGTGCGGCCAGATAGGCCGTTGCGATCCGTCTCCGAACAGTGCTTCTACGTGCATTCGTACTCCCCTGCAACGGTCGGTGTCCGACATCACTCGGACGGGCAGACGTTAACAACGCAGCGCTCTCCATACTCGCTGGTTTCGAAAGTCTGGTACGCCCCACAGCGTGGCTCAACCGGCGTTGAGAATGTTCCCAACAAAACACAGAATGCAGGCCGTCTCGTTGGAGCACACCACGACCGATTCGCGTTCCACAGGACAAAGAGGGTCGTTCGAAGGTCTAATCGTTCTTCATGACCGCCGTCGAGCCCCACCCCCTCCTGAGACCCCAGCGCGACCCCAGCGGCGGCGAGGCCGCGCAGGCCTGGGCAGCGATCACGGCTCAGGCTCCGCAGTACCCACGAGTGTCCGTCTCGGCCGACGTGCGCATTCCGATGAGCGACGGAGCGGCCCTGCGCGCATACGTCTTCCGCCCCGCCGATGCGTCCGGGGCGCCGGTACCGGGGACGTTCCCGACGGTCCTGAACCTGACGCCTTACAACAAGCTGCTGATCAAAGGTATCGATACGATCCTCGAAACACCGATACTCGGCCGAGCCATCAGGAAGTTCTCGTCGGCGTTCGACCTGACCGGTACCGCGTTCGACGGCATCACCGAAATCACTCGTGTGGTCGCGGGCGGAGCCGCGGATCTGTTGTCGGTCAACCGCCACCTCGTTCGTAGCGGGTACGTCCAGATGATCGTCGACGTTCGAGGAACCGGAAGCTCCACCGGAACCTGGGACGTACTGGGCACCCGAGAACAACTGGACTCGATCGAAGTGATCGAGTGGGCGCGCCGGCAATACTGGTGCAACGGCAGAATCGGCATGGCGGGCATCTCGTACTCAGCGATCAACGCACTGCAGGCGGCAGCCAAGAGACCCGACGGGCTCGACGCGATATTCGCCGTCGAAGGTTCGGTGGACATCGTTCGCGAGATCTTCGCAACCGGAGGCGCGACCTCGGCGTTCATTCCCCTGTGGCTCGCTGCTGTCAACGGACTCAAATGGGCACCTGCGGTGAGAGGAATCGATACCGTCGCCTGGCTTCGCGATCGCGTCCGATCACCTGCGACCGACCTGTTCGATCTGGCCAAAGGCTTTGTCACGGGGAATGATCCACGAATCTACGACGACCCGTACTACGACACCATCGACGCCGTCATCGAGGACATCACCGCACCGACCTTCCTCTACGGCTGCTGGCACGACATCTTCGGCAGCTCGGCACCGGACATCTACAACCGACTCGCTCTCGAACGCGGCTCCAAACAACTACTCGTCGGCGACGGCTACCACGTCAATCCCGGAATCGGTTTCGGTGAACCGGGATTCCCACCACGACTGGATGTACTCGAGCGAGCGTGGTTCGACAGGTGGCTGTGCGACATCGACAACGGAATCGAGAACTACGGGCCGGTCACCCTCCGACAACAGGGCGGCAATTGGACTGCGCACGGCCGCTTTCCGGCTCCCCAGGCACAGTCGCGCAGGCTGTATCTGTCGGCCGAAGCGTCGAACACCGCCGCCCACGCCGCCGGCGACGGCAGCCTCGCCTACGAGCCGTCCACGTCGTCCGGCGTGCTGACCGTGCGTCCGTCCCTGCGTGCCGTCGTATCCCGGGACACCACACAGGTTCTCGCCGGTGTCACGGCTCTACTGGGCGGCGGCTTCACCTACGACAACCGATTCGCCGAAGGCGCCGCCGCTACGTTCACCACCGAACCCGCCCGCGCGGACGCCGTGCTGTCGGGGCCGATGAACCTGCATCTGCGCGTGATCTGCCGTGCCCGAGAAGCATTGTGGGCGATCATGATCTGCGACGTCGCCCCCGACGGTAAGTCGACCGTATTGAGCAACGGGGCGTTGCTCGCGTCTCGCCGAGCCGTGGACGACGAGCGATCACTGTTCGCACCGAACGGCGACTACACCCGGCCGTACCACCCGCTCACCAAGGCCGCTGTGCTGCCGGTACCCGTCGGGCAGCCCATCACACTCGACATCGACATTCTCGGCACCGAAGCTGTGATCGCGACGGGTCATCGCCTCCGGGTGGCCGTATTCGCCACCGACGCACCACGGTTCATCCCCATCCTGCCGGACATCGTTCG
The DNA here is from genome assembly GCF_002259025.1 of Rhodococcus sp. 05-2255-1e. Lineage (NCBI taxonomy): Bacteria > Bacillati > Actinomycetota > Actinomycetes > Mycobacteriales > Nocardiaceae > Rhodococcus > Rhodococcus sp. 05-2255-1e. The sequence continues at coordinate 875,088 of NZ_NOZE01000009.1, read as the reverse complement.
CACTCGACTGAAACCGCAGGACATCGCGATCGACCCACACGATCCCAGCTACCTGGTGGTTCCGGTGCTGGGCGACCCCGACTGGTAGGAACGAGAACATGAGAATCGAACAAGGCATCGCGCCGTCGAACTCCATCGACATCGCGTACGAGGACATGGGATCGGTCGACGACCCCGCTGTACTGCTCATCATGGGTCTGTCCGCGCAGCTGACGCTGTGGCCCATGGACTTCTGCACGCGTCTCGTCGACGCCGGATATCGGGTGATCCGCATTGACAACCGCGACATCGGGCTCTCGACGAAGATGACGGGCAGAAAGGTGCACGGCTGGCAGATTCTTCGGCTCCTCCGGCACGAACTGGGGATGTCGTCGGACGTCCCGTACACGATCGTCGACATGGCCGCCGATGCGGTCGGCGTACTCGACCACCTCGACATCGACTCCGCGCACGTCGTCGGCGCGTCGATGGGCGGCATGATCACGCAGGTGTTCGCCGGTAGCTACCCGCAGCGAACCAAGTCCGTGTCCATTCTGTTCTCGAGCACCAACGAGGCATTCCTGCCACCGCCGGATCCCCGGGCACTACTGCCGTTGATCGGTGGCGTCGGCAAGGACGCCACGAAGGACGAGATCATCGCGCATTCGGCGAAGACGCTGTCCACGATCGGCTCCCCCGGGTTCCGGACCCCGCTCGAGGAACAGCTCGAGATCGCCCAGGTGATGTACGAACGCAACTACAACCCGTCCGGAGTCATTCGGCAGATGGCGGCCATCACCGGTACCGGCAGCCTCAAGCCCTACGCACAGAAGATCGACGCACCGACGACCGTCATCCACGGGACCGCGGACCGACTGGTGCGGCCGGCCTGTGGCAAGGCCATCGCCCGGGCGGTTCCCGGCGCGGAGCTGACCCTCATCGAGGGCATGGCACACGACCTGCCGGCCGCGTTGCTCGACCGGATCAGCGGCCTCGTGCTGGCCAACTTCGCTCGCGCGAACGCAGCCTAGATCTCGGCAGGACAGAACGACGAAGGCCGGCCTCCCACAGGGAGACCGGCCTTCGTTCGGAGCTGAAGAAATTACGCGTTCGCGTCATCCTCGAGGAGGTTGCGAGTGCGGTTGGGATCGACCTGGACGCCGGGTCCGGTGGTGGTCGAAACGGTGACCTTCTTGACGTAGCGACCCTTCGCCGACGACGGCTTCGCACGCAGGATCTCGTCCAGTGCGGCACCGTAGTTCTCGACCAGCTTGGTCTCGTCGAACGAGGCCTTGCCGATGACGAAGTGCAGGTTGGCCTGCTTGTCGACGCGGAAGTTGATCTTTCCGCCCTTGATGTCGTTGACGGCCTTGGTCACATCGTTGGTGACCGTGCCCGTCTTCGGGTTCGGCATCAGGCCACGCGGTCCGAGGACACGGGCGATGCGGCCGACCTTGGCCATCTGATCGGGGGTCGCGATAGCGGCGTCGAAGTCCAGGAATCCGCCCTGGATGCGCTCGATCAGATCTTCTGCACCGACGACGTCGGCTCCTGCTGCCTCTGCTTCAGCAGCCTTCTCACCAGCGGCGAAAACAATAACCCGAGCGGTCTTGCCGGTGCCGTGGGGAAGGTTGACGGTGCCGCGCACCATCTGGTCTGCCTTGCGGGGGTCGACGCCGAGTCGCACTGCGACCTCGACGGTGGGGTCGAACTTGCTCGACGCGGTCTCCTTGGCCAGCTTGGCGGCTTCCAGAGGCGAGTAGAGGTTGTCCTGGTCGATCTTGGCGGCCTGCTCGAGGTAGGCCTTACTGCGCTTTGCCATGTCTTACTGTCCTTCGTTCGAGTTCAGAGTGGTTGACGAGCCTGGCCGGCTCTCCCACGTGTGATGCTTGGAGAGGCTGAAAATCAGCCTTCGACCGTGATGCCCATCGAGCGAGCAGTGCCGGCGATGATCTTCGCGGCCTGATCGATGTCGTTGGCGTTGAGGTCTTCCTGCTTGGTCTTGGCGATCTCGCGCACCTGATCCATGGTCACCTTGGCGACCTTGGTCTTGTGCGGCTCGCCGGAGCCCTTCGCCACGCCTGCAGCCTTGAGCAGCAGCTTGGCAGCGGGAGGAGTCTTCAGCTTGAAATCGAACGTACGGTCCTCGTAGACCGAGATCTCGACGGGCACGACATTGCCGCGCTGCGACTCGGTCGCGGCGTTGTACGCCTTGCAGAACTCCATGATGTTGACGCCGTGCTGGCCCAATGCGGGGCCGACGGGCGGTGCCGGGTTGGCGGCGCCGGCCTGGATCTGAAGCTTGATGATCCCGGCTAGCTTCTTCTTCTTCGGGGGCATGTCTTGTTTCCTTGTATTCGCTCGGGTTTCTTGCGGTTGCTACTGCAAGTCTGTGCGGTCGGCTTCTAGATCTTGGAGACCTGGGTGAAGCCGAGCTCGACCGGGGTTTCACGGCCGAAGATCGATACCAGCACCTTGAGCTTCTGCTGCTCTGCGTTGACCTCGCTGATGCTGGCCGGGAGGGTCGCGAACGGGCCGTCCATGACGGTGACCGACTCGCCGACCTCGAAGTCGACCTCGATAGTGGGCTTCGACGTGGTCTCGCTGCCCTGCTCGGCAGTGCCTGCGGCCGCTTTCGCGTCCTTCTTGGCACCTTCCTGAGGCATGAGGAACTTGACGACCTCGTTGATGGTCAGCGGCGACGGACGTGACGTCGCGCCGACGAAACCGGTGACGCCGGGAGTGTTACGAACCGCACCCCAGGATTCGTCGTTCAGTTCCATGCGGACCAGGATGTAGCCGGGCAGAACCTTGCGGTTGACCTGCTTGCGCTGGCCGTTCTTGATCTCGGTGACCTCTTCGGTGGGAACCTCCACCTGGAAGATGTAGTCACCGACGTCGAGGTTCTGCACACGGGTCTCGAGGTTGGCCTTGACCTTGTTCTCGTATCCGGCGTAGCTGTGAATGACGTACCAGTCACCGGGAGCGCGGCGCAGAGCCGCCTTCATCTCGGCAACGGGGTCTTCGGGCTCTGCAGTGACGTCGACGTCAGCGGTGACCTCGGATGTCTCGTCGCCTTCGGCGGGAACGTCGTCCCCGGCGGCAGCGGCGACGTCGGCCTTGATTGCTTCGTCCGTCTCGCGGTCCTGAGCGGCCTGCTCCGCTTCGAGGCCCTGCTTGGTCGCCTCGACATCGGCGTCGAATGCGGCCACTTCGGTGGCGTCGTTGTGCGGCGTGCTCACGTCAGCACCCTTTCTCTAGTTCCTGCTCGGTTCGATCGTCGAAAAGTCACGGCAACTGCGTTCGGTCAACCGAACAGCCAGCCGACGCCCTTGATGAACAGCAGATCGAGGCCACTGATGAACGCGACCATGAACGCCAGGAAGACGAGCACGACGGTGGTGTAGGTGACCATCTGCTTCTTGTTCGGCCAGATGACCTTCCGAAGCTCGGCGACGACCTCGCGGAAGAACTGCAGCAGACGCAGAAACACATTCGGCCGCTTGTCGAGCTTGGCCTTGCCGGATCGAGCCTTGCCCGGAGTGGCCTTCGCGGGCGCGGCCTTCGTCATCGACACGCCGGCGGCGCTGCCACGGGACCTGCCGGACGCACGCTTGCCGGTGGGAGCCACTGCGCCTGCAGCGGCATCATCTGCGGTTGTGTCAGCATCGGAGAGACGGCCCTCGGAGCCAGGTGCGACGTCGTCTGGAGCCGAGGAGTTCTCGAACTCCTCCGATCGACCGTCGCGCTTACCGCGCTCCTCGCTCACGTCGTTCCTCTCAGTTGCTGACACCTTGGGCAGGGGCGACAGGACTTGAACCTGCAACCTACGGTTTTGGAGACCGTTGCTCTACCAATTGAGCTACGCCCCTTCGGCCGAAAACTTCTCGGCCGCTCTGGTGTCCACCCGACGCATTCACGCGAACCCACACAACCTCCGAGGAGGACGCGGGCAGCGCACAGCGCTGGATTACCCCAGAAATCTCAGTGTACTGCACACCCTTCGGAACAGATAAATCCCGTCGTTCCGGCAGCTCGGTGGCCGTCCGGATCGACCCATCATCAGGCCAAGCGAACCGTAGCGGTCGCTCGCCCGAAAATCTTCTTGCCCTCGAACTTCGCCACGATAGCGATGACGGCAGTTCTCTCGTCCGCATCCACCGACTTGATCTTGCCGGAGAACTCGACCGCAGCCGCGGAGTCCTCGGACACGTAGACCGAGCTGGTGAAGCGAACGTTGTATTCGGTGACCGCACCGGGATCACCCAGCCACGACGTGACGAACCCGGCACCGAGGCCCATCGTCAGCATGCCGTGCGCGATCACATTGTCCAGGCCGGCCAGGCGGACGACCTCGTCGCTCCAGTGAATCGGGTTCGGATCTCCCGAGACACCCGCGTAGTTCACCAGATCGCCGCGCGTGAGCATGACGACTCGCTCCGGCAACTCGTATCCGACGGAGACGTCGTCGAAGCTACGAAGCGCCATGCATGATCACTTCCTTGACCGCGTGCGCGATGTTCTCGTCGACCTCGCCGCCGGTACGCGCGACGATGGTCGTCCACGTCGTCTGCACGACCTCGCCGTTCTGGTCGGTGACGATGTTCTTGGTGGTCATGATGTCGCTGCCACTCATCTGACGGAACGACTCGAGGTGCACATCGCACACCAGTCGATCGCCGACCTGAATCGGGCGGTGAAATTGAAGCCGCTGATCGGTCTGCAGAATCTGGCTCGGGTCGTACCCGGTGATGACCTCTTTGAACATCCGCGTCTGCGCGATGATGCCGACCAGCGAAATGAAGGTCAAGGGCGCGAGGAGACCGTCGTAACCGAGGCCCTTCGCTGCGTCCTCGTCGTGATGCGCGGGATGGAAGTCCTGGACCGCACGCGCGTACTCACGGACCTTTTCGCGGCCGACCTCGTAGAAGTCGTCGACGCGGTAATGAAAACCGACCATGGACGCCGCGTGAGCGGATACATCCATGGCCGGAATTTCAGATGATGCCGCAGCATCGTGTGGTGCTTGTGACACGGTGGAAACGACCTTTTCTACCCTCACAGAAGGGCAGTTGGACCTAGCGAGACTCGCGGTGCGCCCGGTGCGTGCCGCAGTTGGAGCAGAACTTCTTCAGCTCGATGCGGTCGGGATCGTTCCGACGGTTCTTCTTGGTGATGTAGTTGCGGTGCTTGCAAACCTCGCAGGCCAAGGTGATCTTGGGCCGCACATCGGTGGAGGAGGCCACTGGACGCCTACTTTCGGGTAAATCTGATCTGGGTCAATCAGGACTGTTCATGCGTGCTACTTGCCGTGCTTGCCTACTGTGTAGCGGTGACCGGACTTGAACCGGCGACGCAACGATTATGAGTCGTTTGCTCTACCAACTGAGCTACACCGCCTCAGGTGCTCATCGCCCACCATCCCACGAACGGGAGCGCGACGTCGAGCCATCCAATCCAGCGAGCCCCCTAACGGAATCGAACCGTTGACCTTTTCCTTACCATGGAAACGCTCTACCGACTGAGCTAAGGGGGCGGGTGACTACGGGAACTCTCGTTCCGCAGGCTCCACCTCAGAACACGAACAAGCCGTGCGCTGAAGCCTTCAAGAGGTTACACATTCCGAGCACCGACTGCCAAATTGCGAGGTCAGCGGCCCTGATATGTCCTCTTCACATGGAAACCCCAGCGAGAAAATTTCTCGCCGGGGTTCCAGGTGTGGCAGATGTAGGATTCGAACCTACGTAGGCATAAGCCGACGGATTTACAGTCCGCTCCCATTGGCCGCTCGGGCAATCTGCCGTGCTGCGATCGAAGTCCGTGCTGGTCTTCGGCGCGGTGAGAAGAATACAACGAACGTCCCCCCGGAACGCAAACCGGGTGGATACGGTCGGTAGCGGGCCGATAAAGTCCCAGCGGGATGTGGACCGACACCACCGCAGAAACAAATTTTCGATTCGACTGGAGAGTGTGAGAAGTGGCTGATTCGTCCTTCGACGTAGTGAGCAAAGTCGACCGACAGGAAGTGGACAACGCTCTCGGACAGGCCGCGAAGGAGCTGGCGACCCGCTTCGACTTCCGAGGATCGGACACCAGCATCGAGTGGTCCGGCAGTGGCGAGTCCGAGACCATCGTCATCACGTCCGAATCCGAGGAGAAGGTCAAGGCAGCTCTGGACGTCTTCAAGGAGAAACTGATCCGACGCGACGTATCGCTCAAGGCTTTCGAGACCAACGACCCGGCCGCGTCCGGCAAGGTCTACAAGGTCACCGGCAAACTCGTGCAAGGCATCAGCACCGAGAACGCCAAGAAGATCTCCAAGAAGATCCGCGACGACGGCCCCAAGGGCGTCAAAGCGCAGATCCAGGGCGACGAGCTGCGCGTGAGCAGCAAGAAGCGCGACGACCTGCAGGCAATCCAACAGTTGCTCAAGAACGAGGACTTCGGCATCGCCCTGCAGTTCGTCAACTACCGGTAGAGCGCCGCATGTGAGTGGAACCTCGTAGCAGGCTACGAGGTTCCACTCACATGCCGCAGGCTCCGGTCAGTAGGGCCGATGGCCGGCCATCCGCTCGAGCCGTTCGATTCGGTCGGCCATCGGCGGGTGGGTGGCGAAGAGCGCGCCCGCCTTGTCGCCGATGCGGAACGGATTGGCGATCATCAGATGCGACTCCGCGGCCAGCCGCGGCTCGGGCGGCAGCGGTGCCAGCTGCACCCCCTGCTCGAGTTTGCGCAGTGCCGACGCCAGCGCCAGCGGATCACCGGTCAGCTCGGCACCGGACTGATCGGCCTGATACTCCCGAGAACGAGAGACCGCGAGCCGCACCAACGTGGCCGCAATGGGTCCCAGCATCGACACCAACAGCAGCGCGAGCGGGTTCGGTCCCCCGTTGCCGCGTCCGCCGAAGACGTTGGCGAAGAAGGCCAGGTTCGCCAGACCCGAGATGACCGACGCCATGGCACCGGCCACCGACGAGATCAGGATGTCGCGGTTGTAGACGTGCGAGAGTTCGTGTCCGAGCACCGCTCGAAGTTCCCGCTCGTCGAGGATCCGAAGAATGCCCTCGGTGCAGCACACGGCTGCGTTGCGCGGGTTCCGCCCGGTGGCGAACGCGTTGGGATTGTTGGTCGGGCTCACGTACAGCGCGGGCATCGGCTGATGCGCCGTTGTCGCCAGTTCCCGCACGATCCGGTACATCGCCGGCTGTTCGAGCTCACTCACCGGCACCGCGTGCATCGACTTCAGAGCCATCTTCGCGCTGTTGAAGTACGCGTAGCCGTTGACGCCGACGGCCAGCACGATCGACCCGATCAGAATCATCGAGTTACCGAACAACGACCCGATGAAGACGATCAGCGCAGACATCCCGACCAGCAGGCCGAATGTCTTCGCACCGTTGGCGTAACTGTTCATCGTGACGGGTGCCTCCTCGTACCGGGTGTTCCTACCCGATTCAACGACGGCACCCCGACGTGCAGTTCCCGACCACTGCGTGGGCGACTACCCCACGCGTTCGACGGTGTAGTTCACCAGTCGGCCCAGGGCGTCGTTGGCCGGTCCCTGCGGCAGCAGTGCGAGTTCGGAGTGGGCGCGGTCGGCGTACTCGCCGAGGGTCTTCTTGGCCGCGACCATGCCGGGTGATCGCTGCAACAGCTCCAGGGCCTCGGTGACCAGCGCATCTTCGGTGACCGGGCCGGCCAGGAGCTCGCGGAGGCGGTCGCCGTCGGCACCTTCCTCGCGGAGCGCGAACAGCACCGGGAGGGTGTGCACTCCTTCCCGCAGGTCGGTGCCGGGAGTCTTGCCCGACTGCTCGGTGGCCGAGGAGATGTCGATGATGTCGTCGGAGATCTGGAACGCGGTGCCGACAGCGTCACCGAGGCGCTCGAGGCGTCCCACGTGCTCGGCATCGCCGCCGCTGAACGTGCCGCCGAAGCGCCCACAGGAGGCGATGAGCGACCCGGTCTTCTCCCACACGACCTTCAGGTAGTGCGCGATGGGATCGTCGGTGCTCTTGGCCCCGATCGTTTCGCGCATCTGCCCGGTGACCAACTCGGCGAAGGTCTCGGCGATGATGCGGACGGCGTCGGGTCCGAGGGTGGACACCAGACGCGACGCATGTGCAAAGAGGTAGTCACCCGCGAGAATGGCCACACTGTTGCCCCAGCGTGAGTTCGCACTCTCGGCTCCGCGGCGCATCGACGCCTCGTCCATGACGTCGTCGTGATAGAGCGTCGCCAAGTGCACCAACTCGACCACGGTGGCGGCGGTGACGATCGCCGGATCTGTCGGCGACGGCCCCAGCTGGCCGGTCAGCACGGTGAACAGGGGTCGGAATCGCTTGCCGCCGGCCTTCGCCAGATGCAGAGCAGCCTCGGTGAGGAACTCTTCGCCGTCGGACAGTTCGCTGATCATCAGCTCTTCGACGCGCGCGAGACCGTCGGCGACGGATCGAGCGAGCTCCGGGTCACCCAGGTCGACTCCGGCAACGACCGTTACTGCGGTCGCGTCGTCTGTACTCACGATGTTGATCCCTGTCCTGTCGTCGGCGTCGAGCGGCGATGGATGACGGAAACTGCTGCTCGGGTACTACCGTAGTGAACCTAGTGTGCACACTCGCACGACGGTGCCGCCCACCACAGGTGACTATTCCCTCACCGAACCGAGCCCGAGTAGCTTCCCGACGCGCCCCCCAGGGCCAATGAGTGAACGACGTCACCGCTCGAACGGTGAACACGCCCGATGAGCAGGGCCTCGACAACGGTCGACCGAAGGCCCTGACGGCGCAGCACCGCGGCAATCGGGATACTGGGGTCTGTGACCTCATCCAACCCGGCCCTGCCCTCCTCGACCGATGTGTTGGTCGTGGGCGCGGGCCCCGCAGGATCGTCCGCGGCAGCGTGGGCAGCGCGTTCCGGCCGCGACGTCGTACTCGCCGACGCGGCCGTCTTTCCCCGGGACAAGACGTGCGGCGACGGGCTGACTCCGCGCGCGGTCGCCGAACTCGATCGGTTGGGCCTGGGTGAATGGGTTCGCGGTACCGCGCGCAATCGCGGGTTGCGCCTGAGTGGGTTCGGCCAGGAACTCGAGCTCGAATGGCCGAGCAGATCTTTCCCGGCGGTGGGCAGTGCCGTCCCGCGAACCGAATTGGACGACCGCATTCGCCGCGCTGCCGTCGAGGCCGGGGCTGTGATGGCCGAGGGCGCCAAAGCGGTGTCCGTCACCCGCGACGGAAATGCGGTCCGATCGGCGACGCTGCAGACCGGCGAAGGCAGCCACGACATCGCGTGCCGCACTTTGATCGTCGCCGACGGCGTCCGGTCCACGCTGGGCAAGCAACTCGGACGCCAGTGGCACCGCGACACCGCGTTCGGCGTCGCCGCCCGCGCGTACATCACGTCTGCTCGTAGCGACGACGAATGGATCAGCTCACACCTCGAACTGCGCGACGGCGCAGGCACTCTGCAGCCCGGCTACGGATGGGTCTTCCCCCTGAACGACGGCAACATCAACATCGGCGTCGGCACGCTGGCCACCGCCACCCGGCCCGCACCGGGAGCCCTGCGTCCCCTGCTGGACCTCTACACCCAGCAGCGGCGGTCGGAATGGGAACTGACCGGCGAGCTACGGTCGGTCGCGTCGGCGCTGCTGCCGATGGGCGGGGCGGTCTCCGGCGTCGCGGGGGTGAACTGGGCGATCATCGGCGACGCCGCAGCGTGCGTGAACCCACTCAACGGTGAGGGCATCGACTACGGACTCGAAGGCGGCCGCATGGTCGTCGACCTTCTCGATCACGCCGACCTGACCGACGCCTGGCCGACTGTGCTGCGTGAGCACTACGGTCAAGCCTTCTCCATTGCTCGACGCCTCGCCGGACTGCTGACCGTGCCGAGGTTCCTGCCCGCAGCGGGTCCGGTGGGCATGCGCTCGCGGGCACTGATGAAAGTCGCGGTCCGGTGCATGGGCAACCTGGTCACCGAGGCCGACAGCGACCTCGTCGCTCGTACGTGGCGAACCGCGGGAACCACGTCACTGAAAATCGATTCGCGGCCGCCGTTTTCGTAGCCGCGTGCAGACTCAGGGCCGAATTGCCTTGTGCAGAGCCACGATTCCGCCGGTGAGGTTGCGCCACTGCACGTCGGTCCAGCCGGCGTCGGCGATGCGCTGAGCCAACTGCTCCTGCGTGGGCCACGCGCGAATGGACTCGGCGAGATAGACGTAGGCGTCGGGGTTGCTGCTCACCGCGCGAGCGACTTTGGGGAGCGCCTTCATCAGGTACTCCATATATGCCGTGCGGAACGGGCCGAAGACCGGGGTGGAGAATTCCGAGACCACAAGACGTCCACCGGGTTTGGTGACTCGGGCGATTTCGCGCAGACCGGCATCGAAGTCGGAGACGTTGCGAAGGCCGAACGAGATGGTGGCGGCTTCGAAACTGGCGTCGGCGTACGGAAGCGCCATCGCGTCACCGGCGACCATCGGCACTCCGCGGGAGAGTCCGGCTCGGAGCATGCCCTTGGAGAAGTCGGTGGCGACGCACCAGGCCCCGCTGCGTCCGAGTTCGACCGTGGAGACGCCGGTGCCGGCGGCGAGATCCAGGACCCGCTCGCCGGGCTTCAGATCGAGGGCTCGGCGGGTCAGCTTGCGCCAGCTGCGGTCCTGGCCGAACGACAGAACGGTGTTGGTGATGTCGTAGCGGCGGGCGACGCCGTCGAACATCGACGCCACCTCGTGGGGCTCTTTTTCCAGGGTTGCGCGCGATGTCGTGGCCACGAACTCCAGCTTACTCAGGCTGCTTCGGTCACCCGTGGCGCTGTGATGCCTTGCACGTCGTAGTAGTGGGAGATCAGCTCGTCGCAGATGGCAGGCCAGGTGCGGTGCAGAACAGATCGGCGGGCGGCGTTGCCGAAGCGGGCACGGGTGGTGGGTTCGGCGAGGGCGGCGACTGCACTGGGCAGCAGCTCGGTGAACTTGTCGACCGGCAGTAGGTAGCCGTTGCGGCAGTGCGAGACCAGATCGCGGGGTCCGCCGGCGTCGGGCCCGATGACGGGGACTCCGCTGGCGAGGGCTTCTTGGACTGCCTGACAGAAGGTTTCGTGTTCGCCGGGGTGGACGAAGATGTCGAAGCTGGCGTAGGCCTGCGCGAGTTCGTCGCCGCCGAGTTGCCCGGTGAAGATCGCATTCGGCATCAGTTCGCGCAGGGCCGCCGTATCGGGACCGCCGCCGACGATCACCAGCTGGATCGACGGATCCGTGGCCAGCACGGCGAGCCGCTCGACGTGCTTCTCCGGCGCGAGCCTGCCGACGAACCCGACGATCAGCTTTTCGCCGGCTCCCCATCGGCCGCGAAGGGTGGCCGACGCGGCCGAGGGCGCGAACCGAACCGCGTCCACTCCCCTGGCCCACCGGTGTACGCGCGGGATGCCGTGCTGCTCGAGAGCGTCGACGGCCGAGGTGGACGGTGCCAGAGTGCGGGCCGCTCCGCGGTGCAGTCTCCTGGTCCAACGCCACGCGGCCTTCGAGGTCAAGCCGAGGCCGTAACTCGCGGCGAATCCTGCGACATCGGTCTGGTAAACGGCGACGGCAGGCACGTCGAGGCGGTTCGCGGCGGCCAGGCCGCCCGCTCCGAGCAGGAACGGGGACGCCAGATGCACGACGTCGGGCGCGAAGGTCCGTAGCGCCGAGACCATCCCGAGGCCAGGAACACCGACGGGCAGGGAGCTGACCTTCGGCACCATCACGGACGGCACTCGGTGGACCGGGACGCCGTTGTGCCAGGTCGCCGCTCGCGGTCCCGACGGGTTGTCGGGAGCGACGACGATGGCGTCGTGCCCGGTCTTCTCGAGATGTTCGAGGACACGGATCACCGAGTGGGTGACGCCGTTCATGTTGGGCAAGAACGATTCCGCAACGATGGCTACTCGCACGGTCCTCAGTGTGGGTGGCCACGCAGTCGCCCAGGCATGGACGACGTTACGTGTGGGCCAACGTCACACGAATTGCTGGGCGACCCACGACGGACTCGGGTTGGTGCGGTGTCCGGTACCCACGAACACCGTCGGAACCGTCTCGTTCCCGTCGTTCACCGACCGAACCCGCGCTGCGGCAGCAGCATCTGCGCGGATGTTCGTCCACACGGCCTTCTTTCCGCGGAGCAACAGCGCAACCCGCAGCCGAAGGCAGAAGATGCAGCCCGGCCGCCAGTAGATCTGCGGAACGGTCCGATCTGCCGCGAGTACTTGCGACGCGTCGTCGGACAGAGCACGGGGATACAACACCGGAGTCGTCAGAACGAGCAGAAACGCCACCACGAGCACCATGATCACGATCGAGGACGCGATGTTGCCGAAGTTCACCAACGCGAACCCGGCCCCTGCGGCGACAGCAGCGATGACCCACTGCCTGGCATTACGCATCCTGTAGCTCCATGCGCTTGGCCTTCATGCGCTGGGCCTCCTTGCGACGTAACCAGAACAGGGCAGGCCCGGCGATGAGCCACGTGACGACGATGACCGATCCGGCAGGAACGATCGCTACCGCGGCGTCACGGCCGGCGACACGCACCAGCAGGTCGCTGTCGCTGTCGTTGTCGTCGGAGTCCGCCTTGTAGTACTCGACCTCGATGCGCTGCCCCACGACGAGATTGGTGGGGTACAGCACGCCGAGTCTGGGATTGTGGGTCACGCCGTCGGGGGTGATGAAACTGACCGCCGAACGCAATTTGCCCGCCGACAGCACCTCGGCCGTCGCGACGCCCTTGTCGGAGTCGATGGTGACGTCGTTTCGCCAGGCACCGACCACCAAAAGGACCGACAGAACCGAGATGGCGACCGCGACCACGAGCACGACCAGCCGGATTCTGTGCAGAGTTCGGCTGCCCCTCTCGGTGTCGGTCACAGCATTCAGGTTACTTCGCGGCCGGTTCGCCTCCGCTCCGGTAGCCTCTGTGCTCATGTCGCGCAGCTTCGAGTTCACCGTCGAATCGTCCAATCCGCCCGCTGACGTGCACGCCGCACTCACCAGTGAAGACCAGTGGGCCGCCCGCTTCGCCAAGGCGAAGAAGACGGACGGGTACGAGATGACCAAGCACGACGACGGCGGCTTGACCGTGGACATCACCGAGGAAGTCGGCACGTCCGAACTGCCCGGGTTCGTCACGAAAGTCATCAAGGGCAAGCTGATCGTCTCGCGTACCGACCACTGGGGTCCGCTCGAGGGCGACCACGCCGAGGGCACGCTGGTCGGCGGCACCACGGGTCTACCCGCGAAGGTGAACGGCACCCTCTCGCTTCGCCCCGACGGCACCGGAGCGAAACTGATCGTCAAGGGTGAGTCGACCGTCAAGATTCCGCTCGTCGGCGGCAAGATCGAAGACCTGATCAACAAGATGATCAAGGACATGATCGATCAGGAAACCGGCGAAACACTCGAATGGGTTGCTGCGCAACAGAATTAGAGACGGGCCCGGATCGCTGCGTGTAGGTCGCGCAGCCCGGACCGTTCCGTCGTCACTTCCAACACTCTAATTCCGTCGGCGTGGCCGGTGAGTTCGGTTACCAGATCGGCCAAGTCGACCAAGTGGTGCTCCACGCGGTAGGCCCCGCACAACGCTCCCAGGTCCATGCCGTGCGGTGTTCCGAACACCCGCTCGAACACACCCGCGTACTGCGGGTCGCCCTGTTCGAGAAGCTCGAAGATGCCGCCGCCGTCGTCGTTGGCGACGACGATCGTCAGGTCGTCCGGACTCGGCTCGCCGGTGCCGATGAGCAGACCGGCCGCGTCGTGCAGAAACGTCAGATCGCCGAGAAGCGCGATGGTGCGCCGCTTTCCGGCCATCGCGGCACCGATGGCCGTCGAGACGGTGCCGTCGATCCCGGCCACGCCACGGTTCGACAGAACCTTCACGCCCGGGATCGGAGTGGAGACCAGGGCCGCGTCGCGCACGGGGTTGGAGGCTCCGAGCACCAGCTGATCTCCGGGCTGCAATGCCGACATCACCGCGTCGGCAACGTGCAGACCCGTCGGCTTGGGGTGCTCTCGAAGTTGTTGGTGCACAGCCTTTTCCGCTCTCTCGGACAGCGCGGCGCAACGGGCGATCCACGCGGGGTCGGGTGCGCCGGTGGTCACGGCACGCGTGCCGGTGGCCAGTACGTTGCCCGAGACGTCGGGCCAGCGCGGGCCGGTGGTGAGCGCGATGACGTCCACCGCCGGATCCGCGAGCAGCGCCGACACCTGCCGGTGCAGGGTCGGGCGGCCGGTGATGACGGCTTGACGCGGCTTCAACTGCGCAAGAGCCAAGGGATGCAACGCAATTCCGTGCAGTGGCGCGGTCGGCTCGGCAACGGTCGGCAAGCCGGCGAGCTCAGGACGAACGGCTCCGCCGTGCCCGGACACGACAACGGTGTCGACCGACAGATCGAGTTCGACCGGCACGTCGAGGGTCGCCTGGGTGGTCGAGGTCCACGGCATCCCGTCGGGACGTCCTTCGGGCCGGGCCCCCGGATCGCCGAGGGCGGGAACCAACGGTTCACGCAGTGGAATGTCGAAGTGCACCGGTCCGGCGTTGCCCGAGCGCGCACCCCGCGCAGCAGCGATGACCCGCGAGACCGCGCTGCGCCACTGACTGTTCTGCTTGGGTCCTTCCTCGGCGAGCCCGAGGCTGATCGTCGCGCGGACCTGCGACCCGAACAGGCCCAACTGCTCGATGGTCTGGTTGGCACCGGTGCCGAGCATCTCGTACGGCCGGTTGGCACTGATGACGATCAGCGGGATCCGGGCATAGTTCGCTTCGAGCACCGCGGGCCCGAGGTTCGCCACCGCTGTTCCCGACGTCATCACCACCGGGACCGGTTGCCCGCTGCCCAGGCTCAGTCCGATGGCCAGGAATCCGGCGGTCCGCTCGTCGATCCGCATGTGCAGTCGGAGCCGGCCGGCCGCGTCGGCTTCCTGCAGAGCGAAGGCCAACGGGGCGTTGCGCGAGCCGGGGCAGAGCACGACGTCTTCGATCCCGCTGCGCGCCAGTTCGTCGACGACTGCAGTGGCCTGAGCGGTGGACGGATTCACAGTTTCCAGAGTGTCAGATGCTCCGGTCGGCCGCCGCAACCGGGCTTTGACAGTATTGAGGCGTGCGTACAGTCTTCCGGCCCGACGAGGTCTCCTCCCGCCGCTTCTACCAGCTACTGACCGCGTCGGTGGTCCCCAGGCCCATCGCCTGGATCTCCACGGTCTCGGCCGACGGTGTGGCGAACCTCGCGCCCTACAGCTTCTTCACCGTCTCGTCCGTGGAACCGCCGGTCGTCCAGTTCACGTCCGTGACCCGCAAGGACAGTCTGCGCAACATCGAGGCCACCGGCGAATTCGTCGTCAACCTGGCCACGGCACCGTTGGTCGATCAGGTCAACGGCAGCTCGGCGAGCTTCGAGCACGGCGTCAGCGAGTTCGACGCCGTCGGCATCGAGAGCGAACCCAGTGCGATCGTCACGCCGCCGCGGGTAGCCGCGGCCCCGATCGCCATCGAAGCCACCCTGCACCGCGTCGTCGAGGTGGGAAACTGCTTCGTCGTCATGGGCAGCGTCGTCGCGGTGTCGGTTCGACCAGAATTTCTCGCCGAGGACGGCCTGCCCGAGTTCGAGACCATCGCACCGCTCAGTCGACTCGGCCGTACCGAGTGGGGACTGCCGCCCGAGGTTCGCGAGATCGAGCGACCTTCTTGATTCGCTGGCTGCTGCTGGTTCTCGTCACGGTCACACTGACCGTCGGGGCCGATGCACTCGGTGTGCCGTCGGCTGCATTGTTCGTTGCACTTCTGGTGGCGATCGTGTTCGCGCTCGCCGGATGGGCTCCGACGACCGGAACCGAGCGAGCGCCGCTCCCCCGCAGACTCGGCATGGCGGCGCAGGCAATCCTCGGCGTCGAGATCGGCACGCTCGTGCAGAGCGACACTCTGAGCTCGCTGGGCGATACCTGGCTGCCGGTACTGCTGGCATGCATCGGCACCCTGTTGCTGTCGATCGCGGCCGGCGCGCTGCTGGGGCTTCGTAAAGACATCGATTCACTGACCGGCTCCTTGGCGCTGGTCGCAGGCGGAGCCTCGGGATTGGTGGCGATCACCCAGGAGTTGGGCGGGGACGAACGCGTGGTCGCGGTGGTGCAATACCTGCGCGTCGTGCTGGTGACCACAACGCTGCCGCTGGTCGCAACCCTGGTGTTCGACGCCCAACCCGGACAATCGTCGGTCACCGCCGACGTGCACGAGGCGCTCTGGATCGACCTCGCCTTCGTCGTGATCTGCGGCGTCATCGGCGTGATGCTGGCCAAGATGATCCGGCTGCCCGCCCCCGCCCTGCTCGGCCCGCTGATGATCGCCACGCTCGCCGACGTGCTCGGCGTCTCGTTCGACGCGTCCGTCCCGACGCTGTTGCTGTGGGCGGCGTACATCGTCATCGGCTGGCAGGCCGGACTGCGGTTCACCGTCGCCAGCTTGAAGTCGATCTCGCGGGTCTTGCCCGCATCGTTGATGTTGATCATCGCCGTCACCGTCTGCTGCGCGATGCTCGGCCTGTGGCTGGCGTCCGCGACGGGGACGAGCGGCTACGAGGGCTACCTCGCGACCACTCCCGGCGGGGTGTACGCGGTGCTGGCCATCGCCGCGTCGACCGGGGCGAACGTCACCTTCGTCGTGGCCGCCCAGGTGATCCGCGTGTTCATGATGCTGTTCGCAGTACCCGTCGGAGCCAAGGTGGTCCAGCGCTACCGGCGCGGTCGGCCCGAGTGAGAGATCGACGGAACCCCATCGCAGCTTAGGGTCGGCTAACCTGTGCGGCATGGGTAAGTACCTCAAACCGGAGAACCCCGCGTTCTACCGCCTGACCGTGCTCGGGAGCGAGCGAATCAGCCCCAGCTTCATCCGGGTGACCCTCGGCGGCGATTCGTTGTCGAACTTCCGCTACATGGGCTACGACCACTGGTTTCGCCTGTTCCTGCCGCAGCCGGGCCAAGACGAGCCGCGCATCCCCAGCGCCACCTCGATGCTCTGGTACGCCCAGTATCTGACGTTCTCCAAGGACACCAAGCCGGCGGTCCGCAACTACACGGTCAGCCGGTACCGCGCTGCGGGAGAGGGCACGTACGGCGACGGCCCGGAGCTGGATGTGGACTTCGTGGTGCACGGCGAAGTAGATGGTGGCGGCGGAACCGGTGGTCACAGTGGTCCGGCATCGTCGTGGGCTGCTCGGGCGGTCCCAGGCGATCGTGTCGCGATCTTCGACGAAGGGCGCATCTACACGTTCGAGGGACAATCGAGCTGGCAGTTGCTCGTCGGCGACGAGAGTGCTGCCCCGGCGATTCTCGGCATTCTGCGGTCGTTGCCGGCCGACGTTCGGGTCAAGGCCTTCGTCGAAGTGCCCACCGAGGCCGACATCCAGAAGCAGGACGTGCACGCAGGCGTCGAGATCGAGTGGATCGTGCGCCCCAACCCGCTGGCCAAGCCGGGCGAGGCCGCGTTGGCCGCGGTGCAGAAAGCCGAGCTTCCGGACGGCGATCCGTTCGTCTACGTGGCCGGGGAACAGGGGTTGGCGACGGGCCTGCGTAGATACCTGGTGAACGAGCGTTCCGTACCCAAGTCTCGGATCTGCTTCACCGGATACTGGAAGTTCGGCAAAGCCGCCCCGTAGCCCTCGATTAGTGTGACTTCACATGCCCAGCTCCGGAAAAGGTCATACCGTCGTCACCGACTCGGCAGCAGTCGACAGCGCACCGTACGCATCGTTGCGTGCGCGGCCACTCCCCCGAGCCGAACGATACGAGCTGGGTCGACGCCTGCGCGACAAGGTCCCGATCGCATCGCTGGGCGACTGGACACCGCCGCCGGATCGCCCGGACCCGGTGCAGCAGATCGAGTACTCGCACCAGGGCCGGATCGAATGGCTCATCCCCACGCGCCTCGAGCGCATGGTCGAATCCCCGTACGGCTTCCTGCGCGGGACGGCCATCGTCATGGCCCGTGACGTCGCGATGCTGCCGTCGACCGGCATCAACCCGGTGATCAGCGGCGACGCCCACCTCGGAAACTTCGGGTTCTACGCCTCCCCCGAACGCGACCTCGTCATCGACCTCAACGACTTCGACGAAGCACACCCGGGTGCCTGGGAATGGGATCTACGACGCCTCGCCGCGAGCATCTGGGTGGCCGGCCGTCAGAACGGACGCAGCGAGGATCGGTGCCGCGATGCCGTCGCCGCCTGCGTGTCCGCGTATCGAATCGAGGTCGCGCGCCTCGCCGACGAACCGCTGATGTCGCGGTCGTTCCAACGGCTGACGGCCGAGAAACTGCAACGGGATGCCACTGCGGGATCGTTGCGCAAGGAGATCAAACGCGCCACCAAGAAAGCGCGTCGACGCACGAGTGACCGCGTCCTGCCGCGATTTACCGAGGAACACGAGGGCACTCGCAGGATCGTCGAGGAGCCGCCGATCACCACCCGAATCTCGGCCGAGGACGAGGAGTTGCTGGCCGTCGGACTGGACGAATACCTGGGCACTCTCACCCCGCATTGGCGTCGGGTATTGGGGGGATACACGTTGATCGACGTCGCGCATCGCGTCGTCGGAGTCGGCAGTGTCGGGCTCCGGGCGTACGTGGCACTGCTCGAAGGCACCAGCGCGGACGACGTCGTGTTCCTGCAGCTCAAGCAGGCCAGACGGTCGGTGCTCGCGCCATATGTGCACGGCGAATCGGCCTGGCACGACCACCAGGGACAACGCGTGGTGGAGTACCAGCAGGATCTGCAGACGGTCAGCGATCCACTGCTGGGGTGGTGCACGATCGCCGGACGGCAGTACTACGTGCGGCAGTTCCGGAACATGAAGGGGACGATCGACCTCTCGTCGATCGATGCACCCGCGCTGGTGGACTACGCGCGGGTGGTGGGGCGACTGCTCGCGAAGGGACACGCTCGCACCAGCGGCGCGTCGATGATCTCGGGATACACGGGCGATTCCGATGAACTCGACGTCGCACTGTGCCGATTCGCGCGGCTCTACGCCGACCAAACCGAGGCCGATTGGGAGCGTTTGAGCGCTACGCGCATGTGAGTGTGGAGCCCTCGGGTCGTTCCGCGGGCTCCACTCCCACCTCGTACCCTGCTACGAATTTCCACTCACATGCGGCGAAGCCGCTCAGGCGTGCTTGGCGACCAGATCGCCGACGCGCGGCAGTGCCTCGGTGACGTTCTTCTTCGCCGAGCCACGCAGGCTGCCGTAGAACTTCTTCACGACGGACTTGTCCGTCTCCTCGATGCGCGCATCGGTGACCGAGAGCAGAGCGTCGGACGCGGCATCTCCGTTGGCAGCAAGGTACTCACCGAACGTGCCCTGCGGGGCGGCGTTGTACGACTGCCAGAACGGATCGAGCTTGTCGACGAAATCGGGCCACAGAGCCGAGACCGCATTGTCGATGTAGGACGGACCGACCTTCTTCACTGCGCCGTAGCCCCCCTTGACCGCGAGGCCACTCGCGCCCTTCTTGTCGGCTACCTCGGCGTCGATCAATGCCAGTACGTCGACGCGCAGAGCGTCGGCCTTCGACTCGTCGAGCAGCGAATCCTTCAGTGCAGCAACCACTTCGAACTTCCTCCCAGATGTCGGCGGCCCCACGCGGACCGGGCGCAACACTACCGCAGCAGTGCGTGGCAGCGCCGCACTCGCTCGATCCACCACTGCGTGCGCTCGGCGTCGGCACCGAGTTCGATCAACGCGTGCGGATCCGGCTCGACGCTCTGGACCGGATACGTTCCGTCGACCACCTCGGGTGCCGGTGCGACGTCGCGAACGAACAGGCTGCCCGTCCCCAGTCCGCAGGCGAATTCGAGATGCGGCAGCGCGGCGGCAGCGGCGAGCCCGGAGGCGATGCCCACAGCCGAATCGAGTGCACTCGACACGACCACCGGCACGCCGTACTCCCCCAGTTCGCCGGCCAGTTCGAGCAGTGCGCGCATGCCGCCGAGCGGAGCGACCTTGAGTATCGCGATGTCCGCGCCGCCGGCCCGCACGACCTTCATCGGATCCTCGGCCCGGCGGATGCTCTCGTCCGCAGCCACCCGTACTCCCGGAGCCCGGCGGCGCAGCTCGACGAGCTCGGCAACCGTGGCGCACGGCTGCTCCGCGTATTCGAGTGGCCCGTCCGCAGTGAGAGCAGCCAACGCAGTGACTGCCTCGTCGACGGTCCAGCCCCCGTTGGCGTCGATCCGCACCCGCGGCACCAGCTCGCGCACCGCACGAACGCGAGCCACGTCGTCGGCCAGGCTCTGCCCCTTCTCGGCCACTTTCACCTTCGCCGTTTCGGCCCCGGGTGAGCGGCTCAGCACGCCCGCCACATCGGAGGCGTCGACCGCGGGCACGGTCGCGTTGACCGCGATGCGTCGACGCACCGCATTCGGTGGGCCCTTCCACGCGGCCTCGATCGCCGACGCCAACCACGGGGCGGACTCGACGTCGTCGTACTCGGGGAACGGCGAGAATTCACCCCACCCACCGGGACCACGAATCAACATCACCTCACGGGTGGTGATCCCACGGAACTTCGTCCGCATCGGCATCGAGAGCACGTGCGCACCGTCGAGCAGATCGTCGATCGGGGGAATCATTGCTGCCCCGGGAGCAACTGCACCATCAGTGCCTCGCAGTCGGCGAGCAGGTTGCCGTCCAGATCCGTCAGCCTCGCGCTGATGAACGTCTTACGACCCTCCACCTTGTCCACGGCACCCTCGACGACCAACTCGGTGTTCAGTGGGGTCACCTTGCGGTAGTTGATGTGCAGATATGCGGTCCGGCTGATGGGCCGACCGTAGGCATGCTGGATCAGGCCGAAGAGGTCGTCGAACAGCAGCGGAAGAGTGCCGCCGTGCGCGGCGGCGTTGCCACCGAGGTGGAAGCGACGGAACATGCCACGGCTACGGACGCCGTCGGCTGCGAATTTCTCGATGATCCACGGCGGCAGCAGCAGTGAACCACGGCCCGGCAGAGCAGGTACCCGCCCCGCGGTCTGCTTGCCTTCGGCGACCACGTGCGGCTCCAACAACTCGATCAATTCTCGAGTCTTGCTCGCGGCTGCCTCGGTGACGTCTGCGGGCAACGACGTGGACACCGCGAGATCCTGGACCGTGCGCAGTGCCTCGAGCAACTGTCCGTATTCCGGCCCCACCTTCGCCGGAACGAAACGAGGGAAGCCGCCGTGGTGGTCGTAATCGGGGTCGGAACTGCGGTCGAGCTGCATCGGATCGGTCATGACCTGCACGCTAGCTGCATCACCCGGCCGCAACGGATTCAGCCCTCGCCACCGTTAAGCTGGCCCACGTGACCTTCACTCCCGCACTGTGGCGTCCCGTTCCCGGCTTCGAAGATCTGACCGACATCACCTATCACCGCCACGTGTCCGACGCGACCGTGCGGGTGGCGTTCGATCGTCCCGAGATTCGCAACGCTTTTCGGCCGCACACCGTCGACGAGCTCTACCGCGCGCTCGAACACGCACGCGTGAGTTCGGACGTGGGAACGGTGCTGCTCACCGGCAACGGGCCGAGCAGCAAGGACGGCGGCTGGGCGTTCTGTTCCGGCGGCGATCAGCGCATTCGCGGACGAAGTGGCTACCAGTATGCGGACGGTGAAACGGCCGAGACGGTCGACAAGGCGCGCGCGGGCCGACTGCACATTCTCGAGGTGCAGCGGCTGATCCGCTTCATGCCCAAGGTCGTCATCTGCCTCGTCAACGGGTGGGCAGCGGGTGGCGGGCACAGCTTGCACGTGGTGTGCGATCTGACGCTCGCGAGCCGCGAGCACGCTCGCTTCAAGCAGACCGACGCCGACGTGGGCAGCTTCGACGGTGGTTACGGCAGTGCGTACCTGGCCAAGATGGTCGGGCAGAAGTTCGCCCGAGAAATCTTCTTCCTCGGCGAGACGTACTCGGCCGAGGAAATGCACCGCATGGGCGCGGTGAACAAGGTGGTCGATCACGCCGAACTCGAGAACACCGCCATCGAGTGGGCCGCGAAGATCAACGCCAAGTCGCCGCAGGCGCAGCGGATGCTCAAGTACGCGTTCAACCTGCAGGACGACGGTCTCGTCGGCCAGCAGTTGTTCGCCGGTGAAGCCACCCGGCTGGCATACATGACCGACGAGGCCGTCGAGGGACGCGATGCGTTCCTGGAGAAGCGCGAGCCCGACTGGTCGCCGTTTCCTCGATATTTCTGACGCTTCGTGACCCCGAACTCACATCACCGCGATCGCGGTACTGCCGCGGGTGCTCTGTGGGCCTGGTTCACGCAGCCGTACGACTACCGCTGGATGGCGGACTTCCAGAACTCGCGGCCCACCGGAAAGCTCATCCGATGGGTGATGGCGATCCTGACGCTGAACTACGGCGCTCTGGCGGTGGTGGCCCTCTTCTCCGACGGTGCCACGCGGAACGCCGCGGCGATCGGCTGGAAGGCATTCCTGGTCGTCATGGCGGTGGCGGTCGCGGCCGCGTGGATCGTCAAGCCGTTCCCGGGTCGTCTCGGGGTGGTGGCATTCGCGGTGTTCGCCGATCTGGGCACCGCGTCGTCGATCCTCGTCAACCCGATCGCCGACGCGATCCTGACGTGCGCGTTGTTCGCCGTCATCGGCACGTTCTGCACGTTCTTCGTCAGTCCACGGTGGCTGGTGGCTCACCTGATCTTCTCGGTGGCGTGCACCGTCGTTGCCGCGGCGGCGACGTACCGCACCGGCGACGTGGACGTCGCATCGCTGATCTTTCGGACCGACGTGGTGTTGCTCGCGATCGCCGGGGTGCCGCTCACCTCGCATCTGTTGGTCACCGTGTTGACCGACGACGCCCGTAGTTCGTTGCTCGACCCGCTCACCGGGTTGCTGAATCGGCGCGGGCTCGAATCGGTGATCCACGACGTCTGGTTGCTCGGCCGCGAGGAGGATCGCTGCTCGGCCGTCGTGGTCGTGGACATCGATCGCTTCAAAGCCGTCAACGACGACTATGGGCACGAAGAGGGTGACGCCGTCATCGTTCGCGTCGCCCAGCGTCTGGGCGCACACATGGGGCGGTACGGCGTGATTGCACGCACCGGCGGCGAGGAATACCTCGCCGTGGTCTCGACGTCGCGCCTGCACATCGATGCGTTGATCCACGGTGTTCGACGAGCCATGCGCGATCCCGACGACGGCGTCGCCGTGACGGTCAGCGTGGGGGCAGCCATCCTGCACGCGAGTTCACCCCTGTGGGAGCAGAACGTCGACCTCGTGACGCGGGCGATGCGGGTGGCGGACTCGATGATGTACGAGGCCAAGGCAGCCGGCGGAAACCGGATCGTCACGACGGTGCTGTGACGCCACTGATCGATGCCATTGATCCGGGTCGTTCCGCAGGCTCCACTCTCGCTGTGACCATCCTGCGGCAGTGATGGTCGGTTGCGTGATATCCATGCGAGGTGGACATCCTCGCTGCACGTACCATCCTGCGCCCGGTCGACTACCGGAAGACCCTCGAGTTCTATCGAGACGGCCTGTCCCTTGCGGTGTGCCGTGAATATCCCGGCGGCACGGTGCTGTTCGCAGGCCAAGGACTGATCGAGATCGCAGCGCACGGTGGCACCGAGGAGCCGGGATCGTTCTCCGGGGCACTGTGGCTGCAGGTTCGCGACATCGATTCTGCCACAGCGGAATTGGAGCAGGCCGGCATTGCGATCGTGCGGGAGGCGACCACCGAACCCTGGGGGCTCATCGAGATGTGGATCGAGGATCCCGACGGAATTCCCATCGTGCTGGTGCAGATTCCGCAGGACCACCCACTACGCCGGGATACTCGCTAGCCACCCGAGACGGTTCGCAGCACCGCCGACGCCGATTGCGGCCTCGACCACAGATATCCCTGCGCCAGAGTGCATCCGAGATCGAGAGCGGCGTCGGCCTGAGCTCGACTTTCGATCCCCTCGACGATCATCGTCAGCTCCAGATCCTTGGCAACCGAGGCCAACGACTTGATCATCGCCCGACCGGCCACGGTGTCGATGAACCGCGTCAGATGTCCGTCGATCTTGATGCCGTCCGGTTGCAACGTCACCAAGCGTTCGAGAGACGACCAGCCGGAGCCGAAGTCGTCGAGCAGGACGCGGAAACCCAGCCGGTGCACGTCGTCGATGTGCTTGCGCAGCAACGGCCCTGGCGTCACCGACGAGGTCTCGGTGAGTTCGAGCGAAATGGACTTCGGCGACACCTCGGTCGACGAGATCGCACGTTCGAGTTGGCCGACGCCGTCCGGATGCGCCAGATGACGTCCGGAAATGTTGACGGTCAGCCGCAGGTCCGGTCGGTGTACGTGCCACTTCTTCATCTCCGCGGCTGCCTGCGCGAGCACGCTCAGATCCACGTCGATGATCAGTTCACTCGCCTCGGCGAACGGCACGAAGTCCGCGGGCACCACCAGACCCCGAGTGGGATGGTGCCAGCGCGCCAATGCCTCGAAGCCGACGATCTCCTCTGTCCGTAGGTCCACGATCGACTGGAACCACGGCACGATGTGACCGTCGGCGAGGGAGTCGGCAATGTCGTTGTCGCTGCCGAGTCGGGTGGATCCCGAGCCGACCCGCCGATGCAGATCGAGCTGCTCTTCGAGGACGGACGCGAACTGTTCGAGCTCCTGCATCTGGTCGTTGGAGAGGGGCCTCGAAGTGCGGTCGAGCAGACACAGAGTGCCGATCACCAGACCTTCTCGTCCGCGAAGCGGAACCGAGGCATAGGACTCGATGCCGTTCTCGTCGAGCAGCGCGCGTTGCCGGGTGGTGGCATCGACCCGGCCGTGGGCGACGACCGCAGGCACTCCCGTGCGCACCACGTCGTCGCACAGGGTGTCGGCCCGAACCACGGTGGACATCGGCGGACCGCCGATGTTGACCAGTGTGTACTGGGTGTCCTCGTCCAACACGTTCAGCTGGGCGATGGCGAATCCGACACTGCGTGCCGCGAATTCGACGGTGGAGCGCAACGCGGGTGTGGTTGCTTCCAGATCGAGGTAGCGGCGAGCCGAGTCGCTCTGCCGCCGAGACTGGGAGCGTGCGGTGTCGTGCACCTCACCGTCCACCAGCATCTCCTCGCAGCCGACATCCGGGCACGCTCTCGACCCGGGTGGAACCGAGTTTAACCGTGCACGAACGGCAGACCGCAGGCAAACCCCATCTCGAGCTCGTCACAATGCCGGGAAGCGTGTGTGCAGGAGCCGATGACGCAACACAGCCGCGGCCACCCGTGCGCCTTCGTCGGTTGCGACGCGGTTGTCGGCCGAGCGGAACGCTCCGAGAGCGTCGAGTTCTGCGATCAACGTGTCCGCCAGAGTCTCGGCGTGCTCCGACTCCGGCTCCTCCCCCGCGTGGGTCCATCCCTCCGCACGCAACAGTCGAGCCGAATCGTCGGCCGTCGCCTGCGCGTCGGCGATGTCGTTGCCCAGGATCATCCGGGCCAGGAGAACCTCCGCAGCGATCGAGTCGGGGTGGTAGTCACTGCCGACGATTCCCCCGGTGAGCACGCGCCACAATCCGTCCGAGCTCAGCTGCCGGGTGCGCGTCATCGGAACCAGCCGGCCTGCGGATCGACGCATCAACCGAAGTCGCATCACCAGACGCCGGAGAGCGAGAACCTTGTCGGTATCGAGTTCGCGTCCGACGAACTGCGGACGCTCGGCCACCGGAAACACAGTGCGAGCGATCCGCGCCACCAGATCGTCCGGCAGATACCCGCCATCGGTCAGCGCCACGCCGTCGCCGATGCACCCGATGAAGCTCTCGAGTCTGCGCACGCACCCGTACACCGGCTCGACCGCCTCGTGCAGCGCCTCGCGCAAACCCAGGTAGAGCTCGGCACGTGGAGCGCTGTAACTGCTCCACAGTTCGATGCGGTGGTCGAGAAGTTGTTCGAGCAGAACGTCGTCGGTGCCGTTCTTGCCCTGCTCCGAGGTCAGCACCGCGTCGGTCACGCCGCGACGACGCGTCGCCCGTGCGGTGACTCCCAGCGGCCTGCCACCGGGCTTCGACGGCTCGAACTCACCGGCAATGGTCGCCACTTCGAGTGTCTCACCGATCTTTTCGACGATGGCCCGCTCGACCCCGGTCGGAGCGTCCTGCCACGTCACCAACTCGGTGTCGACTGCTCCGATACCGGATTGCTCGGTGGCGGCGCGGTACTGCTGCAGCCAGATCACATCGTCGGTGGCACGTACGAGCTCGTCCGTCACGCCGCTGCGTGCGATCTCCGCATACGCGACGCGTCCCAGCCGCTCGAGCAGATCCCCGAGCGCACGGGCGATGTCGACGGCCCGATCGGGGCCCTCGGCCGCGTGGCGCAGATAGATCCACAGAAACGTCTGTACGGAATGCTGTGTCGGCCCCGCAGGCGGCGACACCGCGGCCAGTCCGTCCCACCCGAGCCGGGCGTCGGCGGCAAGAGCCGGATCGACGGAATCGAAGTACGACAGGGCGGCCGACACCGCATCATCCATACCCGATCCCTTCACGTCGTCCACTGTTCCACAATGCTTCGACCGGAGGAGACCACCGCCGTGCGCTACGCCACAGACGAAGTGGACATATAAGGCAAAAAGGTGAACTGCAGGTGAACTGGAGACGACTTCGCGGCACCCGAGAAGAACACTTCGCAAGAAATTTCCTTCAATGACCGTTCGTGTCCCACACTTTCCACCGTGAGCGCTGAATTTCTCGTACTTCTCGTGGTGGTCGTGACGGCCCTGGCCTTCGACTTCACCAACGGTTTCCACGACACCGCCAACGCCATGGCGACGTCGATCGCAACGGGGGCATTGAAGCCCAAAGTCGCGGTCACCCTGTCTGCCGTCCTCAACCTGGTCGGCGCCTTCCTGTCCGTAGAGGTCGCAGCCACCGTCGCGAAGGGGATCGTCAATCTCGGCGACACCGGCGGCCAGGCCCTGCTGACCATCATCTTCGCCGGCCTCGTCGGCGGCATCCTGTGGAACCTCGCCACCTGGCTGCTCGGCATCCCGTCGAGCAGCTCGCACGCACTGTTCGGCGGCCTCATCGGTGCCACCATGGCGGGCCTGGGAACCAGCGGCGTCGTGTGGGACGGAGTGTGGAGCAAGATCGTGTTGCCCGCCGTGCTGGCCCCCATCGTCGCCGGCCTCGTCGCCACCGTCGGTACCTGGATCATCTACCGCATCACCAACGCAGTTCCCGAGAAGTCCAAGGAGCGCGGATTCCGCTGGGGCCAGATCGGTTCGGCCTCACTCGTCTCGCTCGCCCACGGCACCAACGACGCTCAGAAGACGATGGGCGTGATCTTCCTGGCGCTCGTCGCGTACGGGACCGTCTCGCCGGACGCCGAGATGCCCCTGTGGGTCAAGGTCACGTGCGCCCTCGCCATCGCGTTGGGCACCTACCTCGGCGGCTGGCGTGTCATCCGCACCCTGGGCAAGGGCCTGGTCGAGATCGCATCTCCGCAGGGCATGGCCGCCGAATCGTCCTCTGCAGCAATCATTCTGACGTCGAGCCACCTCGGCCTCCCGCTCTCGACCACCCAGGTTGCCACCGGCTCGATCCTCGGATCGGGACTCGGCAAGCCCGGTGCCGCCGTGCGCTGGAACGTCGCAGGACGCATGGCCGTCGCTTGGGTCATCACCTTGCCGCTCGCCGGCGTGGTCGGCGCTGCATGCTGGCTGCTCGCCCACACGATCGGCGGTCTGCCCGGCATCCTCGTGGTCTTCGCCATCCTCGTCGGCCTGGCCACCGTCATGTACATCCGCTCGCGCCGCGAACCCGTCGATCCGGACAACGTGAACGCCGAATGGGACGGCGGACTCGTTCCTGCCGCCGCCGAAACCGACTCCCCCGCGAAGGTCTGAACATCATGGAAACCCTCAAGCACACACTCGATTCGCTCTGGCAGGTCGTTCTCGTCGGCCTGCTGCTCGGTGCCGGACTGCCCGCGATCTTCGCTTTCGGACTCAAGGCACTCTCGGTCGGTGAGCCCTCGGACGAGGCCACTGCCTCGGGCACCACACGCGTGGCCCGACCCGCAGTCGCCACCGCCGCGGCCGTCCTCTGTTTCGCAGTGGTCGTCGTCGCCATCGTGGCCGGAATTCTCTTCATCATGAAGAACTTCCTCGACAGCACATTCGGCATCTCCGTCTTCTGACACACCCGAGAAGGGGTACAGCTCTCATGACCGACTCCACCAAGACCGCATTCCCGGCCTCGGTGCTCGAATGGCTCCGAGCCGGATACCCCGAGGGCGTTCCGCCCAAGGACCGATTCCCACTCGTCGCCCTTCTGCGCCGCGCCGCACTCACCGACGCTCAGGTGCAAGAGATCGTTCTCGAACTCGTCTCTCCCGCCAACGGTGCACTCGACGACGGTGCCATTTCGACCGAGGAGATCGCGACGTACATCCGCGACCAGATCGACGCCGAGCCGACGGCCGAGGACATCTCCCGTGTCTCGGCACGACTGGCCGCCGGTGGCTGGCCGCTCGCGGATCCGGCTGCCCTGTAAGACCATGGCGGTCCCGTCGTTCCTCCACTCGATCGTCGAGTGGCTCCGCGGTGGGTATCCCGACGGGGTACCCGAAGCGGATTACGTTCCCCTCCTTGCCCTTCTGAATCGGCGGCTGTCCGACGACGAAGTGCAGTCGGTGATGGATGCCCTCATCGCCGACGGCCAGTTACCTGCCGACAAGGCCGGAATTTCCGTCACCATCACCAAGGTCACCAACGAGCTGCCCCGAGAAGAGGACGTCAATCGGGTGCGCGCGAACCTCGCCGCCGGGGGTTGGCCTCTGGCCGACCCGTTCACGATCCGGCGCAAGGACTAATCTCGCCAGTGTGCTCGAGAGCGTTCCCATTCCAGCAGGCTCGGCCGCGGCAGACATCCTGCCGCGGCTGAGCCGTCTGCTGGCCGGCGACGGCCCGGCCGTCCTCCCCGTCCCCGCCGACGATCCACGCGAGATCCGACGCCTGCACGACGCGTTGGCCCCCGGAACCCCCATCGACGACGACGTCGCATTGGTCGTCGCGACATCGGGGACGACGGGAATTCCCAAGGGTGCCATGCTGTCTGCGTCCGCACTGGTCGCGTCGGCGACGTCAACCGAGGAGCGTCTCGGCGGCCCCGGCTCGTGGCTGCTGGCTCTGCCCGCACACCACATCGCCGGGATGCAGGTGTTGCTGCGCAGCGTGCTCGCCGGCACGTCGCCGGTGATCATGGACGTATCTGCCGGCTTCGACCCGGCCGCGTTGATCGAGGCCGTGGGACGGATGTCGGGTCCGCTGCGCTACACCTCCCTGGTGCCCGGCCAGTTGGTCAAAGCACTCGAGAACCCCGAGGCCACTGCTGCACTGGCATCGCTGGACGCCGTGTTGCTCGGCGGCGCTGCCACGCCGATTCCGTTGCGCGAGAGAGCCATTGCCGCGGGCGTTCGATTGGTACGCACCTACGGCATGAGCGAAACCGCGGGCGGCTGTGTGTACGACGGAGTTCCGTTGCACAGCACCGTCGTTCGGATCGACGACGGACGAGTGGTTCTGGGCGGGCGGACTCTGGCCTCGGGCTATCGCGGATTACCCGATCACCCGGCGTTCGCCGAGCCGGGATGGTTCCGCACGGACGACGCAGGCACGATGATCGACGGGGTGCTGAGCATCACCGGTCGACTCGACGAGGCCATCTCGACGGGCGGCTTGACCGTCGTACCGCAGGTGGTCGAAGCCGCGCTGGCAACGCATCCCGCTGTCCGCGAGTGCGCTGTCGTCGGATTGCCGGATGAGCGCCTCGGCCAGAAGGTGGTGGTAGCAGTGGTTGCCTCTGCGCCGGTGACGTTGGCGGAGTTGCGCTCTCACGTCGAGCAGTCGCTCGATGCCACCGCTGCACCGCGGGAGCTGTTCCTCGTCGACGCACTGCCGACCCGAGGCCCGGGCAAACTGGACCGCGCGGGATTGCGAGCCGCGTTGGCAGCGCGGTGAGAGCACCCGACGCGCGTATCCGTCAGGACACGATTCGACCGTCCTCGAGTCGCACGACTCGGTCGGCCGCGGCCAACACCTCGGGATCGTGAGACACACACGCAACGGCAACTCCGCGCATCGTCTCCTCACGCATGACGGCTCGAATCCGTTGTCCACTAGCGGCGTCGAGACCTGTCGTGGGTTCGTCGAGCAACAGGAGATCGGCCCGGCGGGCCACACCCTGCGCCAGTAGGGTCCGCTGACGCTGCCCTCCGGACAGGTCGGCGAACGGCATGCCGGTCAGTTCCGCGATGTCGAGGCGCTCGAGAGCGTCGCGCACCGATGCCCGAGCCTCGGTGTTCATCGGACGCCACCGGCCGAGGCGTCCCCACGCACCCACTGCCACGACGTCCCATACGGTCAACGGCAACCGATCCGGCACAGCAGCGCGCTGCGGAACGAATGCAATTGCGCGAGTTGCGCTTCGGGTCCCGCCCGTCAGTGGCCGGGTGCCGGCGACCACCTCGAGCAACGTGGACTTGCCGGCACCGTTCGGCCCTGCGATGGCCGTGAGCCGACCGGGTAACAGGTCCAGATCGACGCCTGCGAGTGCCGTGTGGCCGGAGAACTCGACGCGGACGCCCCGGAGGCGAGCGAACTGGGACGACGCGCTGACAGCTGAGGTGTTCACATTGCCACTATACGATTTTGAATATCGTTATCAATCTCATTAAGCTCCCGAATGTGCCATTTCAGACAATCGACGCGCTGTTCGAGCCGTTCGACCTCGGTTTCGTACAACGCGCCCTGTTCGGCGGAGCCCTGGTCGCCGTGCTGTGCGGGGTGGTCGGAACGTGGGTGGTGATCCGCGGCATGGCATTTCTGGGTGAGGCGCTCGCACACGGAATGCTGCCCGGTGTCGCTCTCGCGACCGTTCTCGGAGTTCCGGTGATGATCGGCGGCGCACTGAGCGCGGTCGCCATGAGCCTCGGGATCACCGCGCTGCAACGCCGCGGAACACTGTCCTACGACACGAGCATCGGGATGTTGTTCGTGTCCATGTTGGCGCTCGGCGTCATCGTCATCTCCCACTCGGGGAGCTTCGCCACCGATGCCACGTCCATACTGTTCGGCGACATTCTTGCCATCTCGCACACGGACCTCTATCTCCTGGCAGGAGCGGCCGCACTCGGAGTTGCTGTCGCGGCGCTGTTTCATCGACCGCTGGTCGCCGTTGCGCTGGACCCCCGAATTGCCTCGGTGCTCGGACTCGGGCCGCGCTCGGCTCAAGCAGTTCTCGTCGCACTGGTGACGCTGGCAGTCGTCGCGTCGTACCAAGCCGTCGGCTCGCTGCTGGTCGTCGGACTCCTGCTCGCCCCTGCCGTCGCCGCCGGGCAGTGGACCACCCGCATTCCCACTCGAATGCTGGTGGCGGCCGCCCTCGGCGTGCTGTCCGTATTCGGCGGCCTACTGATCTCCTGGCACGCGGCCACCGCCGCCGGTGCCTCCGTGGCGGCGACCGCGATCGCGGTGTCCGGCCTGTCGTACGCGATACGCAGTGCCGTCACCGCCATCCGTCCTCGCCCCACTTCACCCGAAAGGAACACGTGCGCACCCGCATCCTGACCACCACAATCGCCGTCGGTGCCCTCGTTCTCGCATCGACGGCCTGTTCCTCGGAGACGAACCTGCCACGCACAGACGAACCCGCAGGCGAAGGCCACGGGGCAATAGCCGGTGCCGCCGAACTCGCCGAACCGCGGCTCGGGCTCACGTCCGTGGACCCGACGGGGCGGGTGTCCCATCGCGATCTGCTCGACGACACCGTCACCGATCTCGGGACCATCGGAGCCCCGCAGGCTCTGCACACCGACGGCCGCTACCTGTTCGTGCAGACCGACGCGGGCGTCGAGATCGTCGACAGCGGGGTCTGGACCTGGGACCACGTCGACCATTTTCACTACTACCGCAGCGAGCCTCGACTGCTCGGCACGGTCGGCGGCTCAGGTTCGGCAACCGTTGCCACGTCCAACCTTTCGACTTCGGGAGGTACCGGACTGTTCTTTGCCGACTCCGGCGAGGCTGTGCTGCTCGACACCGAGGCCCTGTCGAAAGGCACAGTCGTGGAACGATTCCGAAAGGTCACCACGCCCGGTGCCGGAACGGTCGTTCCCGTCGGCACTTTCGCGCTCGTGACCGAGGGCTCCGGTCCGTCGACCTCGGTCGTCGGATACACCGCCGACGGAGAACGCACCGGGCCGGTCGAACCGTGCCCGCACGCCCGCGGCACGATCACCACCAGGGTCGGTGCCGTGATCGGGTGCGCCGACGGCGCACTGCTCGCCTCGGCCACCGGTGACGAGTTGGCGGTCGAGAGAATCCCCTACCCGGCCGGCGCTACCGCCGCGGCAGCGACGTCGTTCGACAACCGCGAGGGCCGCCCCACGGTCGCAGGTTCTGCCGGTGCAGAGGGCATTTGGATGCTGGATACCCGCGAACGGTCGTGGTCCCTACTCCCGGCACCGGCACCCCTGGTGCACGTCACCGCCGTGGACGATGCGGACGAGCACGTGCTGGCCCTCACCGAGGATGGCCGAGTCCTGGTATTGGACGGCAACAACGGAGCAATTCTGGCCGAAACCGAACCGCTGGTGGCCGAATCACTCGAGGCCGGCGCGTCCCCGACTCTCGTCGCCGACGATCAGCGCGCCTATCTCAGCGCCCCGACCGAACGACGGCTGTACGAGATCGACTACGCCGACGGTGCCCGCACAGCGCGGACCTTCGACACCGCCACCGAACCGGCCTTCACCGCGGAGACCGGACGATGACGAGCGGACGCGTCAGCCGCTTCTCATCGGCAGTGGCGGTGGCCGCAGCAATCGGACTGTGCCTGAGCGGCTGCTCCGCCGACGGTGACGACCGCCCGGTGGTGATCGTGTCGACGAACATCCTCGGCGACGTCGTGCAGCAGCTCGTCGGCGACGAGGCAGACGTGGTGACGCTGATGAAGCCGAACGCCGACCCGCATTCCTTCGAGATCTCGGCGCAGGAAGGTGCCCGCCTACGCACGGCAGACCTGATCGTCTCCAATGGTCTCGGCCTCGAGGAAGGTCTGCAGCAACACCTCGACGAGGCAGCGGCGGAGAACGTGCCCACCTTCGTCGCGGGCGACGCCATCGATGTCCTCGAGTACACGGAAGGGGACGCCGCAGGCAGTCCCGATTCGCACTTCTGGACCGATCCCGCGCGCATGACAGCCGTCGTCGATGCCCTCGAGCCGGCGCTCGCCGGGCTGGACGGTGTCGATTCTGCCGAGATCGCCGACCGCACAGCAGGTTACCGGCTGCAATTGAAGGGGCTCGACGACGACATGAGCGCCACCTTCGCTGCGATCCCGGATCAGCGCCGCGCACTCGTCACCAATCACCATGTATTCGGTTATCTCGCAGACCGTTTCGATTTCACGGTGATCGGGGCAGCCATTCCCGGCGGCACCACCCTGGCGGCACCGTCTGCTTCCGATCTGGCCGAACTCGTCGGAGCCATCGAGAAGACCGGTGTTCCTGCAATATTCGCGGAATCGTCTTCTCCGGATCGTCTCGTCCAGGCCTTGGCGAGTGAGGCCGACATTCGCGTCGCTGTGATCGAACTGTTCACCGAATCCCTCACCGCACCCGACGGCGGTGCCCCCGACTACCTCACCATGATGCGCGTCAACACCGAGCGCATCTCCGATGGACTCACCAGCTGACCGATTCGTCACACAGAAAAGGAACAATCATGCGTATCAACGATTTTCGAAGGGCGAGCGTCACCGCGCTCGCCCTCGGTGCGGTAGCGACCCTGGCGGCGTGCGCCTCCGGCACCACACCCGCCGCCGAATCCACAGCGATTGCGGCCGGGCCACGGGTCGCAGTGTCCTACGAAGGCGGCCTTCGGGTGCTCGACGCCGAGACGTTCGAGACCGTCGCTGATTTCGACTCCGAGGAGTACACGCGCCTCAACCTCGCCGGCGACGACCGCAACGTCATGGTCACCACGAGCGAGGGCTTCCGTGTGCTCGACACCGCGGCCGGGACGACCGAGCAACCGCAACTGACCGACACCGTCTTCGAAGCCGAGAAGCCCGGTCACGTCGTACGACACGGCGGCAAGACCATCCTGTACGCCGACGGCACCAGCGACACCACGATCTTCGACACCGCAGCGCTCGAATCCGCAGACGGGCTCCCGGAGACCGAGAGCATCCCCGGTGTCGACGCGCACCACGGCGTCTCGATCGTCCTCGAAGACGGCACGTTTCTCACCACGGTCGGGAACTCGAACGGCCGCACCGGCATCGAGGTTCGTGACGCATCGGGCGCGGTCGTCGCCAAAAACGATCAGTGCCCCGGCGTCCACGGAGAGGGAACAGCGGAAGGCGAGATCGTCGTCTTCGGTTGCGAGAACGGCGCTCTGATCTACGACAAGGGCCAGATAACCAAGCTCGACGCTCCGGACCAGCCCTACGGACGGACGGGCAACGCGTATGTGAGCGAGACCAGCCCCCTCATCGTCGGAGACTACAAGGACGACCCGGACGCAGAGGGCTCACTCCTGCACGCGGTCACCGTCATCGACCCCGCGGCCAAGACCCTCGACGTCGTGAAGCTCCCCGACGGTGCCGAATACACCTGGCGCGGAGTCGCCCGAGGCCCCGGCGACCTGGCCTACATCATCGGATCGGACGGCGCAGTCCACGTATTCGACCCGACGACAAAGACATTCACCGCCTCGTACCCCGTCATCGACGCCTGGGAAGGTCCCGCGAAATACCAGGACGCCCACCCCGGCATCTCCATCGCGGGTGACACCGCCTACGTCACCGAACCGGCCGGCAACAGCATCCACGCCGTCGACCTCACCACCGGAAACGTCACCGAGAGCAAGCAACTCGATGTCACGCCCAACGAATTCGTCGTCGTGACTGCCTGACCCTGCAACCCGGGGACGCAGAAATCCACTCTGCGTCCCCGGGTTCGGCTACCCCGTCCGATCCGGCGGACCGTCGACCACAGGTGTGCCTTGGTGATGCACCAGTTCCCATCCATCGGAGGTGCGTCGCCAGATCGACGATCGACGGGCTCGACGTCCCGACCGTCGTGACGTCCACTGCACCAGAACGACACCCACGCCCAGTATCCGTCCGGAGAGATCGTGGACCTCGATGATGCCGTCGTCCGCACTTTCTCCGCCCAACAGCTCGAGTATCGACTGCTTGGTCCACACCACCCCCGATGCTCCGATCTCGACGAAATCGTCCGCCAGCAGCGCCACGAGTCTGCTTCTGTCACGCCGGGTTTCGGCCCGCTGCAACTGCCGCTCCAGCTCCAACACCTGGCCGACCTCGTCGTTCTCCCGCACCGATGTCAACCCGCCCTTTCGAGGTACAGCCGCTCGACGTCGGCGTCGGACCATCCCGGCGGTTCGAGGATGTCGGCCCACATGCGCACCGCGTCGGCTCCGTAGCTGTGGCCGTGCCCGTCGTCGACATCGGTGGAGAACACCTGGTCGAAGGTCAATTGCCAGAACGTCACGAACGGGAACCACTGCACTCCCGGATCGACGTCGGTGCCGCGGGGTTCCCGCAGCCAGTCGGGCCTGCCGAGGATCAGATCGGGTGACCACCACACGATCGGGTCGGATGCGTGCTGCCAGTACACGATTCGCGGCTCTTCCCACGGACCACCGATGTCGAGATCCCCGGACGAACTCGCGAATCGCACGTGCTCTCCGCCGTCGATGACAGGCAGGATCTCGCGGGAACCGGCGTCGCGTCCACCGGTGATGCGGGCCCACTGAGGCGTGAAATTGGGGTTGCCGACCCACAAGGCACCGTCGATGCGCGCGATCATGTCCTGCGCACCGCTGAATGCATCCTGCCCGCCGTAGGCGCCGAGGCTCTCGCCGAACAACACCAATTTGGGTCGTGAATCTTCCGGGAGTTCGCTCCATACCGCGTAGATCGCCTCGAACAGGGCTCGTCCGGCATCCTGCGGGGTCTGCCGGTCGGCCAGAAATGCCATCGGGCTCGGCAGGAACGAGTACTGCATCGACGCAATCGCCGAATTTCCGTCGTACAGATACTCGAGAGGGCCGGCGACGGATTCGTTGACCCAGCCACGTCCGGTGGTGGTCGCGACACCGAGCACGGCCCGTGAGAATGCGCCGGTACGTTCGAGTTCGGCCACCACCCGCTCTGCCACACCCTCGACCGTTTCGGCCGACTCGACACCGGCGTACACGCGGATCGGTTGCACTGCAGGCCTTCCGGTGAAGTCACTGATCTCGTCGGGCGATGCCCCGGAGACCACGAAGCGTCGCCCCTCCTGACCCAGCGACTCCCAGTCCTCGTTCGACGCATCGGACCCCGACAGTTCTGCTGCATCAGGCTTTTCCACACCCTCGTGGTTGCCGCGGTCGGCGGTCGACGCCGACTTCTCCGCGACGGCCACGATCCCCCGGATCAGTGCACCGTTGACGGCGAACACCACCAGCAGGGCAACGACGATCACGCTGGCGATCCGCGCCACCGGCCTCGGCACGTACTGCTTGCCCCATCGCGTCAGAGCCCGAGTTGCTCTGCGCAGCAGGCGGCCGAGAGCAAGCACCCCCACCGCTACCACCAGCGAGAGCACCAGCACCGCGATGTAGAGCGGCCGGCCGGGGTCTTCCACGCCGACCAGCTTGCGCACGATCTGCTGCCACCACGAGCCGAGGATCAGGAAGAGCGGAATCACCACCACCGCAGCCGCGGCCAACGCCCACCACCCACGTCGACGCCACTGCTCCGACCAGTCCGGTGACACTCCGCAGAGCCGAACCACCCAGGCAACGAGGCACCCCACGCCGTACCCGATCGCGACGCTGATCCCCGTGGCCACCGCCTGCAGGTACCACACACGAGGTAGCAGAGAGGGAGTCATCGACAGCGCGAAGAACACCAGAGCGAAGAAGATCCCCACCGGATGTAGTGCGCGACAGTACCGATCCGCTCGCGAATCCCGCCAATACGAACGTATCGAGGCCGACCGCCGTGTGGTCACCCATAGATCGTATTGGCCCGCCGACTGGGCCGCACCCACTTCGACGTGCAAGCATTCACGCCATGAGTGTTCTGGTCTGCTTCCACGCGCATCCCGACGACGAAGTGTTCGGCACGGGCGGCGTCATGCGGCTCGCGGCCGACGCCGGCCACCGCGTCGTACTCGTGACGGCCACCGACGGTGCCGTCGGCGAATATCCCGACGGCATCCTCGCCGACGGGGAGACGTTGGCCGCGCGCCGACACATCGAATTGGACCGTTCGGCTGCCGTCCTGGGCGTCGCGCGCGTCGTTCGCCTGCACTATGCCGATTCCGGAATGGCCGGCACACCGGAGAACGGCAACCCGGAGGCGTTCTGCAATGTCGACGTCGACACCGCGGCTGGGCGATTGGCCGACGTGTTGCGCGAGGAGCAGGCCGACGTCGTCACCATCTACGACCCGAACGGTGGATACGGCCACCCCGACCACATTCAGGTGCACGTCGTCGGCAAGCGCGCCGCCGAGATCGCCGAGACGCCGTACGTGTACGAGACGACCACCAACCGTGACCACATGCGCAGGTTGATGGAAGCCAATCCCCACTGGAGCGAAGAGGCGTCACCACCGGACATGGAGTCGTTCGGACTGCCGGAAACCGAAATCACCACTGTCGTGGACGTGTCGAGCGTCATCGCGGCCAAGCGGGCCGCGATGGAAGCGCACGAAACGCAGGTCGGCGATTTCGGGCCGTTTCTCGCAATGCCGATCGAGCAACTGACCACAGCGTTCGGTCTCGAATGGTTCCGCAAACTGCGGGGCACCGGCGGGGTCGGACTGACAGAGACATCGTTGCCGCTCTGACGAGACAGCTGCTGCAAGCGCGACGTATGCGTCGTGCAAGCGGTCGGGGCGATCGTTGTCCCATGACCACACCAGCTATCGAGGCCGACGGCCTCATCAAGACATTCGGCAAGCAACGCGCGGTCGACGGCGTCAGCCTGACCGTCCCAACCGGGGCGGTCTACGGCGTCCTCGGCCCCAACGGCGCAGGTAAGACCACCACGGTCCGCATGCTCGCCACCCTCCTTCGACCCGACGGCGGCTCAGCCCGAGTTTTCGGCCGAGACGTCGTCGCCGACGCCACCGCGGTCCGGTCGTTGGTCGGCGTCACCGGTCAGTACGCATCGGTGGACGAGGATCTCACCGCAACCGAGAATCTGGTCGTCTTCTCACGGCTCCTCGGCCTGAGCCGCCGCGACAGCAAAGCCAAGGCCGTCGAACTCCTCGAGGAATTCGGGTTGGCGGACGCAGCGTCCCGACCCTTGAAGTTGTTCTCCGGTGGCATGCGGCGGCGCCTCGATCTGGCCGCGAGCCTGATCTCGGCACCGCCGTTGCTGTTCCTCGACGAGCCGACCACCGGTCTCGACCCCCGCACCCGAGCCCAGATGTGGGACACCATCCGCCGGCTCGTCGCGGCGGGCTCGACAGTTCTACTGACCACTCAGTACCTGGACGAGGCCGATCAACTGTGTGATCGCATCGCCGTCATCGATCATGGCCGCGTGATCGCCGACGACACCGCCGACGGGCTCAAGTCTTCGGTAGGCACCTCCGCACTGTCACTGACTCTCACGGATCGAAACCAGATCGACGACGCCAGAGCTCTGGTCGCGAAGCAACTGGGCACAGAAGTGTCGGTCAGCCCCGAGTCCGCTCGTCTGACAGCACCCATGACCGACACATCGATCACCCCCGACATCTTGATTCGCCTGCGCGACTTCGGCATCGACGTCAGCGAAATCACCGTCACCAAACCCAGCCTGGACGAGGTATTCCTGACCCTCACCGGCAAGAGCGCAGACGAGGACGCAGCATGACCACTACTCTCACTCCGCAACCGGCGACGTACATCGACCCCGCCGACCGTCCGGTCGTCCGACACATCGGCCTGGCCCGCACCGCCGCCCAGTCCGCCACCATGGGATATCGCGGGCTGCTCAAGCTTCGCCACAATCCCGAACAACTCACCGACGTGGTGCTGCTACCGGTGATCTTCACCCTGATGTTCAGCTACATCTTCGGCGGCGCGGTTGCCGGCGACGTCACGTCCTACCTGCCGATGATCGTGCCCGGAATCCTGGTACAAACAGTCATCACCGGTTCCGTCGTCACCGGCACACAGCTGCGAGAAGATATGGACAAGGGTGTCTTCGACCGATTCCGATCTCTCCCGATCGCCCGAATCTCCCCGCTTGCAGGAGCATTGATGGCCGACGTCATCCGCTACCTGATCGCGGCTGTCGTCTGTTTCCTCACCGGGTTCGCGATGGGTTACCACCCGGCCGGAGGATTTCTCGGCCTCGCCGGAGCCGTCCTACTGGTGATGTTCTGCGCCTGGGCGATCAGCTGGATCTTCGCACTGCTGGGCACCCTGATGAGCAAAGCCTCCTCGGTCCAGGGCATCTCGATGCTGGTGCTGTTCCCGCTGACGTTCCTGTCCAACGCCTTCGTCGACACCTCCACGATGCCGAGCTGGCTCCGGTCCTTCGCGAACATCAACCCCGTCTCGCACCTGGTGACCGCGGTGCGCGAGCTGGCGAACAACGGGCACTTCGGTATCCACGTCGTGTACTCACTCGTCGGAGCCGTGGTCATAGTCGCCGTCTTCGCCCCACTGACCGTGAAGTCGTACATGCGCAAGGCCTAGGACACGGGTAGCGAACTCAAGATCTCTTGCAGTGCAGCATGTCTGGTGATACCAGCAGCCCGCGCGATACCGGCATCGACCGTAGGGTCACCGACAATCGCGCGGGCCGCGGCGACGTGCCGATCGATGCGCATCGACGGAAAATCCTGGCGACCCACCGCCCGCTCCGACGCCGCCAACAAGCGCAGACCCAACTCTGAGTCCCCGCAGTGCACCTCGAAAGAACCCACCGCGCAGGCGACGGCACCGAGCATCGGGATATCGTGGAAACCGCTCGGCATCAGCTTATTCCACGGTGTGCGCACCAGCTGCTCCACCGCGCCGCGCACATCCTCGGCACGTTCGTGCAACACATGTGCGCCCACGGCTGCGCACACCAGGATCGACATGAACGGATCCGTCGGATCGTCCGACGGCCACCCACCCATCTCCAGCGCCTCACGAAACAGCGTCAGCCCCTGCTCGATCGAACCGTCCTCCAGATCCGCCGCGGCTCGCGCCGCGGTCAACGACGCCGACGTCGACCTCTGTTGAGCTCGATCCCATCGAGCACCGACACCGTCGCCCTCACGTTCCGTTTTTTCTGCACCCCCATCGAGAACCCACTCCGGTTGCCCCGTCGACGAGGATAATTCGTCGATCAGCGTCCGAGCCTCGGCAGTCTGCCCCGCGCCGGTCAAGGCCATCGCGAGAAAGGTTCGGGTCTGCACACTCTCCTCGTACGCATGCATCTCCCACATCACGTCAGCGGCCGTGCGGTAGTACTCGGCCGCGCGAGCGTGGTCACCGGACAGACCGTACGAGCTCGCCAACGTCTGCGACGTCGACCCGACCGCCCACAGGTCGCCGCGTCGACGAGCGATACTCAACGCGCGCTCACCGTCCCTGATCGACTCGAACAGTCGACCCGAGTTCTGCGCGAGCATGGAGCGAACCACGTACGCGTTGCACCGCACATCCTCATGTTCGGAACGACTGGCGCGGGCCAGTTTTCGGGCCAGCCCGCGGCCGCCCGTGTGATGGACCACCACCTCGGAATTGAACCTCAGACCCGGCGACATTCCGGGCCTGGTGCGCAGGAGATGCCGTAAGTCGATCCGCATCCTCGCCACCTGGCGCAGGTTCCCGCCGTAGGCGAAGTGCGCCACCAAGACCAGCAGGCACATCGCGGCATTGTCGTCAGGTGCCCCGGCAAGGCCGCGGCGCATACTGTCCTGCACTCGGCCGGCCCAATTCAGCACCTCCGCGTGCGCGCCGCGCATGGCCCAGAAATAGCCCAACACCGAGAACAGGGTGCACACGTTGGCCGAAACATCATGCGCGAAGGAATGTCTCATCACCGACAACAAATTGTCGTGCTCGGCCTCCAACACCAGAACCATCTCGGCCGGTTGTCCAGCAGAGTAGCCCGTGGACACCCGAACCGCGACGGCCTCGGCCCACAAGCGCATCCGCGCGGCGACGTCGGCCGCCTCTCTGCTGACGTCGAGCTGCTCCTCACCGTACTCACGGACCGTCTCGAGCATGTGATAGCGGATTCCCGACTGCGTTTCGGCAACGGAGAGCAAGGACTGATCGACCAACCCATCGAGTGCAGCCGAAACATCCTCGACGTCGGCCCATTCCGCGACCCGGCGTGCGGCATCGAGATCGAAGCCCGCCGGAAACCGACACAGACGCCGCAGCGCCGCCTGCTCGATGGGTGCGAGCAGATTCCAACTCCAGGCGATCACCGCATGCAGGGTCCGGTGCCGTTCGGGCCTCGTCCGATCGACCGAACGTAGCAAGACCAAACGCCGGTCCAATCTGGCGGCGATGTCCTCCACCGTCATTGATTTGACCCGCGCCGCAGCCAATTCGATCGCCAGCGGCAACCCGTCCAACGATCTGCACAACCGCGCGACCGCATCGAGATCGAGCACCACAGAAGGGCGAACCGCGCGTGCCCGAAGGCAGAACAGTTCGATGGCAGGCGAATTCGGACCGGTTGACCCCAGAGGCGGCAGCGGATATACCGTTTCCGACGTCGACCCGATCGGAGAACGTGAGGTCGTCAACACGGTCACCGCATCGGTCGCCGAGACCAGCTTGTCCACTACCGCCGAAACCTCATCGATCACGTGCTCGCAATTGTCGAGAACGAGCAGACCGGGTCGGGCCGAGAACACGTCGACCAGGCGTTCCTGAATCGAATGTATCCGAGCGACCTGCAACCCTCCCACCAGGTAATCGGCCTCGGCCAGACCGAGGGTCGCAGCCACGGCGGATGCCACGTCCTCTCCGCTGCGGAGCGAGGCCAGCTCGACGAACGCAACCGGCATTCTCGCAGCAGCCCGACGTCCGAGCGCGTGAGCGATCCGCGTTTTTCCCGCCCCACCGGGCCCGAGCACGGTCGTCACGCGCGAGCCGGCCAGGACTCGTTCGATCGCGACGAGATCGTCGTCTCGACCGATAAGGGCATTGGGTGCGGCACGCAATCCTATGGTGTGCAACACCTTCGGGGCCGCATTCATCCGTCCGAGAATGTCGGCGTTCACAGCCGCCGCCGCGGGCGACGGATCGGTTCCCAACCGCTGTGACAATTCGGTTCGCAGCGACGCGAACACCATCAACGCATCGTTCGATCTACCTGCGCCGTGCAGAGCCCGCATGAGCTCCACGGCAGCGCCCTCGTCCGCTGGATCGGCCGTGACCCGAGCTCTGACGAGCGGGATCACCTCGCCGAATCGTCGCAGCCCTAGCAACGCGGCTATCCGAAGGGATGTCAGGGCAGCCTCCACCACGTCGGCCTCGACGCGCACGGTTTCCGGTGGCTCGCCGCGCCACAGGCCCAGCGCCTCGGTGACGGTATCGAGGGCCTCCTGACAGTGCCCGTCTTGGAGCATGCTGCCCGCTGCCCCAGCCAGCGCCTGCGCACGGCCGAGGTCGGTGTCCTCGGCACCGAGGACCAACCGATAGCCCCCAGGGCCGCCGGCCAGTGCACCCTCGGGCAACACCGACCGCAACCGAGAGATCTGCGTCTGTAACGCGTTCTTGGGAGATCGAGGCGGTTCGTCGGGCCACACGTCGTCGATGAGAGTTTGCGGTGATCGCGCCCGCCCCGGATGCAAGGCCAGAGACACGAGCAGGGACTGCGCTCGCGCACCGGGAACCGGCACCGAACGGCCGTCGATCGCCGCGGTGACCACGCCGAGAAGCCCCACCACCGGTTTGTCGGTCGTGGGGTCCGTCGTATTGGGGTCGGAGATGTCACTGCGCACTGACATCAGATCGTAGGCCGCCCGTCGAACACCCTCGACCTGACGTTCGGATTGTTTTGGACCTCTAATCAAACCTCGAGACGGTACAGTGTCCACGTCGCCGTACAGGAGAGGCCGGTTGGAGATGCGTTCGTCGGTAGGTGTGTCCCTGGGAACGTGCGGCATCCGCACGTCTCGGACGACCGAAGACGGCACGTGGACAGACGCCGCT
Source organism: Rhodococcus sp. 05-2255-1e (assembly GCF_002259025.1). NCBI lineage: Bacteria > Bacillati > Actinomycetota > Actinomycetes > Mycobacteriales > Nocardiaceae > Rhodococcus > Rhodococcus sp. 05-2255-1e. The sequence goes on along the minus strand of NZ_NOZE01000009.1, from coordinate 831,860 downwards.
CCCTTCGACGACTGGCAGCTCTCCCCCTCCCCCGAGGACGTCGCGCGGGTCGTTCGCGGAATCGTCGACCGCCCGGACGCGCCGCAATCGCTGGGCATTGCATACCGGACCGCCGACGAGCGTGATCGCATCACGAAGGCTCTGGCCGAGGAATACGTCTCGGACGTACATCTGATCGACGAGACCGACGCTGCCCTCGAGTACCTCCGTCCCGGCCTGGCCAGCCAGCACCGCACCATCGCCCTGTTCGACGCAGGCGAGACCGGTGTCGACATAGACATCGTCGACGTCGAATCCGGCCGCTCCTACGGCTCGACTCGTACGACAGCAATCAGCGGAGCCTCGTTCGACGCGGTGGTTCGGGAACACATACTGGGCCTCGGCATCGTGCGGGAGCCGCACACACACGACGAGGACACTGCTCTGACGGCATTCTGCCGTGGCATCAAAGAGGCACTGTCCACGCACGAGACCACGAGCACGCCCGACGGCGAACACATTCTTCTCGAGCGCCACATCTTCGAGCTGTCGATCGCCCGGGCCACCGAACAGGCGGCCACCACGGTCCGCCAACTGGGGCTCGAAGCCGAGTTCTATCCCGACGCCGTCATCGCCATCGGCGGTACGAGCAATGTCCCTCTGGTCCGCACGACACTCGAACGGTTTCTGCAGCTGCCGATCATCGTCCCCGAGCAACCAGAACTCGTCGTTGCAGGTGGGGCGGCCGTGCACGCTGCACGCGTCGACGTCGACCGCATTGCACCGGTCGTCTCGCACCGACCGGCGCTGGCGCGGCTCGGATTGATCGCGCTACCGATCGTGGGCGTCATCGCTGCCGTCGGACTGTTCTCGGGCCTGAGTTCCGAGAGCGAAGACCAACCGCTGAGCACCCCTGCCAGCGTGGACGAGGGCATCCGGCAGACCACGACACCCTCGGCTGCACGGACCACCACCGCCACACCGTCACCGACCCCGGACATCCCGGCCCCGCCGCCGACGTCAGCTGCACCACCTCCGGCCGCCGACAGCGTGCCGTACGTGCAGTATCAACCGCACTACAACCCGCCGCCACCGCCGCCCGCTCCGACGGTGCCGCTACCGCAGATCCCCGGAGTCCAAATGCCTGTCATCCCGCTGCCGGTACTGCCGCGTCTGCCGTTCTGACCGGCCGCGTCCGCACCCTTCCGGCAGATACGGAAAGATCGTCGCTCATGGCCACCACAGCACAATGGATCGAAGGGGCGCGACCCCGAACGCTCCCCAACGCTATCGCCCCCGTCCTCGTCGGCACCGGTGCAGCCGTGTCCCTGGACGCAGGCGTGTGGTGGAAGGCTCTACTGGCACTGATCGTCTCGTTGGCGCTGATCGTGGGCGTCAACTTCGCCAACGACTACTCCGACGGAATCCGCGGCACGGACGACGACCGAGTCGGCCCACTCCGACTCGTCGGCTCCAAGGCCGCCTCGGCAGGAGCCGTCAAACGGGCAGCCATCGGCTGCTTCGCGGTCGGTGCCGTCGCAGGTCTTGTCCTGGCCGCCACGAGCGCTTGGTGGTTGGTGATCGTCGGCCTGATCTGCATAGCCGGTGCCTGGTACTACACAGGCGGCTCGAAGCCCTACGGCTACAGCGGATTCGGCGAGATTGCCGTGTTCGTGTTCTTCGGACTCGTCGCCGTGCTCGGCACCCAATACGTGCAGGCCGAGCAGATCGACTGGGCGGGCGTGCTGGCCGCGGTAGCCGTCGGATCCTTCTCCAGTGCCGTACTCGTCGCGAACAATCTTCGGGACATCCCCACCGATACCGAGTCCGGAAAACGGACGCTCGCAGTGCGATTGGGCGATACCCGCACACGCTATCTACACCTGGCACTGCTGGTCGTCCCGTTCGCCATGACCGTCGCGCTGATCGCCCGAACCCCATGGGCCCTGGTCGCTCTGCTCGCGCTACCCCTCGCTGCGCGCGCCAACTCGCCGGTTCGCGGCGGTGCTCACGGCTTCGAGTTGATTCCTGCGCTGCGTGATTCGGGATTGGCAATGCTCGTCTGGGGTGCCGCTACCGGTGTGGCGCTGGCGTTCGCCTAACGCTTCTCGGGCACGAATGCGCCCAGCAGAAAGTTCACGATCGAGATGATGATCGCGCCCCAGAACGCGGCCGCGAAACCGACGATCTCGAGGCCGTAACCGGTCTGCGACGACAGCCACCCCGTCAACATCAGCATCAACGCGTTGATCACGAGAGTGAACAGCCCGAGGGTGAGAATCAGCAGCGGCAGTGACAACAGCTTCACCATCGGCCTGATGAACGCGTTGACGATCGTCAACACGGCCGCAATACCGAGCAGGACCACGATGTCCCACCCGTCACCGCGGCCCGAGCTGGTCACGGTGATGCCGTCCACGAATTCCTTCGCAACCCAGATGGCGACGGCATTGATCACGAGCCGAATCAGAAAGTTCATGGCGCCCATCGTAGAGTTCGGGCCCGCTCGGAGCTATGACGTGTGAACCAGCAGGACGGCGTCGCGCAGATCGTCCAGGCCTCCGCGAACACTCACGAGCTCGGTGAACGATGGATCGGCACCTGCGATCACACCGAGAAGCATGTGCTCGACGCCGATCTCCCTGTCCCGCAATCGGACGGCCTCCTTCAAGGCCCGCTTCAGCGCTTCCTTGGCCGACGGCGCGAACGGCAGGTGAGAATCGTTCGAATGGTCGACGTCTCCGAACCCCACCGCAGTCTCGACGGTGTCGATCACATCGTGAAGGTCGATGCCGATGGACCGTAGGGCCCGGGCGTCCCTCGACAGCACGTCCTCGAGCGCGTTGTCGAGGGTGAACCCCGCCTCGGCCAGCGCAGACCCGAGCGGTTCGTCGGCATTGTCGAGCGCACCGAGGAAGAGATGAATGGGTTCGACCCGCTCCGAGTGCAACACCCGGGCGTGCAGCCGGGCACTGATGACGACCGCCCTGGCCTGAGTGGTGAATCGCTCGAACATGATTGTCTACCTTCCCTTTCCGCCGTGCTTCTTGTGAACCGCCTGTCTGCTGACACCCAGCGAATCCGCTATCGCCTGCCACGCCCATCCCTGATTCCGTGCGTTGCGAACCTGGACGGCTTCCAGACGTTCGAGCAGACGGCGAAGTGCGGCTACGGCACGCAACCCCTCCCCCGGATCGGAACTGGCGGCCGCGGCGGCCAATGCAGTGGCTTCTGTCATGTATGTCAATTTAGGTTGACAGAAAGGGGGTTGTCAACCTTTATTGACATACAGGTCGGCCGGAGCGTCGACGCCCCTCGGCGACAGATCAGTGGTCCACAGTGATATCGACGGACACCCGCCCACGGTCGTCACGGGTCGCCGTCGCGAGCCCGGAGTACTGGACACCGCCGAGGTCGACATCGACACGACCGCCGCCGTCCACGAAGTTTCGCCACCAGTTCTTCTTGTCCGGCATCGCCACCCTGACCTTCAGGTGCTCACCCTTCCGGCTGATCGCAACCGGCAATGCGATCCTCTTGCCGGACTTCCGGCCGGTGTAGGTCAAAATGCCCATCGAGCGTCCGAGCACCCTGTCGAGCACCGGTGCCTTCATCACGACCATGAAGACCTTGTTGAACCCTGCCGCCGACTTCTGAAATGTGTTCATCGTGTCCGCCTTACGAATCGCCCCGCACGTGTTGGCGAGCGTAGCCGTGACACAGGCCGACAGGAACGTCACTGAGACGGCAGACCGGACTCCATCGACTCGGCGAGCGTAGTCAGGGCCTCGAGAACACGGTTTCGACGTGCACCCAACGCATCGAACAATCGTCCGTGCGCTTCGAGCTCTCGGGGAAATACATCATCCACGATGCGCCTCCCCTGATCGGTCAGGGTGATCGACGCAGACCGTCGGTCTTCGGCGCTGGGCACGCGCTGCAGAAAGCCGCGACGTTCGAGCTTTCCGAGCGTCTTGCTCACACCTGCGCGGGTCATGCCGAGCAGCTCCGCCAACCGCGCTGCCGTCACCGGTTCGATCGCGTAACGCAGGGGCACCATCAATTCCACCTCGGCGACGGATACATCGGCCGCGGCGTATATCGGTTCGACGGCCACGTCGAGCAGCGCGACGATGCGCTTGATCTCGGCCACCACCTGCATCGGCGAGGTGTCCAGCTCCGGGTTGAACTCGGCCCACCGTGCACAGGTCAGCTCACGAAGCGAGGCATCGGTCATCGGCACCACCAATATTGTTAACTAGTTGACAGTTCTGCTACGTTCACAACATATCGCACCACCGAGGAGGCATCTTGACGTACGACACCGTGGTAATCGGTGGCGGCCCAGCCGGACTCAGTGCCGCGACACTTCTGGCTCGCGCCCGCCGAAAGGTGATCGTTGTCGATGCCGAAGAACCACGCAACGCGCCTGCCGACCATGTTCACAACTTCCTCTCGCGCGATGGTTCCACACCCGAGGAGTTGCATCGGGCTGGATGCGAGGAAGTCCTCCGATACGGTGGAGAAATTCTGCGCGGCAAAGTAATTGGACTCGACGAGGGATTCGAGGTCCGCCTCGAGGGCGGCGAGTCCCGGCACTCGCGGTCGGTCTTGGTGGCCACCGGGCTTCGAGACGAACTGCCCGATATCCCCGGCGTTCACGAACAGTGGGGCTCGGGAGTACTGCATTGTCCGTACTGCCACGGCTACGAAGTTCGGGATCAGCCGATAGCCGTGGTCGGCGGATCCAACCGACCGTTCACGATCCACCAGGCGTCGCTGATTCGCCAATGGTCGGACGACGTCGTCTTCTTCACCAACGGCATCGAACTGAGTGAAAACGAACGCCTTCGACTCGACGCGCGGTCCGTCGGAATCGTCGACGTACCGGTTGCTCGAATCGTTGTGCAGGACGGTCGCGTCATAGCCATCGAGCTGACGAACGGGACCGTCGTTCCTCGAACAGTCGTGTTCGTCGGGCCGACGTTCGTTCCGAACGACGCGCTCCTGCGATCGATCGGATGCACTCGCCTCGACAACGGCTGGGTGGCCACCGACCCGACCGGGCTCACCAGCGTCGACGGCCTGTGGGCTGCGGGGAACGTCTCGGATTCCCCCGCCCAGCTCATCAATTCGGCAGCCGCAGGATCGAAGGCTGCAATCGCCATCAATCACTACCTACTCGAACTCGATGTGACCCGAGCCGTCAGCGCGGTCTGACGCCTCCTGCCAGCGCCGAAGAATGTGTCGGTGCCCTGTTCTACACTTGCCGCAGTGGATCGAATACGTGTTCGACCTTCAGTCGCTGGGGGGGGTGACATGGGGCTACGGAAAGCGGTGTGGGTGACGGGGGACCATTCTCCGCTCGCCGACGTTCTGGGAGCGCGACGGACGATCAACGCTGCCGTAGCTTCGGAACTTGCTCTGCTGGACGAGTATGTCCGCAGCCGAACGGCCAGCGCGGCACCGTGGGACACCGGGGTCAACGAGAAGGATCTGTTCAACTCGGCAGTCTGTGAACTGGCGGCGGCTCTGTCGTCCACGTTTGCCGCCATCAACAACAAGGTGCAGATGTGGCGTCAACTGCGCCCTCTCGTGCGTCAGGGCTTCATCGACGGTGCCCTCGATCTGGAGCGAGTCAGAACGATCCACGATCATCTACTTCATGCCCGTCCGGAGACGGCCGTTGCCCTGGAGACCGAGATTCTCAAGGCCGCCCGGGAGATGGCACCGGGAGCTCTGGGCCGCGAAATCGATCGACTGCTCATCGAGGCCGACGCCGACTGGGACCGTGCGGTACGCAAGCGTGCCGCACGCACCGAGAAGCGAATCCGCCTTCGTCGCCGGGCACGAGGACTGTCGAGCCTGACCACACTGATGACCGACGGCGAAGCCGACGAACAACTTGCGCGGATCGACGCCGAGGTCATACGCCTGCACCCGGAGGATCCGCGGTCGGACGACCAACGACGGGCCGACGCTCAGACCGCCTTGATGCGCGGGGAGACACTGCTGTGCGAGTGCGCGACATGCCTGACGCCGCGCGACGGCGACAGGGCCCCCGAGCACGATGATCCGGACACAGCGGACAACGAACCATCGGACACCGACTGCGCCGCAACCGACGGAACACGCAGCGGCAGTTTTACTTCCGCTGCACCGGGGGACGAGCCGCCGACGAGCCAATCACCGAACACGATCCCACCGGACGCACCGCCACCCAGGCTTCCCACGCCCGGCTCTGTGAATACCAGAGCTACCCGATCGCGGCCGGGTGGGGGAACGCTGATCGAACGGTGGCGTGCCATCGTCGGGGACGACCCCATCGGGATCCACGCCTTGTACCCCGACGGCCATGGGGGCATGAAACTCCCGCCGCCAGGCGCGCTGAGCTATACGCCCAGTCGAGCTCTCGCGGCGACGGTTCGAGCCGAGAACCCGTACTGCCTGCATCCTGGCTGCAACGTGCCCTCGGAACGATGCGACCTCGACCACATCGTCGAATTCGACCGACACCGCCCCGAGAAGGGCGGCTGGACCATCCTCACGAACATCGGTCCGCGCTGTCGGCTCCACCACAACCTCAAAACGCGCAAACTTTGGCGCACCGAACTGCTTCCGGACGGAGTGCTGCATATCGTCGATCCACTCGGACGTCACTACTTCACCCCACCCGCCCTGTGAAAAACAATCACCTAGGGTTGGTTCGGTGAGCACCGCGAATCTGACCCGAACCGAAACTCGCAGGCGATCGCGCCACATAGACGGGGTGAAATATCTCGTCGATCTGAACCTCTTGCGCGCCGAGGACACGGACGTCGACACCTTCGAGTCGGTGACGACTATCGAGTTCGATGCCACGACTGCGGCGACATGGGTCGATTTCATCGGTGCGTCCGTGGACGAGGTCACCGTCAACGGCACCGATGCGCAGGTCGATTACGACGGAGCTCGCATTCAACTGGTCGGACTCGCCGACCACAACGTCGTTCGGATACGGGCACGCGGGCGGTACAGCAGGTCGGGTGAAGGACTCCACCGCTTCGTCGACCCCGTCGACGACAACGTCTACCTGTACACCCAGTACGAACCTGCCGATGCGCGACGGGTGTTCGCGAATTTCGAGCAACCCGATCTGAAGGCCTCGTTCACGCTGAGGGTCACAGCACCCCCGGCATGGACGGTCCTGTCCAACCGCGCGGGAGTCACCGACGGCACAGTCACCACGTTCGCCCCGACGCTGCCCATATCGACGTACATCACCGCGGTTGCGGCCGGGCCGTACCACGGTGTCGAATCGTCCTGGACCCGAGGCGATCTGACTGTCCCGCTCGGCGCGTACTGCCGCGCATCCCTCGCCGAGTATTTCGACGCCGAGGACATCTTCGACATCACCGAGCGTGGCCTGGACTTCTTCCACGACAAGTTCGACTATCCGTACCCGTTCGGTAAGTACGACCAGATTTTCGTCCCCGAATACAACCTCGGTGCCATGGAGAACCCCGGTCTCGTCACGTTCACCGAATCGTACGTATTCCGTTCGGCGGCAACCGAAGCCCAGTACGAGGCTCGGGCGAACACGATTCTGCACGAGATGGCGCACATGTGGTTCGGCGACCTCGTCACGATGCAATGGTGGGACGATCTGTGGCTCAAGGAGTCGTTCGCCGACTACATGGGTGCGTACGCGTCGGCCGAAGCCACCCGGTTCACCGATGCCTGGGTCAGTTTCGCGAACCGCCGAAAGGCGTGGGCCTATTTGCAGGACCAGCTTCCCACCACTCACCCGATCGTCGCCGACATCACCGACCTCGAGGCAGCCAAGCTCAACTTCGATGGCATCACCTACGCCAAGGGCGCAAGCGTGCTCAAACAGTTGGGGGCGTTCGTCGGTGCCGACGCCTTTTTCGCAGCGTCCCGCAACTACTTTCGTACGCATGCCTTCGGTAATACGACCCTGACGGATCTCTTGAGCGAGATGTCCACCGCCAGCGGGCGAGACCTCGAGACCTGGGCGGGCGCGTGGCTGCAGACCACCGGCGTGTCCACCCTGACTTATACCGGCGACGCCGTCGAGCAGACGGATCCGCGTCCGCACCGCATCGCGGTCGGGCTCTACGATCCGGACGAGGCCGGAAATCTCACGAGGACCCACCGCTACGAACTCGACATCACCGACTCGCGAACGCCCGTCGACTTCCCCGATTCTGCACTGGTTCTGCTCAACGACGACGATTTGACCTACGCCAAGATCCGATTCGACGAGCGCTCCACCGCCACAGTGCGGACCTCCCTCGATCGCATCGTCGATCCCCTTGCACGAGGGCTGGTGTGGTCGGCACTGTGGAACTCCACCCGGGACGCCGAGCTCTCTGCGATCGAATACCTGGACATCGCAACCAGATTCGCGCCGACCGAACCCAAGATCGGGTTGCTCTCCGCAGTCACGGCCAACGTCGCGTACACACTCGCGCACTACCTCCCCGAAGACCGACGGGACGAGCCCACCCGGCATTGGTTGGAAGCGTCGTGGCGGCAGCTGCAATCTAGCGAACCCGGAAGCGACGCGCAGTTGGTGTGGGCGCGGGCGGTCGCATCGGCTGCGCAACTCGATGACTTCCTGGCCGACGATCTACGCTCCCTGCTCGATGGCACCGCGACCATTGCCGGGCTGAGGCTGGACCCCGATCAGCGCTGGGCATTCTGGCTGGCACTCGCCGCCACCGGACACGCAACGACCGCAGAGCTGGATACCGAACTCGGTTCGGACGACACACTTTCGGGGCGCACTGCCCACACCGCGGCGGCGACAGCGATCCCTGACGCCACAGTCAAAGCGAGCGCGTGGACTTCCATCACCGAGCGCGACGACGTGTCCAACGATGTTCTCGACGCCTTCATCACCGGGTTCGGGGCGGGTCACCGACCGGACCTCACTCAACCGTACGAGGACCGGTATTTCGAGTCCATCTCCTCGTTGTGGACCTCACGCAGCATCGAGATCGCACGGAGGATAGTTGTTCGCCTCTTTCCTCAGCGATCGTCGACCGACAGTGCAGACGTGTGGCTCGCCGAGCACGAGTGGGCACCGGCTGCGTTGCGGCGCTTGGTGATCGAGCAGAGAGATCACCTGGCCCGGAGTTTGCGCGTGCAGGCTCGGCTAGGGTGACGATCATGTCCGACCATGATGCTCGACGTTCGTTCGCCACGTCCGCTCTCGCCGCAGGCGGCTTGCTCGGCGGCTTCGCTGTTGCTCGCCGGTCGCACAATCGCCAACTCGGCGGAGCAGTGCTCGCTGCAGTCGGCGTTGTCTGCACCACGCAATGGCAGAAGTCGTCGGGCTCGGCTCGTGCCGGCGCACTGCTCGGGACGTACCTCGTGGCGTTCGGTGCGTCGCACCCGCTCGCGAAGAAGATCGGTGCGTGGCCGGCCGTCGGGACGGTCGCCGCTGTCACTGCGGTGACGTCGATGGTCGTGACCTGGTAGATCTGCTCAGAACACCCCGGTACGGATGAACTGCTCGAGCGCGGCGGTCGGTTCGTCGAGATCCATCCCCTGGCCCGCGACCCAGGTGTCGTCGAAATAGGTTTGCGAGTAACGGTCTCCGCCGTCGCACAACAACGTCACCACACTGCCGGTGCGTCCCGCGGCAATCATCTCGGAGATCAATCCGAAGGCACCCCAGATGTTGGTGCCGGTGGATCCTCCCACTCGTTTACCGATCGCAGCCGAAGTGAATCTCGCGGCCGCCACCGACGCAGCGTCGGGCACCGCGATCATTCGATCGATCACTTGGCCGACGAAGGACGGTTCCACCCGCGGTCGCCCGATGCCTTCGATTCGTGAGGACTTACCGGTCTCGAAACTCGCGTCACCGGTTTCGTAGCCTCCGATGAAGGCCGAGTTCTCGGGGTCCACGACGGCCAAACGCGTTGCGTGTCTGCGGTATCGGATGTAGCGACCGATGGTGGCGCTCGTTCCGCCTGTTCCCGCGCCTACGACCACCCAATCGGGGATGGGACATTTCTCGAGCCGGAGTTGATCGTAGATGGACTCGGCGATGTTGTTGTTTCCTCGCCAATCGGTGGCCCGTTCGGCGTGGGTGAACTGGTCCATGTAGTGGCAGTCGGGTTCGGCTGCGAGCCGGTGCGCTTCGGTGTACATCTCGCCGGGGTGGTCGACGAAGTGGCAGCGCCCACCGTGCGATTCGATGAGGGCGATCTTGGCGGGACTTGTACTTCTGGGCATGACTGCGACGAATTTCAATCCCAGCAGGCCGGCGAAATATGCCTCACTGACCGCCGTGGAGCCGGAAGACGCCTCGACGACCGTGGTTCGCGCGGTGACCCAGCCGTTGCAGATCGCGTACAGAAACAGCGATCGCGCCAGCCGGTGTTTCAGGCTGCCGGTGATGTGAGTGGATTCGTCCTTGAGGTACAGCGAGATTCCCCATGCGGCAGGCAGTGGATAGCTCAGCAGGTGTGTGTCGGCACTGCGCTGAGAATCGGCTTCGATCAACCGGACTGCGTTGTCGACCCACTCACGCGATCCGGAGCGGTCCACCGATGCGGTCACTTGCGGCCGTCTTCACCGCGCAGCTTGGACTGCAGGTCCGCGCGAGCGGTGCGTCGGTGTTCGTCGACCGCAGCGATGGACTCGTTGACGCGGATGCGCATCTGCTTGAACAGAAGCAGGGACAACGGCAGCGAGATGAGGACGCCGAAGATCGCGGCGACGAGGATCGGAACCTCGATGCCGAAGAGTAAACCGACACCGATGATGATCGCGGCAATGACGATGACGAGCGCCAAACGCGCGAACGTGTACACGGCGAGATTGATGGCAAGGGACTTCTTCGCAGAACGGCCGGGCGTGGGGTTTCCGCTGGTCGGGTCGCTTCGGTCGGCATTCGTCGCATCGCTCACGAGCTCAAGGTTACCGGGCCGTGCGGGGCTCACCACCCACCCCTAACGTGACCGATTTGTCCATTACCTCCCCTTTACCAACCTTGTATCAGTCGAGTACCTAGGGGTCCGAGTGCAACCATGGGGCTCACAACACCGCAGACCGATATCTCCGGTTCGACGCAAATGCACAGAACCGCACCGTAGGAGGACACGACAGATGAGCGCACCCACGTTCCACAAAGCTCAGGACTCACTTCTCACACCGGGTCAGGTAGCAGCGCTTTTTCACGTCGACCCCAAGACCGTGACTCGCTGGGCGCACGCCGGACGTCTTGGATCGCTCCGCACTCCCGGCGGACACCGTCGCTTCCGCGAAACCGAGGTCATGCAGCTGCTGACTTCTCTGACGACCGAAGCCGGCGTACAGCACTGAGACAGGCCATTCGGCGCAGTTTCGGCAACGACCTCCGCACCCGTACGAACTCATCGAACATTCTCAGGAATCTTCGACGCTCGACGGGTGCGGAGGTCGTTGCATGACGGCTACCCTCGTAGTAGGAGGTGCGTCGTGATCTATCTATTGGCGTTAATCGGTTTGGTGGCAGTGATTGTGCTGCTGTGGAAGGCATTCGGACCCAGCACGCAACCTGAACCCCCGCGGACTGTCGGACCCGATGACGATCCGGAATTTCTCTGGAAAATCAACCGGGACGCTCGTCGCGGAGGCAAGGACGGGACCGACGCCGGCACTGAAGTCGGCGAATAAAGTTTCCGATCAGCTGCGGCGAGAAGTAGTGGGCGAGGCCGGAAAGCCTGCTGCCACCGCCGCAGCTACTTCGAGGAGTGCCTTTCGCGTGCGTCCACGAAGCCTGCCCAGTTCGATCTCAGCCCCCTCCTCCAGATGCGGGTCGAACGGAACCGTCCGAACCTGAGCGCACCGCTGCTCGAAATGTTCGACCACCTTCTGCAAGTCGACTTTTCCCGCCCTCGGTCTTACCGCGTTGACCACCGCCACCGACGTGGCCACCAGTTCTCGATAGCCATGAGCATCCAGCCAATCCAATGTCGCCGACGCGCTCCGCGCCCCGTCCACAGACCCTGAGCTGACGACGACCAGAGTGTCCGCGCCCTCGAGAATGCTTTCCATCGCCGAATGCATCAATCCGGTGCCGCAGTCGGTGATGACGATGCTGTAGAACTTCTCGAGCAGTGTCACCGTTCGGTCGTAGTCGTCACCGCTGAATGCCTCGGACGCCGCCGGGTCCGAATCGGAGGCCAGCACCTCCAGCCGATGGACGTTCTGTGAGGTGTAGGCCCGAACGTCGCTGTAGCGCTCCAAGGAATCCATGTCTCGCAACAGATTTCGGACCGTCGCCGTCGTTTCCGACGGTACTTTCTGCCCCAGCGTTCCGCGGTCGGGGTTCGCGTCGATCGCAATCACGCGGTCACCGCGGATGTCCGCGAACGTCGAGCCCAACGTGGCCGTTGTCGTCGTCTTTCCGACCCCACCCTTCAACGAGAGCACCGCGACGCGGTAGCACCCCACCAATGGTCGATCGACCTGCGCGGTCAATTCGAGGCGTCGCTGTTGCGCCGGACTGTTCCCCACATCGATCCGACCACCGGACATCAGATACAGCGCACGACGCCACCCGGCCACCGGAGCGACACTTGCCGACCTGATCAGCAACGAATCGCCGAGGTCGGCCGCCGACATCGGCTGCGACAGCGGTCGATGATCCGGCTGAACGACAGCAGCCACGGCAGGAACCACAACAGGAACATGGGCGGGCAACATCGGTTGCGGCCACGAACCGGGTTGCGGAGCCCACTGCCCATACCCCTGACCCTGCCCATTTCCCTGCCCCTGCGTCGGCCAGCCGTTCTGGGCCTGCCACTGATTCTGGGCTGCCCACTCGTTGTTCGGCTGCCAATATTGCTGGGGCACAACAGCATTCTGGGGAAACACCATCCCGTTCTGCGGCTGGACAGGGTGCTGACCCTGTTGCCCAGGCGGCTGCGGCTCGCGCATGGGCCGAGTCGGCGGACCAAGGGGCATGGCCATGTCGGACGAAACAGGTGACACAACCGGTGGACCCGATGCTTCGGGCATCGTCGGCATCTCGTCGGTCGGTGGCGTCGCCTCGACGGGTGGAGTCGACATTGCCGCGACAACAGGAGTCGGGCTCGGAGCATCCGCGGGCGGCATGGAGATGGGGGTGGATCGGAACGGTTCACGCTCCCCCGAAACCCGAGACTCCCCCACAACCCGAGAAGACCCCGCAGGCTCAGCAGACCCCGCAACCCCCGAAACTTCCCCAACCCCGGCAGACCCGACAACCGGGGTCTCGGTCACCACCGGCTCCGGCGTGTTCGGGGTTTCGTCGTCGTCCATCGGTCGGACGGGTTGCCAATTGTTTCCGTGCCGATCGGCCATGACCGATTTCCCCCCAGTGTGCGTCCCGCGTCGAGTGCCGGCTCGGATGTCTCCCCCATCGAGCCGGATCGGACGCTACCAGCTGCACGTCGGCAGCGGAGCGTGTGGAACGCGCAGAGGTCAGTTCAGTCCTGCGTAGCTGTGCAGACCGGAGACGACCATGTTGATTATGAAGAGGTTGAACAGCATGGCAGTGAATCCACCGACGTTGATCCACGCGGCGCGGGTGTTTCGCCAGCCGGAGGTGGCGCGGGCGTGCAAGTAAGCGGCGTAGATGATCCACGTGATGAAGGACATCGTTTCTTTGGGGTCCCAGCCCCAGAAACGTCCCCATGCGGCCTCGGCCCAGATCGCGCCGAGGATGACGCCGGCTCCGAACAGCGGGAAGGCGACGATGGTCGTCTTGTAGGCGAGTCGGTCGAGGGCTTGGGCGTCAGGGAGCTTGGAGGCGAAGCGGCCCCAGAATCCCACGCTCTCCTCGCCGAGCGGTTGTTTGATGCGCAGCAGGAACAGCAGGCTCGCGACTCCGGAGACCAGCAGGATGCCGCTGCCGACGCTGACGATGGTGACGTGGATGGGCAGCCAGTAGGAGCGCAGTGCCGGGACGACGGGTGCGGCGTCGGCGTAGAGCTTGGTGGCGGCAAAGAACATCAGCACGATGATGGGTGCGAGGACGAACACCAGCATCGGGCGCATCGTCTTCTTGCGCAGCACCACCACGGAGGTCAGTGCTGCGGCAGCAGTTGCCATGGTGACGAACTCGTACATGTTGCCCAGCGGGAATCGGTGGGTGGCGAATCCGCGGAGCACGACCGAGGCGATGTGTAGGACGAGGGCCGGTGCGAGCAGCGCGAAGCCCATGCCCGCGAGGCGTTCGGACAGCGGGCGCTTGGGTGCCTCGATGACGCGTCCCGGGCCGGAGGACGCAGCCTGCGACGACGCGGTTACGGGGGCTCCGGCACCGACGAGTTCCTTGGCCTGAGCGGCCGTCGCCTTGGCGGAGGCGTACTGAGCGATGAGCAGGACGAATGCGAGCACGTAAATGGTGAAGGCTGATTCGAACGACCAGTCGCTGTACTGCGAGAGTGTCTCGTTGATCGGCATCGGTCAGTTCTCCTGTTTCGAGGTGTCGCCGAGCAGGCGGGTGCACAGGCGGTCGAACTCTTCGCCCCACCCCGCCTGATCGGTGCGTGCAAGTCCGCCGAGTTCTACTACAGTACGTCGTGAGTCGCCGTCGGCGGTGAGTCGGACCCAGATTCTGCGACGTTTGATCACCAGTGAGACGAGCAGTCCGCCCATCATCGTCAGCGCGAACACCAGGACCCAGGTCTGAGCCGGGTCGTGCGAGACCTGCAGGTTGACGAATTCCTTTGCCCCGTCGAATCTCACGACGGTGCCGTCGCTGAGTGTGGCCGATTCCCCGGGCATGAGGTTGACGCGGTCCTGCTTGACGAGCCTGCCCTGGGCGATCATTTCCTGATCGAGCGAGAAGATGGACTGCGGGAGTCCGGTGTCGAGTCCGGTGTCGCCTTTGTAGATGTCGATGGCGACGGCCGGGTCGTTCATCGCCGGGAAGCTCGACGACAGCAGACTGCCGTGGAACGACGCCGTCGGGGCGAACAGTCCTTCGATGGCGATCTGGTTCTTACGCCGGTCCAGCGCGTCGGGGTAGAGGCCACCGGGTGGGTCGACTCGCAGTACCCCGCTGGAGAGGAATGTGGTGGCGTCCGTCGGCTGCCATTGGATGGTGTCGGTGCGGGTCTCGCCGTTCGGGAACGTCACCGTGAACGTGGGCGCGTAGCCGTGGCCCTGCAGGTAGACGCGGTCGCCCGCGACCCGCAGCGGGTGGTTGACCTGCAGTCGGTCGTCCTGCCAGACGTTGTTCGCCAGGTCTTCGCCGGCCTGGTACTGGATGTTCGAGGTGAACATTTCCGCCTGGCCGTTGTCGAGGTAGTCCGCCTGGAAGTCCTTGACGCGCAAGCACAACGGCTCGAGGTCGGTGCCGTCGACGAGGTTGCCCGCCCGGAACGAGTCGTAGTTGGCGGGCGTGGAAGTGCAGAATCCGGGGCCGTCGTCGGCGATGACGATGCGGTTTCCCTCGTAGCCGAGCAGCTTGCCCATGGCGATCGCGGCCAACAGTCCGACGAGCGAGAGGTGGAACACGAGGTTGCCGAGTTCGCGAACGTAGCCCTTCTCCGCCGAGAGCGTCACTGCCCCGCTGCTCTCGGACCGTTGCGCGACGCGCCACCCACGCAGCTGAGTACGGACCTGGGCTGCGATCTCCTCGGGTCCTCCGGCGACGTCGTACCGGGTGTGGTGCGGCAGGCGCGAGAGGTTCCGCGGCGCACGAACGGGCTTGGTGCGCAACTGTTTTGCGTGCTCGATGCACCGCGGCAGGATGCAGCCGATCAGGGAGACGAACAGTAGTGCGTAGATCGCGGTGAACCAGAAGCTGCCGAACACGTCGAACAGTTCGAGCTTGTCCATGATGGGGCCGAGGGTCGGACGGTCGGCGATGTATTGGTCGACCTTGCCCGCGTTGAGGCTGCGTTGCGGTACCAGGGCACCGGGCACGGCGGCGAAGGCCAGCAGGAACAGCAGCACCAGTGCGGTCCGCATACTGGTGAGCCCGCGCCAGGTGTTGCGCACCACGGCCACGGCCTTACCGAGTACGGATTGCTTGTGCGGCGGCGACGCTTCTGTCCGCTCCTCGGTCTCGGTGGTCATATCGGCAACACCACATCGGAGACGAAGGCGTCGCGCACCCAGCCGACGAATTGATCCCAGGCACCGGTGACCAGTGCAATTCCTACCGCTATCAACATGATTCCGCCGAACACCTGTATCTGTCGTGCGTGTGTACGTAGCCAGCCGACGCCTCGAAGTGCGCTGACCGATCCGAACGCGAGGATCACGAACGGCAATCCAAGACCGAGGCAGTACGCCACGATGAGGGTGACTCCGCGGGCAGCCGTGGCACCGTCGGTGCCTGCGGCGAGCGAGATGACGCCGGCGAGGGTGGGCCCGAGGCACGGAGTCCAGCCGAGTGCGAACACTCCCCCGAGCAGGGGCGCTCCGGCGAGGGAGCCGATCTGCTTCGGCTCGAACCGCACATCGCGCTGCAGCGCGGGAATCAGTCCGACGAACACCAGGCCCATGGCGATGGTGACGACGCCGCCGATTCGCATGAGCAGTTCGCGGTTGATCGCCAGCACCGAAATTGCGCCGAACACCGACGCGGTGGCGAGAACGAACACCACGGTGAATCCGAGGACGAACAGCCCCGCGGCTCCCGCGACGCGCAGCCGACCGCTGCGCACCTTCGTCTTGACGGCCGCTTCGTCGGCGCTGACCGCCGGTGCGTCGGCTCCGACGACCCCGGCGAGGTACGACAGATATCCCGGAACCAGCGGTACGACGCACGGTGATGCGAAGGAGACGAGCCCGGCCAGGACGCAGGCTCCGAGGGCCAGCAGCAGCGGCCCGGAGGCCGCAGCTTCCTGGAAACTCGCGCCGACGCCGGCTAGGTACATCTCGCTCACGGCTGCACAGGCTCCTCGGCTGCTACGCGCTCGACGACGGGCTGCAGGTCCTCGACGAGCAGTTCACGCAGGAACACTGCGGCCACGCGGTGCTGTCGATCGAGCACGATGGTCGTCGGAATGACGGAGGTCGGAACACCACCGAGCGCGGTCAGGGTGCGCATCGGCGGGTCGTAGATCGAGGAGTACGTGACGTTGTTGCTGACGACGAAATCCTGTGCTGCGGTCTGTGATTCGTCGCGCACGTTGATGCCGAGGAATTCGACGCCGGAGGCCTTGGTGGCCTCGTAGACCTTCTCGAGGTCGTCCGCTTCTCCGCGGCACGGTCCGCACCACTGACCCCAGACGTTGAGGACGACGACGTCACCCTCGTAGTCCGACAGCGAGGTCGTCTTGCCCTCGGTCATCAGATCGGGCCCGGAGAGTTCGCCGAGTGCGCCGCGGTCGGACGGCGGATCGTAGAAGATTTCGGTCTTTCCGCCGGGCGAGACGAACTGGAAGGTACCGCCCTGAGCAACCGCGTCGGTGCCGGTCGAACACCCGGCGACGAGGGCCACAGCGGAAACCGCGAGCAGTAACCTACGCACCGGTGATCCTCGGGTCGGATGCTCCTGCTGGCTCGGAGTAGACGAGATCGACGAGCTGATCGCCCTCGTAGACCAGTGACGTCAGCGACGCGAGTCCGCACTGGCGATTGCGCGGGTCGTGCCAGAGCCGGTCGCCCTGGAGGAACCGGCGCAGCGTCCAGACCGGGAGTTGGTGGCTCACGCAGACGGCCTCGTGCCCGACGGCTGCGACTCTGGCCGCGTTGACGGCGGCGAGCATGCGGTGTGCGATCTGCAGATACGGCTCGCCCCAGGACGGGGTGAACGGGTCGCGCAGCTTCCACCAGTGCCGAGGCCTACGCAAGGCTCCGTCGCCGACAGCAACGCGCAGCCCCTCGAACTCGTTACCCGCCTCGATGAGGTTCTCGTCCTCGGACACCGTCAGGCCGTGGGCTGCCGCGATCGGGGCAGCAGTCTCCTGGGCGCGTTGCAGCGGCGACGCGACGACGTGCGTGATGTCGTGACCGGCGAGCGCATCTGCGACGGCCTTGGCCTGGGACTGGCCGGTGACCGACAGCTTGAAGCCGGGCAACCGCCCGTAGAGGATGCCCTTGGGGTTGTGCACCTCGCCGTGCCGGAGGACGTGCACGATGGTGCGCGTCGTCGAGTGCGGGTGTGTTGCGGGGGCCTCGGTCACGTCGGGGTCCTGTTTCTCGCTAGTCGGGTGGTGATCACTTCTGAGTGGACGTCACAGTGGTGCTACAGCGGCTGCCGCAGCCTTCGCGGCAGCCGGGGCCGCGTCGGCGATGATCTCGAAAGCTCGGTCGTCGAGAGCAGCCGAGACGAACCATGCCTCGAATGCGCTCGGCGGCGGGTACACCCCGCGAGAGAGGAACGCGTGAAAGAACGCCGGGTAGCGCCACGTCTGGGCAGCCTTGGCCTGCGCGTAGTCGGTGACGGGTCCATCGGCGAAGAACACACTCACCATAGTGCCCGCGAACTGCACGTGGTGGTCGACGCCTTCGGCGGTGAGAGCGTCGCCGAGCAGTGTTCCGAGTCGCTGCGAGTTGGTCTGCAGCTTCTCGTAGACGGCGGCGTCGGCCAGTTGCAGGCTCGTCAGACCGGCAGCGACGGCGACGGGGTTACCGCTGAGGGTGCCCGCCTGGTACACCGGCCCGGCCGGTGCGAGGTAGGCCATGACGTCCGCGCGGCCACCGAATGCTGCGGCCGGCAGCCCGCCGGACATGACCTTGCCGAAGGTGTAGAGGTCGCCGGCGACACCGTCGATGCCGTACCAGCCTGCGGCGCTGACACGGAATCCGGTCATCACCTCGTCCATGATCAGCAATGCGCCGCGCTCGGTCGCGAGTCGGCGTAGTCCCTCGTTGAAGCCGGTGACCGGCGGGATCGCGCCCATGTTGCCCGCGGCCGCTTCGGTGATGATGCACGCGATCTCGCCGGGATTGGCGTCGAACGCGGCGGTGACGGCGTCGAGGTCGTTGTAGGGAACGACGATGGTGTCCGACGCCTGCGCGCCGGTGACTCCAGGCGACGTCGGGAGTCCGAAGGTGGCCAGACCCGAACCGGCGTCGGCCAGCAGGGCGTCGACGTGGCCGTGGTAGCAGCCGGAGAATTTGAGGATCTTGGTGCGGCCGGTGAAGCCGCGCGCCAGACGCACCGCGCTCATCGTGGCCTCTGTGCCCGAATTCACAAGGCGAACCTGGTCGACGGGGCCGACGCGGCGCACGATTTCCTCGGCGAGTTCGATTTCGCGCTCGGTGGGTGCGCCGAACGACAGTCCGGTTGCGGCCGCCTTCTGGACTGCCTCGACGATGGCCGGATGCGCGTGTCCGTGGATCATCGGACCCCAGGACGAGATGAGGTCGACGTAGGACTTCCCGTCCGCGTCGGTCATCGTGTATCCGCTGGCCTGCGTGATGAAGCGTGGAGTGCCGCCGACCGATGCGAACGCACGCACCGGAGAGTTGACGCCACCTGGAATCACTGTGCTCGCGCGGGCGAAGAGTTGGGCCGATACGGGGGCGTCGTTGCCGTCAGGAACAGTCACGACTTCCAGTGTCCCAGGTTCTGCGAAATCACCAACTACAGGGCGTAATAATCACCGAAACGGGGAGTCGGCCTGGTTTCGGCGATTGAAGACCCCCGCCCCGGGTATTTACTTTCGATGACAAACACCGAGGGCGTCACCAAGGTCGCCGAACTGATGTCCGAAGCCGGACTGTGCATGTTCACCACCGTGGGCCGGGACGGCCACCTCATCTCGCGTCCGATGGCACTGCAGGAAGCGGAGTTCGACGGGGACCTGTGGTTTTTCGCAGCGCAGGACTCCAGAAAGGTACGCGACATCGCCGCCGACCCGGCGGTCAACGTCTCGTTCCAATCCGGTCAGGGCTGGGTGTCGCTGTCCGGTACTGCTGCGGTCGTCGAGAACAAGGCCAAGGCGGAGGAGCTGTGGAATTCTCGGGCGGCCGCGTGGTTCGAGAAGAACCCCGACTCGCGTGAGGTCGCTCTGATCCACGTGGCCGCCGAAGGTGCCGAGTACTGGTCCACCCCGGGCTCGAAGGTGTCGACCCTGCTGGCCTACGCCAAGGCGAAAGTCACCCACGAGCGTCCGAACCTGGGCGAGAACGACGTGGTCGAACTCGAACTGCCCAATACCTCGACGAGCTAGTTGCGCTCGTGCCGGGCCGCCGTCGGGGGCAGGTCCGGATTACCGGTCACGTCATGCTGTCCTGCCTCGGACCGGTCGGCACTCGCGTTCCGATCGACAGTCGCATTCCGATCGGCACTCGCGTTCCGATCGACAGTCGCGTTGTGCTGCGCACCGAAGTCCCGATCCGCGCCCGCGTCGCGGCCGACGTTGTGGTCACCGGTCACCTTGCGGTCGCCCTTCACATCCGGATCGATGTGGTTCGCGCGCTCGAACTGTGAGTTCACTTCGTCGCGTGATGCCGCCGCGACTCCCTGGTGAGACTGGGCCTGCTGAGCAAGTTTCTCTGCCTCGGCAGCTTTGACGTCCGCCTCCGCCTGGGCGCGGCGTGCCTTGGCCTCGCTCTCGCGGGCCTGCAGTTCACGCTCCTCGACGACGGTCGCTTGATCGGCCGCCTTCTCGCGAAGGTGGTTCGCTTCCAGCCTCTTTCGCTCTTTGCCCTTGCGTGCCACAACCAGGGCGACGGCAACGACCAACACTACGACTACTACTGCAACGATGATCCACACTGCGGTGCTCATGATGGAACTCCCGATCTGTTCCGACTGCCGAAGTGGCAGACGTTCCGAGCCGGTTACCCGAGTAATGAGCCGGCAAACTCGCCGAACATCGTCCAGGCGAGCGCACCGAAGTCCTGTGCGTCCAGCGCGGCGGCCCCGTTCGGCACACATGCCAGCAGCTCGACGCCCGTCACGAGCGGCAACTCCTCCACGTTGACCCGCGCCGCCAGATCGGGTTCGGCCGGCCACGATCCGATCACCAGGCCCGCACATGTCACACCCGCTGCGCGCACCGCGGCGACGGTCAGCGCGCTGTGGTTGAGCGTCCCCAGCTCTGCCCCTGCCACGATCAGGACCGATGCGCCGACGGCACCGGCGACATCGAGTGCAGTAAACCCGCCGGCACCCAGGCGCACCGCTACCCCGCCCGCACCCTCGACCACGACGAGATCGTGGGCCTCGTCGAGCCCTCGCACCGCGTCGACGACGTGGTCGAGTTCGAGCATCGACCGACCCGAACGGCGTGCTGCGACGTCGGGCGCGAGTGGCTCGGGGTACCGCGCCAGCTCGATTCCGCGGACTCCCGAAAGACGTTCCACCACATCCATATCCGACTCGTCCAGGCCGTCGTCACCGACTCCGGTCTGCGCCGGTTTGCACACCGCCACCGTCCGTCCATGTGCCCGGGTTGCGGCCGCGAGCGCCGCGGTCACCACGGTCTTGCCGACGCCGGTCGACGTTCCGGTGACGAGAAGAACCGTCATCCCGACACCGCCGCACGCAACACCGTCGAGAGAACGGACGTGGCACGGTCGATATCGGTGTCGCTGAGGTCGGCACGGGCGGTCAATCGCAGCCGAGATGCGTTCGCGGGAACCGACGGCGGCCGAAAGCACCCGACGCGCACGCCCAGGTTCAGACACTCCCCGGCCGCGCGGACGGCACGCACGGCGTCGCCGAGTACTACCGGAACCACCGCCGACGCCGTCGGCGATACACCGGCGGCCACCGCCAATTGCCCTGCCCGCCGACCGATCGCAGCGACCCGATCGGGTTCGCTGCGCAGCACCGCCAGCGCTGCCGATGCCGCGCCGACCGCGGCCGGGGCGAGCGCGGTATCGAAGACGAAACTGCGCGCACTGTGCAGTACCTGGTGCCGTACCGCCGCCGGCCCGAGCACCACCCCGCCCTGCGATCCGAGCGCCTTGGACAGCGTCGCGGTGATCACCAGGTCCGGCAGTCCCGCCACACCGGCGTCGTGCACGGCACCGCGCCCACCGTCACCTCGGACGCCCAGCCCGTGGGCTTCGTCGACGACCAGAACCGCGTTCCATCTCCGGCAGGCCGCGTACAGCTCGTGCAGCGGCGCGAGGTCGCCGTCGGCGCTGAAGATCGAGTCGGTCACCACGAGCGCGCGAGATTCCGTTCGTTCGCGGAGCAACTGCTCGACGTGCTCGACGTCGCGATGCCGCGCCACGGCCACCCGCGCCCGAGACAGACGGCAGGCATCGATCAACGACGCGTGCGACGCAGCGTCCGAGATCACGACGGAGTCGCGGTCGGCGAGCGCGGTGACGACTCCGAGATTGGCGGTGTAGCCGGACGAGAAGACCAGTCCGGTCTCGGCACCGACGAAGTCGGCAAGGTGCTGCTCGAGCTGTTCGTGGGCGGTGGTCGTGCCGGTGACCAGTCGAGATCCGGTGGACCCGGCACCCCACCGACGCGTGGCCGCGCAGGCCGCGTCGACGACGTGCGGATGACGAGACAGGCCGAGGTAGTCGTTCGACGCCAAGTCGAGTGTCGAATCCTCGGGACTGCGAGCGTGGACGACGCGCTCGAGCCCGGCCGCGCGACGGTCGTATGCGGCGGCGTCGAGCCAATCGAGTGCACTCATGTCCACGACCATACTTGAACAGTGTTCAAGTATGGGTGTTCAAGTATGGTCGCGCGCCACCGCCACCATGGCGTCGGCGATGGCTGCCACATCGGCCTCGGTACAGACATACGGCGGCATCGCATAGACCAACCTGCCGAACGGCCGCAGCCACACACCTGCGTCCACGGCGACGGCCGTCGCACGTGCCATGTCGACCGCGCCGGTCAGTTCGATCACCCCGATTCCGCCGAGCACGCGCACGTCGGCCACGCCCGGGAGCGACCGGGCCGGCTCGAGCCGTTCGGTCAGTACGTCTGCGACGGCGGCGACCTCGGCGCGCCAGTCGCGCGAGAGCAGCAGCTCCACCGACGCCACCGCGATCGCGCAGGCCAGCGGATTGCCCATGAACGTGGGCCCGTGCATCAGACCGCCCGCCTCACCGCTCGACACCGTCTCGGCCACCTCGGTGGTGCACAGCGTCGCCGCCAGCGTCATGTAGCCACCGGTCAACGCCTTGCCGACACACATGATGTCGGGTGCGATGCCCGCGTGATCGGCGGCGAACAGCTCACCGGTGCGGCCGAACCCGGTGGCGATCTCGTCGAAGATCAACAGCACGCCGTACTCGTCCGCGAGTCGGCGTAGTGCGACCAGCAGACGTGCGTCGTGGAAGCGCATTCCACCGGCACCCTGCACGATCGGCTCGACGATGATCGCGGCCACGTCGTTCGCATGCGCCGCGAGCTGCTGCTCGAACTCGGCGACGTAGGCGGCGATACCCGCCGCATCGGACGCGGCAGGTGGCGCGGGCGCGAACACCTGCTGCGCCAGCACACCGGTCCACAACCTGTGCATCCCGCCGTCCGGATCGCAGACACTCATCGGCGCGAACGTGTCCCCGTGATAGCCGCCCCGCCACGTCAGCAACTTCGTACGCCCGCTCTCACCCCGCCCACGCCAGTACTGCAATGCAATCTTCACCGCGACTTCGACGGACACGGACCCGGAATCTGCGAGGAACACCTTGTCCAGCCCGGCCGGCGTGATCGAGACCAGCAGCTCCGCCAATCGCGCCGCCGGCGCATGAGTGAGGCCTCCGAACATCACGTGACTCATGCGGTCGAGCTGGTCTCGCGCTGCCGCGTCCAGCACCGGATGCCGGTAGCCGTGCACCGCCGCCCACCACGAACTCATGCCGTCGACGAGTTGGCGGCCGTCGGCCAACGTCAGTCGAACCCCGGACGCGCTGTCGACGACCAACGGTGTCGTCGTCGACGGAAACCCGCTGTAGGGATGCCAGAGATGCTCGGTATCTATTCGACGGACGTCGTCTGAAGTCAGCACGCCAGAGCACACTGCCACAGCACCCGACCGGCCGTACCGAGACTGGGCGGGTGGCGAAATGTCCGAATCCTTTAGCATTGCGACATGACGACGCGCACCGTGACGAGACTGGCAGGGGTGGTCGTGGCCGTAACTCTGACGCTGTCCGCCTGCGGGGGACCGTCCGAAACGCCGACGCCCACGACCACCACGGCACCGGCGTTCGCGATCGACACCTCGACGCCGCTGGGCGCGATCAACGACCGAATTCTGCAGTGGATCAACGCCGACGCCGCCCCGGATCCGGCGGCGGTGGACGCCGTAACCGGCGCGGAGCTGGCGGCAGCACTCGAGCCGATGGGCGGGCTCGTCACCCCTCTCGAGCAGTTGCGCGCCGGGGCGCCGAACGTGGCGACGGGTTTCGAGGCCGGCCCGGACAGCGCCGTTCTTCGCTTCACCACCGCCGGCATTCCGGCCACGATCACCACTTCCCTCGGTGCCGACGGCACGCTCGACGGCATTCTGGCCAGTCCGGAAACTCCGACGATCTCGTCCTTCGACGAGCTCGATGCTGCCCTGTCGAAGGTGGCTCCGAATTACTCCTACAGCGCGTCTCGTCTGAACGGCGGTGAGTGCGAGTCGGTGTACTCGGTCAATGCCGACGCGATGCTCCCGCTGGGATCGGTGTTCAAGCTGTACGTTCTCGGGGCGCTGACCGACGAGATCGAGGCGGGCAGCGTGCGATGGGACGACCAGCTCACCATCCGCGACGAGAACAAGAGTGCGCCATCGGGTGAGCTGCAGAATCGCCGCGACGGCACGACGGTGTCGGTGCGCGAGGCCGCGGAGAAGATGATCTCGCTGTCCGACAACACTGCCACGGACCTGCTGATGGAACGCCTCGGTCGGGACCGCGTCGAGGCTCAGCTCGCCACGATGGGTCATCACGATCCCGCGGCGATGACGCCGATGATGGACACCCGACAGTTCTTCGTCATCGGATTCGGGAATCCGAACCTTCGTTCTGAATGGGCGGACGCGGACGCCGACGCTCGCGAGCAGCTCCTGAAGCAAGCCGATTCCCGGCCGCTGGACATCGACTTCGAGAATTTTCTCGACAACCCGGCATCGGCCGACGGCGTGGAGTGGTTCGCCAACGCGCAGGACGTGTGTGCGGCCGTGGGGTACCTGGCGACCGGCCCGTCGGCGGAGGAGAACCGTCGGATCCTGGCCATCACCCCGGGTGTGCAGCTCGATCCCGCTCGATGGCCGTACTCCGGCTTCAAAGGCGGAAACGCTCCCGGCGACCTCGCCGCGGCGTTTTTGACAACCGACGCCTCGGGCCAGGACTGGATCGTCACCGAGCAGTTCCGGGCGGACGGTGCCATCGACCTGATCCCGTCCAGCTACGCGTTCCTGGTTGCGCAGGAAGCTTTCGCTCTGTTGAAGTGAGTGGGATTTGTAACACCGGTGTTACCGCTGGATTACACTCGTGCCCGTGGAGGCACAACACGAACCGGCTCAGCAGGCGTGGCCGACGGGCTTCAAAGAGTTCCTGGTCTGCGAGTTCACCGACTTCAGTCCCCTGGTGACCAGGGCCATGGAGGACAACTGCGCGTCGCTGTTCCACGACGGTCCCTACGGCAGATCCGGCTTCTGGCGGACCTTCCGGGCCGTGTTCCGAGAATTCGTCTGGCCGGTCTGAAGTTCCGGGCCTCACGGGCCGCGGCAAAAGGTTACCGTCGAGTATGGCAACCACAACGGATCACCTTCGGAACACTCTGGACGGCCGCTGGCGTGATGTGAAGAACGAGGCGCGCAAGCAACTCGCGCGCGACGAGTTCCGCCCGCATTACACACCGAATACCGTCATCGCCCGCACCAAGGCGCTCGAGCAGCTCAAGCTTCTCGCCGCGGCCGGGGCTGCCGACAACGGATTCAAGAAAGAACACGGCGGTACCGGAGACGTCGGTGCCGCGGTGACGATGATCGAAATGCTCGCGATGAGCGACCTGTCGTTGATGGTCAAGGCCGGGGTCCAGTGGGGACTGTTCGGCGGTGCCATCGAGAACCTGGGTACCGAGCGGCACCACGAGGCGTACGTACCGAAGATCATCAACCTCGAGTTGCTGGGTTGCTTCGCCATGACGGAGACCGGACACGGCAGTGACGTGCAGTCTCTCGAGACGACGGCGACGTACGACCCGAAGACCGACGAGTTCGTGATCAACTCACCCACTCCGTCCTCCCGCAAGGACTACATCGGTGGTGCCGCCGAGACCGCGACCGTCGCTGCCGTCTTCGCGCAGCTGATCACCGCAGGGCCGGGCGAGGAGCCCGAGGGCCACGGCGTGCACTGCTTCTTCGTACCGCTGCGGGACGAGAACGGCGACGATCTCCCCGGCGTGACGACCTCGGATTGTCAGTACAAGGGCGGACTCCCCGGCGTGGACAACGGCCGACTGATGTTCGACCATGTCCGCATTCCGCGGGACAACCTGCTCAACAAGTACGCCGACGTCTCTGCCGACGGCACGTACACCTCCCCCATCGAGAATCCGTCCAGGCGGTTCTTCACGATGCTCGGCACGTTGATCCGCGGGCGCGTCACAGTCGGTGGCAGCGCTGCGGCCGCAGCTCGTGTCGCCCTCGACATCGCGACGCGATATGCGTTGCAGCGCAGGCAGTTCGCTGCCCCCGGTTCCGATCAGGAAGTGCTGATCATGGACTACCTGGTGCATCAGCGTCGACTCTTCCCGCTCATCGCCAAGTCGTACGCACTGCAGTTCGCGCAGAACGAGCTGGTGTCGAAGATGCACGAGCTGCAGACTGCGGACAACCCGGATGCCGAGGAGCAGCGCGAGCTCGAGTCGCGTGCCGCCGGCCTCAAAGCCGCCAACACCTGGCACGCCACTGCCGCGATCCAGGAAGCACGCGAGGCATGTGGCGGCGCTGGCTACCTGGCCGAGAACCGGCTGATCTCACTCAAGGCCGACACCGATGTGTTCACCACCTTCGAGGGCGACAACCACGTGCTCACGCAGTTGGTGGCCAAGGAACTGCTCACCGCGTACGCCGACGACGTGAAGTCGATGAGCCCGGTCGAGTGGGTCAAGTTCGCAGCCGACATGGTCGGCGATCGCGTCGTCAAACGCACTGCGGCGCAGGCGATCATGCAGACCATTCTCGATCGGCGTCAGGACAACGAAGAGGAGGGGTCGCTGTTCAACCGCGGCACCCAGGTCAAGATGTTCGAGGATCGTGAGGAGTACCTGCTGTCCACGGTCGCGCGCCGTCTGCAGTCGAAGTCGAAGGAGAGCAGTTCGTTCGACGCGTTCAACGCGGTACAGGACCACGTTCTGCACGCTGCGAGCGCCCACATCGACCGCATCATCTTCGAGGCCTTCATCGCCGGTATCGAGTCGTGTGAGGACGAGACCACCAAAGACCTGCTCGAGGAGGTCTGCGATCTCTACGCCCTGTCGGTGATCGAGGACGACAAGGCCTGGTTCATCGAGCATCGCTACCTGTCCACCGAGCGCTCCAAGGCAGTGACTCGCGCGATCAACGAGCGGTGCCGCACCCTGCGTCCGCATGCGGAGTTGCTGGTCGACGGCTTCGGCGTGCCCGAGGCTCTCGTCGGTGCCGCGATGCTCGGCGAGCCCGGAGCGGGTACCGAGGAAGAACCGGCCGGAAACCCCAGCCACGCGCACTGACGCGTAGTCGGGGTTCAGCCGGGAGAGATCGCGAAGACCCGGCAGGGACCACCGGTCGCGCCCGCGTGCTTCGGTGCGCCGACGACGACCGTGGCCCCTGCCGGGGGCACGGCATCCAGATTCGCCAGTGCCTCCACTCCGTATCGGCCCGCGCCGAGTACCGCTGTGTGCGCTGGATAGTCGCGGTCGCTCATCCGATCGAGACTGAGCGTGTCTACCCCGATTCCGACGACGTTGCGCTCGCGCACCAGCATCCGTGCCGCGTCACCGCCGAACCCGGGTGCGGCACGTTCGGCGAGCCGGTCCTGCCATCGACTGTGCATGACCACCAGTGCGCGATCGGGTATCCGTCCGTGCTCGCGCTCCCACCGGGCGATGTCCTCGGTCGTCACGACCGATTCCGGATCCGACGCGGCCCGCGCGGAGATGTCCAGCACGACCAGCGGGGCGATCAGGTCTTCCAGCGGCAGGATGTCGGCCGTCGCACCTCCGCGCACTCGATGCGCGGGGGCATCGATGTGCGTGCCCGTGTGCTCGTAGTACGAGAGCTTGTTGACGAGGAAGCCGCCCAACTCGTAGGCGGCGACCGGGTGCATCGAGAACGGTTCGTTACCCGGCCACACCGGAAACGTCGGACTCAACGTGTGCGTCAGATCGATCAGTCGACCTGCGGGGATCACCGCTGCGACCGCCGGTGCGGCGCGTGCAGCACCGCCGGCCGCGACCGTCAGAGCAGCTGCCCCCAACGACCCGAACAGCGCCCTACGTCCGATCCTGCGGTGAACAGACTCGACGACCTCGGGGCCGCACATCAGTCGGCAGCAGGGGTGACGAGAAGAACCTTGTCGTCGGATCCGTTGTCCGTGGTGAGCAGGAAGGCTCCGTCGCTTCCGAAGCTGGTGAGCGAGCGCAGCCGACCGTAGGTACCCACCAGGGCGTCGGCTTCGTCGACGTAGTCCGTGCCGTCCTCGGACAGCTTGAGGAACACGAGCTTCTCGCCCTGCTGACTCGACACCACTGCGGAACCGTTCCAGGAACCCCATCCCGCGCCGTTCGCGAACGTCAGGCCGGGCGTCGCGATCGTGGGGCTACCCGAACTCCACACCGCCGCGCGGGCCCCGGGCACCCGGGTGGGATCGGTCATCGGCACCGACTCGTCGTAGACGAACGGCAGCCGATCCGGCCGGTAGCCGTAGTTGCCGCCGGGGACCAGTAGGTTGAGTTCGTCGTCCCTGGTGGTTCCCTGCTCCACCTCGTAGATGTCTTGAGTGCCGGGCCGTATCGCGAGCCCCTGTACGTTCCGATGACCGAGCGTGAAGACACGTCCGGGTGCATCGGCCGCCGCCGAGCCATCGGCGTTGATGTGCAACACCTTGCCGCCCAACGAGTTTCGATCCTGCGGCACCGACGGCGACGCGGTGTCGCCGGTGCCGATGTACAGGGTGCCGTCGGGGTGGGCCAAGATGCGGCAGCCGCCGTGGCGACCACCGTCGGCGACGGGGATGTCGTCGACGAGTGTGCCGGTGCGCGTCAACTCGGTCCATGCAGAGTCGACGGTCCACGACACCACGGCGATGTGGTTGTCGGTGCCCCCGCCCGCACTACCGGTGCCCGCACTGCCGGCACCTGTTCCCTGACCCTGCACGCCCTGGCAGGTGTAGATGGTTCTGGATGTCGCGAAGTCCGTCGCCAGTGCGATGCCCATCAGGCCTGTCTCGCCCGACGCGTAGAGATCGCCGAGATCCGCTTCGAGCTCGCGGGTGGCACCGCCGACGTCACGAATGACGAATTGCCCCGCTCGCTCGCCGGTCAGCACCGTCCCGTCGGGAGCAACCACGGCATCCCACGGTTTCGCGAGCCCGTCGAGCACTGTGGTGACCGTCAGGTCGGGCAGTGGATCGGCCTGTGCCGTCGCTCCCGTCGAGCATGCCAGCGTCAGGAAGACGCTGGCGGCGAGTACTCCGGAACTGGACACCAGCTTGTTCATCCACACTCCTGACGACGATCGGCCACCAGCCCGATATGACCGGTATCACACGATCATAAACACACCGAGGAGATGGCCGACGCAGTCAGGACGCGATTCGGTAGCCGGCTTCTTCGATCGCGGCGTCGACGGCAGCAGCGTCGAGTTCCGCGTCACTGCTGATTACGACGGCTCCGGTGTCGACGTCCACATCGACGCCCGTGACGCCCGGAACCTCGGACACTTCTTCCTTCACCGACGCTGCGCAATGCGCGCACGTCATACCCTCGACGGAGTAGGTCGTCTGCATTTTGTTGCCTCCCATGTCTGGTCAGGAACGTACGAGACGCGCAATGGCCTCGGACGCCTCTTTGACTTTGGCGTCTGCTTCGGGCCCGCCCTGCCGGGCGGCGTCGACGACGCACCCGGCGAGGTGGGCGTCGAGCAGCTTCAGCGAGACGGACTGCAACGCCTTCGTCACCGCGGATACCTGCGTGAGAACGTCGATGCAGTACCGGTCGTCGGCAACCATGCGTGAAATGCCGGCCACCTGCCCCTCGATGCGACGCAGTCTTTTCAGCAGGTCGTCCTGTTCGGCGCTGTAGCTGCTCATGCCGTCGATCATACCCCTACCCGGTATGGGAAGGTTCGTCTGTCAGCAGTCGACGGACGCCATCGATGGCAACCAGTCCCCCGACGATCACCGCCAGGGCGGCGACCGCAATCCACGACCCCGAGTAGTAGGTGCCCGTGTACGCCGGAGACACGTCGGGAACGGCGGCGAATTCGGTGGTGCGCACGCCTGCCTTCCAGCACACCACCGCGCAGATCACCGCGACCACTGCGAGGACCAGTTCCACCCAGCCGACGAACTTCCTCACACGTACTCCTGCTTCGCCGTCTCGAGTGCGGCGCGCAGACCGTCGTCATCCTTCGCCCACGCTTGCACCAGACCGCCGCCGACCAGTCGCAACCCGATGCCGTGCCGTTTGCGCGGCACCCCCGAGAGCTCACCGAGAACGCGTGCGGTTTCCCACTTCTTCGGCTCGTATTCGCCGTCCTCGTACTCGGCAGGCGGGAAGATCTCCGTGATCTCGGCGACGTCGACGGTCTCGGTCCCCTGGCGCAGCTGCCGAGTGGTCAGCTCGACGCTGACATGCATCCGGGCCGCGCGGAGCTGTACGTAGGTCAGTCCGACGAGAATGAGCGAGAACAGCGCCAGGGCGAACCAGTGAATCACCGGTCCCGACGCCAGCTCGACTGCGAGCACCACCAGACAGAACGCGGGGCCCCACAGCAGGGCGCGCCAACGGCCACCGGGCTCGTGGAACAGAACGGGGTCGGTGCCGCCGAGATCATTGCTCACGAACGAACCACTCTCGCGCCGACGGGCGATACACCAGCACCGATGCAACGACCAGTGCGATCGTGATGATCAGCAACACGAACGGGAAGACGAGCGCGGCGAAGGTCAAGAGCAGCGCGGTGGCCCCGGACAGCGCCACCAACGCCCGTCGGAACCGTCGGTCGCCACCTCGGACGGGGCCCGACATCAGCCCCACTGCCAGGCCGACCACGCCGAAGATGACACCGAGCCCTCGGAACACGGTCAGAAAAGAGTCGATCTGTTCGTCGCTCGCACCGCCGTCGGTGAACGACGCGCGGATCTGATCGACGGGCAACGTGAGCGCGATCATGCAGACGACGATCAGCATCACTGCCGACGCCAACCACAACCAGTACGCGGTGGAGACCACCCGGGGACGAACCATCGATTCGTCAATGTCAGCACTCACGCTCGACATACTGCCACCGCGCGGTGGCACGGAGTTCAGCCGGCAGAGATTCCCAGCGCCATGATGGCGATGGCCGCCGACACGGCGAGCAGCAGACCGAGCAATGCCCACCCGGGCCTGCCGTTCTCGGCGGGACACGCGTTGCTCTCGGCCGCCGCGATCGACTCCGGGAGGGCACGACTGGGCGGCACCGGAATGTTCTCTGCCATGTTCGATCCGATCACTCGATACGTTTATCGAAAGTGATGGTAGTCACACCGACAGGCTCGGCGCGCGGAACACGCTCGAAATCAGCGCTTCCGCGAGGACAGGAAGTACTCGTTGGATTCCTTGCGGTGCATCAGGTAGATCGCACCCGCAGCGAGCACACCCTGGCCGATGCTCAGCACGCTCATGACGATGTTCATCGCACCGGTACTCGATGCGATCGCGAACAGGTCGAGAATCGTGGTGAACACGGTGATCGAGCCGATGATGGTCAGCAGCATGCGCGCCCACATCTTGCCGGCGCGCATCCGCTTCACCCAGAACAGGAACAACGCACCGAATCCCGCGACGACGAACAGCGTCACGACGAGCATCACCGTCACCATGGACTGCGTGGATTCGACGGTCATGTCCGCCGCCGCACCCTGTGCTGCGAGGTCGTCGAGCAAAGACTGCGCGAATTCCGCGCGTGCGCCGAACAGCGTCCACACCGAGTACAGCGCCGAGATCGCACCAATCAGTGCAACTCCCCACCACAGGTGCCGGGCAGTCTCCACATCCACCGGTGCCGGGCGAGCGGACGGCTCGAGCTCGGGACCGGACTGAGGGAAGCCGTGTTCGAGCTCCCAGCGCTGCCAGTCCGGTTGCAACGGAGGATTGTTCGGCACGTTGCTGTCAGGATTGCTACCGTCCGCGTTGTTGCTCGGAGGAAAATCGTTCACAGCCAGCCCGCCACTTCGGTTGCCCAGTAGGTCAGTACGACATCTGCACCGGCGCGCCTGATGCCGACGAGCGATTCGAGGACCGCGGCATCCCGGTCGATCCACCCGTTCTGGGCAGCGGCGGTGATCATGGCATACTCCCCCGAAATCTGGTACGCCGCAACCGGAACCGGTGACATCTCGGCCACGTCGCGGAGAATGTCCAGATACGACATCGCCGGCTTGACCATCACCATGTCGGCACCCTCGGCAAGATCGAGCTCGACCTCGTGGGTCGCCTCACGGCGGTTGGCCGCGTCCTGCTGATACGTCCGACGGTCACCCTGCAGCGACGAGCCGACCGCTTCACGAAACGGTCCGTAGAACGCAGACGCGTACTTCGCCGAATACGCCAGCTGCCCCACCTCGACGTGACCGGCCGCATCGAGTCCAGCCCGAATGGCACCGACCTGGCCGTCCATCATGCCGCTCGGCCCGAGCAGGTGCGCTCCGGATTCCGCCTGCGCGACGGCCATGTCGACGTACCGCAGCAACGTCGCGTCGTTGTCGATCGAGCCGCTCTCGCTCAGCACACCGCAGTGGCCGTGCGAGGTGAACTCGTCGAGGCAGGTGTCGGCCATGATGACCGTCGAGTCACCGAGATCGGCTTTCAGACGGGCCAGGCCCCGGTTGAGGATTCCGTCCGGATCCGTTGCCCCCGAACCGATCTCGTCCTTGTCCTCGACCTTGGGGACACCGAACAACATCACGCCGCCGACACCGGCTGCGACTGCTTCCTCGGCGGCCCTGCTCAGCGAGTCCAGCGTGTGCTGGAACACTCCGGGCATCGAGCTGATCGCGCGTGGCTCGGAGATGCCGTCGGCGACGAACATCGGCAACACCAGATGCCGTGGCTGCAGCGACGTTTCGGCCACGAGGCGGCGCAGTGCCGGAGTGCGGCGAAGGCGTCGGGGACGGTCGGTGGGGAACAAGCGAACCTGCCTCACTTAGTTCGTCGTGCGCGTTGTGTGTGGCCGGAGCTACGCACAACGCGCACGAGGCGCATTCAGCGCCTGCGTGACTTCTTACCGCCTGCGTGACTTCTTACCGCCTGCGTGACTTCTTACCGCCTGCGTGACTTCTTGCGCGGTGGCGGCAGTGCACCCTCGGCCCGCAGCCGAGCCGCGTGTTCTGCCAGTGCCTCGACCAGCGGTCCGACCTGAGCCGACTCCGGCTGCACGTCCACGCGCAGACCGAACTCGACGGCCGTCTCGGCGGTCTTCGGGCCGATGCACGCGACGAGCGTACGAGCGTGCGGCTTACCTGCGATGCCGACCAGGTTCCGCACGGTGGAGCTCGAGGTGAAGCACACCGCGTCGAATCCACCGGTCTTGATCATCTCGCGGGTCTCGGCGGGGGGCGGCGCTGCCCGGACGGTGCGGTAGGCCGTGACGTCGTCGATCTCCCAGCCGCGTTCGCGCAGCCCTTCGGCGAGCGTCTCGGTAGCAATGTCGGCGCGCGGCAACAGAACTCGATTGACCGGGTCGAAGACCTCGTCGTACGGCGGGAAGTCCTCGAGCAGTCCGAGCGAGCTCTGCTCCCCCGACGGAACGAGTTCGGGATTGATGCCGAACGAGCGCACCTTGGCCGCGGTTGCCTCACCGACACAGGCGATCTTGACGCCGGAGAACGCACGCGCGTCCAGGCCGAATTCCTCGAACTTCTCCCACACCGCGCGAACGGCGTTGGTCGAGGTGAACACGACCCACTGGTAGCGGCCGTCGACCAAGCCCTTGACGGACCGTTCCATCTGAGCCGGGCTGCGCGGGGGCTCGACGGCGATGGTCGGAACTTCGATGGGGATGGCCCCGTGGGTGACGAGGCGATCGCTCATCTCGCCGGCCTGATCCTTGGTGCGCGGCACCAGCACGGTCCAGCCGTACAGTGCGCGAGACTCCCACCAGGACATCTTGTTTCGTCCGGAGACGACCTTGCCGACGGTGACCACCAGAGATCCGACGAGCTCGGATCCCGCGTCGTTGAGGGTGGCCAGTGTTGCCTCGACGGTGCGCTGCTGACGGGTGGTGCCGCGCACGGTGATGGCTGCAGGTGTCTGCGGTGCCAGGCCGTGTTCGACGAGGGCACTGGCGGTTTCGGCCAGGTGCCCCGCCGTGGCGTGCAACACCAGCGGGCCGGGAGCAGCCGCGAGTGCAGCCCAGTCGACCTCGCCGCGAACGTCCGCTTCGGTGTGGCCGGAGCCGAGTGCCATGCCTGCGTAACTGGGTACCGCGGAGCCCGAAGGCAGACCGGGCAGCACCTCGAACGGCACGTGAGTGCGGGCCACGGCACTGACCTCGGCGATCACCGAGTCGGTGGTCAGCGGATCTCCCGAGACCAGACGCACCACATCGTGGCCGTTCTTGGCTTCGGC
The DNA here is from genome assembly GCF_002259025.1 of Rhodococcus sp. 05-2255-1e. Lineage (NCBI taxonomy): Bacteria > Bacillati > Actinomycetota > Actinomycetes > Mycobacteriales > Nocardiaceae > Rhodococcus > Rhodococcus sp. 05-2255-1e. Next base: position 797,203 of record NZ_NOZE01000009.1, on the reverse strand, counting down.
GAGAAGGGTTTTGGCGACCTCGGCGGGCTCGCCCAGTGCCGGGCGCACCTCGACCCCGTTCTCACCCGTCTCGGCATCGCGAGGGACGTCGGCACCGACGAGAGCGGTGACACCCTTGTCGACGTCGGGATCGGTGAAAGCGAGCTCGGCCGCTCCGAGCACTTCCCGTGCCCGGACCGTGAGCAGAGCCGGGTCACCGGGCCCGGATCCCACGAACAGGATCCGTCCGTTGGTGTTCTTGCGGACTGGGCTCATCGGTTGTTCTCCAGTGCTGTCTTGTATGGGTACTGCAGTTCTATCGGGGTTGCGGTGCCCCGTTTGGGAATCAGCCGGGCAGTGGCGATCGACTCTCTTCGCACTACGGGACGGGTCGCCGCGCGTTTGGCGCGTCCGCGAACGGGTGCCGTTATTGCCCTAGACATGAGATCCGCCCTGTGCTGGTTCGGTGACCGAAACGAGTTCGCGTGCACCGAGATCGAGTAGTTCGCGGGCCAGTTCGCGGCCCAGTTCCTCGGCCCGGTCGGGTGACCCGACGATCGACGCGCGAATGGTGTCGCTGCCGTCGATGGCCGCGACGCAGCCGCGCAGCGACAACTCGTCGAAGATGCGGCCGTCCTCGTCGATGGACTCGACGACCTCGGCGATGGCACCCACCGGCGCGGTGCAGCCGGCTTCGAGTTCGGCGAGCAGTCCGCGTTCGGCGGCCACTGCGGCCCGCGAATGTGCATCGTCCAGTGTGGCGATGGAGGTGGCGAGATCGGTGTCGCCACTGCGACATTCGACGGCCAGTGCACCCTGTGCGGGAGCCGGCAGCAACTGCACCGGATCCAGCGCTTCGGTGACGACGTCCAACCTGCCGATACGGGCCAGTCCTGCCCGCGCGACGATGACGGCGTCGAGCTCACCCGAGGCCACCTTGCCGATGCGGGTGTCGAGGTTGCCGCGCAGGGGTCGAACGTCCAATCCCTGTCCGAGAGCACGCAATTGAGCAATTCGGCGGGGTGCGGAGGTACCCACCTTCGCGTCGGCGGGCAGCTCACCGAGCACGAGCCCGTCGCGGGCCACCAGTGCATCGCGGGGATCTTCACGCGCCGGAATGGCAGCGATGGTGAAGCGCTCGTCGGCGGCGGTCGGCAGATCCTTGTACGAGTGCACGGCGATGTCGACGGTGCCGTCGGCCAGGGCCTCACGCAACGCCGCGGTGAACACCCCGACGCCGATGGTCTGCACCGGTGCTGCCGACAGGTCGCCTGCGGTCTTGACGATCACCAGTTCGGCTTCGACTCCCGCCGCAGCGAGAGCCACCCGAACCGTATCGGCCTGAGTGGTCGCGAGAAGGCTTCCGCGAGTACCGATCTTGACGACGCCGGTCATTCCTGATCCCCCTCGGCGGTAGTTCCGGGGCGAAGATCGGTACGGCTTGCCGTGAAGTCGTCGACCAACTCCAGGGAACCGATTTCCATGGGAGTCGCCACGGCATCGACCGAACCGGGGCTGAGCTCGAACAATTCGCGCAACGCCGCAGCATAGGAATCTCCGCCGGGAGTGCTGGCGAGCTGCTTGACGCGCACCGTCGGTGAATGCAGCAACTTGTCGACGACGCGGCGCACGGTGCGGGCCACTTCGTCACGCTGCGGGGAGTCGAGCCCGGGCAGCCGCGACTCGAGCCGCAGCAGTTCCCCCTCGACCACCTCGGCGGCGCGCTGGCGCAGCGCCGTGACGGTGGGGGTGACCTCGGCAAGTCGTTGTCCCGCAAGGTAACCCGAGAGTTCGTTGGAAACGATCTCGCGTGCGGCCGACGCGTCGTTCGCGGCAGCTCCGGCAGCGGGGTCGCGCTGCAGGGATTCCATGTCGAAGACGGTGATGCCCGGCAGACCGGAGACGGCCGGGTCGACGTCGCGCGGTAGTCCCAGGTCGCAGATCACGAGCGGCCGGTCTGCGTCGCGGCGGGCGAGTGCGAGGTGGGCGTCGGCGATGGAGACGACGGCCCCCACCGCACCGGTACAGGTGACGAGGATGTCGGCGGCGGCCACTGCGTCGGCCAGGTTCTCGAGCGCGACCGAGGAGGCGGTGATTCCGTTCGAGACGGCGTTCTCGGCCAGGTGGTCGGCTCGTTCGCGGGTGCGGTTGACGACGGTCAGCGAGTCGATTCCGGCGCGGCCCAGGTGTGCGACGGCGAGTCCGCCCATCGCTCCTGCGCCGAGGACCACCGCGGTGCGGCCGCGGAGCGAGCCGCCGAACACGTCTGCGGCGCGGTCGAGAGCGACGGACACCACCGAGGCTCCGGCGGCGTCGATGCCGGTTTCGCTGTGCACGCGCTTGCCGACTCGCAGAGCCTGCTGCGCGAGTTCGTGCATGACGCGGCCCGATGCCTGCTGACCGTCCGAGGCGGCGTAGGCCGATCGAATCTGGCCGAGGATCTGCTGCTCTCCGATGACCATCGAGTCCAGGCCACTGGCCACGGCGAACAGGTGCTCGACGGCTGCCTCGCTGTACCGAACGTAGGCGTGCTTGGTCAGGTCGGCGATTTCGAGGCCGGAGTGCTCACCGAGAACTTCGCCGACGGCGGTCAATGCGCCGTGGAACGCGTCGACGACCGCGTAGATCTCGACGCGGTTGCACGTGGAGACCACCATGACCTCGGAGATGTTTCCGCTGGCCATCAGTTTGTCGGTCAGTTTCGGGCGATCGGTGTCCGTGATGGCGACACGCTCGAGGACTGCGACGGGAGCGCTACGGTGCGATATCCCGACGAGAAGGACACTCACGGTGCAATCACCGATCCGTTTCTTGTCGAACTGTTGACTGGGCTTGGATTACCGGCGATGCGCGGGCCGTGACTGCGGCCCAGACGCGAGGTGGAAGGCAGTGGTGACGCCGACACGGGCGTCGGCACCGGGGCCGTCACGATCGTCGGCCCGGACACGTTGCGGGAGCTGTTGAAGGACAGAACCTGCATCTCGACGGCCAGGTCCACTCGGCGTACCTCGACGTGGTCGGGGACGTCGAGCACCATCGGCGAGAAGCTCAGGATGCACTCGACTCCGCCCGAAACGAACCGGCCCGCCACCTGGTGGACGGCCTCGTCGGGAGTGGCGATGACACCGATGGTCGCCTCGAGTTCGCGGCAGGCGTCTTCGAGCTCGTCGATATGCCGAACCGTGAGTCCTTCGACCTCGGTGCCGACTCGCGCGGGGTCGTTGTCGAACAGGCCGACCATGGTGAATCCGCGACGTGCGAAGCCGCCGTATCCGGCGAGAGCCTGACCGAGGTTGCCCACACCGGCCAGTACGACGCGGTGGCCACGGTCGAGCCCGAGAGCACTGTCGATCTTGGCGCGCAGGCGCGCGACGTCGTAACCGACTCCGCGCACACCGTTGGGTCCGAGGAACGAGAGATCTTTGCGCAATTTCGCAGATCCAACGCCTGCTGCGGTGGCAAGCTCTTCACTCGAGACGATGAGAACACCTTCGTCTGCAAGGATCGAGAGGACCCGCAGGTATGTCGCCAGACGAGTGACCGTAGCCTGAGGGATGACCCGCTCTACGCCGCTGGGCGACGGGCGCTCTTCGGTCACGTCTGGGGCTCCTCGTCCGAACGGCGTCGATGCCGGTCTTCACGCTGATCCTGCGTTCGTGTCTATTTCACGAATGCTGTTCACACCACGGTAACTGCTTGTGAACGAATGAACAAAGTTGCGCATACCGGCCCTCACCTGCACACGGAGAGCAATCACACGTTCTTAGGGTGCCCTGCCCGGCCCAGATCGGCCCGCAATCGGGGCACGTCGACCTCCCAGTAACTGTGCTCGACACCGTCGAGTAGCACCACGGGCACTCGATCCCCGTACTCCGCGCGCAGGTCAGGCGATTCGGCCGCGGCCTCGTCCACGTCGATGACCGTCACGGCGACGCCGAATTCGGCGCACACCTCGTGCAGCACCGCGGACGCGTGGGTGCAGGAATGGCAGCCTGCGCGGGTGAGAAGTGCCACGCCGGACGGAGTCGTTTCCATCCGTCCACTCTGACATGCCGGTAACAGAGACGAAGGTCACAGCTGCGCGGTGCGTCGGGAACTGTTCATCGTCGGTAGGTGCCGTCGTGCGACGCTCGTGTCGGACGCACGCATTAGGCTGCGAGTGACGTACTGGCGAGGGAGGTGGACGTGGTGACTGACGGGGGCACAGACCTGCCGATCGAGGACACGCCCGATGTCGACATGGTCGACACGAACGATCCGGACGGGGACAAGCAGCGCAAGCGGCGTATTCGCCGGATTCGCAATCCGTTCGGCCCGTCCGATGCGGAGGTCCGCGCCAACGTCGCGGGTGAAGCGAGCGCCGATGCCGCTCTCGCCCTGCAGGTCGAGTCCGAGGGAGCGGTTCCCCGCGATCTGACCGCAGCCGCCTTCTTCGACGTGGACAACACCATGGTCCAGGGCGCATCGATCATCCACTTCGCGCGCGGACTCGCCGCCCGAAAGTACTTCACCACGGGCGACGTGGCCCAATTCGCTTGGCAGCAAGTCAAATTCAGGGTCAGCGGCAAGGAGAACAGCGAGGACGTGGCCAGTGGCCGCGAGAAGGCGCTCTCGTTCATCACCGGTCGTCCCACTGCCGAACTGAGCCGGCTCGGCGAGGAAATCTACGACGAGATGATCGCCGACAAAATCTGGGCAGGCACCCGTGCCCTCGCCCAGATGCACCTCGACGCAGGTCAGCAGGTGTGGCTGGTTACCGCCACTCCCCTCGAACTGGCGCAGATCATCGCCAAGCGGCTGGGCCTGACGGGCGCGCTGGGAACTGTCGCCGAGAGTAAGGACGGCGTCTTCACCGGCCGTCTCGTCGGCGACATCCTGCACGGCATCGGCAAAGCTCATGCGGTGCGGTCGTTGGCCGTACGAGAAGGCCTCAACCTCAAGCGGTGCACCGCGTATTCGGACAGCCACAACGACGTGCCGATGCTCTCGCTCGTCGGTACCGCGGTCGCGATCAACCCCGATCCGGACCTGCGTGAGCTGGCGAAGAACCGCGGCTGGGAAATTCGCGACTATCGCACCGGACGCAAGGCCGCCAAGATCGGCGTTCCCACTGCGCTGGCCCTGGGCGCGGTGGGCGGCGGTCTCGCCGCGGTGATCGGTCGCCGCAAGGCCTGACCTCGCTCGCCCGTCGGGTCAGAGCGTCAGTTGCATCAGGGTCAGGTCCAGCCAGCGCCCGAACTTGACCCCCACCTCCGGCATCTGTCCGACGCGAACGAATCCGAACTTCTCGTGCAGTGCGATGGACGTGGTGTTCTCGGATTCGATGAACCCCACCAACACGTGGATGTCGCCGCCTCGGGCGCGGTCGATCAATTCGCTCAGCAAGGCACTGGCCAGGCCGCGGCGATAGAAGTCGCGGTGGATGTACACCGAATGTTCCACCGAGTGCCGGTAGCCGCTCTTGACTCGCCACTGGCCGTACGACGCGTAGCCGGCGACCCGGCCGTCGACCTCCGCGGTGAGTACCGGGTACCCGGCAGCGATCCGTCCCTCGAACCACGCTGTGCGATCGGCGAGGTCCACCTGTTCCTCGTCCCAGATGGCGGTGGTGTTGGCGACCGCATCGTTGTGGATGTAGAGAATGTCTGGGAGGTCTTCTACCGTGGTGTCGCGAATATGCACTGGCAGAGGATAACCCGAGCTATCCGAGAAACACGTTGCGTCTCTTGGCAAGCAGTCGGTACAACGTGTGCTGAATGGTTTCGCGCACGTGGTCGGTCAGCTCGAAGAGCACCATCGGATCCTCGAACGCGGTGGCGTCGTAGGAGTCGGTGTGGATGGGCTTGCCGAACTCGATGTACCACTTCGACGGCAACGGAATCAGGCCCAGCGGCCCGAGGTGCGGGAAGAACGGTGTCACCGGGAAGTACGGCATCCCCATCAGTCGTGCCAGCGGGGCGATGTCGCCGATCTTCGGGTAGATCTCCTCGGACCCGACGATGGAGCACGGAATGATCGGCGCACCCGTTCGCAGTGCAGCCGAGACGAAGCCGCCGCGGCCGAACCGCTGCAACTTGTACCGCTCGCTGAACGGTTTGCCGATCCCCTTGAAGCCCTCCGGGAACACGGCGGCAACTTCCCCGGTGCGCAGCAGCCGCTCCGCGTCGGGATTGCACGCCAACGTATGCCCGGCCTTGCGGGCGATCGTGCCGACGCCGGGCATCTCGAATGCCATGTCGGCAGCCAACATTCGCAACGGCCGGTGGGCAGGGTGATGATCGCGCACGGCAACCGACGTCATCAGCGCGTCGACCGGTACGACTCCGGCGTGGTTGGCTACGACGAGTGCACCTCCCTCGACGGGGATGTTCTCGATGCCTTTGACCTCGACGCGGAACCACTTGTCGAACAGCGGACGCAGCAGTGGCAACCAGACGGCATCGGCGAAGTGCGGGTCGTAGCCGAACTCGTCGACGCTGTAGTCGCCGGCCAGGCGTCGACGCACGAATTCGGCGACCGAGGAGATCTGGTCGACGATCGCGGTCTTGGTGTCGTCGATCATCGACAGCACGGGTGCCGCTTCTGCGGCGATCGTGGCCGCACCGGCGGCGGGGGTCGGGTCCACCAGCGGCGTCGGCTCACGTGGGTCGGCGTAGGCCGATGGGTGCCGCTCGCGTGAACCCTGCGCTGCGCGGGCGGACCGGGCGGACGCGCCGCCGTGCAAGGGAATGACTTTGGCCACGTCGCTCACCTGTCCGCTCCGGATTCTCGCGCCGTGTCGGCACTGCCGAGCGAGGCCAGTACGCGCGCCGCGGACGCCCCCGTGTCGACGGCCCCGAGCAGCCGATTCTCGATGGCGTCGACCCATTCGGTTCGGACGACCGGCCGAAGAGCCGCGCCGCGCACGAAGTCGTCGAACGCCTGGACTGTGGTCCACCGAGGCTCGAACCCCAGCACGGACCGCATCCGCGTGGTGTCCAGCCCGCAGCCGAAATGGAAGTAATCGAGTTGCTCGGTCGTGAATTCGCGCATCATTCCGCCCATGAGCGCCCGCCCCACGCTCTTGAACAGTGGAAACGGCACCGGAACCTGCACGCGACCGGCACGTCGAATCGCCTGCGACAGCATGATGGTGCCGTCGGCACCGATGTTGAACGTGCCTGCAGGCCCGCCGATGGTCGCGCGTTCGAGGGCCGCAAGGGCGTCCTCCTCGTGCAACAGCTGCATGCGCGCGTCGCGTCCGACGATGCTCGGAATGAGGGGTGACGTCATGTACCGCGAGATGGTGCCGTTGAGCCGCGGGCCGATCAGTGGGGCCATACGCAGAATCGACACCGCGATATCCGGGCGACGACGACCGAGTCCGCGAATGTAGCCCTCGATGTCGATGGTGTCCTTGGCGTACGCGCCGCTCGGTGGGCGTCGGGCACTCATCTCCTCGGTGAATTTCACCGGATCCTTGGCGCTGCATCCGTATACCGAAGACGACGACCGCAGGACCACCTTCTCCACGGTCGGCGACTTCTGGCACACCGCGAACAGCTGCATGGCTCCGATGACGTTGAGGTCTTTCATCGTCGCGCGGCCGCCGGATTTCGGAGGCTTGGCGACCGTGGCCGCATGCACGACGGTATCGACGCCGGCGTTACGAATCACCTTGCCGATCAACGGGTTTCGAATATCGGCACGAACGAATTCCGCGCGACCCATACGTCGCAGCAGATCTTTGCTCGGAGATTTCTCGTCGACAGCGATAACACGTTCGATGCGAGGGTTCTGAGCGAGCCGGGTGACGAGGTATCCGCCGAGGAATCGACTGGCACCGGTCACGAGCACCACTCGGGGCGCGGCAACACCACGATCGCTCGGACTCACTGCGCCTCCCCAACTTCGGCTCCCGTGCCGAGCCTACTGGATCGACAGGTTTCCGCGAGGTCTGAAAGGAAAGGAGGCCTGGAAAGGAAAGGAGGTCCGAAAGGAAAGGTGCCACTCGCCTTCGAACGAGCAGAGCCCGCCACCGATGGTGACGGGCTCGGCCGTGAAGCAGATGACGGCAGGCTTATTTGCCGAGTTTCCTGCGCTGCACGCGGGTACGACGAAGCAGCTTGCGGTGCTTCTTCTTCGACATGCGCTTGCGACGCTTCTTGATCACTGAACCCATGCGGGTGTCCTCACGTTCTTCTCTAGCGTTTTCGCGCACGCCGTTTGCGTACGCCTACCTGACAACCAAGCCCGAAGGCTTCGAGCCAACAACCTTGGTCACCGAGCTGGCGCTGGGGCCACGTACTCGCCCACGGCTGCACACCGGCTGGCTGGCACGACGAACGCCAATCCTACCGGTGTGAGCCGTGACTTACGAAACCGGCCCGGTCTTACGACCTAGCTACGTGCACTAGCCTGCGTCGAAATACGAGGTCTCGAGATAGTCGTGTACCGCCTTGGCGTGCACACGAAAAGATCGACCCACCCGTACTGCGGGCAGCTCTCCGCCGTGCACCAGTCGGTACACGGTCATTTTCGAAACTCTCATCAGAGTCGCCACCTCGGCGACAGTGAGGAACTGTGTTCCGGCCAGAGCCGGTTGACCGTCCGGGGACGAACCCTTGGACGGCTTGTTTATAGACGCCATCAATCCACTTACCTCCGGCACGTCTCATGCGGCAGGCTTCCCCTCCTGCCGAACAGACACGCACGTGCTGCCCCCGAGCCTATAGGGACAGATGGGGTTACTGCGACGGGTGTGGGGAAAAGATTTTTTATTCTGCTGTGATGCCCATCTCAATCGATCGGGCGTTGGCGGCACCGAGAGCATCGAAAAAGGCAGCTCGGAGGCCGTTTCGCTCCAATTCGCGCACCGCCGCGGCGGTCGTTCCGCCCGGCGAGGTCACGGCATACCGAAGCTCGCTGGCGGACTCGTCCGAGCGATCCAGCATCGCTCCCGACCCCACCATCGTCTGCGCGACGAGTGCAGACGCGACATCCCGGCTCAATCCCAGGCCCACTCCCGCGTCGATCATGGCCTCGGCGACCAGGAAGAAATAGGCCGGACCGGACCCGGACACGGCCGTCACCGCGTCGAGCTGATGTTCCTTGACGACGACGACCTTGCCGACGGCCGAGAGGATGGAGCGCACGAGCTCGAGGTGCTCGGCGCGGGCGTACTTCCCCGGGGCCAGCACACTGACGCCCTCCCCTACCAGCATGGGGGTGTTGGGCATGACCCGTACGACCGGGAATCCGGCGGGGAGCTTGGGCTCGAACTTGGCGGTGGGCACGCCTGCGGCGAGCGAGACGATGAGTTGTTCGCGGTCACCGTCGAGCTCGATCTTGGTGATCTGATTCAGTGCGCCCTCGACGTCGGCCGGCTTGACCGCCAGCACGATGACGTCGGCTCCCTCGGCCGCGTCGGCGACACTGGCGGTCAGTACTCCGAAGTCCTTCGCGATCTCTTTGGCGCGCGGCTCGGACTTCTCGGCGACCACGAGGTCGCGCACGGCATGACCGGCCTCGAGGAGTCCCGCAATCAATGCCTCGCCGATCCGTCCGCCACCGATCACTGCAATTCTCGTCATATGGCCAAGCCTGCCATGTCAGTTCGAGCGCGGCACCATCGCCAACTGTCGGCTCTGCACCACCACGGCACCGGTCGAGTCGAGTATCAGGTGGTCCTCCTCGAACCAGGTGCTGCCGATGACGGAGCTGGTCGCTGCCACTCGCAGCCACCCCGGAGCCGGGCGGCGACGCAGATATGTCGTCAGCTGGACCGTCGGTGCCCAGCCGAACATTCCGCGGTTCATCGTCACCGGGGCCGAGATGTCGCCTGCCATCAACGCGAAGAGCACCGACGTGTCGGCGTCGGCTTCGTCGCCCGCGAAGGGGCGCACCCACAGTCGAATTTCGGCCTCACCCTGCTGACCGGTGAGAAACGATGCCGACGACGGTTCGATCCGCATCTCGCAGCCCTTGGCGACGTGCACGATCGACGCCATGGGGTGATCGCCTGCCACCGCGAGGGTGTCCGCAGGAGGCTCCGCGGCCATCGACGTCAGCGACAACGGGGTTTCGTGGTTCGGTTCCTCCGAGTCGGGCCGACCGAGGGTGACCACCGCCCGCACTGCGACGCGTCCGGCCTGAGTCAGCTCGACGTCGACGTGCGAGACCTGCCTGCCGCGCTTGCGCACGATCGTCGTGAGCGCCACTTCGCCTGGGTCGGGCGCGGCCAGATAGCTGACGCTGACGGCCAAAGGCTGGATCTCGACCTGGGCCGGGTCGATCAGCACGATCTGCTGACGCGCCGCGGCCGCGCAGATGGCGAGCATCGCCCCGCCGTGCACTTTGGGGCCGATGGTCCAGGTGGAATCGATCGCACCGGCGAAGGACGCCGTGTCTGCGGAGACGTCGAGTGGGACCAGTGTGGTTGCGGCCCGGAACGGGCTGGTGGAACTCATTCCGGACAACTTACCGGCAGTCAGGACAGGTGTGCGCGGGCGAACTGCAGCGCCTGGTCCAGCATCGACGAACGCTCGGGCACCGTGCGCGCATTCTGAGTGTTGATCTCGATGACGGCTTGACCGTCGAATCCTCGCCGCACCAGTTCGGTGCAGACCTGGGCGCAGGGCTGGCTGCCGTGCCCCGGGATCAGATGCTCGTCCACGGACGCGCCGCGGCCGTCGGCCAGATGCAGGTGCGCTATCCCGTCGCCCATCCGGTCGAGCATCTCGAGTGCGTCCGAGCCTGCGGTCGCGGTGTGCGAGAGGTCGAGTGTGTAGTGGCCGTGACCGACGTCGGTCGGGTCGTACGACGGCGAGAACGCCGACAGGGCCGCTCCCGGGCCTCCGCGTCGTTCCAGCCGTTGGGCGGATTTCTCCTTGCGCCCGAAGAATCTGTCGGCACGCATCGGGAACATGTTCTCCACCGCGACCACGACGTGGGAATTCGATTCCAGTTCCGCCACCTGATCGGCGAATCCGTCGCTGTACTTGCGCTGCCAGCGGAACGGCGGATGCACGACGACGGTCGCCGAACCCAGCTTCTCGGCCACTTCGACCGACCGGGCCAGTTTGACGATCGGATCCGATCCCCACACCCGCTGTGAGATCAGCAGACACGGCGCATGGATGGCCTGCACCGGTATCGAGTACTCACGTGACAGCGCAGCCACCGCATCGACGTTCTGACTGATCGATTCGGCCCACACCATCAGTTCGACGCCGTCGTAACCCAGATCGGCGGCATAGCGAAACGCTGCCTCGGTGTTCTGCGGGTACACCGAGGCCGTGGACAATCCGACTTTGATTCGCTTCGCCGCCATCGTTGTCGAAACTCAGCCGGTACTGAGCTGGAAGGCCAACGGACCGAGCGTGACGAACACACCGACGGCTATGGCAATGACGATCGAGACCAGATCATCGGTACGCCGGAGAATCCTCACCACCGCGACGAGACCGACGATCACCAGAACCGACAGCACCAGCGCCACCCATGGCAACACGTCCCACAGCTGCTCGAAGCCCTTGAACAGCAGCGCACCGACGACGATCGACACCACGGCCTGCCCGATGAGCACCAGCCACTGCCGAACCGCGCCGCCCTTGCCCTTGACCGGGGACTTGTCCTTGCTTCCCGTGTCCTTGCTCGCCGTGTCTTTGCTCGCCTGATCCTTACTCGCCGACTTGCGACGATCGGCACGCGACCCGGTACTCGGGGTGTCGGCGGTCTTCGGGTCGACGGTCTTCGGGTCGGCCGTGTCTTCGTCGGTAGTCGGCTTCGTGAGGTCGACTAGCTCGGGTATGACCTGAGTGCCGGCCTCGTCGGCCGATTCATCAGTGGCCTTCTCGTCGGCGGTCTTCTTGTCGGCGGTCTTCTTGTTGGCGGTCTTCTTGTCTGCGGTCTTCTTGTCGTCGACCTCGTTGCCGCGCGTGATGCGCGGGGTGACCGCAGTCTTCGCCAGGTCGTCCACCTCTACGAGAGCGGCATGTGGGCTCTCCACCAGCGGCGCACGCGAGGTGACGTCGGTCTTGGGTTCGGCGGATTCGGTCGAACGCGGCGGCTGGAATCCCGCCGATCGGCGGGCCCGTCCCTGCTCGGCCTGGGTCGACCCGTACGGGCGTCGCTCCGATCCTTGCGCGGCAGGAGCAGCGGGCCGCAACCCGCGCGCGGTGTCGTCGTGAGATCGATTGAGCAGGTCTCCGGCGACGGTCGTGGAGCCCGACAGCAGTTCCGGTTCGGGCTGCTGCTTGTCGCGCTTGCCTGCCGGTTGGTACGGGGTCGGGCGGGTGCTCTGGGGCCGGGCCGGTTGCGGCCTGGACGACGTGGTCGTGTTGCCGTCGGATGCACTGCTCGTGGGCTCGTTCGCAGCGGTATCGGGAGCTTCGTCCTGCGGCTCGTCGACGACGGGTGCGCTGCGGTCGCCGGGTTCGTCACGAACGACGGGAATCTCCCCGGTCAGTTCGGCCACGGAGATGCCGCCCTTGACGCCTCGCCTGCGTCGCCCTCCTGCAGTCAGGTTGGTCTTCTGGCCGTTTCTGGCCAACAGCTCGGCGACCGAGATCTGCCCGGTGTCTTCCGGGTTGGCGTCGCTCATCTCGAACTCCCCACCAGATCGCCGTCGGCTTCGGTGTCCAGCTTCCTCAAAATCAAACCTTCCCTCAGCGCCCACGGACAGATCTCGAGTGATTCCACCGACAGTGCCCGCATGCTCGCCTCCGCTACCAGCGCCCCGGCCACCAGTTGTGGTGACCTGTCGGCACTGATGCCTTCCAATTCTGCACGGTCGGCGGCCGTCATCCGCGATATGAACGCGATGAGTTGCCTCAGACCGCTCGCCGTCAGCGTTCTCGTCACTCGCGGACCGGCCGCGGAAGGCGCAGCACCGGTCAAGCGAGCCAACGAACGAAATGTCTTCGACGTTCCCACCGCGCGGTCCGCATCGCCCGCAGCCAACAGTTCTTTGGCCGGTGTCGCGAGTTCGGCATCCAACCAGTCACGAAGAACGGCAATACGACGCTTTCCCGGAGGATCCTCGTCGAGCCAGTCCCGGGTGAGGCGGCCGGCACCGAGCTGCAGGGAGAACGCCACGTCGGGATTCTCGTCGCTGCCGCTGGTCAGTTCCAGCGATCCGCCGCCGATGTCGAGTCCGAGGATGCGCCCGGCGCTCCAGCCGTACCAGCGGCGCACGGCCAGGAACGTCAATCTGGCCTCGTCCACGCCCGACAGAGTTTCCAGGGCCACTCCGGTCTCGGCGAGAACACGCGCGAGAACGTCGTCGGAGTTGTAGGCGTCGCGCACCGCAGAGGTGGCGAACGCCATCAGTTCACTGCAACCCGACCGGGCGGCGATGGCGGCAAACTCACGCACCTCGTCGACGAGCCGATCGGCACCTGCAGGAGTGATGTTGCCGAACGCGTCGGTGTTCTCCGACAGGCGCAACGTCGCCTTGCTCGAGCTCATCGGCGTCGGGTGTGCGCCACGGTGTGCGTCCACTACGAGCAGATGCACCGTGTTGCTACCGACGTCGAGCACCCCTAATCGCACAACCCCACGGTACTGGGTCTACCGTCGTCATTTGTGACAGCAGGTCGTGAGCAGCAGTCGTTCGCTGCAGAGGTCGAGTTGGATTTCCCGCGAGAATGGGTCGAGTTTCCCGATCCCGACAACTCCGAACATGTCATTGCCGCCGATCTGACGTGGCTGTTGTCCAACTGGACCTGCGTGTTCGGCACCCCCGCCTGCCAGGGCACCGTCGAGGGTCGCCCCGACGACGGATGCTGCTCGCACGGCGCGTTCCTGTCCGATGAGGACGACAAACGCAAGCTCGACGAGTCGGTGAAGTTGCTCACGCCGCAGGACTGGCAGCTGATGGACAAGGGTCTGGGCAAGAAGGGATACGTCGAATACGACGATCTCGACGACGAACAATCTTTGCGCACGCGGCGGTACAAGGGTGCGTGCATCTTCCAGAACCGACCCGGGTTCGAGGGTGGCATCGGGTGCGCACTGCATTCGATGGCGCTGCGCAAGGGCATCGAGCCGCTCGAGGTCAAGCCCGATGTGTGCTGGCAGTTGCCCATCAGGCGCACTCAGGATTGGGTGACGCGTCCCGACGGCTCCGAGATTCTCAAGACCACCATCGGCGAGTACGACCGACGCGGTTGGGGCGAAGGCGGACTCGATCTGCACTGGTACTGCTCCGGCTCACCCGACGCGCACGTCGGAGCCAAGCAGGTGTTCGAGTCGTACAAGCCGGAATTGACCGAGCTGCTCGGCAAGGCTGCGTACGAGGAGTTGGCGTCCCTGTGCAAGCGTCGCCGTGGCCTCGGTCTGATTGCCGTACATCCGGCCACTCGTGAGGCCCAGCGCCGGTAGGGCGGCTGGCGCCGCACGTGAGTGGAAACTCGTAGTGGGCTACGCGTTTCCACTCACATGCCGCAGGCTCTACCCCTCGAGCTTGTAGCCCAGACCGCGCACGGTGACGAGATGCTCCGGCTTGGCCGGGTCGGTCTCGATTTTCGACCGCAGTCGTTTGACGTGCACGTCGAGAGTCTTCGTGTCGCCCACGTAGTCCGCACCCCACACTCGGTCGATCAACTGGCCCCTGGTCAAGACCCGGCCGGAGTTGCGCAGCAGGTATTCGAGCAGGTCGAACTCCTTGAGCGGCAACGTGATCTGATCGGATCCGACCATCACCACATGCCGTTCGACGTCCATCCGCACCGGCCCGGCTTCGAGCACTCCGGTGTCGGTGCCGCCGTCGACCTCGGCGTCACTGCCGCGGCGCAGTACGGCGCGGATACGAGCGATCAGCTCACGAGCCGAATACGGCTTGGTGACGTAGTCGTCGGCACCGAGTTCGAGCCCCACGACCTTGTCGATCTCACTGTCACGCGCGGTCACCATGATCACGGGAACGCCTGAGCGCGAACGCAATTGCTTGCACACGTCGGTGCCGCTCATTCCGGGAAGCATCAGGTCGAGCAGCACGATGTCCGCGCCGGCACGATCGAATTCGGCAAGAGCCGACGGACCGTCGCCGACGACGGTGGCCTCGAACCCCTCTTTGCGGAGCAGGAAGGCCAGTGGATCGGCCAACGACTCTTCGTCTTCCACGATCAGAACGTTGGTCACTGATTCTCTCTTTCTGTAACCGCGGCGTCGTCTTCTTCTTCGAAGTACGCGGGGATCTGGAGGGTGAAGGTGGATCCGGTGCCCAGCTTGCTCCACAGCGAGATGCTGCCGTTGTGGTTGGCTGCGACGTGTTTGGCGATGGCAAGGCCCAGGCCTGTGCCGCCGGTGGCCCGCGACCGAGCTTTGTCGACGCGGAAGAATCTCTCGAAGACGCGTTCCTGGTCCGCCTTGGCGATACCGATTCCGCGGTCGGTGACGGCGAACGCGACGTTCGATCCGCGCAGTGCCCTACTGACCGAGACGGGCGAACCGTCGGAGGAGTACGCGATCGCGTTCTGGATGAGGTTGGCCAGGGCCGTCACCAGGAGCGCCTGGTCGCCGAGTACTTCGAGCCCGCTCGGGTGGTCGGTGGTGACGGAGATGCCCGCGTTCTCGGCAGCGAGTTTGGACCGGTCCATCGCCTCGTTGACGACGGTGTCCACGTCGACCACTTCCAGGTCGGGCAGTTTCTCGGCCCCCTGCAGACGCGACAGTGCGATCAGCTCGGTCACCATGTTGCCCAGGCGTTTGGATTCGGCGACGACCTTGCCGCCGAAGTGCCGGACGGAATCGGGATCGTCGGCGGATTCGAGCAGCGCCTCGGCCAGCAGGCTCATCGCACCGACCGGCGTCTTGAGTTCGTGACTGACGTTGGCCACGAAGTCGCGACGCGTGGCCTCCATCCGTACCTGCTCGGAATCGTCGTCGGCGAAGAGAACGACGAACCGTCGGTCCTCTTTGCTGAGAAGTCTCGCGACGCACCGGACGGCGATCTTGTCGCGGCCGGGCCGGGGGGCCTTGGCACTGAGATCGACTTCGACGGGATTGCCGTCGGACAGCACTTTCGTCGCCGCGGCCCACGCCCGCTCGTCGATGGAACGGTTACGCACCAGGCCGAGCTCCTCGGCCCGTGGATTCGACAGCACGACGTCGTGAAATTGATCGACGACGGCGATACCGCTCTCCGACGCCAGCACGATCAGGTCCAGTACCTGCGACATCGTCAATCCGGAGGTGGCGCGGCGACGCTCCGAGTGTCGAGTGTTGAGGTACGGGATCAGAACACCGCCGACGAGGTATCCCACGAAGGCCGCGGCAATTGCCAGTAGTACGGCCGATGCAACACTCACACCGGAATCGTACGTTCGATGGACGGCTCACATACGCAGGGTGCAGGCATTTCCCTGGTCGTCATAGCCCTCGTCGGCAGTGTTCTTCGTTCGTTCACCTGCAGTTTCGACAAACTGCCGGTTTGTGCGTGGCGGAGTTACTTACCGCCCTGGTTTGCCACGGCAGCCGCACCCGCAGCCGCTGCTTCCGGATCCAGGTAGGTGCCACCCGGATTGGTCGGCTTCAGCTTGCCGTCGACCTCGGTGAGGTCGTACTGCAGTGGGATGCCGGTGGGGATGTTCAGTTCGGCGATGTCCGCGTCGGAGATCTCGTCGAGGTACTTCACGAGTGCACGCAGCGAGTTGCCGTGTGCGGCGACGAGCACGTTCTTGCCGGCCTTCAGATCGGCGACGATCGTCTCCTCGAAGTACGGGATGAGCCGTTCGACGACGTCGGCGAGGCATTCGGTCAGCGGAACGCTGTCCAGGTCGGCGTAGCGGGGATCGGCGTCCTGGCTGAACTCGCTGCCTGCCTCGATGGCGGGCGGCGGCGTGTCGTAGCTACGACGCCACAGCATGAACTGCTCGTTGCCGTACTTGTCCTTGGTCTCGGCCTTGTTCAAGCCCTGCAGTGCGCCGTAGTGACGCTCGTTCAGACGCCAGTCGCGCACGACGGGGATCCAATGCCGCTCGGCCGCGTCGAGCGCGAGGTTCGCGGTGCTGATCGCGCGGCGCAGCAACGAGGTGTACAGCAGGTCGGGCAGTACGCCCGCCTCGGCGAGGAGCTGGCCGGCGCGCTTGCCCTCGGCCTCGCCCTTCTCGGTCAGTCGCACGTCGACCCAGCCGGTGAACTGGTTGGACGCGTTCCATTCGCTCTCGCCGTGACGAAGCAGAATCAGGGTTCCGATACTCATGTGGTCAGTTTCTCATGCGGGACGCTGGGGAGTGGAGCCTGCGGAACGACCTAACGCTGGGGGTCGTGGCCCGCGTGCGACGAGCACGCCGACGACGACGATCATGACGACCGCGGTGAGGGTGATCGGGATGGGAATGATCGGGTCGAACAAGACGAGCACGGCACCGACCGGAACCGCGATGTTGACGACGCGATCCGCGTGGGCGCGCATGGCGATCAGCCAGACGCCGAGGACGAATATCGCAATCGGCACCGTGACGGTGAACGACGCGGCGACGTCCCCGAGCTTGCTGTGTTCGGTGAGCACATCGATCTCGACCTCGATGCCGGCCGAGAACGCGCCCGCCGCGGCGAAGATGAAGTAGTGCGTGTAGCCGTAGATCAGCGAGTTGCCGAACTTTCCGATGGCCCGGTGATGCGGCGGCCAGAAGTAGATCCACCACAGACTCGCGGTGACGACGAGGGTGAGGACGGAAATCGAGATCAAGGGTGCCAGCGCCGTCTCGTCGTGCAGCGCTTCGATGATGGCGTTGGCCGATGCGAGCAGACTCTCGCCGAGCAGTATCAGCGTGAACAGCCCGTAGCGTTCGGTGATGTGATGCGGGTGCCATGGCGTCGACCCGCTGCGTTCGGCGATCAACGGAACCGCCATTTCCGCGGCTGCCAACACGAAGAACAAGACGACGGCGGCTGTGCCGTCGAACAGCACCAGCCAGAGAATCCACAGAACTTGAACGCCCGCAATGCCTGTCGCGTATGTCAGTGCGGTCTTCTTGTAGTCACCGGTCCGAGACGCTCGAACCCATTGCGTCACCATCGCCACGCGCATCACGACGTAGCCGAGCACGACGACCGCAAAGTCCTTGTCCACGAACGCTGATTCGACTCCGGCGGCGAGCACCAGCACGCCGGCCATCTGTACGACGGTCAGCGTTCGATAGAGCCAGTCGTCGGTATCGAAGGAGGTGGCGAACCACGTGAAGTTCATCCACGCCCACCAGATCGCGAAGAACACGAGCGCGTAACTGAGCAGGCCGTCGGCGACATGGTTCTCGGTGAGCGCGTGATGGAGTTGCACCGCCGCGATACTGACGGCCACGACGAACACGAGGTCGAAGAACAATTCGAGTGGACTCGCCGCGCGATGCGGTTCGTTCGGATCGCGCGGACGCATCTGTACCAGCCGGGCCGTGGAAAGATTCACGAAGGCAGAGTAAGGCATCCGATTCGCGAATGTTGTCGTGATTGCGTTGCCGTAGTTGCCTTTACGGACATTTCGGGCAGGTCGACGGTATGGCGTTGGCAATGCACGGAACCTCCCACCCTTTTGGGCGACCGCACGCCGGGGTTCCGCGCATAGCGGGGGTGCGAGGTCCGGAGAAAGGGTGTGAGGTTGCGGGACTACTCCCCCAGCGCCGCCCCGATCTCGCCGACCCGAGCACCCACACTCTGATCGACCTCTTCGGTGTCGACGAAATAGCGACGAAATAGCGACGAAACACCGAGCGCATCAATTCGATGACCTCGATGTGTTGCCTGATCGCAACAGCCGCCGACCGTTCCTCACCATCGGCCAGTCGCTTGAACTTGCGACCCAGCTGTCGAGCTGAAGGAAGCGTTCCGAATGCGTCGAGATCGACGAGAAACTCCGTCTGCTGCACCATGCCCTCCAGGTGGGCGATGTACGTGACGCATGCAGCGTCGCACTGCGCCGCAACACCTTCCGGTATATCCAAAATTCCGGCTGCGGCCTGATGCGACAAGTGTCGCCAGTTCTGCATCGAGTCGAACAGATCCCCGGGGTCTTGTCCCACAGTCATACCCTCCAGTTCAGTTCGAAATAGGTGGGAGCGATGCGCGCGTACTGCGCGCAATATTCTCGATTTCCACACACGGATCTCTTGCTGGCTCGCTCGCCGCGCGAGTGTCGAGGACGAAATACACCAGACCCTTCTCCACCTCGAATGCCATGCCACAACTTCGTCCGGCGGGGCGATCAGCGCGCAAGAACTGGTAACCGCCGAGACCGTCGACTTTCGAGAATTGATTGAAGCGGTCGTTCGCCTCCAGATCGTCCAGCGAGTGGAAGCCCGAGAACGCGCCCAGGAAGTACCACGATCCAGGGTCAGGGTCTGTCCAGATACACGTCTTCCAGTCGTTGGACAGCGGGGCGTCTCCGAACAAGTTCGAGCTTTTGCTTTCCACATCCAATCCCGCGGCCTCGACGGCATTGTCCGGGATGGTGCATGGATCCCAGGGCTCGGTGGCGATCGGCGCAGCGCTGGTCGACGTCGGCAACGCAGCATTCGGTGCACTCGGCGTCGACTCACCACATCCGGCGACCAGCATCATCAGTCCGACCACACCCGTCACCCAGCGCCCTGTTGCTCTCACAACTGGTTGGACGCGGCGAGCACCCTCTCGGTTCCCCGGCAACCTCACACACCTACTACCGACTGCGCGCCCCCGCTCACTCAGGAGCGAGGGCGCGCAGTCGACAAATGCAGTGCGAGGTCACCACCCAGCGGACATCAGCCGCAGTTCGACGGTGCCGGCTCTCCTCGGAATCGTGCGTCCACGTAGGCGTAGGCCTCGGGCAGTCCGACGATCGATCCGCTGAAGTGCTCGGCGAGTGGATACGCCCGGAACTGCACGGTTGCCCCGGCTGCGCAGTAGCGGTCGACCGTCTCCTTCACCGGCGCGTAGGGGGTGATGAAGTCGTTGATCCCATGCCAGATGTACACCGGGGCCGTGGGGACGCCGTCGTAGTCGACGAGACTGTTCTTCTTCAATACCGCCTGCGCAGAGGGCAGGGACGCGATGTCGACGTTCGACAGATCTCTTGCGCTCTTGAACGCTCCGCCGATGATGATGGGCGCCTGCATTCGTTGCTCACGCGATCTCGCAGGGCCAGGCCCGCTGCATTCAGGTTCTCCGAGACGGGAAATTCGGTCGGGTATTCACGTTCGAGTCCCAGTGATGCCGCGAGTGCCATTCCGAAGGCGGGGTGCGGAATCGCGCTGTAGCCCAGGTTCTGTGCGATCAATCCCAGGTCGGCCGGAGTTCCGCCGTGCACGCTGGCCACGATGTTCAGCTCCGGCGCGTAAGTGGGTGCCATGGCACCGGCCCACGAGGTCGCCAGTGCGCCTCCCGAGTAACCCAACAGTGCAACGGGACTGTCCTTCAGCGGCAACTGCTCGAAGTTCTGCACGGCCCGCACGCCGTCGAGCGTCAGACGACCTTCGTACTCCGCGGCTCCGTAGGCTCCGGTCGGGCCGAGGTAATCCGGCACCGCAACCGCCCAACCGCGGGCGACCATACCGACGTACAGGCTCGGCGCTTCACCGATCTCGTATGTGAAAAGACCATGCGACGGTGCACATTTGACGCCCAGGGCATTGATGACGGCTTGATAGGACACCAGTGGGGTTCCCGCGCCCTTGCCTCGCGGCATCAGCACGGTCGTCACCGCGGCGACGGGTGCACCTGCGGAGTTGGTGGACCGATACTTGAGTTGCCAGATGTCGGTGTTGGGGTACATCCAGGCGTCGGCCCGTCGGCTGGCCAGGATGTCACCCGGCGCGTGATCGGCGATGTCGGCCGGTGCCGCGTAGAAGACGTCCGGATCCGGGGCAGTCGGCGCGGGAGCCGCCGAAGCTGTTGTGCCCACTGCGAACAGGGACGCGCAGAGCGCCACCAGGATGGACCCCAGGGTAAAGAGTTTTCGGATCACAGCGAGCCTTTCGGGTGAGCAAAATCGAAGATCACGGGACTACGGGAAGAGAGAACTGGTTGATCGGATCCGTCGAGGACACGGTGACGTCCGCTGGGCCCGGCCCACCTGCGAAGGACGGATCCGACGCGGTGATCTCGACGGCGACGCGATGACCGCGGTCGAATCGATGGACGATGCTGGGTAGCGAGATGGTCACCGGTTCAACGGATCCGGTGAGTACGGCGGGTGCAAGGAGTCCGTGAATCGGGCTCCGCGCACCGTCGGGTGCTACGTCGAGCACGGTGACGAAGACGGTCGCGGGACCGGACACCGTGGGACCGATGGACAATTCCGGGGCGCCGACGACGTCGATGGGTTCGGTCAGTGGCGGCGTCGTCCAGTGCGCGGCAGAGCCGGGTAGCGAGACCCGCGGCACGGGCAACTCGGCCGCGAGATTCGGCAGTCCGAACGTGGTGGGCATCGACGCACCTGCACCCCGAATCGTCTGCGTCCACACTTCGTTCGACGAATCCCGCTCCGCCAGTGATCCATTCGACAAACGGAACGCGCGGCGAGCACCGACGGGAAATGTCTCGGATTCGACGTAGGCCGGCGACGCGACACCGGTATAGGGCACCCAGTCCCGGAAGTAGGTGAAAGCCGGTCCTGGGTCGACGTCACGATCCTTGAGGTATCGGTCGAGCCAATTGCCCACCAGTGCCGCTTCGTGCTGCGTGAACGGGTCGGGGGCCTTGATGTCGAACTCACCCGGATAACCCTTGCGATCGTTGTGTCCCCACGAGTGCCAGACCATGGACGTCTCCACTCCCCTCGCCCGCAGGGCCTCGAATGTGGCTACGGCCTCGTCGAGACTGAACAGCGAATCTTTCTGACCCTGCGTGAGCAGCACCGGCACATCGACTCGATCGAGGTAGTCGACGGGCGAGACATGACGCATCGCCGCCAGAGTTCCCGGGTCGGGTTCGCGATTGTCAGTGAAGGCGGACGCGGCGTCGCACACCCACTGGGCGTAGTTCGGGCACCCCTGTGCCCGTGCCGGATCGACGGCGTATCCGCCCGGGCCGGTCAGAACGGCACCGGCGGCCAGAAATGCCGAACCGAACACGCTCTTGACCGGCCCGACGGATCTGCGGCCGGCCCCGTCCGGTGCCAACGACCGCGCCAGATCGTTCCAGGTGATCATCGAAGCGACGGTGTCCAATCGTGGATCGACCGACGCCGTCGCCAATCCCGTTGCGCCGGCGTAGGAACCGCCGAGGTAGCCGACGCGCGGGTCACCCGGTGCGTCGAGGCGAACGACATCCAGTGCCGGGGCGGCCACCGTCCGTGCGGGATCGGTGAACACCCCGCCGCTCTCACCGGCCAGATAGCCGATCAGAGCCGATGCGGCCATGCCGTCGTAATCGGGATCGGCGAAGTAGATCTTGCATGTCGAGCCGCCGAAACCCAGGGCCGAGTACGTCAGAACCACGTAGCCGTGAGTGGCGAATCTGGCAGCGGCACCGGCCTGGTCGTCCTTGGATCCGCCGAAACCGTTGCTGGTCAGAATGGCTGGAGCTCGGTGGTCCGGTCCGAGCCCGACAGGAACGTACACATCCCCGACGACGGTGCAGTGCTGGTCGTGTTCGGGCCCCACTGCGACGTCGAAGTACCGAGTCTGCACCGAGAAGTCGCCGAGTGTCTGCGGTGCCAGGACCGGAAGATCCGCTGCATATCCGGGCGCGGAAGCCGCGACCAGAGCCGTCGTCACAGCAGCGACGACGGTTGCCAGTCTTCTCATCGGAGGCAGTTCGTCGGCGGCGCGACACCCCGGAACCTGTTGTCCAGGAATGTCAGTGCCGCGGGAAGACCCTCGAACGCCGCCTGGATGTGCTGCGGTGCGTGGACGACGTCGAACTGCAAGGTGGCACCACTCGCGCAGTACCGAGCAGCAGTATCACGCAACGCTCCGATCGGAATGAGCGGATCGTTGTCGCTTCCCCACAGAAGTGTGGGTGCCGTCGGCACACCCGCGTACTTGACCAGACTGTTCTCGTCGATGATCTGCTGCGCCTCGGGGCTGTCCACCAACGACGTAGTGGTCGAGACCGCCAGCGCACTCTTGAAGGCTCCGGTCGCAAGAATCACCGGCGTGCACGCATTCGACACCTGATCCTTCAACGCCAGACCGGCGGGATTGAGCTGCGCGGTGATCGGCAGGCGATCCGGGTATTCGCGTTCGAGTCCGAGGGCGGCCGCGAACGCGAGACCGAATGCCTGATGGGGCTGAAAACCCAACGCGCGAGCGATGTTGTCCAGATCCGCAGGCACACCTCCGGCTGCGGCACCCACGATGTTCAGCTCGGGTGCATAGCTGGGAGCGAGCGCCGCGGCCCACGCCGTCGCCATACCGCCGCCGGAGTAACCGGCCATACCTACCGGGCTTGCTGCCAAACCTAGTTCCGGCACGCGCTGTGCGGCGCGGACGCCGTCGAGCGTGATCTGTCCGCCCAACTTGGCTGCGCCGTACGCACTTTTCGGCCCGAGGTGGTCCGGTACCGCCACGGTCCATCCACGCATCAGCGCGAGGTTGAGAAATTCACGTTCCTGCACACCGGTCGTCGGGTCGGCACCGAACAGGGACTCCGACGGTGCGCACTGCAATCCGAGCGCATTGACGAACGGCTGATACGACAGTAGAGGCCCACCGGGTGCGCGGTTCGTCGGTGCCAGAACGGTTGTCACTGCGGCGATGGCGTCGCCTCGGGAATCGGACGACCGGTACTGGAGCTGCCAGATGTCGGCACCGGGATACAGGGGGCTCGAAAACCGCCGACTGGCAACGACATCGCCGTTGTTCTTCCCGTTCAGGTCCGCAGCCGCCGCATACAACGTGCCGGGTACCGGGGCCGGATCACCGGGCGCGGCCGACGCATGGGGAGCAGATACGAACAACAGCGACATCAACCCGACGACGAGTGTCGAGGTCACGAGGGTGCGAAGCATGGTGTAACTCTTCTCGATTTCGATCGGCCCGAACTCCTGGTCCGGGTGAGACATTGTTGGATACTGTTGCGGGACAATCACTTACGAATATTCACGGCACACCCTGGGAGACCATCGACGAGCTGCGTTCGACGACGCCGCGGGGCAGCGCGGCCGCGACTGCGGTGGCCACCACCATGGTCGCGGCCAGCCCGAACAACACCGTCCGCTGAGACGCCAGATAGTCCGCGGCAACCGGCTCCGCAGGAAGCAGACCGAAGTACAGGGCCCCGGTCACCGCGGTTCCCACAGCCGATCCCACTTGTTGGACGGTCGGCAGAATTCCCGATGCCGAGCCGATGGCGTGCGGGGCCACCCCCGCGACGATGGTGCTCTGCAACGGCGCGATCACCGACCCGAGACCCGCTCCCAGTACCCCGAGCGGCACGACCGCCCACCAGGGAAAGCCGGCACGGTCCAGATATTCGGTGGTGACTCCGAGAACGAGCAGAGCCAGTCCCATGGCAGCCGCGCCGGCCGCAACGACGCGAGAATCCCAGTGTTGGAACGAGATCGGTGCGGCCACGGAAGCGAGCACTGCCCCGAGCGCGAAGGGAACAGTGATCGCACCGACCGTCGACGCGCTCTCACCCAGTCCGGATTGCAGTGTCACCGACATCGTCAGAACGAACCCGGTGAAGGTCCCGTACACGAGAGCCGATACGGCGCATCCCACGGAGAATCCTCGCTCACCGAAGACGCCGATGTTCACCATGACGTGTGCTCCTGCAGCACGTCGACGACGCTCCCACATCGCGAACCCGGCCAGCGTCGTCAGACCGAGCACAGCCGCGGGCAACGCTGCGGCGACACTCGAGCTGATCATGACGGGACAGACGATCAGCAGGGCCCCGATCGACCACAGGATGGCACCGACCGGGTCGAACCGCCCGCCGTGTCCGGCCGGGACCTGCTCGGTACCCGATGCCACGAACCTGCGGCCGAGAACGACCGCCGCCGCCGCGATCGGGACGTTGATCAGAAACAGTGCTCGCCAACCGGTTCCGAGGATGTCGAGGTGCAGCAGCGCTGCGCCGATGGACGGCCCGGCGAGCCCGGCCAGCCCCGCGGTGCCACCGTACAGCGCGAACGCGGTGGTGCGCCGCGTGCCGGAGTAGGCCGCTGTCACGATCGCCACCGTCTGCGCCGACATCGCCGCTCCCGCGAGCCCCTGCAGCACGCGAGCGAGGACGAGCAGTTCGACCGTGGGCGCGTAGGCGCAGAGCACCGATGTCACGGCGAACAGCGCAGTGCCGGTGACGAATACCGTTCTGCGCCCGAACAACTCACCTGCGCGCGCCATCGTGAGCAGCGCGCAGGCGAAGGCGAGCAGATACGCCGTCGGGATCCAGACCTGCTGGGTGCCCGACGCGTCGAGGTCACGCGCGATCGTCGGCAACGCCACGGTGACGGCGGTGACGTCGATCATCTGCATCGTGACGGCCAGCAGGCAGGCACCCAGCGTCAGCCACGACCCGCGGCGAGGGAGCGTCATACCCTGCTGACGTCCGGAAGCTCGTGGGCCAACACGTGAGCCTCGGGTGGCTGTGGGATGTAGTCGCCCTCGTCGACCACGGCGGCGTAGATTTCGGAGATCTTGGAGAAGTACAGGTCGATCGAACGATCGGCCTCGTCGGTGCCCGGGTACAGGAACTCGACGCCGGTGTGGTCCTCGAAGCGGTTGATCCACATGAAGACTTCCTCGGAACTGCCGCGGTTGCCGTACAGACCCGCTCCCGCCGCATCCAATTCGGCTTCGCCCGGCAACTTGCGAACGTCGACGTACGAGATCATCGGCGCGGTCCATCCCGGCTGCGTCGTGATTCCGTGTTCCGGCAAGGCCAGCTCGAGCACCCGGTGGTACGACGTGTTCGCCAGCAACTTTCCGGAGTCGAATGCTGCCTGTGCGAGCACTGCGAGGGTCCGGAACGTCGGCTGCTCACCGAGGTCGAATTGCACCGGAATCAGGCTCGAATACCACCCGATCGACGCGAATTCGCCCGGGGTCGCCCGAGTGCTCTTGGGCGTCAGACCGAGGTAGCTGCCCCGGCCGGCGAGCTCGTACTCCGCCAGAGCTGCGGCGGCGAAGATTCCGCCGATGAACTTGACTCCCACGGCTGCACACGCCTCGTCGACTGCCTGCGCGGTGGCACCGTCGAACAACGGGAACGAGCTGTGCGAGGTCCGCGTGTAGTCGACACTGCTGCGTCCCAACGGAAGTGGGAACGTCGGCAGATCGCCCCCGTTGTCGGTGACCAAGTCGATCCAGGTCCGAACCGCAGGGCTCTCGAGGGTCGTCGCGTCGCTCTCGAGGCGTTCGCGCTGGCAGTACTCGAGGTAGCTGCCCGGGGTGAACAGGCCGTCGGACTCCCCCGTCACCGCGTTGCGATAGAGCTGGCGCAGTTCGTAGTAGGTCAGGGCCTGCGAGATGCCGTCGGTGTCGAGGTGATCGACTGCCGCGTACACCACGAAGTGATCGTCGTGTTCGATCGTTCCGAACGAGAAGCAGTCCCAGCTCTCGGGACCGGGCGTGCTGTCCTGCACGTGACGCCGAATGGCCTCGGAGTCCGCAGGCGTTCCGAAATCGGTCGCTTCGAGCGCGATGTCGGCGACGTCGACGAGGTGGCGCGTCGAACCCTCGGCCGTCGTCGAGAACCAGCTGCGGAACGAATCGTGTCGGGTGACGAACGTGTTGAATGCTCGTCCCATCGCGGTGCGGTCCAGTGCGCCTTCGATCTTGAACGTCACCAGGCACAGCCGCGAGAATCGGAACGACGATCCCCGGTTGCGGTAGGCGGCTTCGAGATACGCCTGCTGGATGTGCGAGGGCGGTGCCGGGTGAACGGGCGCAGCCGCGGCAGCAGCTCGTGAGGCGACGGTGGGTGACCACGTGGTGAGCGGTCCTGGAGCGGGCTTCCACTCGTCGATGAGTCCGAATGCGACCACGACACAACCTTTCGAAGGAGACAGAGCGATTCGACGCGGCGAGGTGCGTCGGAGGGGCCAGTGCATCACCCGGGCAGAGGCCGAGAAACCCCGTCGACGAGCATTTTGGAAAATTGACAACGATTCGCGGGATATCTGTGTCAGAACTGAAGGATCGTCAACATTGTTGTCGACACCAGTGATTCGCATTACCGTCCAAAGGCACATCGCGCTCGCCGGAGATTTGTCGTGCGTGGCTCCCACAATGTCAGGAACCGTTGATGCCCAGTCGATTTCGCCTCGGTCAGGCGACCTTGTCGGCTCTGAGTGTGCTCGCTACCGTCGTCGTTCTCCTATCGATCACGACGGGGTCGGCTTCCGCCGACGCCGTCTCGTCGGTGGTCGGCGTCGAGGGAGTTGCCGACCGACGAGGCATCGTGTGGGTGCATTCGGCAGCCATGGACCGCGATATCCAGCTCGACGTATTTCGGTCGGCGCAGCCCGGTTCACCCACGCTCTATCTACTCAACGGAGCGGCGGGCGGTGACGGGGGAAGCAGCTGGTTCGACCAGACCGACATCGCCGGCTTCTTCGGAGACAAGAACGTCAACGTGGTGGTTCCGCGGGGCGGCGCTGCGAGCTATTACACCGACTGGTTGCACGACGATCCGGTACTGGGCCGAAACATGTGGTCCACCTTCCTCGGTCGCGAACTTCCTCCGGTGATGGATGCTCTGCTCGACGGCAACGGGGCCAATGCGGTCGCCGGTATATCGATGGCAGGCACGTCCGTTCTGCAGTTGGCCATCGCCCATCCCTCGGTGTATCGATCCGTCGCCGCGTTCAGTGGATGCGCACGCACCAGCGACCCGGTGGGTGCCATGTACGTCAGGTCCGTCGTCGAGGCCCGCGGCGGTGGGTCGACCGCCAACATGTGGGGACCACAGGGCAGCGCCGACTGGATTGCCAACGACCCCTACGTCAATGCCGAGGGGCTGCGCGGCATGGCCGTCTACATCTCGTCCGGAACGGGAGCGCCCGGTGCGTTCGACGTGCCGGGCGGCCCCGGTATCGGCAGCGATTACGGCAAGCTCGCCCAACAACTCGCCGTCGGCGCAGTGATCGAAGCGACGACCGATGTGTGCTCGCAACAGATGCAGAAACGGTTGCAGGAGTTGAACATCGAGGCCACCTACAACTTCCGACCCAACGGGACCCATTCCTGGGCCTACTGGCAACAGGATCTGCACGATTCGTGGTCGGTGATCGCACCGTCGTTGGGGCTGCCGACCGGCCCGTCCTGAGCCGTGCACTCCTCGAGCGATGACGAAGGAAAAGCGATGAACCGAACCGACGTTGCGGGCACTCCGGCTCTGGCTGCCACCTGGGCCCGCTCTCCGTGGCCACTGGCAGACATCATCCGGGCCAAACGTGGCCGGACCGTCTCGGTCGTGCTGCCCGCTCTCGACGAGGAAGACACCGTCGCCGGCGTCATCGCCTCGATGACTCCCCATCTGGGCAGCCTGATCGACGAGCTGGTGGTGCTGGATTCGGGGTCGACCGACCGCACCGCGGCGCGGGCCCGCTGCGCCGGTGCCACCGTCGTCTCCAGGGAGGACGCCCTACCCGGCACACCCGTGGTTCGCGGCAAGGGTGAAGCGCTGTGGCGCGGAGTGGCTGCCACCTCGGGCGACCTCGTGGTGTTCGTCGACTCCGATCTGGTCGATCCCGGTTCGCACTTCGTTCCCTCCCTCGTCGGTCCACTGGTCATGTCCGACGACGTCGAGTTGGTCAAAGGCTTCTACCGTCGGCCGCTGACGATCGGTGACACGACCGACGAGGACGGCGGCGGCCGCGTCACGCAGCTGACGGTACGTCCGCTGCTGACGGCGCTTCGGCCCGAACTCGCCGGCGTCTTCCAACCGTTGGGCGGGGAATACGCCGCGACTCGTCGCCTCCTGGAAGCACTTCCGTTCGCCCCCGGCTACGGCGTCGAGATCGGTGTACTGCTCGATACGTGCGACCGGTTGGGTATCGGCGCGATCGGACAGGTCGGACTGGGAACCCGACGGCATCGAAATCGGCCGACGTCGGAGTTGGCGGTCATGAGTCGGCAGATCATCGCCACGATGTTCTCGCGCCTGGGTCTGAGCGATTCCGGAGCCGGGTTCACCACGTTCTCCACCACCGGAACTCAGCTCTCGATGAGCGTGGCACCGTTGTCTCTCGTCGACCGTCCCCCACTGACCACCCTGGACGAATACAACCGCCTCACCCGATGCCCAGCGATGAGTGCACCCGGCTGATTCGAGCGCGGTTCCACGACAACCTCACACCCCTGCTACCGACTGAGCGCCCATGTTTGCCCCCGAGGAGGGTCGCGCGGTCGAGAAAAGGGTGTGCACTATCGAAACGTCTGCGCCACAACACAACACCCCGCCCCACTGAGTGTGGGACGGGGTGTTGTCGTGGAACGGAGTATTACTTTCCGGCCTCCGCTGCCCGCAGATCCTTACGAAGAATCTTGCCGGCCGCAGACTTCGGGACGATGTCGATGAACTCGACGCGTCGAACCTTCTTGTGCGGGGAGACGCGCTCGGCGACGAACGCGATGATGCCCTCTTCGTCGATCGTGGCACCCTGCTGGCGGACGACGAACGCCTTGGGGATTTCCTCGCCCTCGTCGTCGAGAACACCGATGACGGCCGCGTCGGCGATTTCCTCGTGCGTGAGCAGCAGCGCCTCGAGCTCCGCCGGGGGCACCTGGTAGCCCTTGTACTTGATCAGTTCCTTGAGGCGGTCGACGATGTAGACGACGCCCTCGTGGTCGGCGACGGCGATGTCGCCGGTGTGCAGGTAACCGTCGGAGTCGAGGGTCTCCGCGGTGGCGGAGGGATTGTTCAGGTATCCCGCCATCACGTTCGGTCCCTTGACCCACAGCTCGCCCGGCTTGCTCAATCCCTCTGTGGGCAGCTCGATTTCCTCGAGCGTGCCCGGGTCGACGAGCTTGTTCTCGGTGTTGGCCAGTGGCTGGCCCACCGAGCTGAGCGGCATGTCGTCGCGATCGAACGGGATCGCGTGGCTGACCGGGCTGAGCTCGCTCATGCCGTAGCCCTGACGCACCCGCGTGTTCAAGCGCTTGGCGACGGCCTTGCCGAGCTCCTCGTCCAACGGTGCGGCGCCGGAGAAGATGGTGTGCACGCTCGAGAGGTCGTATTGATCGATCATCGGGTGCTTGGCGAGCGCGACGGCCACCGGCGGGGCGATGAACAGGTAGGTCAGCTTCTGGTCCTGGATGATGCGCAGGAACTCGACGAGGTCGAACTTCGGCATCGTGACCAGGTGCGCGCGCAACTTGAGGGCGATGTTGAGCAGCACCGTCAGTCCGTAGATGTGGAAGAACGGCAGCAGCGCCAGGATCGCGTCGTTGCTGTCGATGCCCACGCGCGGTTCCATCTGGGCCACGTTGGCGACGAGGTTGCGGTGCGTGAGGATGACGCCCTTGGGCACACCCGTCGTGCCGGACGAGTACGGCAGCACGGCAACGTGCGTCGCCGGATCGAACGAGACCTCGGGAGCAGGCGCGCCCTGGGTGAGCAGGTCGCGCAGGCTCGGGTGGCCCTCGGCGCCGTCGAGCACGATGACGTGATCGGCGTCGATGCCCACCTTGTCCGCGGCGGCCTTGGCCTGCGGGTACAGCGGGGAGACGGTGAACAGGAACTTCGCGCCCGAGCCGGTGAGCTGCTTGGCGATGTCCTCGGCGGTGTAGAGCGCATTGATCGTCGTCGCAGTTCCGCCGGCACGCAGAATGCCGTGCAGCACCGACGCGAATGCGGGGACGTTCGGCGAATGCAGTCCGACGACGTCGCCGACCTCGAGCCCACGGGCAGCGAGCGCCCCGGCGATCGCGTCGACCTGGCCGATCAGGCTCTTGTAGGTGGTGACGTCACCCGACGTGCCGTCGATGAGCGCAGGCTTGTCCAGATCGGACTCGGCGATGGACCCGAACAGGAAGTCGTAGACGCTCAGATTCGGGATCTCGACGTCGGGAAAGGGACTGCGGAAGCTCATGGCTCTCCTTCGAAAAACTGCGGCAACAATGATCGAACCTTACAGTGAAAGCGGTCACATCGGACAGCGACCCTACCGCTGAGTCAGATGGCGAAACCGTCAACTCCTGGACGCGTACGGTTTGCCCGCCGCTGCTGGTCCTCGCACGTGGCCCACCAAACCGGCGACGGCGAAAATGGTGACCACGTACGGCAGCATCAGCATGAACTCGCTCGGCACCGGGGACCCGATGATGCCCAGTACGTTCTGCAGATTCGACGCGAATCCGAACAGCAATGCGGCCAGGGTTGCACGCACCGGATCCCATCGGCCGAAGATGACCGCGGCGAGTGCGATGTAGCCGGCACCTGCGGTCATCTCCTTGCCGAAGGCTCCGACGGACCCGAGCGTGAAATACGCACCGCCGAGCCCGGCGATGGCACCGGCGAGGCAGACGTTCCAGAACCGCGTTCGGGCGACGTTGATCCCGACGGTGTCGGCGGCTTGCGGATGCTCGCCCACGGCACGCAGTCGCAGACCCCACTTGGTGTGGAACAGACCGAAGAACACCAGGGCCACGGCGATGTACATCAGGTACACGATGAGCGTCTGCCGAAAGAGCACCGGCCCGAGGATCGGAATCTGCGAGAGCACCGGAATGTCGATGCGGGCGAAGCGCGGTGGTGAGTTGAGCGTTTCGGCGTTCTTGGTGAGCACCACCGAGTACAGGAAGCTCGTCAGTCCGACGACGAGCACGTTGAGCACCACACCGACGATGACCTGATTGACGAAGTAGCGAATCGAGAACACGGCCAGCAGAGACGCCGTCAGTGCGCCTGCGACCAGAGCGGCGAGCAAGGCCACGTAGGTCGAACCGGTGATCGACGCGACGACGGCGCTGACGAAAGCCCCTGCCAGCAGCTGCCCCTCGATGGCGATGTTGATGACGCCGACACGCTCGGAGATCACTCCGCCCATCGCACCGAAGATCAGCGGTGTGCTCAAAGCGACTGCGCCGATGAGCAATCCGGGTACGGGGATCGTCTCCCCGTCCGCGGCCCACGCGAGAAATCCGAATACGAACAGCACTGCGAACACGGCGAGCAGCCACAGCGGCGTCGACCGGTAACGCGACGCCAACAGGGCCGCGTAGCCGGTGATGACGGCCAGCAATACGACCACGACCAGGCCGGCACCGT
The DNA here is from genome assembly GCF_002259025.1 of Rhodococcus sp. 05-2255-1e. Classification (NCBI taxonomy): domain Bacteria; kingdom Bacillati; phylum Actinomycetota; class Actinomycetes; order Mycobacteriales; family Nocardiaceae; genus Rhodococcus; species Rhodococcus sp. 05-2255-1e. Next base: position 765,103 of record NZ_NOZE01000009.1, on the reverse strand, counting down.
ACGACGGTACGCCGACGGCGGGCAGTGCGAAGAAGTCGTCTTCCGAGGCCAGCGCGAATGTACTGGTTCCTGAGCCTTTTCGGACCACGAACAGCACCAACGCCAGCAGTGTCACGACCCCGAGGATCGTGGGCACCTTCCAACTACGACCGAGGACCGTCTCTGCGGGTGAGTCGACGGAGGTGGTCACAGTGCACCCACCTTCGCGGTCTCGGCTTTGGCGAGTTTCTCTTCACCGGGTTTGGGCAATCGGAACACCGCTCGCACCAACGGCGGTGCGGCGATGAACAGCACGATCACCGACTGCACGACGAGCACGATGTCGATGGGTACGCCCTCGGCCGCCTGCATGGCGAACCCGCCGGCCTTGAACGCGCCGAACAGGATTCCCGCGAAGAAGACGCCCCACGGTTTGGATCTCCCGAGCAGGGCCACGGTGATGGCGTCGAATCCGATACCGGCGTCGATGTCGGCACTGAAGCCGGTGGTGACCGTACCGAGCACCTGCGCTACACCGGCCAGGCCGACGAGAGCTCCGGACAGGATCATCGCGTAGAGGTAGATGCGGTTGACGTTCATTCCGGCGACGCGGGACGCGTGCGGGTTCTCACCGACGGCACGGAATCGGAATCCGAGGCTCGATCGTTCGAGCAGCCACCACACCGTGACCGTCACGAGGATGACCAGCACGAACCCGAGATGCAGGTTGTACTTGTCGCCGAACAGCTTCGGGAACACGGCCGTCGATTCGATGGGGGGCGTCTTCGGATTGTTCGATCCCGGAGCCTGCAACGCACCGGGAGTACGCAGCAGGTACGAGATGAGATAGAACGCAACGTAATTGAGCATGATCGTGACGATCACCTCGTGGGCACCGGTGCGGGCCTTGAGGAATCCGGCGATGCCGCCCCAGACCGCGCCGCCGACAACGCCTGCGACAACGGCCACCAGCAGATGGATGCCGGCAGGCAGGCTCACCCCGAAACCGACCCAGCCCGCGCATGCGGCGGCGATCAGCATCTGGCCACGACCACCGATGTTGAACATACCGACCCGAAAGGCAAGGGCCACACCGAGTCCGGCGACGATGAGCGGTGTCGCGAACGTCAACGTCTCGGTCAACGGCCGGATGCCGTTCTCGAACCCCGGACGACGGAAGTTGTACACCGCCCCCTGGAACAGCGACGAATACGCGCCGGACACCGAATCCCAGATCGCCGTCAGCATGTCCGACGGACGGGAGAAGAAGTAGCCTGCCGATTCCTGGACGCCGGAGTTGGTCGCGGCAATGAGGACGGCACCGACGATCAGCGCAAGCAACACCGCGAGAACCGAGATGATCGCACTGCCGGTGAAGATCTGCCGAAGCACGACATGAGCTTTCGACGGCTGCTCGGTCTCACTCACCGCGCTCGCCGCCCATCATCAATCCGAGTGTTTCGCGGGACGTATCCCCGGGGACGATTCCCACGATTGCTCCTCGATACATGACGGCTATGCGGTCGGCCAGTGCGGCGACCTCGTCCAGTTCGCTCGACACCACGATGACCGGGATCCCCGAATCCCGGGTGGCGACGATGCGCTTGTGTACGAATTCGATGGATCCCACGTCGATTCCGCGAGTGGGCTGCGCGGCGACGAACAGTCGCAGATTGCGGCTCAGTTCGCGTGCGAGTACCACCTTCTGCTGGTTACCACCGGAGAGGCGTCCGACGGCGGTTCCGATTCCCGGTGCCCGCACATCGAATTCGGTCAGTTTCTCCGACGCGAACGTGTCGAGATACTCCCGCTGTACCGCTCCGCGCCGCACGAACGGCTCGCTGATGGAGCGGTCGAGCATCAGGTTCTCGGCAATCGAGAACTCCCCCACCAGGCCGTCGACGGTCCGGTCCTCGGGCACGAACCCGACGCCGGCGTCGAGCACCTGCTGAACTGTCGCCCCGACGAGCGAGCGACCGTCGAGGGCGATCTTTCCGGATACGTTCTCCTGCAAGCCGAGTAGCGCCTCGACGAACTCCGTCTGGCCGTTGCCCTGCACGCCGGCGATGGCGAGGATTTCTCCCGCGGCGACCTCGAGACTGATGTCGTCGACGGTCTTGTTGCCCTGGGCGTCGAACACCGACAGGTTCTCGACGACCAATGCTGCAGCACCCGGCTCGGCCGGTTCCTTCGAAACGGTCAGCTGCACATCACGTCCCACCATCAACGCGGCGAGTTCGGTGTTGCCTGCCGTCGGCTTCGCTTCGCCGACGACCTTGCCGAGCCGGATGACGGTGATCTTGTCTGCTACTTCGCGCACTTCACGGAGCTTGTGGGTGATGAACACGATGGTGGTGCCCGACGCCGCAAGTTCCCGCATGATCCGCATCAGATCGTCGGTTTCCTGCGGCGTCAGCACGGCCGTCGGCTCGTCGAACACGAGCACCTTGGCTTCTCGGGAGAGCGCCTTGACGATCTCGACCCGTTGCTGCACGCCGACGGGGAGATCGTCGACGAGAGCATCGGGGTCGAGGTCGAAGCCGAACCTCGCGGATATTTCTCGTACCAGCTTTCGTGCTGCCACGAGGTCGAGTCGTCCACCGAGCGAGGTGGTTTCGTTGCCGAGCACGATGTTCTCGGCCACGGTGAACACCGGAATCAGCATGAAGTGCTGATGCACCATGCCGATTCCTGCAGTCATCGCCTCGCCCGGTCCGGCGAAGTTCTGCTCGACGTCGTCGAGCAGGATCTGGCCCTCCTCGGCGCGGTACAGGCCGCTGAGCACGTTCATCAACGTGGACTTGCCTGCGCCGTTTTCACCGAGGAGGCAGTGGATCTCGCCGGATTCGACCGTCAGATCGATGTGATCGTTGGCGATCAACGAGCCGAATCGTTTGGTTATACCGCGAAGTTCGAGCTTCATATCCCTTTACGACCGGGGCTACTTGGGTGCCGACGGCGATTCGACGGTGATGGACCCGTCGACGATGCCGGCCTTGATCGTGTCCAGTTCGCCCTGCAGCGCGGGGTCGACCTGGGACTCGAAGTCGTGGAACGGCGCGATGCCGACGCCGTCGTTCTCGAGCGTGCCCACGTACGGGCTGTTGTCGAAATTGTCTGCACCGGAGTTGGCCACTACCTCGTCGACACTGGTCTTGAGGCCCTTGGTCACCGAGGTGAGCAGCAGGTCGCCGACCGACGGGTCCGACTCGAAGACGTCGGCGTCCGCACCGATCAGCGCGACCGGACGAGAGGAGTCCCGAATGGCCTGCGCCGCACTCTGATAGATGGGTCCACCGACCGGGAAGATGACGTCGGCGTTCTGGTCGATCAGGCCCTGGGCGGTGTTCTTGGCGACCTCGTTGGCGGTGAATCCACCGGTGAACGAGCCGTTCTGGGAAGGCACGTCCCAGCCGATGACGCGGACTGCCTTGCCCTTCTGCTCGTTGAAGTAGTTCACACCGTCGGCGAAACCGTCCATGAAGATGGTGACGGTCGGCAGCTGCGAGCCGCCGAAGGTGCCGACGACTCCGGTCTTGCTGTAGCTGGCGGCGGCGTAACCGGCCAGGAATGCCGACTGCGACGCGTCGTAGGTCAGCGGCTTGACGTTCGGCAGATCGATCGAGGAGTCGTCGATGATCGCGAAATCGATGTCGGTGTTGGCCTCGGCCGCGACCTTGGTGGCGTCGGCCAGGTCGAATCCGACGGTGACGATCAGGTTGCAGCCCTGATCGACGAGGTTGTTGATGTTGGGGGCGTAGTCGGTGGGCGACGTGGACTCGACGGTGCGCGGCTCGACGCCGAGCTCGCCTGCGGCCTCGGTGAGTCCCTCGAATCCGAGCTGGTTGAACGACTTGTCGTCGAATCCGCCGCTGTCGGAGACCATGCAGGGCAGGAAGTCACTCGAGCCGCCCCCGCCCGATCCTTCGTTCTCGGGTGCGGATCCACAGCCTGCGATCAGGGCAATGGCACCGAGCGACGCGACGCCGCCGAGTGCTGCCTTCCGCGTACTCGTGCGGGTAACGAATGACAAGATGTCCTCCAATATCGATGTGTGTTTCGTCTGTTTCGGGACGGTACTCGCGCGAACCTGGGTGCGCAGGATTTCACTCAGGTATCGGTTTCGGGCGCGACCTTGCCGGGCAAGGTTCCGCCTTTGCCGAGTACCCGTGCTTCGTCCTCGCGCACCATCACTGCCGGGCCCGCGGCGACCACCGATGGATTCGACGGCGTACCGGGCTTGAATACGTTGAAGAATACGTTGAGCACCACTGCGACAATGCTTGCGGCACTGATTCCGGAATGGAACACCGTGACGAACCAGTCCGGGAACTCGTCCCAGAAGTCGCTCGCAACAACAGGAATGAGACCGAAAGCCAAGGTCACCGCCACGATGACGACGTTGGCGTTGTTGTCGTAGTTCACCTTGCCGAGGGTGCGGATTCCACTGGCGGCGACGGTTCCGAACAGGGCGATTCCGGCGCCGCCGAGCACGGGCAGCGGAACCACGCCGACGACCGCCGCGAGAATCGGCGAAAGCCCCAGCAACGCAAGCACGCCGCCGCCCAAGGCGACGACGAAGCGGCTCTTGATGCCGGTCATCGCAACCAGTCCCACGTTCTGTGCGAACGCCGTGGCCGGGAACGTGTTGAAGATGGGGGCGACGGCCGAGGAGACCATGTCTGCGCGCAAACCGTCGCCGACGCGTCGGGAGTCGACGTCGGTTCCGACGACCTCTCCCACGGCCAGGATGTCGGCCGTGGTCTCCACCATCACCACCAGGATCACGATCGTCATCGACACGATCGCGCCGACGGCGAAGATCGGCGAGCCGAAGGCGAACGGGGTGGGCACCGCGACCACCGCGGCGTCCCCGACGCCGCCGAAGTCCGTCTTGCCCACGATCAGTGCTGCGATCGTCCCGACGACGAGCCCGAGCAGGATGGACAGGCGCGAGAGCACCTTGATCTTGGTCATCACCAGCACCGCGAGCAGGGTGAACATCGCCAGTCCGATGTTGCCGGGGTCCAGGTACTCGGGGTTCGGCGCACCGCCCACCATCTCCTGGCCGGTGATCCAGCGTGCGGCGACCGGCATCAGCGACAGCCCGATGACGGTGATGATGCTTCCGGTCACCAGGGGTGGGAAGAAGCGGACGATCTTCGAGAAGAACGGGGCGATGGCCAAACCGATCAGCGCGGCCACCAGGACGGCCCCGAGGACCGTGCGGAGCCCGGTTCTACCGTCCTCGGCGCTGCCGATGATGGTCAGCACCGTCGACACCGATGCAAACGAGATGCCTTGCACCAGCGGCAGTTGCGAGCCGAAGAAGGGCACTCCGACGGTCTGCAGCACGGTCGCGACGCCACTGACGAACAGCGCGCACGAGATGAGCAGCGCTTGATCGGCCCCGGACAGGCCGGCTGCTCCGCCCACGATGATCGGGACGGCGATGACACCGCCGAACATGGACAGAATGTGCTGCATGCCGTAGCCGAACATCTGCACTAGCGGCGGGCGAGTGTCCTCGGGCCTGGTCATGACCTCAGGCTAGGAACCGGACGTTACCAAGGGCAATACCCAGCCGTTTCCGGCGAGTTACGGATGTTCCGGCTCGTCGCTGCTGCCACTGGCCACCAGGTGCTCGAACGCCTTCAGATTCGCGAGCGATTCACCGCGTGACACACGCCAGGCCCATTCGCGCTTGATCGACTCCGCGAAACCCAGCTCGAGCAACACGTTGAAGTCGCCGTCGGCGGCCTCGAGGGTCTGACCGAAGATACGATCGAGTTCGTCACCGTCGACGGCGCGCAACGACATTCGGCCCACCAGGTAGATGTCACCGACCTTGTCGATCGTGTAATGCACTCCGTACAGCCGACGGTTGCGACGCAGCAGGTATTTGTAGACGCCCTCGAAGTTCTCGTCGGGCTTGCGGCAGACGAACGCCTCGATGCGCACCCCGTGGTGTCCGACGGTCACCATCGTCGTCGTCTTCAGTTTGCGTTCCCCGGGCAGTTCGACGGTGAACACCTCGCCGCGCCGCGTGTAGTCCAGTTCGCGGTCCTTCAGGACCCGGTCGATCAGTTCGGCGGTTTCGCTCATGCAGTCACTGCTCCCGATCTGCGCAATTTCGACAATCCTCGGACTCGTCGCGGCGAGAATTCACTCGGTGCCTCGCCTCGATCGAAGTGGAATCGGGCCTGTCGGTAGCTCTCGATCAGGCCGTCCGCGGTGTGTTCCCACGAGAAGTTTCGCGCATGGAGCGGTGCGGCAATTGCCATCTCGGACAACGTCGCTCGATCGACGAGCATCGACGCCAATGCGTCGGCCCAGTCCGCGATTCGGTGTCCCTGCACCAGTCGCCCGGTTTCACCGGATCGCACCGCGACACCGAGCCCGCCGACATCTGCCGCGAGAACCGGTGTTCCACAGGCCTGGGCTTCGATCGCCACCAGACCGAACGATTCGTTGTAGCTCGGCACCGCCACGAGATCGGCGGCTCGGTACACCTGCGCCAGGCGCGCGGACGGCTGCGGCGGCATGAACGTCACGTGCGGGGTGATCCCGAGCGTATCGGCCAGATCGATCAGACTGTCGGGTCGGTCCAACCCGCTGCCGGACGGTCCGCCGACGATCAGGATCCGCAGCGGCATGCTCGGATGTCGTTGCAGCACTTCGGCAGCCGCAGCGACCAGAACGTCGGGGGCCTTGAGCGGTTGGATCCGCCCGACGAACGCGACGACGGCCTCGTCCTGCGAGAGTCCGAGTGCGGCACGTGCAGCCCGCTTGTCTCCCGGATTGTATTGCGCCAGATCGGCTCCCGGGGCAACCACGTCGATCGACTCCTGCCGAGCCCCGTAGATCTCGACGAGCGATTTCGCTTCCTCGGTGGTGTTGGCGATCAATCGATCGGCCTCGGCGACCACCTGCTGCTCACCGATCTGACGGGCCGCGGGCTCGGGTGCATCGCCCTGAGCCAGGGACGCGTTCTTGACGGCGGCGAGGGTGTGCGCCGTGTGCACCAACGGCACTCCCCAGCGATCACGCGCCAACCACCCCACCTGACCCGACAGCCAGTAGTGCGAATGAACCAGGTCGTAGTAGCCGGGCTCGTGCCGAGCTTCCTCGCGGAGCACCCCGGCCGCGAACGCACACAGTTGAGTGGGCAGGTCGTGTTTGTCCAGACCCTCGAACGGCCCCGCGACGATGTTGCGTACCAGCACCCCGGGAGCGGCCTCGACGACCGGCGCGTCGCTCGACGACGTCGCGCGGGTGAATATCTCGACCTCGACGCCGCGTTCGGCCAACTGCTTGGCGCTCTGCAGTACGTAGACGTTCATTCCCCCGGCATCGCCCGTTCCGGGCTGCGCCAGCGGGGAGGTATGCAAGGACAACACAGCGACCCTGTTCAGCCGGCGTCCAGTCACTTCTTCAGCGTGCACGCCTCCACATTACGTCGCCACGTCTGCCGCTTCGCACGGCCTGCGCTTTTGCTCACCCGTCCAGACCGTCGACGAATTCGCTCACCTCGCCGAGAAAGCGCTCGGGATCGGCGACGAACGGGCCGTGGTCGACGCCGTCCCAGTACGACGCGCCGGCTCCGGGAATGAGGTCCGCGGCGTGCCGACCGGCCGAGACATCGACGACGGTGTCGTCGGTTCCGTGCAGCACGAAGGCGGGGACATCGAGGTTGCGCAGCAGCTCGTCGTGGCCGACGGCGCGATCGAACAACGCGGCGCGAACCCTCGGCCGGGTGGACAGGGTCAGCCCGAACAGGGCCTGCGCCTCGGTGCCCTTTCCCTCGACGGGGCCTGTCAACGCATTACCGAAACTACCCAGCGCCTTGATCGCGATACGCGGTTCCTCGGCCATCGCCCCGGGAATTGCCGCCCGCATGGCCGTGCCCACCCGTCCGCCTGCCTCGCCTCTGCCGATACTCGTGATCGCACCCACGAGCACGATGCCCGCGATCGCGTCCGAGCCGTGAGTCGCGAGATAATCGCAGATCACCAGCCCGCCGTACGACCACCCCAGCAGTACTGCGCCTGCGGTGATGTTCTCGGCGTCCAGCACCGCGGCCACGTCCCCGGCCCAGATCTTCGAGTCGTCGTATCCAGTCGCGGGGGCATCGGAGTAACCGTGGCCACGCAGGTCGACGGCAACGACGCGGTAGCGCGAGGACAGATCGGCCAGCAGCCCGTCGCCCCAACACGCCGAACTCTGCGCCCACCCGTGCAGCAGAACCAGCGGTCTCGCCGCCGGGTCACCGGTGACGCGATAGACGATGTTCGTTCCGTCGATGCCGGTGGCCTGCCGAACCGGTCCTGCTGCAGGGGTGCTCATGTGGGGTCAACTTACGCGGCTGCTCGGCGCATCGAGGCCAGTGGATCCGAGTACAGGGAACTGAGCGAAACCACCGTTGCGGCGAACTCCTGCACCCGGTCGCCGAATCCGGTGACCCGAATGTCCCTGCGCGGCAACGTCGAATTGGCCGCGAAGGCCTCCCCCACGTGCGGAATCCCGGCGGGATACGCCGTGAACGCCTGGCCACCGAGTACCACTCGATCCGGATTGAACATGTCGCGTAACAGGGCGACCGTCCGACCCAACGTGACGGCCCGTTCGACGAGCAAGTCCCGGGCCGACTCCGAGCCGTCGGTCGCGGCTCGGTACACGGCGGAGATAGTCGGCCGGGCTCCGCGGGCTACGCTCGCGAAAATTTTGCGGTCGATCGCCGCGGTCACGATCGCGCGATCGCTGACGGCCGCTTCGAGGCAGCCCCGGTTGCCGCAGCTGCACAGCACCGACGAGCCGGTGGGCAGGTGAGCGATCGACCCGGGTCCGCTGGACGGAGTGTGCACGCGGCCGTCGATCGTCAGCGCCATGCCTGCGCTTTCGCGTGCATAGAAGTAGAGCGAGGTGCCGTTGGTGCTCGGCGGAGCAGCGGCGTCCGATACGCGGGGCGCGAGCAGAAGTTCCGACGCCGCCATCGCTTCGACGTGGCCGGAAACAGAGATCGGTAGCCCCAACCCACCGCCGATGACACCCGCCACCTGGGCGTTCTCCCAGCCCAGACGCGGATGATCGACGGTGCCCGTCGTCGTGTCGACACGGCCGCCGAGGGCAACCCCCACCCACAGTGGGGTGCGCCGATGCCATCTGCCGGCGAAGGCCCCGGCGCTGCGGGTGATCGAAGCGAGCGCCGCATCGGCGGACCCGCTCGGCGTGGGAATCTCCACAGCCCCCAGGATCTTTCCGCGCGGGTCACTGACGATGATCCCGGTGACGACGGCACCGATATGGATCCCGATGGTCGAGAACGGCTCGTGATTGACCTCGAACGGCACGCGGGGTCGTCCGATCGCACCGGCGGCCGTGAGGTCCGCGCGCTCGCGCAGCAATCCGACGCCGAGCAGAGCAGACACCTGACGATTGACCGTGGCAATGCTCAAACCCGTTGTGCGCGCCGCACTGTCACGCGAGATCGGGCCCTCGACGCATGCGACCCGCAGTACCGACGCCGCGGGACTGTCGGCAATCCGAAGATCGGGCGCGACGAGCTGGACCCGCGATCGCAGCGGGGTGTGGGAGGTGGACCGCGCCGGCGAGCGCAGCGCGGTGGGGCGAGAGTGGTGGTGCAGCGTGGATACGGACATCCGTCGTGTTCCTCAGCAGTGGAAAACTCTCGTCTCGTGTGCAACGTCGACGAAAGAGCGAAGTGATGCAGGTCAAGGGGTGAGGCAGACCGGGGAGGTCCACGTCACGCGAATCGACTGCCCATAGCGCGAGAAGGCTAGAGACAGGTTCCTTGGCCGAGACAACACAATTCCCGAGGAAGCGGGAGGCGAGACCCGAGGGACGCGGTCACATAGGTGACCCGCATCGCGGTGGTCTCGCTGGCGGACATGAACCCAAAATTAGCACTCGAAGCCCGATTGTCCAATCGGGCCCGTCCGGATGCGCTGTTTCTCCCGAACTAGAATTTCTCCATGACCTCGCCCGAACACTTCGCACCCGATACCCGCATCGCCGTCGTCACCGGAGCGAGTTCCGGCATCGGCGCGGCCACTGCGCGCCAACTCGCCGCCGACGGATTCCACGTCGTCATCGGCGCACGCAGGCTCGACCGCCTCGAAGAACTGGCCTCGGAGATCGGCGGCACCGCCCTGGAACTCGATGTGACGGACGAGGATTCGGTGGCCGCCTTCACCGCCGTCATCCCCCGCGTCGACGTCCTGATCAACAATGCCGGTGGCGCAAAGGGATTGGCCCCGGTGATCGACGCCGACCTCGACGACTGGCGCTGGATGTGGGAGACCAACGTTCTCGGCACACTGCGCGTCACGAAAGCGTTGCTGCCCAAGCTGATCGATTCCGGCGACGGCCTGATCGTCACCATCACCTCCGTCGCGGCATTCGAGGCCTACGACAACGGCTCGGGATACACCTCCGCCAAACATGCTCAGGCCGTACTGCATCGGACGCTGCGCGGCGAGCTGCTCGGCAAGCCGGTGCGGCTGACCGAGGTTGCACCGGGTGCCGTGGAAACCGAATTCTCACTGGTCCGCTTCGACGGCGACGCGGCCAAGGCCGACGCGGTCTACCAGGGCATCACGCCGTTGGTCGCGAGCGACATCGCCGAGGTGATCGGCTTCGTCGCCTCGCGCCCGTCGCACGTCAATCTCGATCAGATCATCATCAAGCCACGCGATCAGGCCGGTCCGGGGCGCTTCTCCCGTAAGTAACCCATGTGAGTGGAACTTCGTAGTGGGCTACGAGGTTCCACTCACATGCGCGCAGCGCTCTACCCAGCGGGCGCAGGTGCCGTTGTCGTCGCGGGTGCCGTTGTCGCAGGCGTCGTCGTAGCTGGTGCCCCGCCGGCAGGGAGCGCCGACATCGACTCCCACGTCGGCCAGTCGATGGCCCAGTCGTACAGGTCACCGTCCGCTGCGGAGAGGTCGATGCGGGTGCCGGTGACCTCCACCGGGTCGCCGTACATCGCCGTACCGAAGTACTGCTGCGCGTCCTCGGTCGAGAGGTTGATACACCCGTTCGTGACGTTCGATGCACCCTGCACGCCGGTGGTCAGTGGGTTGGCGTGGATGAACTCGCCATTGTTGGAGATGCGCACCGCCCAGCGTTCGCGCACGTTCTCGTAGAACGGCGGGTTCGACATCAGGAAGTCCTCGTGCTTCTCGGTGACGACGTGGATGCCGCTGCGGGTGACGTTGCGATCCTCGTTGCCCTCGCCGTAGCTGACGGGAATGTCCATGATCGTCGCGCCGTCGCGCACCACCTGCATGCGGTGGCTGGTGGCGTCGGCGACGACGACCTGGCTGCGTCCGATGCTGAAGTTGAGGGTGACGTCGTCGGCCCCGTAGGCACCGTCGCCGTAGTTCACGCCGTAGAGCTTGGCGTTCACCGAGACCGTCGTGCCGGGCGTCCAGTAGTTGGTGGGACGCCAGTGGATGCGCGAGCCGTTGTCGTCGGGGAACCACGCCCAGGCACCGGGCGTCGGCGGGTTGGTGGTGACGGTCAGCGCCTTCTCGACGGCTGCCTTGTCCTCGATCGCCGAGTCGAACTGCAGGATGATCGGCGCTGCAATGCCGACTTCCTGGCCGTCGCCGATGTTGGTGCTCACCGAGGTGCGGCTGTCCGGTTCGACGGTGGTGAAGCTGCCCTCGATCGGCACGGTCTTGTTGTCCGCGCCGACGGCGGAACCGGACCACGTGTATTTCACCCCGTACCCGAGTGGCTCGGTGACGGCGTAGGACGCCTTGTCGGGTGCCAGTGCCCCCTGAACGACCTTGCCGTCCGGGTTCGTCAACTCGACCTGGGTGAGCGTTCCGTTCGTCACCGACACCGAGATCGGTGCCACCGGGCTGACGTCGGTGGCACCTTCGGCCGGGTTCTGCGTGATCTGCGCGACGGGCGCTGCCTCGGTCGTCGGTGCCGAAGCACCGGGGCTCTTGTCGCCCGATCCGACGGTGCAGCCGGCTACTAACGCAACCAGTGCGACGAGCACGGTGACCAACCACACCATGCGCGTCCGTTTTGTCTGTTCTACCTGCTCATGCACGTTGTCCAACGTACCTGCGTCTGCGAACTACCCCACTTTTCCCACTGTTTTTGGGGGGAGTCTCACAGGGAACCGTCACGAACCGGTCAGAGCTTCTGCGAGCGCAGCTCGTGTCCCTTCGACGTCAGGCAGCGTCCCGAGTCCAGGTTCCAGTCCCAGCCGTGCAGGTTGCAGGTGAGCTTGTTTCCCTCGACGATTCCGAACTTCGTCAGGTCCGCCTTCAGGTGCGGGCAGCGACGTTGAATTTCGTAGCCACCCATCGTGATGGTTGCCGTGTCGTCGTGCGCCTCGGAGAACCAACCGTCCGCGTAGGCGATGCGTTCGTCGGTGAGGCACTTGAAGAACGTGTACAGGAACTCGTTGTACCCGCCGACCCGTCGGGCCCGGAACCGGGTGGACAGGAAGATCGAGTTGACCCAGTCCGGCTCCTGATCACGCACTGCGGTGCGTACGAGTTCTGGCGGGATGGTGAAGCTGTAACGGAATTTCTCGTTCGAGATCGGTTCTCGGACAATCCTTTTCGGGAAGTCCAGCACAACCGTCTCGTCACCCATCGTGATCCCGACGGGGTAGCCGATGCCATCACAGATCAGATCCGTCTGCGCCATGATCGGCTCGAAGAGTCCGCGCAGCGGCTCGAGGAGCGGCTCTCCCTCGGCCGGTGCCCAGCCTGCCTTCTCGGCCGCGATCACCGACGCCTGACGCTGGGCGTAGGCCTCGATGTAATCGGCTTTGCCGGTGGTGAAGATGGCTTCGGCGTCGGCCGTGGGGATGGGATGCTCGTGGGACTTCAGATCCGAACCCTCGAACGTGGCCGTCGTGCCCGGAATCATCAGCAAACCCTTGTCGTGCCCGTGCAGGCGCATCTGCTCGAGAAACACCATCTGGTCCGGGAACACGTTGGCCGGGTCGCCGTAGACGTCGTTGAGCGAGCGCAGTTCGTCATCGAGGAAACACGGCGGGCCCGCCGACGGAATGACCCAGGTGGAGCCAACCTGCTCGATGTACTGACGCGCACGATCCATCTGTCGCTGACGTTTCTGGATACCGAAGTTCCGCTTCGCACGCGAGACCATGTCGTAGACCATCGGGTACCAGATCGCGCCCGAATACTGCAGCATGTGGACGTCGACGGGACCGAACTGCTCGGTCATCATGTCCAGGTCCACCGGCCGCGCGTCGTTCATGTTGAACGCGACTGTCTTCCCGTCGGACACCACCAGGCCCGAGTCGCCGATCGGGCCGTCGGCAGGCGCGCGGAGCGCGATGATCATGATGTCGAGATCGCCCTTGGGCCCGGTCAGCGTGTGCTTGACCGAGTCGGTGGTCTCGTAGAACTTGTGGAAGCCGAGCTTCTCCAGCTCGTGCTTGAGATCGAGCACCGGGTAGTCCGGCAGCAGGACCGTCGCGTCCTTGTTGACGTGTTCGGCCAGGTTGCGGGGATCGAAGTGATCCTTGTGCAGGTGCGAGACGTAGAGGTAATCGCAATCACCCAACTCGTCCCAGTCCAGGCCCGAGTTGTCGGGGAAAGGGAACCACGACGCGTAGAAGGACGGGTTCACCCACGGATCGCACAGGATGCTCCCCGCCTCGGTCCGAATATGGAATCCCGCGTGCCCCACGCTGGTGACCTGCACTGACTTACCTCCTACGAGCCGAACTCTCGAATCTCCATCGTATGCGCCGTTTCGAGCGTCCCTAACCCAGAGCGCAGTTGACGAGGTCACACTCGGGGGTCAGCGTGACCCCGAACTTCTCTCGCACACCGTCTCGGACGTGCGCGGCAAGAGCCATGATGTCCGACGCGGTGGCCCCGCCCCGGTTGGTGATCGCGAGTACATGTTTGGTCGACAGGGCCGCAGTACCGCGGCCGAACTCGGTGCCGTAGCCCCGCGGGAATCCCGAGTTCTGAATGAGCCAGGCGGCCGGAATCTTCGTGCCGGCCGGATCGGGGAAGCTCGGCGCGTGGGTTGCCTGCTCCGGCACCTCCGGCAACACCGGGTTGAGGAAGAACGACCCCACGCTCCACGTGTCGTGATCGGCCGCATCCAGCACCATTCCCCGCTCACCGCGCAGCGCGAGCACTGCTGCGCGTACGTCGGGCACCGGAACGACGTCGCCGATCTGCACATCGAGCCGCTCCGACAACGCCGCGTAGCGCACCGGCAGCGATTCGGTGGTCTTCTTCAGCGCGAACGTCACGTCCAGAATCACGTAGCGCGACGATCGCTTGAACACCGACGACCGATGCGTTCCGAATCCGCACTGCTCGGGCGTCCACACCGAGGTCTCCTGCGTCTGCCGGTCGTAGACGGTGAGGCTGTGCAGCAATTCCGACGTCGACGCACCGTAGGCCCCGACGTTCTGAATCGGCGTCGCGCCGGTCGTTCCAGGAATCCCCGACAGCGCTTCCATACCGGACAGCCCGGCATCGATCGTCGCTTCTACGACGGCATCCCACTCGACACCGGCGTCGACGGTCACCCGCTCGCCGTCGATCTCCAACCGCGAGCCGGTCACCCGAACCACCCGGCCGTCGAACCCGTCGTCGCCGACGACCAGGTTGGATCCGCCGCCGATGACCAGCACATCCGTCCCTGCACGGTCCGCGTCACGCACCAGAGAGACCAACTCGTCAGCGTTCGTCGCGACGGTGAATTCACGGGCTGGGCCGCCCACCCGGATGGTGGTGAGTTCGGAAATTGCAGTAGGCACGGACTCTCACGCTACCGGTCGCGCACGAACGTCCTCAGTCACCCGGTAACCTGCGGGGATGCCTCGCCCTATTGAGCACAGCTCGACTGTGCCCGCCTCCGCCGACAAGGTCCACGCAGCGCTGACGTCCGAGCAGTACTGGAAGGACCGCATCGAGCAGATCGGCGGCCCCGGTGCCAGCTTGAAGAGCGTCACCGTCGGCGACGGCACCATCGACGTCGTCATGACCCAGTCGGTCCCCGAAGAAGAGCTGCCGTCCGCGGTCACCGCCTTCAAGAAGGGCGACCTCATCATCGAACGCACCGAGAGCTGGGGACAGTTCGACGGCACCCACGCCGCGGGCACCTTCGGAGCCACCGTCGAAGGAGCACCCGCGCGCATCACCGGCACCACCACCCTCGACGGCAAGGGCGAGACGACCACCGTCGCTCTGGCCGGCACCACCGAGGTCAAGGTCCCCATCTTCGGCGGGAAGATCGAAGCGATGATCAGCGAGCAGGTCCTCGCCCTCATCGACAACGAGCAGGACTTCACCGGTAACTGGATCGCCGCGCAAGCAAGCAGCTGAGCCTGGTCGTTCCGCAGGCTCCACTCCTGGGTAACCTGGTCGCTCCGCAGGCTCCGCTCCTGGGTAACCTGGCGCACTATGGCTCGCCGAATGAACTACTCTGCCCGGTTCACCCACTCGACGCAGCAGGTCTATGCAGCGCTGTCCAGTCGCGAGCACTGGGACGCGCGCATCGAGGAGATGCGTAAGTATTCGGAGAACGAGCTGAAGAGCTTCGAGGTGTCCGACGCCGGAATCGACATCGTGATGCACCACGTCATCCCCCGTACCGAACTGCCCGACATCGCACAGACGGTGATGAAGAAAGACATGGTCATCACCCGCAACGTGCATTTCGACGCGTACGGGGAAACCACTGCGGGGCACTACGACGCGTCGATTCCGGCCGGACCCGGCTCGCTGAAGGGCACCACGTCACTGTTCCCCACCAACGGTGGCTCGACGCTGCGCACGTCCTCCGAGGCCAAGGTGTTCCTGCCGTTCATCGGCGGCAAACTCGAGCAACTGATGCTCGTCAACCTGATCGACCTGTGGCGCGGCGAGGGCGAAGTGACCGCCGACTGGCTCGAGAAGAACGCCTAGCCCACTGAAAGGGCCTGAAGGCGTCATCACCCGCGGCACCACCGGTATCAATCGGTTGCGTCGCAGCGACCGGTGGTTGATGCACGATCCCGATGTCCGACGCGTCCTGCGCGAATCACCGGACCCCCTCGTCGTCGACCTCGGGTACGGGGCGATGCCGAACACGACTCTCGAACTCGCGGGCCGACTTCGCACCGTCAGGCCCGATCTCCGAGTCACCGGTCTGGAAATCGATCCCGCGCGGGTGGTCGAAGGAAGCGGCGGCGTCGAATTCGCCCGTGGCGGCTTCGAGTTGGCCGGACTGCGACCGAATCTGGTGCGGGCCTTCAACGTGCTGCGGCAATATCCCGAGGACGCGGTTCCCGGTGCCTGGCACCGCATTCTGTCGGGCCTGGCACCCGGCGGCCTGTTGGTCGACGGCACCTGCGACGAACTCGGTCGACGCTGCGCGTGGGTGCTGCTCGACGCCGATGGGCCACGATCTCTGACTCTGGCCTGGGACCCGTTCGATGTCGAGATGCCGTCGGACATCGCGGAGCGGCTTCCGAAAGTGTTGATACACCGCAACATCGAGGGCGAGCTGATCCACGATGTGCTGCGCCGCGCCGACCGCGCGTGGTCGGTCTCGGCACCACTGGCCCCGTTCGGCCCCCGGTTGCGTTGGCGGGCGGCATTGAAAGTGCTTGCAGAGCAAGGACTCCCGGTCGCACTCCCCCGCCGCCGCATGCGAGACAACGTGCTCACAGTGCCCTGGTCGACGGTCGCCCCGACGTGACCGATCCTGCTGCGAAGGAAATGCGCATGAACACACCTGAC
This sequence comes from Rhodococcus sp. 05-2255-1e, assembly GCF_002259025.1. Classification (NCBI taxonomy): domain Bacteria; kingdom Bacillati; phylum Actinomycetota; class Actinomycetes; order Mycobacteriales; family Nocardiaceae; genus Rhodococcus; species Rhodococcus sp. 05-2255-1e. Next base: position 748,361 of record NZ_NOZE01000009.1, on the reverse strand, counting down.
GCTCTCACGGTGAGGCCGTGTGTGCGCGACGACCTCGAAATACTCGAGCAGTGGCGCACTGTGGAGCCAGTCGAGTGGGTCGATTCGACTCGCCTCCACGAGGACATGGCGTCGGGCAATTACCGGTTCGAGTGGACATGGCTGGCCGAACGCGCCGGCCGTCCGGTCGGGCGCGCGGTGTGGTGGGGCCGTTCCGACGCAACGAGCCCGGTCACCCTCGACTGCTTGTCGGTCGCCCCGGACGAGGAGAGACCGGACGACGTCGGCGCTGCCCTGGTCGGTGCCGCCCGTGCAGCGTTCGATCACAGCATCGCATTGGAGTTCAATGTCGATGTGCCGGTAGGGAACTCGATGGACGATTCCCTGCCGCGGGCGTTGGCGTGGCGCGCATCGGCTGCGTACGGAGGCGGATTCACCCGCACGACCGAACGCGTCTCGTTCGCCCGGACGGCTGACGCCCCGCAGCCCGAGACGTCGACCCGACTGCACTTCTCGGCGGGCACCGATGCAGAATTCCTCGAGGTGTTCGAAGCCGTCGCAGCCGGAAGCCTCGACTCCCATACTCGAGAGATGGTCGCCGAGCACGGCGTCGCCGCACTCGCCGCGGACGATCTCGTCTTCTATGGTTCGCTACCGGGGCGGCGGGAGTCCTGGCAGATCGCCGGCCGACTCGACGGCACGACGGTGGGCTTCGTCGTCCCGACCAGAAATGCCTACGACGCGGCCATTAGCTATCTCGGGGTGCTCCCCGAGCATCGTGGTCAGGGCTATGTCGACGATCTACTGTCCGAGATGGTCCGGATACACCACGACGACGGGCAGCACCGCATAGTCGGAACCACCGATGCAGCAAACGCACCCATGCGAGCAGCCTTCGAGCGCGCAGGCTTCGTCGTCACCCGCACCCGTATCGTGCACGCGGGCTAGCGATCACGTACAGGCGGACAGTGCCAGTTCGACGCGTTCGGCCACTCGATCGGTGCTGCTGCCGGCCTCGGAGTACAGCGCCTGCGGGTCGACGCGACCGATAGCCACGGCGTCGCCCACCACCTCGTCGAGGGTGATCTGCGAGATGCCACCTGCGGCGAGGTCGAGGACCGTGCGTACGGGAGTGGTGATGTTGAACGTGCCGGCCGATTCGACGTCACGCGGCTCGAGCCGCAGTCGATGCACTGCCAGGCGAGTGTCGGTGAGTCGTAGGTCTCCGAACGCGCAGAGATGTACGAACTGCGGGTGCAGGTGTCCGAAACCGTGCAATTCGGCGGCGCTCTGGTGTGAGATCACTGCCTCGCCGCCGAACCACGCGCACCACATAGCGAACACTTCGAGTTCGCTGTGCGGCCACTGCCCGAGCCGAAACAGGTTGCGCTCGACGCGAGTCCACGTGGCCGTCGCCAGGTTGACGCGCACCATCGCAGAGTCGAAGCCGAGTTCACCGGCCTGTTCGGCGGTGAAGTAGCCGTCCTGCCGGGTAGCGAGCGAGTGCAGCTCCTGCACACTCGGTCCTATCGTGCTCATGCAGCAAGAGTACGTCAGAATGTGTTACACATCACAAACTTTCGAATCGAATCCCCGGACTCGGCGAGTTTCACAGAGCTTGCTCAGAAACTTCGGGAAGACTGCCGGGAATGACATCCTCAGCCAGGCGCAGCACAGTACCGCTGATCGCAGTCTCCGTTGTTGTCGTCCTCCTCGTCGCCGTCATCGGCGGAGAACTGTTCGTTCGGCAGCAGATAAAATCCTGCCTCGCCGGCCAGCTCGAGTCCGAGCTGGGCAGCCAGGTGGAGGTGGGTCTCGGCTTCAAGCCGGTCTTGCTGTCCTTGGTCGACAAGAAGGTCTCGTCGGTGACCGTCGACAGCGACGATGCTCGATTCGGCCCGGCCGAGGGCATGGTCGTGCACGCCGAGGCGAACGATCTGAACCTGACCCAAAGCGCCGACTCGGGCGGCACCATCGGTAGCTCGAGTGCCGACATCTCGTGGTCGACCGACGGCATCACCCGCACCCTGCAGAGCCAGGGCATCGGTGCCATCGTCTCCGGGGTCACGTCCGACGCGTCGGCGGGCACCCTGGAGTTCGCCGTCGGCGCGCTTGCGAAGCTGACCGTCAAGCCGCAGGTCACGGGCGGCAAGGTCGACGTCCAAACCGTCGACGCATCGATTCTGGGCCTGGGAATCCCCACCGATCTGGTCGATTCCGTCGTCGGCGTGCTCACCGACAGCCTGCAGGCGTACCCGCTGGACATGGCTCCGACGTCGCTGACCGTCACCGACTCCGGCATCGAACTCGCCCTCGAAGGCGGCCAGTACACCATCCCGGCCAACCAGCAGAACCAGAATCAGCAGACGCCCGAGGGTTGCTCCCTGGTTGCGTAAACCATGTGAGCGGAAACTCGTAGCCCACTACGAGTTTCCGTGCACGTGCGACGCAGTCGCTCTAGTTCAGCCCGTCCAACACCGCACGGGTACCCGATAGCCCCAACCGCGTGGCACCGGCGTCGATCATGGCCAGGGCAGCATCAGTGGTGCGGATGCCGCCGCTGGCTTTGACGCCCAATCGTCCGCCGACGGTCTCGGCCATCAGCCGCACGGCCTCGACGCTCGCGCCGCCTGCGGGATGGAATCCGGTGGATGTCTTGACGAAGTGAGCTCCGGCCTTCTCGGCGGCGCGGCACACTTCGACGATCGCCTTATCGGACAGCGCTGCGGATTCGATGATCACCTTGAGTACGGCGTCGCCGATGCCTTCGCGGACGGTCACGATGTCGGCCAGCACGGCGTTGTAGTCCCCGGCGATGGCCGCGCCGACGTCGATCACCATGTCGACCTCGTCGGCACCCTGCTGCACGGCCAGTCGCGCCTCGGACCCTTTGATCAGCGAATGATGCTTGCCCGACGGAAATCCGGCCACCACAGCGGTGAGCATTCCCTCGGCGCGAATCGGCAGCATCGACGGGGAGACGCACACGGCGAGCACTCCCAGCTCGCGGCCTTCCTCGATGAGGGCCTCCACGTCGGCGGCCGTGGCCTCCGGCTTGAGCAGGGTGTGATCGACCATTCCGGCGAGGGCGGCGCGGGTGAGTGTCATGAACCCAGCTTTTCACAGCACCGCATGTCGCGGCCCTGTCGGTCTACCATTCTCGGCTATGGACGCAGCCTCGCTCGCCGACACGTTCAACGCCACCAGCAGGGAGTTCGACGCGGTGACGCCGCTGGTCTGGGGCCCGGCCGGGCAGTCGCTGACGTTCGCTCTCGGGCTGCGATCCGGCGACGCCGTACTGGACGTGTGTTCCGGCACGGGGGCGTCGGCGCTTCCCGCCGCGGCAGCTGTCGGCCCGGACGGCCTGGTCCATGCCGTCGACCTCGCCGACGACCTGCTGGAGGTGGGCCGGGCGAACGCCACCGAGCGCGCCCTACGCAACATCGACTTCGTCGTCGCCGACGCCACTGCCTGGGAACCGCCGTCTACCGTTCCCGACGCCGGATACGACGCCCTGGCGTGTTCGTACGGCATCTTCTTCCTGCCGGATCCCGAGCGGGACTTCTCGCGTCTGGTGTCGCTGGTCCGGCCTGGTGGCGGCGTCGGGGTGACGGTGTGGCGTCAGGGCGCAATCGAGGCGTTCTCCCGTGCGTACTTCGAGGTGATCGCAGCACATTCACCGTCCACCGAGCAGGAGGGCCGCCTCGCGCAGGAGGGGTACGACAAGCACCCGATCCGGCGGATGGAGACGGCCGATCTGCTCGGTACGTGGCTCGCGGCGGCGGGTACGACGGACGTCCGGGTATCCGAGCTGAGCAATCATGTACCCGCCACCGAGTCGTTCGTGTGGAGCTTCGTGTTGGGCAGTGCTCTGCGCGGTGCCCTCACCCCGTTCGACGATGCAGCCGTCGGGCGGATTCGAGCGGACTTGTTCGCGTCGCTGACCGAGCGCGGCATCGATTCGATCGATCTCGGGACACTGGTGGCAACCGGGTTGCGAGCGCCCTGAGAGAATTGCCCTCATGAGTTCTTCCGTGTCCGAGGATCGCCGCTACGTTCTGTCCCTCGGTTGCCCAGACAAGACGGGCATCGTCGCCCGTATCTCCACGTTCCTCGCCGAGGTCGGCGGCTGGATCGTCGAGGCCGCCTATCACGCCGATCCCGATACCGGTTGGTTCTTCACGCGTCAGGCCGTGCGGGCCTCGTCGGTGAGCATGAGTGTCGAGGATCTGCGTGCCCGCTTCGCCGAGGTGGCTGCCGAGCTCGGCCCGGAAACCGAATGGGCACTGCATGATTCGGGCGCACCCAAGCGAGTCGTGCTGCTGGTGAGCAAGGAAGCGCATTGCTTGCACGATCTCCTGGGCCGCGCGGCCGGCGGGGAGCTACCCGCTCAGATCTCGGCGGTGATCGGCAACCACAGGTCGCTCGAGCCCGTCGCTGCGGCGCACGGAACACCCTTCCATCACGTCGAGTTCGCGAAGGACCCGTCCGAGCGCGGACCGGCCTTCGAGGAAGTTCGGTCGCTCGTCGACTCCTACGACCCGCACGCGGTCGTGTTGGCGCGTTTCATGCAGGTGTTGCCCGAGTCGCTGTGCGAGCACTGGGCCGGTCGCGCCATCAACATCCACCACAGCTTCCTGCCGTCGTTCGTCGGTGCTCGGCCGTACCACCAGGCGTTCGCCCGTGGCGTCAAGCTCATCGGCGCGACGTGCCATTACGTGACGGCCGAGCTCGACGCAGGTCCGATCATCGAGCAGGACGTCATCCGCGTCGACCACTCCGACGAGGTGACCGACATGGTGCGTCAGGGGCGCGACATCGAGAAGCTGGTGCTCTCCCGCGGCCTGCGCTGGCACCTCGAGGATCGCGTCCTGGTGCACGGACGCAAGACCGTGGTGTTCAGCTAGACCGTTAGGGTCACAGGTTCCGCAGGCGAACCACTTCGGCGTTGAAGTCGTCGATCGCTTCCACCGAGCTCATGTGGCCGATTCCGGGGATCACGATCAGTCGGCTCAGGTGATCGTGGTCGTCGAGTGCTCGGGCGAGCTTGCGCGCGTGCACGGGCGGGGTCAGTCGATCCGCAGATCCGACGAGCACGCTGGTGGGCACGGACATGTTCTCGAGCGCCTCGCGGATGTCGAGGTCGCTCAACGCAGCGCCCCAGATACCCCGGGTACGCGGCGCGCACTCGAGCACGATCTTCTCGCAGAACGCCACCTCGGCGGGCGTGGCACCGGGAGCCATCGAGATGTACTTGATGGCTTGGCGGGTCACCGGGGACGGCCGTAGCGGTAGCGCCGAGCTCAGCACAGCGCGTCCCACCGGAGCGGGTACCCGTGGGAAGCGCTGCGGCAACGGGATGACGGTGGTCTCTCGGACGAGGGAATCCGTCGCTGTGCTGGCGAGCAGCACGGCGCTGACCAGGCGGTCGACCTGATCGGGGTAATTTCCGGCCCACGCCATGATCGACATGCCGCCCATACTGTGCCCCACCAGGACGGTCTTGTTGCCCTCGGTGACGGTGGCCGAGAGAACGGCCGACAGGTCGTCGGCCAGTACGTCGGGGCTCAGCGGACGCGTTCCGACGTCGCTGCGCCCGTGTCCGCGCTGGTCGTAGACGATGACGCGGTAGCGACCTGCGAGCGCATTGATCTGCGGAAACCAGTAATCGGCCGAGCAGGTCCAACCATGACTGAACAGGACTGGTTCGGCATCGGGGTCACCGTAGCTCCGCACGTGCAGGTGTGCGCCGTCGTCGGTGACGACTTCGGTGACGGTCGGCTCGGCCGTGGGATGCTGCAGCAACTCGTCCGGCTGCACGTCCGTGGTCTTGGTGAACGAATGCAGTCGACGTCGCCGAACGACGAAGGCCCCGATGCTCGCGGCCGCGGCGATGCCTCCGACTCCGAGCAGCGAACGTTCGATTACCTTGCGTGAAACCACTGATATTCCCCTCTACCTGTGACCCCCGAGCGGGTGCGGTAGAGGTTACGCCCAGCGCCGAACAGGCACCGAAGCCCCTCTACCAGCGCGGTCCGCGCTGAATGCCGTCGATCTTGGGACGCACGTCCACCAGGTACACCGCGATCGCGACGACTCCGATGATCCAGAACATGATGACGATCGGGCCGATCAGCGTCAGCAGCAGCCCGACGGCCAGAATGCCCAGCCAGGCGTTCTTGGTCAGCTTGCCGGTGGCCGGAAAAGCGTCGGCACGTTGGCGTAGCGCGTGGAAGATTGCGTACGCAGCCCCTGCAATCGAGATGATTTGCAGGATCAGGAAGATCGTCTGGGAGAAGCTGCTCGCAATCACGTCGCCCAGTGTACGAGAAACGACCCCTGCACCGTGCGGTGCAGGGGTCGTTTTCTTTACGAGTGCTTTAGCTGGTGGTCTTCTTGGCCGGAGCCTTCTTGGCAGCCGGTGCCGGTGCGGTCTTCTTGGCGGCCGGTGCCGGTGCCGTCTTCTTGGCCGGTGCCGGAGCAGCCTTCTTGATCGGTGCGTCGGCGGTGCCGCGGGTCTTGGATTCGACCTTGCCTGCCACGCCGCTCACCTTGTCGGACGCCTCGACGGCCTTGTCCTTGGCTTCGTCGCCGGCTTCGTCGATGTTCTCGGCGAGCTCGTCGGCGGCCTCGGAGATCTCGTCGGCACCTTCGCGAACCTTGTCCGACGCGATGCCGGCCAGAGCTGCGGCGCGCTCGCCGACTGCGCGGGTCTGCGATGCGACAGTTCCGAGAGCGTGCTCGGTGAGGTCGACGACGTCGTTGGCGGCGGAGTTGGCCCGTTCAAGGCCTTCTTCGACTGCCGGGGTGCGGCGGATGCGCTCGACGGTCTCTTCGCCGCGCTCGGCGAGCGAGGTGTACAGGTCGGACGCGACCTTGAGGTACGCCTCGGCTACCTTGCGAAGCTCGTCCGGGGTGAAGCGCTCGCGGAGCTCGGCGATCTCGTCGGGCAGCTCTGCGGGCAGGTTCGTCAGGCGCTCGCGGAGCGACTCGACGCCCTCGGTGACCTCGTCGGAGAGGTCTGCGATGCGGGCGTTGACCTCGCTGGTCCGGCTCTCGGCGCGCGAGCGCACCTGTGCCACGACATCTGCTACGGCCTGGACGACTGCGTCGCCGGCACCGACAGCTGCGTAGATCGGAGTCTTGACGTTCTCGAAGTTCTTGGAATCAGACATCTGGTGTCTCCTGTTCGTCGGTTTCGGGCTCTTGCGTCGACTCGTTCTCACGACAGAACGAGTCGTAGATCTCGATCAGCACTTGCTTCTGCCGTTCGGTGATGTGCTCATCGCCGAGCAGAGCTTCGCGCACCGGACCGTGGGGACGCGCTTCCAAGATCCCGGCCCGGACGTACAGCACCTCGGAGGAGACGCGCAGACCCTTGGCTATCTGCGCAAGCACTTCTGCGGACGGATTGCGTAGTCCGCGTTCGATCTGGCTCAGATACGGGTTGCTCACTCCGGCCCTGCTCGCGAGCTGCCGCATGGATACTTGTGCGGCTTCTCGCTGGGACCGGATGTAGCTTCCGATGTCCTGGGCTGCAGTCGTGACGACTGCGGCGACAAGGTCTCCGGCCTCGGCGACCACCTGCGTCGCCTCGGTCGCTTTGGCGACCAGATCCCCCTCGTTCTCGGCCATCTCGGCCTCCTGGTTTCGGTGTCCTACTGGACGGTACCGAAGGGTGCTAACTATTGCAAGCACTCTGCTAGCACTAGTGCCCGAAGATCAGATCGGAGACGGTGTAGATCGCCAGGCCTGCGATGGAACCGACGACGGTGCCGTTGATCCGGATGAACTGGAGATCCCGTCCGACCTGCAGTTCGATCTTCCTGCTCGCTTCCTCGGCGTCCCAGCGCGCGACGGTGTCGCCGATGATCGTCGTGATCTCGTCTGCGTAGTTGGCAGCCATGTAACGGGCCCCACCCAGCAGCCAACCGTCGGCTTTTCCGCGCAATTCGTCGTCGTCGCGCAGTCGAATGCCGAAGTTGGCCGTGTTCTCCTTGATCTTGTTGCGCAAAGTACTCGTCGGATCGTCCACCGACTCGGTGATCAGACGCTTTGCCACCTTCCACGTCGACGCGGCGAGCCCGGTGATCTCCTCGCGGCCCATGATCTGTGCCTTGAGCTTCTCGGCCTTCTCGATGGTGGCCGGATCGTTCTGCAGATCGTTGGCGTAGTCGACGAGGAACTTGTTCGCCGCCAGGCGCACCTCGTGTTCGGGATTGGAGCGGATCTTCCACGTGAACTCGACGAGTTCCTTGTAGACCTTCTCCCCCAGCAGCGTGTCGACGAACTTCGGCGACCAGTTGGGCGAGTCCCGGGCGACCACACGATCGATCATTTCCTGGCTGCCCAGTGCCCACTGATGAGCCCGCTCGGCCAGCATGTCGATCAGCGGCAGCTGACGGTTCTCGCGAAGCAGCTCGTCGAGGATGCGGCCGATCGGCGGACCCCATTGCGGATCGGCCAGTCGGCGCACGATGGTGCTGTCGATGACGGCGGTGATGTCCTCGTCGTTGAGCACGTCGACCACGCCGTGCAGCACCGTTGCCGCCTCGGCCGCCACCCGTTCCGCATTGTCGGGTTGGGCGAGCCAGGTGCCGAGCCGCAACGGCACCTGAGCCGACGCGACCTTCTCCGAGACGACCTCGGGCGCGAGGAAGTTGCTACCGACGAACGAGCTCAGGCTGGCACCGAGCTGGTCCTTCTTCTTCTTGATCAGGGCTGTGTGCGGAATCGGAATGCCCAGCGGATGCTTGAACAGGGCCGTCACTGCGAACCAGTCCGCCAGCGCGCCCACCATGCCTGCCTCCGACGCCGCTCGGACGTACCCCACCCATGCCCCGGCCCCGGTGGATTCCTGCCAGCGGCAGAAGAGATAGACGATCGAGGCGAAGACGAGGAATCCCGTCGCGACGGTTTTCATCTTGCGGAGGTCGCGACGCTTGGTCTCGTCGTCGAAGTTCATGAGCTGCACACCCGACATTGTGCCCAGAATCGCAACCGATCAACCGGGCACGGCCCCCTCCTGTGTCGTACCCGACGCATAAGGTGGGTGACGTGGTGAAAAATAGTGCGGCGGCAGCCTCGGAGGACGCCCCCGAGGCGGACGCGGACAAGCCCAAGATCGAGAAGCCGGACGGCCGCAAGCGTCGATGGCGAGAGCACAAGATTGCCCGACGCGAGGAGCTCGTCGACGGTACGTTGGCCGCGATCCGGCTGCGTGGTCGAGAGATCGGGATGGACGAGATCGCGTCGGAGATCGGTATCTCGAAGACGGTGCTCTATCGGTATTTCACCGACAAGAACGATCTGACCAGCGCGACGATGTCCCGGTACGTCGAAACCACCCTCGCGCCGCGCATCTACTCCGCGATCTCCCACGAGCTCGACGAGTACGAGCTGACCCGGGTGGTGGTGACCGCCTACGTCGAGACGGTGGCCACCGATCCCGAGGTGTACCTCTACGTGATGGCCAACAACGCCGGCAACAACCGGGACGTGGTGGCCGAGTCCGAGCGCATGATCGCCGAACTCCTCTCCACCGTGTTGGGTGAGCGGCTGCGCCAACGCGAGATGGATTCGGGCGGCTCGGTGCCGTGGGCGTTCGCCATCGTCGGCGCAGTCCAGTTGGCCACGCACTGGTGGATCTCGAACAAGTCCATGTCCGCCGATGACCTGATCGACTACCTCTGCATGATGATGTGGGGCGGCATCCACGGCGTGGCCATGGCCGACGGCTCACCGGCCAAGTTCAAGTCGCAGCCGCATCCTCTGGTGGACGACGAGCCGGGTAAGTCCTAGCGCTCGTCGTATTCGTCGTCGAGCGGAACTTCGGTGCGTTGTTCGATGACGTCCGTGGCGTCGGCCTCGACGGGGAGATCGCCCGCATCCGGCTCGTCCGGTTCGTCCGCGATCGGCAGATTCTGCTCGACGCGATCCTCGGTCGGAGATTCGATCGGTGATTCGCTCATGTGTCCATTCGTACCACTGCCGCGCACACGGTTCTCGTTTGAAACTCGATCGCGCCGGTAATCCGAACGAGCATGAGCAACGAAACATTGTCCGGACGCCGCATTGCCGTTCTCGCCACCGACGGTGTCGAGCAGGTCGAATTGGTGCAGCCTCGTGAAGCCGTCGAAAATGCTGGTGCCACAGTCACATTGGTGTCGCTCGATCACGGCGACATCCAAGCCATGAACAGCGACGTGAACGCAGGCGACACGTTCAGTGTCGACAAGATCGCGGGCGAGGTATCGGTCGACGACTTCGACGCGTTGATCCTGCCCGGCGGCACCACGAATCCCGATCAACTGCGCGTGGATGCGGACGCAGTGGAATTCGTGCGCGCATTCGTTCAGGCGCGCAAACCGGTCGGAGTCATCTGCCACGGCGCGTGGACGTTGGCCGAAGCAGACGTACTGAAAGGCCGCACGCTGACGTCCTACCCGAGCATTCGGACCGACCTGCGCAACGCCGGTGCGACTGTCGTCGACGAGGAAGTGGTCGTGGACGGCAACCTGGTGTCGAGTCGTAACCCCGACGACCTGCCTGCCTTCTGCGCGAAGATCGTGGAGCACTTCCGCGCTTGATAGGTTAGCGTGCCCTATGCGCATTTCTCGATCTCTGGCCCTGCCTGCGGCAGCCGTGGCCCTCGCTCTGACCCTGACCGCGTGCGGATCCGGTAATTCCGACGGCGGCGACTCGGCCGACTCGGCTGCTGAAGGCACCGTCGTCACCGACATGTTCGGGGAGGTCGAGGTGCCGGCCGACCCCCAGCGAGTAGTTGCACTCGGCTGGTCCGACGCCGAAACCGCACTGGCTCTCGGCGTGCAGCCCGTCGGAGCCAGTGACTGGCTCGGCGTCGGAGGCAACGGCCTCGGCCCCTGGGTCACCGAAAAGTACGACACAGACCCGACGATCCTGGCCACCTACGACATCGACGTCGAATCGGTCGCCGCCTTGGCACCGGACCTGATCCTGTGGACCAGGAGCACCAACGACAAGGCCGTGTACGACCAGCTGTCCGACATCGCCCCCACTGTCGCGGCCCCTCCGGGAACCGACGTCGCCTACGGCACCACATGGGACGGGCAGACCGAGATCGTCGCCGAGGCGCTCGGAAAAGTCGACGAAGGCAAGAAGCTGATCGACGACACCAAGACCCAATTCGCCGAGACCGTCGCTGCCAACCCGGAATTCGCCGGCAAGTCCGTCGCCGTCGGCACGCTGTACAGCGGCCAGAGCGGGGCCTACGTACGCGGCGACACCCGAGTCGACTTCCTCGAAGCACTCGGACTGACGAACGCCCCGGCCATCCAGGACCTCGCCCAACCCGGGAAATTCAGCGTCGACCTCTCCGAGGAGAACATCGCGAACCTCGACGCCGACCTGACGGTCATGTTCCCCATCGGCAGCGGACCCGAGGTCATCACCGAGAACCCGCTCATCCAGGGACTCCCGTCGGCCCGCGACGGACGCCTCGTCGTGCTCGGTGACACCGACCTGTCCAACGCATTCTCGGCCGCGTCGGTCGCGGGAACCCGATACGCACTCGACAACGCAGTGCCACTGTTCGCAGCACCGCTGAAGGGCTAGCTCACACCCGCCCGGGCGGACTTGTCACACTCTTCCCGGGCGGGCTTGTCACACTCTCCCGGGCGGGCTTGTCACACTCTTCCCGGGGGAAATCCACCCGCGGCGATCGGGCCCCAGGTGTCGATCGTGATGCGGATCAACGACTTTCCCTGCTTCACCATCGCTGCGCGGTACTCGTCCCAGTCCGAGTGCTCGCCGGCGATGCTGCGGAAGTACTCCACCAGAGGCTCGACGGCGTCGGGGAGATCGATGATCTCGGCCGTCCCGTCGACCTGGACGTAGTCGCCGTTCCAGTCGTCGCTGTGCACCAACACGGTGACGGCCGGCGTGCGGCGGATGTTGTGCACCTTGGCGCGCTCGGGGTAGGTGGCGATGACGATGCGGCCTTCCGAGTCCACTCCTGCGGACACCGGGGAGACCTGCAGACCGTCGTCGCGCTTACGCGTGATCAGGGTGTGGTGGTGCCGCGGAGATACGAATTCGAGCAGTTGCTCACGCGACACAGTCTCGGCTTTTGCGATGGTAGGGGCCATGAATCCCATGGTAGAGAAGTAGTCTTCCGCCTATGGCCGACAAGTCGAAACTGTGGACGCTCTCTCCCGTCGATGTGCTGCGCGCCAGTGCCTCTCCTCGTGTGGAGGACATCGATTTCACCGCCACTCCGGGGTTCGACGGCGCGAAAGCACACGGCAACGACGTCCTCGAGCAGCGCGGTGCGGTGCTCGCGGCGCTTCAGGAAAAGCTCTATGCCCACGGGCGCGCAGGCGGCACCAAGTCGGTTCTGCTCGTGCTGCAGGGCATGGACACTGCGGGCAAGGGCGGCATGGTCAAGCACGTCATCGGGATGGTCGATCCGCAGGGCGTCGACCTCGCGTCGTTCGGGGTGCCGACCCAGGAGGAGAAGCAACACCACTACCTGTGGCGCATCCGCAAAGCTCTTCCGCGCGCAGGCCGAATCGGGGTGTTCGATCGGTCCCATTACGAGGACGTTCTCGTCGTCGCGGTCCACGACCTCGTGCCACGGCAGGTGTGGGAGAAGCGATTCGACGAGATCAACGCCTTCGAGAAGGAGTTGGTCGACGAGGACACGGTCGTCGTCAAGGTGGCCTTGTTCGTCTCGGCCGACGAACAGAAGAAGCGACTGCAGGAACGGCTGGATCGACCCGAGAAGCACTGGAAGTACAACCCGGGCGACGTCACCGAGCGTGGTTTCCTGCCGCAGTACCGGACGGCGTATCAGCGGGTTCTCGATCGCACGGATACCGACCACGCACCGTGGTACGTCGTCCCGTCCGACCGCAAGTGGTACAGCAGACTGGCCGTCACGGAAATTCTCATCGACGCGCTCGAAAAGCTCGATCTCGATTGGCCCGCAGCCGATTTCGATGTCGAATACGAGAAGCAGCGACTCGCCGAGAGCTGAACCCCCTTCGAAGGCGTGAATGGTCCATCGACCCCCGTCTGGGCAGGTCAATGGACCATTCACGCGTCCAAGGAGACAGTTACAGCGTGGCTGCGTCGATCACGAAGCGGTAGCGCACGTCGGACTTGACGACGCGGTCGTATGCCTCGTTGATCTTCTCGGCCGGAATGACCTCGATCTCGGCACCGATGTGGTGCTCGGCGCAGAAGTCCAGCATTTCCTGGGTCTCGGCGATGCCGCCGACCATCGAGCCCGCGAACGAGCGACGGTTGGTCAACAGGGCGAATGCCGGGATATCGAGGGGCTTCTCGGGAACACCGAGCTCGACGAGGGTGCCGTTGCGGGCCAGCAGTCCCAGGTACTTGCCCATGGGCAGGTTGGCCGAGACGGTGTTGAGGATCAGGTCGAACTTGCCCTGCAGATCCTTGAGCGCGGTGGTGTCCTTGGTGGCGTAGTACTCGTCGGCACCGTAGGCCTTGCCGTCTGCTTCTTTCGCATCCGTCTGGCTCAGCACGGTGACGTGCGCGCCCATGGCGTGAGCGATCTTGACGCCGATGTGTCCGAGGCCGCCCATACCGATGATGGCGACCTTCTTGTCGGGGCCGGCTCCCCAGTGCTTGAGGGGCGAGTACAGCGTGATGCCTGCGCACAGCAGCGGCGCTGCGACGTCGAGTTCGACGCCTTCCGGGATTCCGAGTACGAACTTCTCGGTGACGACGATCTGGGTGGAGTAGCCGCCGTTGGTGAACTCACCCTCGTAGGTGGTGGAGTTGTACGTCTGGACGACGCCCTTGGTGCAGTACTGCTCGTCGCCGTCGAGACATGCCTCGCACTTGCCGCAGGAGTCGACGAAGCAGCCGACGCCCACGCGGTCGCCGACCTTGCGGGTGGTCACCTCGGAGCCGACCTCGGCCACGATGCCGGCGATCTCGTGTCCGGGAACGACGGGGTACGTGGTGCCGCCCCACTCGTTTCGGGCGGTGTGGATGTCGGAGTGGCAGATGCCCGCGAACTTGACGTCGATGAGGATGTCGTGCGGTCCGACTGCGCGTCGCTCGATCGTCGCCTTCTCGAGCGGAGCGTCCGGAGCGGTGGCCTGGTAAGCGGTAGCTGAAGTCATATCTACATTGCTACCTACGCATCTGTGTAAGCGCAACACAGCTACCGCTACGACCAGGCTATTCCTGCTCCGAACGAGTCGTTCGCAACAGTAACGTCAGCTGTTCTTGGCGATATTGACGCCGAGCCATCCAACATACGCTGCCAGACCGACCAGTCCGATCTTGCGGGTCTTGGGGTACGCGATCGCCACGCCGACGGCCAGTTCTGTGGCCCCGTTACGACTGATCCAGGTTCGAGTGTCCTTGGGGAACGGAAGCTTGGTGATTCCCTCGAAGGCCTCCGGCACCACGAAATGGGCCGCGCCTGTTGCGGCCAACCCGATTCCGAATGCCTTGGGCACCAGACCGTTCGACTTCTTGGACTTGCTCACTGACATGCTCCCTGGGATCGATGGATTTGCACCGGCAGACCGACAATAGCGCTCGGCAAGCCGCTGCGCGGCGACCCGCCCGAGACGCCCACTACTTTGCTACGCGGCCGTTCTCGTAGCGGTAGAACCCGGCCCCGGTCTTCTTGCCCGTCTGTCCCGCCTCGACCATGCGCAGCAACAACGGCGGTGCCGCGAACAGCGGCTCGTCGAATTCCGAATACATGGAGTCGGCAATGGACTTGACGGTGTCGAGACCTACGAGATCCGCGAGCGCGAGCGGTCCCATCGGGTGCGCCAAACCCAGAACCGTCGCTTTGTCGACGTCTTCCTTGGTGGCAAATCCCGACTCGACCATGCGGATCGCCGAGAGCAGATACGGAACGAGAAGTGCGTTGACGACGAAGCCCGAGCGATCCGCGGATCGCACCACCTGTTTGCCGAGAACATCTCCCGCGAAGGCTTCGGCGCGGTCGGCCACCGCAGAGGACGTTGTGCTCGTGGTGACCAGCTCGACGAGTGGCAACACCGGTACCGGATTGAAGAAATGAAGTCCGACGACGCGCTGCGGTGCCGTGGTGGCCGACGCGAGCGTCGTGATCGGAATGGACGAGGTGTTGGACGCGAGCACGGCATTCGCGTCGGACACCACCGCGTCGAGTTCTGCGAATATTGCCGACTTGATCTCTTCGTCCTCGAGGACTGCTTCGACGACGAGTTGACGGTCTGCGAAGTCCCCGAGGTCGCAGGTGAACCGCAACCGGGAGGCGGCGTGTTCTCGTTCGCGCTCGGTGATCTTGCCGCTGCTCACTCCGCGGTCCAGTGATTGCAGGATGCGACTGCGGCCGGCCGTCGCCAGTTCGCGAGTCTGTTCGTAGACCGCCACGTCGACGTGCGCGCGGGCGCAGACCTCTGCGATTCCCGCACCCATCTGTCCGGCTCCGACGATCCCCACCCTCTCGACCGTCACAATGACACTCCTTCGAAATACATTGCGCAACAACAGCTCAAAGCGAGATGGGGGTAACTCTGCTGGGGTACGCCCAAAACCTTCGCAAGACAGAACAGGCGGCCCGCAACGAAAGTTGCGGACCGCCTGACGGGTGCGCTGAAGATCCGGGGAGGCGGGCTAGCTCAGTGGAACTGGCCTTCTTCGGTGGAGCCCTTCAGTGCTGCGGTCGACGTGTTGGGGTCGACGGTGGTGGCGATGCGGTCGAAGTAGCCCGCGCCGACCTCACGCTGGTGCTTGATGGCGGTGAAGCCACGCTCTTCTGCAGCCTTGAACTCGCGCTCCTGCAGATCGACGAACGCGGTCATGCCTTCGCGGGCGTAGCCGTGTGCCAGGTCGAACATGCCGTAGTTGAGCGAGTGGAAGCCCGCGAGGGTGATGAACTGGAACTTGAAGCCCATGGCGCCGAGTTCCTTCTGGAACTTCGCGATGGTGGCGTCGTCCAGGTGTGCCTTCCAGTTGAACGAAGGCGAGCAGTTGTAGGCCAGCAGCTGGTCCGGGAATTCGCTGCGAACCGACTCGGAGAACTTCTTGGCGACCTCGAGGTCCGGGACGCCGGTCTCCATCCAGATGAGGTCTGCGTACGGTGCGTAGGCCTTGGCGCGGGCGATGCAGGGCTCGATGCCGTTCTTGACGCCGAAGAAGCCTTCTGCGGTGCGGGTTCCGTCGAGGAACTCGCGGTCACGCTCGTCGACGTCGGAGGTGATCAGCGTGGCTGCCTCGGCGTCGGTGCGGGCGATGATGACCGAGGGGACGTCGGCGACGTCCGAGGCCAGACGGGCGGAGGTCAGGGTGCGGATGTGCTGCTGGGTGGGGATGAGCACCTTGCCACCGAGGTGGCCGCACTTCTTCTCCGACGCGAGCTGGTCTTCCCAGTGCACGCCGGCAGCGCCGGCCACGATCATGGCCTTCTGCAGCTCGTATGCGTTCAGTGCGCCACCGAAGCCTGCTTCGGCGTCGGCCACGATGGGTGCGACCCAGTTCTTGACGGACGTGTCGCCCTCGATCTTGGCGATCTCGTCGGCGCGCAGGAGTGCGTTGTTGATGCGACGGACGACCGACGGAACCGAGTTGGCCGGGTAAAGGCTCTGGTCCGGGTAGGTGTGGCCCGAGAGGTTGGCGTCGCCGGCGACCTGCCAGCCGGAGAGGTAGATCGCCTGGAGGCCGGCGCGAATCTGCTGCACGGCCTGGTTGCCGGTGAGGGCACCGAGCGAGTTGATGTAGTCCTCGTTGTTGACGAGATCCCACAGGATCTCGCTGCCGCGGCGAGCGAGTGTGGCTTCTTCGACCACAGTGCCCTGGAGGTCGGAGACCTGCTGCGCGGTGAAGTTACGGGTGACGCCCTTCCAGCGCGGGTTGGTGTCCCAATCCTGCTGAATCTCGGCGGTGGTCTTCGGGGTGCCGGTGGTCGACATCGGAGCTCCAGTCTCTTCTCTGCTTCTCGGCCTGCCGCGAGACGAATCTTCACATCGTTGCCAGGCCCTTCTGGTGTACTCCAAAACAATGGCACACCCGAAAACAGGCGTCTACCAGTTGTTAGTGCCAATCTTGGCTAGCTTTCCAGAGCCCTTTGCTAAGTCTGCAAATTTTCGGGGCTCACATACCTCGTCGATCGGGCAGCGTGGTTACTCGTCGGTAGCGACGAATCCCCAGTTGGTGAACGGAATGAACAAAATTCTTTACGGGACGCTTGTACGGTTTGAATCGAGCGTCTGAATCGAGTCAGTAAACGGCTCGGTAGTGATGGACGTCACACACGCTGTGTCTCACGATGTGGACGCTGCACAAGGTGCTCCACTCGCGATCTCTCGTCGGAGAATCCCCCCTGCGAGCGCGTCGAGTGGAGCAGGAATTGCACCATCCACAAGCCATCGGCCATGCACAGGCCATTCCATTTCCCCAGGTCGACCGATCAACACCTCACAACGACACACCGATGCTCCAGCCATGACACACCACAACCCCGCAGGTCGTTCCGCAGGCTCCACTCCCACCCCCGCAGGTCATTCCGCAGGCTCCACTCCCACCCCCGCAGGCTCCACTCCCACCACGTGGAGGGATCTCGTCGCCGCAGGGATTCACCCCAGCACCATCTCGCGTCGCTTCACCCGCGTCCTGCCGACGGTCCATATGCGCGGGGAGCCGTCGACGATGGACCGTTGTCGGGCGATCACGCTGTGGCGACCCGATGCCGTCCTCAGTCATCGATCGGCCGCGTACCTGCGCGGCTGGACCACCGAACCGACAATGCTCGACGCCACCGTCCCTCGAACTGCGCGGCTGCGACCTCCGTCGTGGCTTCGGCTGCACCGTCGCGACATGGACTCCACGCTCGTCGACGAGGTCGCGGCGCTGCCCTGCACCATCTCTGCGCAGACGATGCTCGATTGCCTGGCGCTACTCCCCCGCCCCGATGCCGAGTTGCTGATCGACGAGCGCCTGAAGTTCGGAATGGACCCGGCTTCGCTGCTCTGCCTACTCGACCGCTACCCGGGTCGGCACGGGAACGTCGAGCTGGCTCGTCAGGTGCGGCTCGAGGTATCGAGATTTGCGTCGGAGCCCGAGCGCGCCCTGGGCCGCGCAGTGCATCGACTCGGCCTGCGCCTGGAGATGAACGCTGCAGTCGGTCCGTTCGTGTGTGATTTCGTCGACCGCCGCAGCCGAACGATCGTCGAAGTCGACGGTCGCGAATTCCACAGTGCAGCAGCTGTATTCAGCAAGGATCGCCGACGACAGAACGCGCTGATCCTCGATGGCTGGTTGGTGCTGCGCTACTCGGCGTTCGATGTGCTCACCGCGCCTGACGACGTGGCTGCCGAAATCGCGTCGGTTGTCAGGCGGCGCCGGGCATCGCGGCGATGACTGCACACAATGCTCCACTCGCCGGGCCCCACACGAGATTCATCGCGCCCGCCCCGGGGAGTGGAGCACCAGTTGCATCAGGCCGGTCGCAGTGGCCGACCCGGCGCTGAATGCACGAAATGCTCCACTTCCCGAGGCGAGCACGGGATTTACCGCGCCCGCCCCAGTCAGTGGAGCATCAGTTGCAGAGAAGGGCTCAGATGCGAACGCCGGTGCGCTCGTTGCTGGAGGCCACTACTCGCGAGGTGACCGGTGCCCGGCGCGACGCGATGACCCCCAGCGCACCCATGGCGGCGATCACGAGTCCGCCGACGATGGCGAACAGGTCCGCGGCCAGCAATCCGGAGGGGAAGACCATCAGCGCGGGTGAGACGGCGAGCAACACACCGAGGCCGACGTGAGTCCAGTGACTCTGCCTGGACGCGGATCCGATGGCCCAGAGCGCCGACGATGCCGCAAGGATGCCGAGCACCAGGATGGCTCCGGTGACTTCTTGGTCGCCCTGGACGGGAAGCCAGACGGTGGAGGCGACCAGAACGGCTCCGGTGACGAAGACGACGACGTCCCTGACGATTTCCGATGTGCGCTGACGATTGGACATGACCGCTCCTCGAGGTGCGTGATGAATAGCTCGTATATCGGTATACGCCTTTACTTCGGCTAATGTTCCCGACGGTCACCGAATCGTGACCCAGCAGCTAGTTGCGAACGGTGTTAAGGCAATTCTTCGCAGGCGTAGCCTGGCAACCGTGTCCAAGACTTTCGTCGGCGTTCGCCTTCGGCAGCTCCGCAGCGAACGCAGCATGAGCCAGGTATCTCTGGCGCAGAAACTCGGCATCTCTGCCAGCTATCTCAACCAGATCGAACACGACGTGCGTCCGTTGACGGTTCCGGTTCTGCTGCGCATCTCGGAGGTCTTCGGCGTCGACACCTCGTTCTTCTCCTCCGAGGACGACACCAGGTTGGTTGCCGAGTTGCGCGAAGTCGCACTCGATCAAGACATGGGCATCGACGCCGATCCGCACGAGATCGCGCAGATGGTCAGCTCGCACCCACAGCTGGCTCGGGCAATGGTCAATATGCATCGCCGATACCGCAATACGACGGCTCAGCTGTTGGCAGCGACCGAGGAACGATTCTCCGACGGCAGCGGCAGCGGCTCGATAAGCAAGCCGCACGAAGAGGTGCGCGACTACTTCTATCAACGACAGAACTATCTGCACGAATTGGATACCGCCGCAGAGGCATTGACATCGCGGATCCGGTTCCATCGCGCCGATGTGGGCGGTGAGATCGCGAAGCGGTTGCGGACGGTGCACGACGTGCAGATCGTCAATCGCATCGACCTCGGTGAGAATGTGCTTCATCGGTTCGACCCTCAGACGCGGGTGTTGGAGATTTCTCCTCACCTCTCCGGCGGGCAGAAGGTGTTCAAGTTCGCCGCCGAGCTCGCGTATCTCGAATGCGGTGATCTGTTGAACAAGATGGCCGACGAGGGAAACTTCACGAGCGAGGCGTCGAAGAAATTGGCGGTGCTCGGGTTCGCCAACTATTTCGCGGCCGCGACGGTGTTGCCGTATCACCAGTTCCACGACGTCGCCGAGGATTTCCGATACGACATCGAGCGGCTGTCGGCCTTCTTCTCGGTGAGTTACGAGACGATCTGCCACCGACTCTCCACGCTGCAGCGCCCCGAGATGCGCGGTGTTCCGTTCTCGTTCGTCCGGGTCGATCGCGCCGGAAACATGTCGAAACGACAGTCCGCCACCGGCTTTCACTTCTCCTCCAGCGGTGGCACGTGCCCGCTGTGGAACGTGTACGAGACGTTCGCGTATCCCGGCAAGATCATGACGCAGATCGCCGAGATGCCCGACGGGCGCAACTACCTGTGGATAGCGCGAACGGTGGAACGCCGCGCCGCGCGATACGGGCAGCCCGGCAAGACTTTTGCCATCGGCCTCGGTTGCGAACTGCGCCATGCAGGACGGCTCGTCTATGCCGACGGACTGGACGTGCAGGGCTCGGCGGTCGCGACTCCGATCGGAGCGGGTTGCCGGGTCTGCGAACGCTCGAATTGCCCGCAGCGTGCGTTTCCGCCGCTCGGCAAGGATCTCGACATAGACGAGCACCGAAGCTCGGTGTCCCCGTACCTCGTTCGCTGAGTAGAAAGAGAATTCCCATGACCCGAATCGGCGTTGTACTCAGGCCCGAGATCGCCCCGGAGGCACTGGTCGAGGCGGCTCGCGCAGCCGATGCCGCGGGCGTCGACGAGGTCTGGCTGTGGGAAGACTGCTTCTTCTCCGGCGGACTGTCCACTGCTGCACTGATTCTCGCGAGCACCGATCGCGTGAACGTCGGCATCGGGGTGTTGCCCACTCCGATGCGGAACGTGGCGTCGACGGCCATGGAGATCGCGACCGTCGCTCGGGTCCATCCGGGCCGGCTCCGCGTGGGACTCGGCCACGGCGTCCAGTCGTGGATGGGCCAGATCGGCGCACGAGTGCAGTCTCCGCTGACGTTGCTCGACGAGCAGATGACAGCCCTCACCGCTCTCCTGGCGGGCGAGAGCGTCACCACGCAGGGTCGGTACGTCTCGCTCGACAATGTGCAGCTCGATTGGCCTCCGCTGCAGGCACCTCCACTGCTCGTCGGGGCCACGGGCCCGAAAACCCTTGCTCTGAGCGGCCGCAGGAGTGTCGGCACCATTCTCACGAGCGAGACGGACCCGGATCAGCTGCGGACTGCCGTCGGGCATATCGCCGCAGGGCCGGGTCACGACATCGTCGTATATGTCGCCGTCGGATCCGATTCCGATGCCGCCATGAGCAATCTGCAGCGCTGGTTCGATGCGGGCGCGACCACTGTCGTACTCGAACCGACTGCAGAACAACCGGATCCGACCCCACTGTTCGCGCACGCCGCGTCCTTGACAAAGGTGTTCGGAGCCCGGTAACCAGCAGCCTCAGCGAAAGTCTGACACTAGCGCTCCCGCAGATAGCGTCCCGCGTCGGCGAACGCGCGTGCTCGACGCGTCAGCGTGGGTGGCGCAGCGGGTTCGCCTCGCCACAGGCGGTAGAGCGTGCTCATGCTGAGGATGAGTCGCTCCGGCGAATCCCAGTGCGCGTAATGGCCGAATTCGGGTGATTTGAGCAGGTTCAGGGCGGCCTCGGTAGAACCGAGTCCCGCGTCGAAGCACGCTCGTCCGGCCTCGCCGACCCAGGTCCAGTAGCTGCGCACGGCGCGTATTTCGTCGGTGCCGCACAGGGGTCCGTGGCCGGGAACGTACACGTCGGCGTCGAGTTCGAGGAGGTGGTCGAGGGCGTCGATCCAGTTCTGCAGCGGGCCGTGCCAGAGCACCGGGGTGGCGTCGATGAAGAGCAGGTCGCCCGCGAACACGACCCCCACGTCCGGGAGGTGAGCGATGAGATCGCCTTCGGTGTGCGCCGGGCCGAGGTAGCGCAGGTGTACCGATCGTCCTGCGACATCGATGGTTTCGGTGGTTTCGAAGGTGTGATCAGGCAGCCGGGGCAGCGCCGACGGAAACAGCGCATCGCCGCGAACACGGTTCATGTAGGAGCCCATGGCACCGATCGGTCCCGGCACCCAGCCGACTGCCTTGCCGAAGGACGCGAATGCGGATACTCCCTTCGGCGGGGTCTCCTCCTTCATCGCGTGCAGCGACGCCGCACTGGTGGTGATCCGTGCGGAGGCGGGCACGCTGTCGTTTCCCCACCAATGATCACCGTCCGAATGCGTGTTGAGGACCTCGGTGATCGGTGCGGCGGCAACCAACTCGGCGGTGTCGGCGGCAACCCGCTCGGCCCAGTTCACGTCCCAGACGGTGTCGATCAGCATCGACGCCGAACCGGGTGCCACGACGAGCCCGGTGTTGGTCTGACCCCAACTTCCCGGTGGACGCATGAAGGCCCAGGTGTCGTCGGCGATCTGCTGGTATCCCACCTCGGTGTTTCGCACTGCCACAGGCTATCCGCTGAGCATCTTCCTGTACTTGCTTGTTCTTCCGACGTTTCGTCCTGATTACTCGCATCGTCGTGTACATCTTGTCGGGTGGCAAAGTCTCGTCCGTGGGTGCAGGCTTTGCAGAACCGAAATAGTCGACGCTAGGGGTTGTGATGACGGTGCCTGTCCTGCAGAACTACATCGACGGGGCATTCGTGACCCCCTCGGGTACCGAGATGCTCGATGTCGTCAGTCCGGTGGACGAGTCGGTGGTCGCTCGAGCCCCGATTTCCGATGCTGCCGATGTCGACGCCGCAATGTCGGCTGCCGCCAAAGCTTTCGAGACCTGGGGCAAGACGACTCCGAGTGAGCGGCAGAAAGTACTGCTGAAGCTCGCCGATGCCATCGAGGCCCACAGCGACGAGATCGTCGAGGCGCAGAGTCGCAACACCGGTCAGCCGAAGGCCACCATCGCCGCCGAGGAAGTCACCGTCGGAGCAGATCAGATTCGATTCTTTGCCGGGGCTGCACGGATGCTCGAAGGCAAGTCGGCCGGCGAGTACATGGACGGGTTCACCTCGTACGTACGCCGCGAGCCGATCGGCGTCGTAGGGCAGGTGACTCCATGGAACTACCCGTTCATGATGGCGATCTGGAAGATCGGGCCTGCCCTCGCGGCCGGCAACACCGTCGTCCTCAAGCCGAGCGACACCACCCCCGAGAGCACCCTGGTGCTGGCGAAATTGTCCAAGGGCATCGTCCCCGACGGCGTGCTGAACATCGTGCTCGGCAACGGCGGCACCGGCGCAGCCATCGTCGAACACAAGACGCCCGGCCTGGTCTCGATCACCGGTTCGGTGCGGGCAGGCATCGCCGTCGCCGTCGCCGCTGCCAAGCAGCTCAAGCGCGCGCACCTCGAACTGGGCGGCAAGGCGCCAGCCATCGTGTTCGACGACGTCGACATCACCAAGGCCGCCGACGGCATCGCCGAGGCCGCGTTCTTCAACGCCGGCCAGGACTGCACGGCGGTCACTCGCGTGTTGGTTCACGAGTCGGTACACGACTCGCTCGTCGACGCACTCGTCGCCAAGGCGAAGACACTGAAGGTCGGATTGCCCGACGACCCCGACACCTTCCTCGGCCCACTGAACAACGTCAACCACTTCGGCCAGGTCAGCTCCAAGGTCGACGGTATCGGCGCGCACGCCACCATCGTCACCGGCGGAAAGCGCATCGGCGACAAGGGATTCTTCTACGAGCCCACGATCATCACGGGCGTGCAGCAGTCCGATCCCATCGTGCAGGAGGAGACGTTCGGCCCGGTGCTGACGGTGCAGAAATTCTCCGACGAGGCAGAGGCGATCGAGCTGGCCAACGACGTCGACTTCGGTCTCGCGTCGAGCGTCTGGACGTCCGATCATGCTCGCACGCTTCGTATTTCGGCGGCTCTGGACTTCGGTGCCGTCTGGGTCAACTGCCACATCCCGTTGGTGGCCGAGATGCCGCACGGCGGCTTCAAGTACTCCGGTTACGGCAAGGACCTCTCGGCCTACGGCGTGGACGATTACACCCGCATCAAGCACGTGATGAGCTCGACGGAGACCATCGCATGACACTTCATCCCCTGGACCCACTCTCGAGCGACGAGTTCTCCGCCGTCGCCGAGGTTCTGGGCCGGGAACACGGTGTCGGCGACGGGTGGCGATTCGCCTCGATCGAGATGATCGAACCGTCCAAGTCCGAGGTCGCCGCGTTCGATGCGGACGGTACCGTCCCCGCCCGTCGCGCAGTCTCGGTGGTGTTGAACCGCGCCGAGAACAGCACGTTCAAGGCCGTGGTGTCACTGGACAACAGGAGCACCGAATCCTGGACCCACATCCCGGACGTGCAGCCCAACTTCACCGTCGACGAGTGGGAAGAGGCCGACGCGGCGCTGCGTGCACACCCCGATGTGATTGCCGCACTTGCCGATCGCGGGATCACCGATCTCGATCTGGTGTTCATGGACACCTGGACGTACGGCGAGGCGGTGACGCCCGAGAAGTACAAGGGTCGACGCCTGGGCTGGTCCGACACGTGGGTCAAAGCCGCCGAGGGTGCCAATCCGTACGCGGGTCCGGTGGGCGGCTTCCACTGCGTCATCGACGTGAACACGATGGAATTGCTCGAGATCGAGGACACCTACCGCGTCGAGCGGCCGGAGATCATGGGCGAGTACGTGCCCCGCCATATTCCGGAGCGCATCCGTAACGCCAGCAGCCGTCCGCCGCTGAAGCCGCTCGAGATCACCCAGCCGGACGGCCCGTCGTTCGAGCTGGACGGCAACAAGCTGACGTGGCAGAACTGGTCGCTGCGCGTGGGGTTCAACTACCGCGAGGGCATGACGCTGCACGCCGTCACCTACGACGACAACGGGAACGTGCGATCCGTCGCGAACCGAATGTCGTTCGCGGAGATGATCGTTCCGTATCGTGACCACACCGAGGATCACTATCGGCGCACCGCATTCGACATCGGCGAGTGGGGCCTGGGCTTCATGACGACTTCGCTCGAGCTCGGCTGCGATTGCCTCGGTGAGATCCGGTACCTCGATGCCGTGCTGCACAACAGCAAAGGCGAGCCGTACACGATCACCAACGCGATCTGCATCCACGAGGAAGACAACGCGGTGCTGTGGAAGCACGTCGATCACGACGCCGGGGCAGAAGTGCGTCGGATGCGCCGTCTCACCGTCAGCTTCCACGCCACCGTCGCCAACTACGAGTATCTCGTCTACTGGCGCTTCTATCAGGACGGCAACATCGAGTGCGAGGTGCGCGCGACGGGCATCATGGTCGTCACCCACTTCGACGAGGGCAGCACCCATCCGTCGGGCACGCTGATCGACAATCGCACGTATGCGCCGTACCACCAGCACTTCCTGGTCGCCCGGCTCGATCTTGACATCGACGGCACCGAGAACACCGTCTATTCCAGCCAGACCCAGATGGTTCCGATGGGTCCCGACAATCCGTACGGCCTGGCCCTGACGCAAGTGAACACCCCGCTCACCACCGAGTCCGAGGGCAAGCAGGATTACGACTGGAACACGCAGAAGGCGTGGAAGGTGGTCAACGACAACGTCACCAACGGTCTCGGCACCCGGCCCGCGTACAAGTTGGTGCCCGGCTCGGCGATTCCGGCGATGTTCGATCCGGCGTCGCCGATCTTCCAGCGTTCCCAGGTGATCGGTCACACCGTATGGGTCACGCCCAATTCACCCGACGAGCGTTGGCCCAGTGGCGAGTTCGTCAATCAGAGTGGCGTCGACCATGGCCTCCCCGAGTGGACCGAGAAGAACCGTTCGATCGAGAACACCGATGTGGTGGTCTGGTACACCTTCGGCATCCATCACATCACCAGGCCCGAGGACTGGCCGGTGATGCCGTCCGACACCGTCTCGTTCTGGCTCAAGCCTTTCGGCTTCTTCGACCGCAACCCCTCACTCGACGTCGCACCATCGGAGCAGAAGCACTGCCACACCGATCCCGGCAGCACCTGTCACTGACTGGCGCGACCCGACGGCAGCCAGGACCGACAACACAGCGAAGCGGCGCGTAGCTCACCTGAGCTACGCGCCGCTTCGCTGTGTTGTGAGCCGAGGTTTACGAGCTGCGTCGGACCTCGAACTGCTCGCCGACGACAGCAGTCTGCGATTCGGTGACGCAATCCAGGCGTCCGTCCAGACGCAGCGAGACGTTGTACTCACCCGGCTTGAGCGCGAACGTGGTGATCGTGATGCTTGTCGCGTTGTCTTCCACGACGACGCGTGGGCTCAGCGACAGCATGCCGTTGTGCAGGACCTCGCATACCTGACCCGGAAAAACGTTGTCCACATCGACGGTGATGGTTCTGGGGCCGCCCAGAACCTCGATCGTGGGAGTGCTCGACCCTACGAGTCTGAGGTAGCTCTTTTCTCTGCGCACGGTCTCGACTTCCCTGTTTGCATGCTCCACCGGAAGGTGGACGCCCGACACGGTCTCGTTGGTACTTCGTGGCGCGACGGAGGACGGATTGGTATTACACGTCGTCATCGCCGTCCACCCGAGCCTCCCTTTACATCGAACGTGCATCCGTCCGCGTTACCGAAACCGCCGCCGAACAGCACCCCTACAGCCGCAACACCGGGAAATCGCGATGTCATCGGTCAGAACATACCCTCCGGCCTGCAAATCTGCGAAACGGAGACGGTCCAACCTAAGCCTTTACGCATCCTTGCACCCTGTAACAGATCGTGCGACACATTCGAGACCAAATTCATTCGTCCGTATCGAAAGCCCGCTGCTCGGCCAGCTCCGCAGCATGCTCGGCCTTTCGCTGTTTCCGCTGCTTGCGCTTGACGCCCACTACAGCGCCGGCGATCCCCAGCGGTACACCGATAGCCGCCCCGATCCAGACGGACCCGAGATCGCCGCTCACGTAGCGACCGAGCAGCCGTACGAACGCTCCACCCACACCCAGCAAGTACAGAACGATGAAGACCGCAAATCTCGCGCGGAGCCATTGCTGAGCGCTCTGCACTTCGACCCCCCGAGCTCGGGCGTACCCAATTACCACGTAGGAGACAGCAAGGAGAGTGACGATGATCCCGATTGCGATCCATGCCCCGGTGACACCCGCCGCGTACGGCAGGATCGCCGCCGAGATGAACCCAATCCACAGCAAACACTGCAAGCCGACGGCCGAGGCCTCGTTCCAGATGTCGCGTTGTAGTTCGTCGGCGTAGAAGTCGTCGTCCAGGTCTCCCACGAAGCGGGCAGCTTTGGTGAATGCGCTCATGTTCGTTTCCCTTCGTCGTCGCCGAACAGTGTTTCGACTGTCGTGTCGAGTGCTCGGGCCAATCGCAGTGCCAGGTACACGCTCGGTGCGTAGTCGCCGCCCTCGACGGAGACGATGCTCTGCCGGCTGACTCCGCAGATGGTGCCGAGTTCGGCCTGCGTGATGCGTGCCTGTTTGCGATGCGCGCGAACGTTGTTGGATCCGGGCATGACAAAAAGTCAACTCTGCTTGTCACAAATTGTCAAGCAGTCTTGTCATTCGCTCGCCTTTACCTACTCGTAACGCGAGAAACAGACTCGTCACCGCAGAAAATACCAACGCAATAAGTTGCCTTTACTGTTCGCAATCGCGAATACATCTCCGTATACACACTTTCCGAAAGGGCCGTAGATGCCTGCTGTCTCGAAGCGCATGTCCGTCAAGCGCGTCATGGTCGTTCCCGCAGCACTGGCTGCATTGAGCCTGGTTGCCACTGCCTGCGGTAGCAAGGCGAGCGACACCACCACCGCCGAGGGCGGCGGAGGCTCGTCCACCTCGTGTGTGGACACCTCCGGTGACACCATCAAGGTCGGCTCGCTCAACTCCCTGTCTGGCACGATGGCGATCAGCGAAGTGACAGTGCGTGATTCGATCGCACTGGCCGTCGAGCAGATCAACGCGGCCGGTGGCGTCAACGGAAAGCAGATCGAGGTCGTCGCAGAGGACGGCGCATCCGAGCCGACCGTGTTCGCCGAGAAGGCCGAGAAACTCATCAGCAGCGACTGTGTCGCAGCAGTTTTCGGTGGCTGGACGTCATCGTCGCGCAAGGCGATGCTGCCGGTGTTCGAGGACAACGATGCACTCCTCTACTACCCCGTGCAGTACGAGGGCCTCGAGGCGTCGAAGAACATCTTCTACACCGGAGCCACCACCAACCAGCAGATCATCCCGGCCCTGGACTACCTGAAGGAGAAGGGCGTCAAGTCCCTCTACCTGGTGGGCAGCGACTACGTGTTCCCGCAGACCGCCAACCGCGAGATCAAGGCGTATGCGGCCGCCAACGGTATCGAGATCAAGGGCGAGGACTACACCCCGCTCGGTTCGACGGACTTCTCCACCATCGTCAACAAGGTGCGCTCCGCCGACGCCGACGCCGTGTTCAACACGCTCAACGGTGATTCCAACGTCGCATTCTTCCGCGAGTACACCAACGCCGGCCTCAAAGCTGCTGACATGCCGGTCATCTCGGTGTCCATCGCCGAGGAAGAGGTGGCGGGCATCGGAGCCGCGAACATCGCTGGCCAGCTCACTGCCTGGAACTACTACCAGACCGTCGACAGCCCGGAGAACACCAAGTTCGTCGCCGACTACAAGGCGAAGTACGGTGCCGACAAGCCCACCTCGGACCCCATGGAAGCCGCGTACACCTCGGTCTACCTGTGGAAGAACACCGTCGAGAAGGCAAATTCGTTCGCGGTGGCCGACATTCAGGCCGCAGCGGACGGTGTCAGCTTCGCCGCTCCGGAGGGCGAGGTCGTCATCGACGGCGACAACCACCACATCTCCAAGACCGCCCGCATCGGTGAGATCCGGCCCGACGGCTTGATCTACACGGTGTGGGAGTCCCCCGAGGCCATCGCTCCCGACCCGTTCCTCGAGACCTACGACTGGGCCTCCGACCTCAACTGACCACCACCCATGTGAGTGGAACTTCGTAGCCTGCTACGAAGTTCCACTCACATGCTCCGAAGGAGCTCCCCCATGGACGTCGTGATCGGACAGTTGTTCACCGGCCTGTCGATCGGATCCATTCTCTTGCTCGCCGCCCTCGGGCTCTCACTGACGTTCGGTCAGATGGGCGTCATCAACATGGCGCACGGCGAGTTCATCATGGCCGGCTCGTACACGGCTTACGTAGTGCAGCAGATCGTCTCGACCGGCGGCGCATCACTGTTCATCTCGCTGATCGTCGGCTTCCTCGTCGGCGGCGCAATGGGTGTGCTGCTCGAGGTCACGCTGATCCAGCGCATGTACCACCGTCCACTGGACACCCTGCTCGTCACGTTCGGCGTCGGGCTCATCCTGCAGCAGCTCGCCCGCGACATCTTCGGTGCCCCGGCGGTCAACGTCGTCTCGCCGGAATGGCTGAGCGGCGGCGTCGACATCCTCGGTGCCGTGGTGCCCAAGACCCGAATCTTCATTCTCGTGCTGGCGGTCGTCGCCGTCGTCGCACTGTCGATCGCGCTGAAGAAGACCGCAATGGGTCGACGCATCCGCGCGGTGGTGCAGAACCGCGATCTCGCGGAAACCTCGGGCATCTCGAGCCGCCGGACCGACATCTCGACGTTCTTCCTCGGCTCCGGTTTGGCGGGTGTCGCGGGCGTGGCACTGACTCTGATCGGATCCACGAGTTCCACTGTGGGACAGAGCTACCTGATCGACGCTTTCCTGGTGGTCGTCGTCGGTGGACTCGGCCAGATCAAGGGCGCGGTGATCGCCGCCTTCGCCCTGGGAATCCTCAACTCGTTCATCGAATACAGCACCACGGCCTCGATCGCCAAGGTCATCGTGTTCGTCCTCATCGTGATCTTCCTGCAGGCCCGCCCGCAGGGCTTGTTCGCCGTCAAGACAAGGAGCCTGGTATGAGCGAGTTCATCGCCAAGCGCGGCGCTCTGCTGGGTTTCGCGCTCGCCGCAATCCTGTTGTTCGCTGTGGCGCCCGCCGTCCTCAGCGACTTCCGGTTGAATCTGCTGGGCAAGTTCATCTGCTACGCGATCGTGGCTGTCGGTATCGGATTGGCCTGGGGCCGAGGCGGAATGCTCACCCTCGGCCAGGGTGTCTTCTTCGGCATCGGTGCCTACATCATGGCCATGCATCTGAAGATCTCCGACGCCGATCTGCGCGGCGACGCGGTACCGGACTTCATGTCCATCGCCGGTATCCGTGAATTGCCCTCGTACTGGCTGCCGTTCACCTCGCCCATCACGACGATCCTGGGCATCCTGTTCGTGCCGGCACTTGTGGCGCTGGTGCTCGGCCTCGGCGTGTTCAAGCGTCGCGTCAAGGGCGCGTACTTCGCGATCCTCAGTCAGGCACTGGCCGCCGCCTTCGCAATCCTGCTCATCGGACAGCAGACCACCGGTGGATCCAACGGGCTCAACAGGTTCCGCACGTTCTTCGGGTTCAACCTCAACGACCCCGCCAACAAGCAGATGCTGTTCTTCATCGCTGCGGGCGTACTGCTCGTCGTCGTCGCCATCACCCGCCAGCTGATGTACTCGCGCTACGGCGAACTACTGGTGGCCGTCCGCGATCAGGAAGAGCGAGTGCGCTTCCTCGGCTACGACCCGGCGAACGTGAAGATCGTCGCGTACGTCGCCGCAGCGTTCTTCGCCGGTCTCGCCGGTGCGCTGTTCGTCCCGATCGTCGGCATCATCTCCCCCAACGACGTCGGCATCGTTCCGTCCATCGCGTTTCTCATCGGCGTCGCCATCGGCGGCCGCACCACTCTGCTCGGCCCGGTTCTCGGCGCGCTCGGAGTCGCGTGGGCGCAGACCACGCTGTCCGAGCAGTTCCCGTCCGGTTGGACGTACGCGCAGGGTCTGCTGTTCGTCGTGGTCGTCGGATTCTTCCCCGCCGGCATCGCCGGACTCTTCGCACTGCGCAAGCGAAAGAAAGAGCCCGAATCGGTCCCCGAGGCCAGCGCGGAACCAGAGAAAGAGCTCGCACGATGATCCATGTCGAAGGCCCGCAGCCCACGTTCGGCGGCAACGCCGGCATGTCCAGTCAGTACCTCGAAGTCCGCGATCTGACAGTCAGTTTCGACGGCTTCAAGGCCAACACCAACGTCGATCTGACGCTGATGCAGGGCGATCTTCGCTTCCTCATCGGACCGAACGGAGCCGGCAAGACCACGCTGATCGACGCAATCACCGGACTTGTTCCGGCCACTGGCTCTGTCACCAAGTCCGGAGTGGAACTGCTGGGCAAGAAGGTGCATCAGATCGCGCGCCTCGGCATCGGCCGAACCTTCCAGACCGCCAGCATCTTCGAGAATCTGACGGTGCTGCAGAACCTGGACATCGCCGCCGGATCCGGACGATCGGTGCTGACGATGTTGCGTCGTCGCGGATCGGTGCTGCCTGCCATCGAGGAGGCTCTCGAGACCATCGGTCTGACGGCCCAGAGAGACAAGGCCGCAGGAATTCTGGCGCACGGCCAGAAGCAGTGGCTCGAGATCGGAATGTTGTTGGTGCAGAACGCCGATGTGCTTCTGCTCGACGAGCCGGTCGCCGGCATGAGCCACGAGGAACGTGAGGAGACGGGCCAGCTGCTGCAACGCATCGGCGGTGAACGGACCGTGGTGGTGGTGGAGCACGACATGGACTTCATGCGGATGTTCGCGACCTCGGTGACAGTGCTGGCGGCCGGACGCGTTCTGGCCGAGGGCACCGTGGCCGAGGTGCAGGCCGATCCTAAGGTTCAGCAGGTCTACCTCGGCACCGCCGCGGCGGGCGAGGAACTCGAGCACATCGCAGAAGGGGGAGCCGATCATGCTTGAACTGGTCGACGTCAGAACAGGTTACGGCCGCAGCGAGGTCGTTCACGGTGCGTCGCTGACGGTTCCGGCCGACGGTGTCGCGGCGGTGATGGGCCACAACGGTGCGGGCAAGACGACGCTGCTGCGCGCGGCGGTCGGGCTGTTGAAAGTGAACTCGGGCAAGGTCATGTTCGACGGTGAGGACGTCAGTGCGTTGCGGCCCAGCGCCCGCGTCGCCCGCGGTCTGGCGTACGTGCCACAGGGCCAGCAGTCGTTCGGTCAGTTGACGACAGCGGAGAATCTGCAGGTGGTGGCCGACGGGCGCAAGCGCGGCAAGGCACTGATCGACGAGGCACTCGACCTCTTTCCGGCGCTGAAGGAATTGCTGACTCGCAGAGCCGGCCTACTGTCCGGCGGCCAGCGCCAACAGCTCGCCATCGCAAGAGCCTTGATCACCGAACCGCGGATGCTGATTCTCGACGAGCCGACCGAGGGCATTCAGCCGTCGGTCGTCGCCGAGATCGAGCGCACCGTCATCGAGCTCACCCGCCGCGGCGGTCTCGGAGTGCTGTTGGTGGAGCAGCACATCGGCTTCGCATTGGAATCTGCCCAGAAGTACTACATTCTCGAGGCCGGCCGGATCACGTCCACCGGTGTGGGCGGATCCGATTCCGAGGCCGACGTGCGCGCAGCCATGGCGATCTGACCGGGCGTATCGTGCCGCGCAAGGACCTTCGCGAGAAGGTCTATTCGTCACTGCGCCGGGATCTGATCTCCGGTGCGATCGGCTCCACGGAACGGCTCGGCGAGGAGCGTCTCGCCGAGCTGTACGGCGTCTCGCGCACTCCTGTGCGGGAGGCGCTGGCACGTCTGCAAGCCGACGGTCTGGTCGTGCGCGACGAGGCCGGTCTGCATCCCTATCGTCCCCGGCTCGGCGACCTACCGGATCTGTACGAACTGCGGTCGACTCTCGAGTCCCGCGGAATCACTCGCTCGACACCGCAGTCCTTCGATCGGGTGGCGTTGTCGGCGTTGGCGTCGACGTGGGCCGGGTTGCGTGCGCACCCACCGGAGACCACCGACGACATGGTCGCCATGGACGAACAGTTCCATGTCGCGTTGTCGGCCGCGTCGGGCAATGCGGCTCTGACCGAGGCCCTGTGCGCCGTCAACGCCAAGGTGCGGCCCGTGCGTATTCTCGGTGGTCTCGACGCGTCGGCCGTGGTCTCGGCGATCGATGAACATCTCGCGATCGTCGAGCACCTGCTGGCCGGGCAGCTGGACACGGCGCTGGATACGCTTGTTGCACACATCGATTCGTCCCGCGACCGAGTGGTCGAGCGCGCCCGTCAGGCCGCGGCGTTGGCCGGCGCGGTCCGACTCTGATGCGTCACTTGGCATCCGACAGAATACGATCGATGTCGTCGAGCACGGTCTGTCCGCCCATGGGCCCGACGCCGGTGATCCAGTACGACAGGTCCACCGCATGCGGATTGGGCAGTGTCGCAGCGTTGTCGGTGATCGACGACGGGATTGCGCCGGGGTCCGACGGGTTGTCGGCGGTGACGACGATCAGGTCCGCGGCCGCCTGAGCCGCCAGCTCGGGCGAGAGGTCGACCGAGATCTCGTCGGCCCATTCCGGCCGCGGCGGGGTGGTGAAGCCCGCGCATTCGAGCGTGCTTCCGGCGAACGACGACGGCCCGTACAGCGTCAGCTCACCACTGCGCGGCCTGATCAGTTGCGCTGTTTTCCCGGCGGTGTCGTGCTTTTCGGCGATCTCGGCGCACCGGTCGTCGTAGGCGGTGAGCAGTTCCTCGGCCTTCGCTTCCTTGCCGAGAACGCGCCCGACGAATCGGACACTGTCGCGCCACGGATCGGACTGGGAGGCGATGAACACCGTCGGCGCGATGGCGGAGAGTTGGTCGTAGTACTGCGCGTGCCGAGTCTCCGTCCCGAGAATGAGGTCGGGTTGCGCGGCAGCAATGTCCTCGATGGTCGGTTCGGCCACCGTGCCGACCGTGGCGATGCCGGCCGCTTCCGTACCGAGATAGGCCGGCACACCGGCGGTTTCGCTGAGCACCGCCGTGCCGACGGGCACGATGCCGAGCGCGACCGTGGTGTCGAGTTCCACCGGTTCCAGGGTGACGACCCGCAGAGGATGGTCGGGAACGTCGATCGAGCCTCGAACGGTCTCGACCGTTCGAGTCGCTTCGCCGGCGGACCCGTCGGCGGTATCGGCCGACGAGCATGCCGTCGCTCCTGCCGCCACCGCGAGCGCGGTGATGGCCAACGCTGTCAGACCGAGCTTGAACTGCACCACTTCGAGGGACCTCCGGGTAGAACAATGCGAGACACAAAAGAGGTTAGCCTACCCTCCAGATCATCACCCCGCCGCGTCCCCGGACGGCGGAGCTACCAGTCGGTAAGGTGTGATCGTGACCACTCCTCGCATTCCGTCCGGTACCGCCCGCACTCTCGGCCCCGTCAACTGGGTCATCTGCAAGGTCATCGCCAAAGGCGCGGGAGTACCCAACCCCCACCTGTTCACCACTCTCGGTCGAACCGGCGGCCTGTACCGGGCGTGGCTGTTCTACAGCGGCCATCTGATGCCGGGCGGAAAGATCTCCCGCAAGGAATCGGAAATGGTGATTCTCCGGGTGGCGCACCTGCGCGAATCGGCATACGAGATGGACCACCACATCCGCCTGGGCCGTCGAGCCGGCATCGACCGAGACCTGCTCGAGCTGATCATGACCGGCCCGCACGCCCCTGGGCTGTCGACTCGCTACCGCACCATCCTCACTTCCGTCGACGAGCTGATCGAGACCAAGACGCTCACCGACGCCACATGGTCCGAACTGGCGACCCAGTTCGACGAACGTCGCCTCATCGAATTCGTCTTGCTGGTCACCCAATACGACGGGCTCGCAACCACATTGGGCACCCTCCGCGTCGAACGCGACTACGGCGACCGGCCGCCACGACGATGAACGAGACACCCGAGACTGCACTGCGCCGCGCTCTGGCGATGATCGAACCGGAGTCGGTCCGCACGAGCGCCCGGATCGACGGCGGCTACGTCGAACTCATGGGCGACGCCAAAGCCCCCAATCCGACGATGGCCAGCCGAGCGATGAACAACCCCGGTGTCGCGGCGATCTACGAGAACATCTGGCGCCCGTTCGGAGTGTCGATGATGGGAATCGGCGGGCTGCCCATGTCCGCCGAACGCGCCAAGGCCGTCGCCGACCTGCGGTTACACGGGCCACAGCGAGTCCTGGACGTCGCCTGCGGCCCCGGCAACTTCACCAGATTCCTGTCGGAGCAGCTGACCGAGGACGGTATCGCCGTCGGCTTCGACATCTCCGAGGCCATGATCGCTCGCGCAGTCCGCGACAATCGGGGGCCGCGTGCGGCGTACGTTCGCGGCGATGCCGACGAACTCCCGTACGCCGACGCGACATTCGACGCCGTATGCTGTTATGCCGCACTGTATCTCGTGCCACATCCACTGCAGGTGGTCGACGAGCTCATCCGCGTCCTGCGCCCGGGTGGACGCATCGCCATCATGACCAGCTGTCAACTGGGCCTGGCACCGCTGCGTACCGTCGTCGGCCTGGGATCTGCCGCCGTCGGGGTACGCATGTTCCCGAAGGGGCAGTTCACCGAGATGTTCGCTGCTGCGGGCATGACCGACATCGAGCAGGACATCCGCGGTCTCGCCCAATTCGTCAGTGCCACCAAGAATTAGCGCTACCGACCCTGCTGTACCCCCGGCGATGCGAGACCTGACCGTGGTCAAGAACGAACCGGAAGGGCTTTTTACTGATACTTTGGCAAACAGACCGATCAGACTGGGAGCCACACAGTGACACACGCACCGGACCGTACTCGTATCGAGTTTCCCGATATCTCTTCTCGCACTTGGGAACACCCTTCGGACCGAGCAGCCTTGGTCACTCTTCGTACCCTCAAGGGCTTCGACACGGTGCTGCGAACGCTGTCCGGACTGCTGCGCGAGAGACAGCACCGCCTGATGTACTTGGCCACCGCGGTGCGCGTCGACGAACGCCAGTTCAAGGATCTGAACGATCTTCGAGCCGATTGTGTGCAGATTCTCGGCGCGGAGGAAACTCCGGAGCTGTTCGTGGTTCAGTCGCCGATGGTCAACGCGTTCACCATCGGAATGGATCGACCGTTCATCGTCCTGACCACCGGCATGCTCGACATCATGACCTACGAGGAACAGCGATTCGTCGTCGGCCACGAACTGGGCCACGCCCTGTCCGGCCACGCGGTGTACCGCACCGTTCTCATGCACCTGATGCGCCTCGCCGGCACGGTCGGCTGGGTTCCGGTGGGCGGCTGGGCCTTGCGCGCGGTCATCGCGGGACTGATGGAATGGCAGCGCAAGTCCGAATTATCCGGCGACAGAGCAGGTTTACTGTGCGGACAGGACGTGCACACCGCGATCAGCGTGCAGCTCAAGTTGGCGGGCGGCGCACGTATCAGCGAAATCGACGTCGACGCCTTCCTCGCTCAGGCCGCCGAGTACGAGGCCAGTGGAGACCTGCGCGACGGCGTGCTCAAGCTGCTCAATCTCGAACTCCTCTCGCACCCGTTCTCGGTGCTGCGCGCTGCGGAGCTGAAGAAGTGGGTCGACACCGGCGAGTACGCGGCGGTCCTCCGCGGCGACTACCCGCGCCGGTCCACCGATCACGAGGCCAAGGTGTCGGAGGAGTTCCGTAACGCGGCCCGCACGTACAAGAACAACTTCGACACGTCGGAGGACCCGCTGATCAAGACGGTCCGCGACATCGGCAGCGGCTTCACCGGTGCCGTCGACGCCGTCGGCAACGGAATCGGCGACGTGGCGTCGGACATCAAGGGCCGATTCGACCACTGGCGAAAGTCCTAGCACCCGACAGCAGTCCTAGCACCCAACAACGAAGCGAACGGCGGCGACCACCGAGGTGGTCGCCGCCGTTCGTCGTTCTACAGCAGAGATCAGAAGTTGATCATGTGGCCTGCGAGGCCGTGGATCGCTTCCTGCAGTGCCTCCGACAGCGTCGGGTGCGTGTGGACGTTGCGGGCCAGCTCGTTGACCGTCAGGTCCCACTTCTGGGCCAGGGTCAGCTCCGGCAGCAGCTCCGAGACGTCCGGTCCGATGAGGTGGCCACCGAGCAGCTCACCGTGCTCGGTGTCGGCGATGAGCTTGACGAAGCCCGTCGCGTCGCCCAGGCCGTGTGCCTTGCCGTTGGCGGCGAACGGGAAGTTCGCGACCTTGATGTCGGATCCACGAGCCTGCGCTTCTTCGCGGGCCTGGTCCTCGGTGAGACCGAAGCTGGCAACCTGCGGCTGGCAGAACGTGGCGCGCGGCATCATGCGGTAGTCGTCGATCGGCAATGTCTCTGCGCCGCCGATGGTTTCGGCAGCCACCACGGCCTGCGCCTCCGCCACGTGGGCGAGCTGGAGCTTGGCGGTGACGTCGCCGATGGCGTAGATGTGCGGGACGTTGGTCTGCATCGTGTTCGTGATGCCGATGGCACCGCGATCGGTGAGCTCGACACCGGTCTTCTCGAGACCGAAGCCCTCGACGCGAGGAGCGAATCCGACGGACTGCATCACCTTGTCGACGGTGAAGGTCTCGCTCTCACCGGACTTGTTGTGCTTGATCTCGACGGTGACCTTGGAGCCGTCGTCGTCGATGCTCTGCACACCCGCGCCGGTGATGACCTTGACGCCGAGCTTCTTGTACTGCTTCTCGATCTCCTTCGAGACGTCCTTGTCCTCGTTGGGGAGCGCGCGATCGAGGAACTCGACGATGGTGACGTCGACTCCGTAGTTCTTCAGGACGTACCCGAATTCCATACCGATGGCGCCCGCGCCGACGATGAGGATCGATCCCGGCAGATCCTTGGTCATGATCTGCTCTTCGTACGTGACGACGTTCTTGCTGAGCTCGGTTCCCGGGAGCAGCTTGGTGGTGCTGCCGGTCGCGATGATCGCGTTGTCGAACGTGATCGTCTCGGTGCCGCCCTTGGACAGTTCGACCTCGATGGTGTTGGCATCGGTGAACGTGCCTTGGCCGTCGTACTCGGGGATCTTGTTCTTCTTCATCAAGAAGTGGATGCCCTTGACGCGTCCGTCGGCAACCTTGCGGCTGCGGTCGAATGCTGCGCCGAAGTCAAAGGATGCTTCACCCGAGATACCGAACAGCTTGGCCTCTTTGGTGAAGAGGTGCGCCAGCTCGGCGTTACGGAGAAGCGCCTTCGAGGGGATGCAGCCCACGTTCAGGCACACACCGCCCCAATACTTCTTCTCGATGATGGCAGTGCTGAGTCCGAGTTGTGCCGCGCGGATAGCAGCGACGTACCCACCGGGACCGGCTCCGAGGACAACGACGTCATAGTGTGAGGTCACGAGTCCCCAGCGTAGTCGTGCCCTCCGACACTGTCTCGACCTGGTCTTCGTTACCAGCCGGTAGCCTCGCACGCGTCCTGCACCCGACCGCACGTGTGCTGCTAGAACTGTGCCATGGCTTTCTCGGACGACCCGTACCTCTGGCTCGAAGACGTCACCGGCGACGACGCACTCGCGTGGGTACGCGAGAAGAACGAGGTGACGATCCAGGCGCTGGCAGGCGAGCGTTTCGACGCCACCGTGGCGGGTGTACGCGAGATTCTCGACACCGATGCGCGGATCCCGTACGCACGCAGGCGCGGGCAGTTCCTCTACAACTTCTGGCGCGACGCCGAGCACATCCGCGGGGTGTGGCGACGCACCACGATGGACGAGTACCGCACGGACGAACCCGAGTGGGACGTCCTGCTCGATCTCGACGCCCTGGCCGCCGACGAGGGCGAGAACTGGGTGTGGGGCGGCGCTCAGGTACTGCGCCCCGACCAGCTGCGCGCTTTGGTGACGCTGTCCCGAGGCGGTGCCGACGCGACGGTGGTACGCGAGTTCGATCTCGACTCCCGCACGTTCTGCGCTACGGAGGACGGCGGTTTCACGCTGCCCGAGGCCAAGACCGACATCGGCTGGATCGACGCCGACACCGTGTTCGTCGGCACCGATTTCGGACCGGGGTCCCTGACCGAATCCGGCTATCCGCGGATCACCAAGCGATGGCACCGAGGCACACCGCTCGCCGACGCGGAGACCGTCTACGAGGGCGAATCCCAGGACATCTCGATCTCTGCGTGGCACGACCGCACGCCGGGATTCGAGCGCGACTTCGTGCAGCGGTCCACCGACTTCTACAACTCCGAGACCTACGTGCTCGACGGTACGGCGGTGACCCGCATTCCGACGCCGACGGACGCATCGACCTCGGTCCACGAGAACTGGCTGCTGGTTCGGACGATGACCGAGTGGACCTACGACGGCGTCACCCATCCGGCGGGCGCTCTGCTCGCGGCCGACTTCGACGAATTCATGAGCGGCACAGCATCTCTGGCGGTTCTGTTCACTCCGGACGAGCACACGTCCCTGCATCAGTACGCGTGGACCGAGAATCATCTGCTGCTGGTGACGCTGCAGGATGTCCGTACTCGTCTGCATGTGCTCACACCCGGTGCACATGGGTGGGATACGACCACCGTCGACGGGCTGTCGGAGTTGGCGTCGACCGAGATCATCGGTACGGACGCCGAGGAGAACGGGGACGAGTTCTTCCTCGGCTCCTCGGGTTACCTCACCCCGGCCACGCTGCTGGTCGGTACGGTCGGCGGCGCGCTCGAGGTACTCAAGCAGGCTCCCGCTTTCTTCGACGCGGACGGCATGACCGTGCAACAGTTCTTCGCGGAGTCGGACGACGGCACTGCGATCCCCTACTTCGTCGTCCGACGCGGCGACGCAGGCCCCGGCCCGACACTGCTGTACGGCTACGGCGGCTTCGAGATCTCGATGACGCCCGGCTACAGCGGAGCAATGGGTCGAACGTGGCTCGAACGCGGCGGCACCTACGTCGTTGCCAACATCCGCGGCGGCGGCGAGTACGGACCGTCCTGGCACACCCAGGTATTGCGAGCGGGCCGGCATCTGGTCCACGAGGACTTCGCCGCGGTCGCCCGCGACCTGGTGGCCCGAGGGATCACCACCGCCGATCGCTTGGCCGCCCAGGGCGGCAGCAACGGTGGCCTGCTGATGGGCATCATGGAAACGAAGTACCCGGAACTGTTCGGGGCGTTGGTATGTCAGGTCCCGCTACTGGACATGAAGCGGTACCACCTGTTGCTCGCGGGAGCGTCCTGGGTGGCCGAGTACGGGAACCCCGACGACCCCGCCGAATGGGAGTTCATCTCGCAGTACTCCCCGTACCAGAACGTCGTGGCCGCGTCCGAGCGGAAGTACCCACCGATACTCATCGCCACGTCCACCCGAGACGATCGAGTCCATCCCGGTCACGCCCGCAAGATGGCTGCGCGGCTGGCCGAGCTCGGTCAGGACGTGAGCTACTACGAGAACATCGAGGGCGGCCACGGCGGGGCGTCGGACAATGCGCAGCTGGCTTTCAAGACCGCACTGACGTACGAGTTCCTGTGGCGGCACCTCGAGAGCCGGTGATGTCAGTCGGCCAGAGCCTGCTCGAACATCGGCCAGGAATTGTGGAGATCGTCCTGCCAGTATCCCCAGGAGTGCGTCCCGCGTTCCCGTAGCTCGAAATGGGCTGGGATGTCCAGCTTTTCGAGCGCGCTCTTCAGTCGACGGGTGCAGTCGCCGGTGGCGACCTCGATGGCGCCGCCCACCACCATCTGGTTCAGCAGCACGAAACCGGGGCCGTTGGGGTTGGTTCCGTCGAAGGTGTCCGATGCCCCCGCCAGGCCACTGCCGTTGGAGATGTACAGCGCGGTGCCGCGCAATTTGTCGGCGTTGACGACAGCGTCGTTGTGCACCCAGTCGGGGTCGCCGTCCGGGCCCCACATGTTCTTCACGTCGGTTCCGAGCGCCATCGATACGACGGTCTTGACGTACGCGCGGCCCAACGGATCGGTGGTCGAGGCGCAGCCGCTGTAGGAGCCGACCGCCCGGAAGAGACCGGGGTTGTGCGCCGCCAGATTGAGCACCGACGTCGCAGCCATCGAGATCCCGGCAATGACGTTGCGGCCGTTGGTCTTCAGCAGCTGGTCGACGAGTGGCGGCAGTTCGCGGGTCAGGAAGGTCTCCCACTTGTTGCGGCCGAGCACGCGATCGTCGTGCTGCCAGTCCGTGTAGTAGGAATAGGCCCCGCCGACGGGTGTGACCACATTGACGTTCTTGTCCGCGAAGAACGACACGACATCGGTCTGGGTGTACCAGTCCATACCGTCCACCCCACCGCCCGCGCCGTTGAGCAGGTACACGGTGGGGCTCGGTTTCGCACGGTCCGGAGAGCGGAGAATCTTCAGCGGGATGGTCCGCTCCATCGCGGCCGAATGCACGAACGCCGTCATGGCGACGGCGTCGGTCTCCTCCGTTCGCACCACGTACGACGTCGACGCGTCGGGCGCGGCGAGGGCCGTGCCCTGCGAGGCCGACGCAGCGATACACGCGGCCACGAGCACACCCCTACCGATCCGACGAGCTGTAGCCCCCAGGCCGTTCATACACGTGCTCGCTATCTTCGGCAGAACAGAAGTTGAGTCACTAGCGTTGTACACCAGAACGGGCGCGGAGTTGGAACTTATCGCATGAATTAATCCAAACGACCGTATCGTTCGGCACGGGGTTGTGTCAGCGGTGCATCCACCGCTCGACCAGGTCGGCCACCGCTGTGGGATTGCGGATCCACCCGTTGTGGCCCAGCGGCTCGTCGATGTGTTCGGTGGTGATGTCGGCGTTGGCAAGCTTGGCCGTCAGATTCTCCATCGAACCCTTGGGTGCCAGATCGTCGCCCTCGATGGTCACTGCCAGCACCGGTAGGGTCAGCCGGCCCATCCGTTCCTCGTAGTCGATGTCGGCACCGGCCGGCTCGATCGAGCCCGTTCGGGCGAACCTGGACCAGTCGTCGATCAACACTCGTGATTGACGACCGAATCCGCCGACCCCGATGCGGTCCCCCGGCCAGAATCCGGCGATGTTGCTGGTGATCGCCATCGCCGCCGCGCCGAAGTACAGCGGGACCCCGCGAGTGGTGCCGAAACCGCGGTGGTACGGCGACCCGGATGCCACCAGGATCAAGCCACCGAGCCTGCCTCGAATTCGGGCGGCGTACATCGCGCCCAGTTGTCCGCCCATACTGTGGCCCAGCAGATACGGGGTTGCGGCGGGAAACTGCTCGCGCACCACCTCGAAGATCGCCGGAAAGTCGACCGAGACCAGTTCCTGATATCCGTACCTGCTCGACGAACTCGGCTTCGGCTTACTGTCCCCCTGGCCCCGAAGATCGCCGATCGCAGCATGGAATCCGCGGGCGACGAGCGCTTCGGCGAACAGCCGGTAGTAGCCGCCGGGGATGCCGAGACCCGGGAGAACGACGATGACGGGCGCATCGTCTCGGCCCTCACTCGGAAACAGCGTCACCGGCACCGTCGAACCGTCGGGCATCTGAATCGGAACCGTCTGCATCGGCCAACCCTATGACGGTGCGACCGCACCTTCCCCAGGGCACTACCTCACAGGATGATCGGGTGGTAGCTGCCGGTCGACCAGCTGAACCAGAACAGTTGACTGTTGATGAAGCCGACTACGGCTTCGAGCATGGTGCCCCCTCTACTACCGTCGATACCGAGCGCATCGACGATGAGGTTCAGGTCTACCCGGTCGGCGGCGAATCATCGACCGCTGGAGCATATTTCGGTCGAACGAATGACACTTCGAAACCACGAAAACCGGGCCCGACGGTAAGTCGGGCCCGGCTTCGGAGTCGCGCTTCAGCTGGGAAGCGTGCCGGGGATGTTGACGACCGAACCTGTTCCTTCGGAGCTGCCGACAGCGAGCAACTGCAGCAACAGCGAGAGAAATTCCATCAAAACTCCTTCGAGAGAGGGGGATTCGCCGCCGACGCGGCGTCGCGGGCCTTACTGTTCATCGATTCGGCTCCGGTCGGCCGTCCAGGCCGAGGCCTACGGCGCGGAGCCGGGATGTCAGTCGGAGGAAGAACTGATACCCGAGAAGAGCTGGATGAAGATTGCCAAGAGGTCACCGAGTTCAGCGGACATGCGACAGGCTCCTTGTTGTTCGAGGGATGTGCAGATCGAACGTGACGGTCGTCACTCGATTACCTCTGCATGAAGATTTCTACCCGAACGGATAACGTTTCGTACACGCATTGGCATCGAAAAGTCAGAAATCTTGGTGAGCTGTCACAAAACGGTCACGGAGACGAAAGTCGCGGCCGCCCCCGACAGCGACCGCGACTCGTAGACCGACGAATTACGCGGCGCTACCCGACGTCAGCACGCCGACGATCTGCTCGACGATCGCGTCGACGATGCCGTCGTAGACTCCGGTTGCAATGTCGGTGATGAACTGCGCAGCTGAACCCATGAGAACTCCTGATGCTCGTCTCTTCGTACAGCCGTAGGTAATACGGCCTACCACTTTCCTACCGCAACCACCGTCGCGGTGCACAACGCGGCACGAACTCACTGCGCGGATACCGAAGCGACGCAGGACGTTCACCGAGCAGACCCCGGTATGTAGCCCAGAATTATTCTCCGAGCACGTCTTTCGCGCGACCGACGAGCAACGGGTCTGTTTCGCCCACGATCTCGGAGTCCTTGTTGGCGTAGTCGAACTTGTTGAGTACGAACCGCATCGCGTTGATCCGCGCGCGCTTCTTGTCGTTGCTCTTCACCACGGTCCACGGTGCTACGTCGGTATCGGTGGCGCGGAAGTTCTCTTCCTTCGCAGCGGTGTACGCATCCCACTTGTCCAGTGACGCAAGATCCATCGGCGACAGTTTCCACTGCCGTACCGGATCCACCTGCCGGATCGCGAAGCGAGTGCGCTGCTCGTGCTGCGACACCGAGAACCAGAACTTGGTCAAGCTGATGCCCTCGTCCACCAACATCTGCTCGAACAGCGGTGCCTGCCGAACGAACTGTGCATGCTGCTCCTCGGTGCAGAACCCCATGACCCGTTCGACACCGGCACGGTTGTACCAAGACCTGTCGAACATCACAATTTCGCCGGCCGCAGGCAGATGCCCGATGTACCGCTGGAAATACCACTCCGTCGACTCCCGCACCGACGGCTTCTCCAACGCGACGACGCGTGCGCCGCGGGGATTGAGGTGCTCCATGAACCGCTTGATCGTGCCGCCCTTACCGGCGGCGTCCCGACCCTCGAAGATGATGACGTGGCGTCGTCCGGTGTCCTTGGACCACATCTGCAGCTTGAGCAGTTCGATTTGCAGCAGCCGCTTTTCGAGTTCGTACTCGGCGCGGGTCATACGCTCGTCGTAGGGGTAGTTCTCCCGCCACGTGTCGACGACGTGACCGCCCGGGACCGTCAGCAGCACCGGGTCGTCGTCATCGGAGTCGTCGACGACGAACCCCGAAGTATCGGCAAGATCCACGGCGGTCGTGATGTCCCGCACGTCGCTGAGATTCTTGCGTGCAGCCACGCCGTTGCGGAGATCGAAGTCGGTCATGCGCCGAAAGTTAGTGCTCATCGGTGACCGGTCCATGGCGATTCGGTGAACACCGAGCGCAACCGGACGCATCGGACACGCTTCCGGTCTGCAAGGGGGACGGACCGGAAGCGACCGACACTTCCGACCGTAATCCTCGCGCCGACAACAGGTCGAGTGTCTGCGTCGTAAAAGTCACCGAACTTGGTCGGCGACTTTTTTCTCGATCGTTCGATTCTCCGGGTCGATATGGGTGAAAGCCCCGATGTGCCCACAGGCGTCGGCGACGCAGACTTCTCACCATGACATTCGAGAGCAATTCC
Organism: Rhodococcus sp. 05-2255-1e; assembly: GCF_002259025.1. Classification (NCBI taxonomy): domain Bacteria; kingdom Bacillati; phylum Actinomycetota; class Actinomycetes; order Mycobacteriales; family Nocardiaceae; genus Rhodococcus; species Rhodococcus sp. 05-2255-1e. Next base: position 703,825 of record NZ_NOZE01000009.1, on the reverse strand, counting down.
CCCAGAGAATTCACCCTGTCCAACTCGCAGAAGATGATCGGAGGCGTCTGCGGCGGTATAGCCGACTACTTCGGTTGGGACGTCAACCTCGTTCGCGTCGCCACCGTCGCCGGTGCAGTGCTCAGCGGTGGCACAGTCGTGCTGATCTACCTGGCGGCCCTGATGCTGATGCCGCGCCGCCCGTGAGCTCCCGCGACCGCGGAAAGGCCCCGCATCCTCGCCGGTGGAGGAACGGGGCCTTGCCGTCGGACTTCGCGGAATGGGGCCTAGCTGGAGCCGAAGCTACCGGTGCTTCCGCCGAGCAGTCCGTCGAGAAGTTCACCGAGACCATCGGTGAGGCCACCGGTGATGGGTCCGGTGATGCCACCGTCTTCGCCGCCGCCGAGGATGGGCAGGAGGCCGGTGAGGAGATCGAGGAGCATGGGTAAGCCTTTCGAAAGACACGTCGTGGCCCAGTCGGAGGGTGACCAGGCCACAGGAACATAACGTTCCAGACGCGATCCATTCCATCGTTTCGGACAAAAAGGACCCACTGGCTGTTTCGGGGCTCGAAAGCCGACCCGGTTCTTCGCCGTTCCGGTGATCAGTCCTCGGTTTTCCCGGTGATCAACCAACCGCAGGGCGCAGCCAGATCGTCGGCTTCCGTCGGTCCCATCGAGCCCGGCGCATAGTTCTTCACCGCGGGCGGATCGTTCAACAGCGGCGCCGCCACCTCCCACACGTGGGCCAGGCCGTCGGGTCTGGTGAACAGCGATCGGTCCCCGTTCAGTACATCGAGGATCAGCCGGGAATACGGGCTCAACGGCTCCGCGTCGGGCACCGATTTCAGCGGCAACGACAGATGCCCGACGGACAGGTCGAAATCCGGTCCCGGTTCCTTGACCGTCATCGCGATATCGATGCTGCCGTCACCGGACAGGTCGAACGAGAGCACCGCGCCGTCTTCCGGCAGCGTCGACAGTGGACTGTCGGCGGGCTTGCGGAACACCAGCGACACCCGCTGCGCTCCGGCACCGAGCATCTTGCCGGTACGAAGCAGGAACGGCACCCCGCGCCAGCGATCGGTATCCACCCACAGCTTCGCGGCCACGAACGTGTCGACCGTCGAATCCTCGGCAACGCCGTCGACGTCGCGGTAGCCGTCGTACTGCCCCAGAACCACCTCGTCGGTGTCGAGTGGACGGAACTGCCCGATCACCGTTTCGCGAGCCGACTGCAGATCCTCGGCCTTCAACGACGCAGGGGGTTCCATGGCCACCTCGGCGGCCACCTGGAACAGGTGGGTCACCAGCATGTCCAGAACGGCACCGGTCTCGTCGTAGAACTCGGCACGGTCGTCGATGTCGAGTGTCTCGGGCACGTCGATCTGCACATGCTCCACGTGCTCGGAGTTCCAGATGCCGCTGATCATGCCGTTGGCGAACCGCAACACGTGCAGGTTCTGCGTTGCTTCCTTACCGAGGAAATGGTCGATGCGATAGACCTGTTCCTCCTTCACGACCTCGTGCACGGCCTTGTCGAGTTCCTCGAAGTTGTGCTGCGAGGTGCCGAACGGCTTCTCGTACACCACTCGGGAACCCTCGGCGAGATCGTGTGCACCCAGGGCCTTCGTGTAGTCGACGAACGTGCTCGGCGGCAGCGCGATGTAGTGCACCAGCTGTGCGTCGTCACCGATCTCTTTCCTGGCGTCGGCGACGACGTCGGGGAGCTTGCCGGGATCGTCGACGGTGAAGCCGTTGCCCGCGAAACGGATTCGCTTCGAGAACGCCGACCAATCGTCGTCGGCCACGTTCTCGGCGAACTCGTCGAGCACATCTTTCACGTGGTCGCGGAACTCGTCGTCGGACGAGTCCTTACGACCGTTGCCGATCAGGATCCATTTCTCCGGCAGCAGGCCTTCGACGTGGAGTTGGTAGAACGACGGCAGAACCATTCGCTTCGCGAGGTCTCCGGTCGCGCCGAACAGGACGAATACAGTGGGTTGCGAGGACGCCATGACCTCCACTATGCACCGCATAGTGCTACCTAGGTGAGAGTGCACGAAGATGACCAGATCACGGTTTCACGGAGAGATCTACGGGGTAGGTACGACGTCGGGAGTGCGCATCGTCGTCGGACACTGGACGCGCTCGCCCCTCGGCGAATTCACCGATGTGATGGTCCAATTCGCGGACGGTCGACGCCTACTCGTGGCCCCGAACGAGGCAGTACGTGAATTCGTCACGGCGACATACTCGTTCGATTCCACCGAGCTGGTACCGGTCACCTTCTCCGACCAGCCCGACGGGTGGCGGTCCGTCGTCGCCGGGGATCTGTCGGTACGCATCCGAGTGGCCGGACCGACGGTTCTCGGCCGCGCCCTGAGCCTCGTCCCCGACGCCGTGTCCACCGCACCGTGGTTCTGCACGATCAGCGACCCCATCGCCCGAGTGATACTGCGCGGAGTGCGAACTCGCGGCAGCGCCGGCGGAGGCAGGCGCGAATACTACGGAGCCAGGCACCAGCACCGCGTCGTCGACGTCGTCGCATCCTGGCAAGGAGAGGACCTCGGCTCGCTGACGCCCGTCACTCCCCCGGTGACGTTCGGATTCGGCAGCACCCCCGCGGCACCGTCGGTCACGTCCATCACCACCACGATCGACTCGTAGACCACTGCAGTTTCACACCACTGCTGCTCCGACTTCGCGGAGTTCGTCGAGAGCCGCTGCGGAAGTCTCGGGAGCGACCCCGGCCACCAGATCGGTGAGAACCCGAACGTCCAGGTGCTGTGCCACTGCATCTTTCGCCGACGCCAGCACGCAGTAATCGGTGGCGAGACCGACGATGTCGACGGCCGTCACCTCGTTGGCGGTCAGGATCTCGGACAGGGATGTTCCGTCCTCGGTGACGCCTTCGAACGCCGAGTACGACGGTCTGCCCTGCCCCTTGTAGACATGCACGTCGACGCTGCCGGTTCGGTAATCCGGGTGATATTCCGCGCCGACCGTTCCCGCGACGCAGTGCACGGGCCACGTGGTGACGAAATCCGGGGCAGCGTCGGTGGCGAAATGTCCACCGTTGTCGCTGTCGCCGTCGTGCCAGTCGCGTGAGGACACCACGAGGTCGTAGGCGTCGCCGCTCCGGGCGAGGTACGCGCTGATCCTGCGCGCCACCTCCCCACCGCCGACCACGGCCAGAGCACCACCCTCGGTGAAATCGTTCTGAACATCGACTACCAACAGAGCACGAGTCATGTGTCCCAGTATCCTCGACGGGTGCGCGTGTCGTCTCTGGTGACCTACCCCGTCAAAGGATGTGCCGGTACGGCACTGGACTCGGCCCGGGTGAGTACAGCCGGTCTCGAACACGACCGAGCGTTCATGATCGTCGACTCCGACGGCTCCTTCCGCAGCCAACGCACCGATCCCGTACTGGCCGTTGTTCGCTGCTCGGTGGAAGACGGTTCACTGACACTGCGCCACGAGAACGCAGGAAGCGTCACCGCCGTCGTCGATCGTGAATCCGCGGGCCGCGAGGTCACGATGTTCGGCACGCCGCTGCGGGGCATCGACCAGGGCGACGACATCGCCGCCTGGCTCACCGACGTCATCGGCGAGCCCTCCCGCCTCGTCGCCGCGCCCCACGATCACGGCCGCGTCACCGACGGAATCCGCCCCGGCTCAGCCCACTTCGCCGACAGCGCCGCCGTCCACATCCTCTCGACCGCCACGCTGGCCGGGCTCAATTCCCGCCTCGACGCCCCGCTGCCGATCGACCGATTTCGGCCCAACATCGTCGTCGACGGCTCGCAGGACGCTCATGTCGAGGACGAAGTGCGCGACATCTCGATCGGCGACGCACGATTGGCGTACACGAAGCTGGCGATCCGCTGCGCCGTCACCACGGTGGAGCAGAGCACCGGTGTTCGCACCGGACCCGAACCCCTGCGCACTCTCGGCACCTACCGCCGGGCTCGGCAGAAGGGCGTCGCCTTCGGTTCGAAGTTCTCGGTGATCGAGGAAGGAACCATCTCGGTCGGGGACGAACTACGCGTCGAGACCTGGGGCGAGTCGGAGCTGTAACTCGAACGGCATGTGGTTCGCCCACCCGTTACGCGCTCGCAGCCGAAGATGCTGTTCTGCACCGAGTTCGACGCGTCGCCGTCCGATGCCGAGTGCGGACGTCGTGCCGCGGTAACGGATGAATGCGGTGAGCTCGTGGCCACCCGGTGCCAGCTCGTAGGTCGACGGTTCCGACCACGACTGGCGATGCTCCACGCCGTCGATCGTCACGAACGGCCGCGCCAGCGTGCGCACCAACGACGCGTTCACCCAATGTGGAGCGAATTCGATCTCGATCGTGCTCACGTCACGCCTCCTTGGTGCGCTGAGTGTCCACTGTTCGGCTCCGTAGGCGGGATCCCGCCTAGGCGAACGAATTGTGGACGACCACGTCAGTAGCTCCAGTGGCGACCAGCGCCGCCAACTGGATGCGCGCCTGTCCGGCCCGGAGTTCGCGGGAGAACACCGCACCGGCGTCGAGCAGATCGTGGCCGCCGCCTCCGCCGCCGTACGTCGGCGAGGTCTCACCGAACGGCACCCGCGTCGTGACGACCACGTGCAGCCCAGCAGCAACGGCCTCTTTCACCGCGTGCACCACCAGAGCGTTGGTGTTACCCGAGCCCAACGCCTCGAGCACGATGCCCGACGCCCCGGCTTCGCGACAGGCATCGATCTGCACCCCGTCCGCACCCGGGTACAGGGCCACGACGTCCACGCGCACTCCCGCGACGGGCTGCCACCGCAGCGGGTCCGGCCTCGGCACTGCTGCCGACCGAAAGGCGTCGAGTTCGGAAGTGTGTTTCTTGATCGCCCCGCGGGCCGGCAGTACTCGTCCGCCGAACGCGATCAGCACCCCCTGCTCGGACCGCGCCGCCGTCACCGCTGCGGCGATGTTGCCGGGGCCGTCCGGGTCCGGATGATCGGCGGTGCGTTGGGCCCCGGTGAACACCACCGCACGCGCGTCGTCGTGGAACAGGTCGACGTACAACGCCGACTCCTCCATGGTGTCGGTGCCGTGCAACACCACCACTCCGGCGCAGCCGTCCTCGGCCAACGCGTCGACCACGGCAGTGCGAATGGCGTCGAGATCAGCGAGGTCCAGGGCGGAGCTGTCCTTCGACATCACCTCGCGCACCACCACGCCGTCCATGTCGACGCCCACGCCTGCGACCGGCCGAGAAACCCCGTGCTCGTCGCGACTACTGGCGATCGTCCCACCGGTGGTCAACAACACGACGAACTCAGCACTGTCGGGTCGTTCCGGCAGGCTCCACTCCTCAGTCATTACGGGCGGCTACCTCTCGAATTCTGTTGCGGCACATGTACCATCCGGCGATCAGCATCGGCGCGATGAGCAGGATGGACGCGACGGTCCACGTACCGACGGGTTTGTCGAAGGCCATCAGTACCAGTACACACGCCAGAAAGCCTAGCGTTGCGTAGCCGGTGTACGGGGCACCGAACAACCGGAACGCAGGCCGGGTGACCGCGCCGGTCCTGGACAGAGACCAGAACTTCAGCTGGCACGCCACGATGACGGCCCACGCGCTGATGATGCCGAGCGCAGCAAGGTTCAGCACGATCTCGAACGCCTGCGCCGGGACGACTGCGTTGAGGACGACCCCGAGCAGCGTCACCACCGACGTCAATGCGATGCCGCCGTACGGAACTCCCTGCTTGTTCATGCGGGCCGCGAATTTCGGTGCCGAACCGGCGACCGCCATCGAATGCAGGATGCGACCGGTGGAGTACAGCCCGGCGTTGAGAGACGACAGCGCTGCGGTGAGCACGACGAGGTTCATGATCGCGTCGGCACCCTCGACGTCGATCGCTCCGAAGAACGTGACGAACGGGCTCTCCCCGGCCTGATACGCGGTGTACGGCAGCAACAGCGAGAGCAGCAGCACCGAGCCGACGTAGAAGACGACGATGCGGACGATGACGGTGTTGATCGCCTTGGGGATGACCTTCTCGGGGTTCTGCGTCTCTCCGGCGGCGGTACCGACCAATTCGATGGAGGCATAGGCGAATACGACGCCCTGGATCACGACGATCGCCGGAAGCAGTCCGTTGGGGATGAGACCGCCGTTGTCGGTGAGGACGCTCAGACCCGGAGCCTGCCCGTCGATGGGGGTACCGAAGATGACGTAGTACGTGCCGATCGCGAGGAACGTCACCAGGGCCACGACCTTGATGAGCGCGAACCAGAATTCGAGCTCACCGAACACCTTGACCGACACCAGGTTCAGACCGAGAACCAACACCAGGCCGGCCAGCGCGAACACCCATTGATCCACGTTGCCCAGTGGTGCCCAGTACTTCTTGAAGAAGTTCATGTACAGCGCCACTGCCGTCACGTCCACGACGGCCGTCATCGCCCAGTTCATCCAGTACAACCACCCGGCCGCGAACGCGACCTTCTCACCGAAGAACTCGCGGGAGTACGAGACGAACGATCCGGACGACGGGCGGTGCATCACCAGCTCACCCAGTGCGCGCAGGATCAGGAATGCGAAGAAGCCGCACAGTGCGTAGACCAGAACCAACGCGGGTCCGGCGTCGCGCAGTCTTCCACCGGCACCCATGAACAGGCCGGTGCCGATCGCGCCGCCGATGGCGATCATCTGAATCTGGCGCGGAGCCAGCTCTTTTCGATACCCCAGCTCCTCTTCGCGGAAGGCCTGCTTCTGGGTCGGGTTCTCGGTGCTCATCGCATTACCTCGTCGACGTCTCGGGAGCAACGGAATGCTCGGTGGGAGCCACCCGCAGGTTCGCGAGATGCTCGGGGCTCAGCAATCGATCCAGCTCTTCTCGCGCCAGCAGGCCCTTCTCGAGCACCAGGTCGACGACATTGCGACCGGTGACCAGCGCTTCCTGCGCAATGGCCGTCGATTCCACGTACCCGAGGTACGGGCTGAGCGCGGTGACCAGACCGATCGAGTTCTCCACCCGCTCACGCAGTAGATCGACATTGGCGGTGATGCCGTCGACGCACCGATGCGCGACGGTCCGGCAGGCCGCACTCAGATGCGCCATACCGTCGGACAGGGATTTGACGATGATCGGCTCGAAAGCGTTGAGCTGCAACTGCCCTGCCTCGGCGGCCATCGTGATGGTGACGTCGTGACCGATCACCTCGTAGGCAACCTGATTGAGAACCTCGGGAATGACGGGGTTGACCTTGCCGGGCATGATCGACGAACCCGCCTGCATCGGAGGCAGATTGATCTCGTTGAAGCCCGCGCGCGGCCCGGAGGACAGCAGCCGAAGGTCGTTGCAGATCTTCGACAGTTTCACTGCGACGCGCTTGAGCACACCCGACAGGTGCACGAACTGACCGACGTCCTGCGTTGCCTCGATCAGGTCCGTTGCGGTGACCAACGGCAGGCCGGTGATGGTGCGCAGGTGCGCGACGGCCGATTCGGTGTATCCGGCAGGAGCATTGAGCCCGGTGCCGATGGCCGTGGCCCCGAGGTTGATCTCGTGTACCAGCAGCGCGGCTTCCTCGAGCCGGGAGCAGTCCTCGTCGATCATGATCGCGTAGGTGCCGAACTCCTGACCGAGTGTCATCGGCACCGCGTCCTGCAGCTGGGTGCGGCCCATCTTCACGACGGTGGCGAACTCGCTTGCTTTGCGGGAGAACGAATCTCGCAGGACCTTCATCGATGCGATCAGCTCGTGCACGGCGAAGATGGTCGCGATGTTCACCGACGTCGGATACACGTCGTTGGTGGACTGCGAGGCGTTCACATGCTCGTTGGGGTGCAGCATCGAGTAGTCACCGTGCGCGTGGCCGAGGATTTCCAGGGCACGATTGGCGATGACCTCGTTGGCGTTCATGTTGGTCGACGTCCCCGCGCCGCCCTGAATGACGTCGACGACGAACTGCTCGTGCCACTGGCCGTCGAGAATTTCCTGGCACGCGGCCCGGATCGCTTCCCCGCGGGTGGTGTCGAGTATTCCGAGGTCCTGATTGGCCGCCGCGGCCGCCCACTTCACGGCTGCGAGCCCGCGGACGAGGTGGGCGTTGGTGGAGATCGGCCGCCCCGTGATGGGAAAGTTCTCCAGCGCGCGCAGGGTATGGATTCCCCAGTAGACGGTCATCGGAATCTCGCGTTCGCCGAGAAGGTCTTTCTCGATGCGGGTATCGGCCACGGTGGGTGCGCTCCTTCAGGGATGTCCAGCTGTCCGGCTGTCTGACAGGTAGAGTGTGGCGTAGAACACCTCGTCGGTCAACCCCGGGATAGGATCACTGCATGAACCTGTCGGACAGCTGGGCAGTCAGTGCGCCCACCAATGCCCGCATGAGTGCCGCCGAGGCAGTCTTCGCCGACCTGCGTGCCGCGATCTCGTCGGGAAAGCTCCCCGTCGGGCAGAAGCTGCCGTCCGAGGCGGCGCTGGCCGCCAGACACAGCGTCAGTCGTTCCGTCATCCGCGAGGCGCTGCGCTCGTGCCACGCGCTCGGTCTGACCGAAACCAAGACGGGCCTCGGCACCTTCGTCGTCCGCGATCGAGTGGGTAGCGACCTCGACATCGGCAACTACGAGGCCCGCGAACTCATGGAGGCCCGCCCCCACGTCGAGGTACCCGCAGCCGGGTGGGCGGCCGAACGACGTACCGCCGACGAGTTGGCGGTTCTCTCCGGCCTCGCCGACGAGATGCGTTCCGAGGACGACCACGAGGCCTGGGTCCTGTTGGACGCGCAGTTCCACACCGCGATCGCGCGGGCCAGCAGGAACCGCGTGTTCGAGTCGATCGTCGTCGACATCCGAGATGCCTTGACGCGGCAGTCCGAAACGTTGAACCTCGTCGCGCACCGGCAGCAGCAGTCCAACGTCGAGCACGACGCCATCGTCGCCGGTATCCGATCCGGCGAGTACGACGCAGCAGCCCGCGCCATGACCGCCCACCTCGATGCCGTCCGTGGTGCAGTGGAGTCGCTCGCCGATCGGCCCAGCTGACCGTACGACTAAGCTGCGGGCCGTGACGAAGGTATTGAACTCTCTCCCGGTCGGTGAACGAATCGGCATTGCATTCTCCGGTGGTCTCGACACCTCGGTGGCCGTGGCGTGGATGCGCGAGCACGGCGCGATCCCGTTTGCCTACACCGCCGACATCGGCCAGTACGACGAGCCGGATCTGTCCGACGTACCCGCCCGCGGCCTTGCGTACGGTGCCGAGCAGGCCCGGCTGATCGACTGCCGCGAACCGCTGGTCGAGGAAGGCCTCGCGGCACTGACCTGCGGCGCGTTCCACATCCGATCGTCATTGCAGACGTACTTCAACACCACTCCCCTCGGCCGCGCGGTGACCGGCACGCTGCTCGTGCGCGCGATGCAGGAGGACGGCGTCTCCATCTGGGGCGACGGCTCGACGTACAAGGGCAACGACATCGAGCGGTTCTACCGTTACGGCCTGCTCGCCAACCCCGAGTTGCGCATCTACAAGCCGTGGCTCGACGAGGCATTCGTCGCCGAACTCGGCGGCAGGCACGAGATGTCGCAGTGGCTCACCCAGCGCACCCTCCCCTACCGTGATTCGGCCGAGAAGGCGTACTCCACCGACGCCAACATCTGGGGTGCCACCCATGAGGCGAAGCGTCTCGAATACCTCGACACGTCCCTCGAGATCGTCTCGCCCATCATGGGTGTCCGCTTCTGGGATCCCGAGGTCGAGATCGCAGCCGAGGACGTCACCGTCGACTTCGAGCGTGGCCGTCCCGTTCGGATCAACGGCAAGTCCTTCGACAGTGCCGTCGACCTGGTGATGGAAGCCAACGCCATCGGCGGCCGCCACGGACTCGGCATGTCCGACCAGATCGAGAACCGGATCATCGAGGCCAAGAGTCGCGGCATCTACGAGGCCCCGGGCATGGCACTGCTGCACATCACGTACGAGCGGCTGGTCAACGCCGTCCACAACGAGGACACCATCGCCTCGTACCACAACGAGGGCCGCCGACTCGGACGCCTGCTCTACGAGGGCCGCTGGTTCGATCCGCAGGCACTCATGCTGCGCGAGGGCCTGCAGCGCTGGGTCGGCAACGTCGTCACCGGCAGCGTGACGGTTCGCCTGCGCCGCGGTCAGGACTTCACCATCGTCGACACCCAGGGCAGCAACTTCAGCTACCACCCCGAGAAACTGTCGATGGAACGCAGCCAGGGGCAGGCCTTCTTCCCCGGCGACCGAATCGGCCAGTTGACCATGCGCAACCTCGACATCGCGGATTCGCGCAGCAAACTCGAGCAGTACGCTGCTCAGGATCAGCTGACCGCCTGGGGCGACCTGATCGGCGAACTCGCCCCCGGTGGAGCCGACGCCATCGCCGCCAGCAGCGCCGAGAACTCGGTGGACTCCGCAGCCCTCGACCACGCCGCAATCGAGTCCGGCACCGACTGACTCCTGGCTGCCGAACTCGAAGTTATGGACGGATTTCTGCCGATTTCCGTCCATAACTTCGAGTTCGGCTACTCCTCGGGCTCCGTCAGGCCCTGATGCTCGTCGCGTTCCGCCCATTCGAGTAGCTCGTCGATTGCGAACACCGCGTCGTCGATACCCGCATGTAGGTCGCCCAGTTCGGCGTATCTGGCCGGCACGGTGAAGATCGTGAACTCGCGTGGATCGACGTCGGGTACCTCGGCCCACGAAATGGGTGTCGACACAGTCGCTTTCGGGTTTCCCCGCACCGAATACGCGCTGGCGATCGTGTGGTCGCGGGCATTCTGGTTGTAATCGACGAACAACTTCGACGGGTCGCGATCCTTGCGCCACCACGTCGTCGTCACGTCCTCGGGTGCGCGGCGCTCCACCTCCCGCGCGAATGCCAGTGCAGCCCTTCGTAAGTCCTTGAAGCCGTGCGCGGGGTCGATGCGAACGTAGATGTGCAGACCGTGACCGCCCGAGGTCTTGGGCCAGCCGACTGCGCCGAGGTCACCGAGCACGTCCTGCACGACACCGGCGACGCGTTGCACCCGATCGAAGGGGCAGTCGGGCATCGGATCGAGGTCGATGCGCCATTCGTCGGGCATCTCGACGTCGGCGCGGCGCGAGTTCCACGGATGGAACTCCACCGTCGACATCTGCACCGCCCACGCCACGTGCGCCAATTCGGTCACGCACAGCTCGTCCGCCGTGCGGTTGTAGCGGGGGAACGTCACCTCGACGGTCTCCAACCACGGCGGGGCTCCGTGCGGCACCCGCTTCTGGTGCACTTTTTCACCGGCGAGGCCCTTGGGGAAGCGATGCATCATGCACGGCCGTTCCCGCAACGCGCGGACGATGCCGTCGCCGACGCTCAGGTAGTAGTTCACCAGGTCCAGCTTCGTGGCACCGCTCTCGGGGAAATACACCCGATCGGGGTTGGAAATGCGCACCGTGCGCGTGCCCACCTCGAGTTCTATTGCCGGAGATGCCATACCAGCGACACTAGATGTACCCGCGGCCGCGCGCGCTCGGAAGTCGGAGATTTTCTCGCAGGTCCACCGAAGCTACGTGTGGGAACGCAGCGTGATGCCGTAGCGGTCTCGCTTGCGGTAGATCGTGGCCCGACTCATTCCCAGTTCCTCGCCCGCCTGATTCATCGTGATGCCGGGCCGGCTGAGCACTCGAATCATCTCGTCGCGTTCGAACGTCTCGATTCGTGTCAGACGTTGCGTGGTCCGCGAAAGCACCTCGGGCGGCAAGTGATTGACGCCGACGACGTCGGCGCGGACCGCCGCCTCGTGCATCACCGTCGCCAACTCGGTGACGTTCCCCGGCCACGAATATCCGACGAGGGCTCGTTCGGCGTCCCCGGTCAGGCTGACCTCGCGTCCACGCGCCCGCAATGCCAGATGCCGAGCGAGCGGAGCGATGTCCTCGGGCCGATCGCGCAGCGGCGGGACCTCGACGACCGAACGCACCAGCTGCGCCAGGGCAGCGGGAACAGCGTCGTAATCGGAGGCCGTCAGGGTGACGGGCACGCCGTCACCGACACGAGAGATCAGTTCCGCCAACGCGTCTGCCCCTCGCGCCGGAAGACGGTCCACGTCGCGGACGATGACTGCGGTGTCCGGCTTGGGCAGCTCGGGAGTCCACAGGTCCAGCCAGGCGTCGACGTCGCGTGCCGCCGGAACTCCGGCACTCAGAATTCGACCCCGTGGGCGGATGGTACGCAGCGCTCGGGCCAGAATCGTGGCACGTCCGGTTCCCGGTTCTCCTACCAACAGGACCGAATCATGTTGACTCAGAGCTGTTTCGGAGGAAGCGAGAGCCTGATTCCACCGCGTCGACAGCGTCGGGACGCTGCCCGCACCCGGCCGACCCGATGACGCCTCGACGCGAAAGACCGTCCCACGTGGAGCCGGACGCGCGTGCTGTCCCTGCGCTCGCGCGAGCATCATCGCCGCGGTGTTCCCTGCCGCCGACTGAGCAAGGGCCAGCAGCAGATCCGTCGACGACTCCGACCACGTGGTGAGGTTGACGCAGCCCTCCACGGTGCCCGTCATCGGGTTCAGCACCGGTGCCGCGGCGCAGGTGTATCCGGTGAGCGAGAGCGAGTAGTGCTCCGAGGCGCGCACCACTGCCGGAATTCGATCGGCGAGCGCGAGGGCGAGACCGTTGGTGCCCGCCTGGTTCTCGCCGTACGAGAAGCCGGGGGCCAGATGCACACGGTCGAGCGCGGCCAACAGCTCGCGGTCCGCGCTCACTCGATCGAGCACCAGACCGTCGGCGTCGGTCAGCATCATCGACACCGGCTCGTTCGCCAACGTGTCGCGCAGTCCATCGAGCACCTCGCGCCCACATCGGTAGAACAGCGATTCGCCGTCGTAGGTGCCCGAAAATGCGGGTACGACGTCTTCGAGTGGCACTCCGAATTCCTGGCTTCGGTGCCACGAAGCGAGCAACCGATGCGACACGGCAGTGAGGGGCTCCGAGTGCAAGCGGGCCCGTACGAGACCCTCGGGATCTGCCATGTGATTCAGGTTACATTCGCTGGTCGCCATGGATCCGAAACCAGCGTCTCGAATTGAGACATCACGCCACTTCGTCGAGCCTCCGGCGCGCCTACCGTCATCCACAGATCGCTTGTGACAGACGTCACGCACAGTCTCTGGAGGTCAGCCATGTACAGCAAGAACGGCGAGAACTACTTCATCGTGGACGCCCACGTCGCGCTCTGGGATGCGCGGCAGGAAAACCAGCGCAACATCCACGGCAAGCAGTTCATCGACTGCTTCTACGACTACCACCGCAACCTCTCCCCCGAGAGCGAGCTGTGGACCTACGACGAGTACCTTTACCAAGGCGGCGATCGGTTGATGCGCGACCTGTTCGAGATCGGATACGTCGACCACGCCATCTTCCAGCCCGCTCACCTGGGCGAGTTCTATCACCGCGGGTTCGGCCAGACCGACGAAGCATCGGCGCTCGCTGCAGCTCACCCGGACAAGCTGACCTACAACCATCACTTCGACCCACGCAACGGCGAACGTGGCCTGGACCAGCTGCGTGCCGATGCAGAACGCTTCGGGCTCAAGGGCGTCAAGCTCTACACCGCCGACTGGCACGGCGATTCTCGCGGCTACAAGCTCGACGACGACTGGACCCGGCGTTACCTCGAGGTGTGCCGCGAGGTCGGCATCAAGAACATCCACGTGCACAAGGGACCCACCATCCGTCCGCTCGATCGCGATGCGTTCGACGTCGCAGACGTCGACCACGTGGCCACCGACTTCACCGATCTGAACTTCGTCGTCGAACACTGCGGACTGCCGCGCCTGGAGGACTTCTGCTGGATCGCCACCCAGGAACCCAACGTGTACGCCGGCCTCGCGGTGGCCATCCCGTTCATGCACACGCGGCCGAAGTACTTCGGTCAGATCATGGGCGAGCTGCTGTACTGGCTCGGCGAGGACCGCATCTTCTTCTCCTCGGACTACGCGCTGTGGACGCCCAAGTGGCTGGTCGAAGGATTCGTCGACTTCCAGATCCACGAGTCCCTGGACGAGTACGCGCCGATCACGCTCGAACAGAAGAAGAAGGTGCTCGGACTGAACGCCGCCAAGCTGTACGACATCCCGGTGCCCGCCGAACTGCAGCTGCCCGACGCGAACGAAACCGAGACCGGACCGCGTCAGCCCGAACGCGCCGACCTTGCGGCGGTGTGAGATGACGGTCGTTGCAACCCTGTCGAGGCACGACGAGGCCTACGCCGCGCTCGGCGTCGTCCTGGATCCCGAATTGGACGAGCCCATCACCGATCTCGGGTTCGTGCGATCCGTCGACGTCGACGACGGCGCAGTGCACGTTCATCTTCGACTGCCGACGTCGTTCTGCTCACCGAATTTCGCGTATCTGATGGCGGGAGACTCCAAGGACGTGCTGACGGCGTTGCCGTGGACCGAGCACGTTCTCGTCGAACTCGACGATCACCACGACTCGGACAAGATCAATGCCGGCCTCGCCGCCGACGCCGGCTACCGCGGCACCTTCGGACACGAGGCCGAGGAGGATCTCGAGGAACTACGAGCGACGTTCCGTCGCAAGGCCTATGTGGCGGCGATGGAACGGTCGCTCATGGCGTGGTTGCGCGCCAATCCCGACTCGACCGAGAACGACTTGGCCGCAGTGGTTCTCGGAGATCTACCGGACGATCGCACCTCGACCGCGCTGCTTCGCCGACGCGAGGCTCTCGGCCTGCGGACCGATCCGGCCGCACCGGCACTGGTCGATCATGCGGGTCGCCCGCATACCGGCGACCTGACGATGGTGATGCGACGCGCCCGCGCCACCCGCGTTTCGATCGACGGTAATGCGCACTTCTGCCGCGGATTGCTGCAGACCCGCTACCCCGGCGCAGAGGAACAGCAAGTCCCTCGCGAGGAGGGCGCGTTCGTTCCTCTCACCACTCTCACTGTCCCCCTCCGCACTACACAGGAGCATGTTTCATGAGTTCGATGCGCGCCGTCCAGGTCGTCGGATATCACAAGAATCTGGAGATGACCGAGGTCTCGATTCCAGAAGTACAGGGCCCACTCGACGTCATCGTCAGGATCGGCGGTGCCGGCGTGTGCCGTACCGATCTGCACATCCTCGAAGGCCAGTGGGCCGAGAAATCCGGCGTCACACTGCCTTACACGATCGGCCACGAGAACGCCGGGTGGGTCCACGCCGTCGGCTCGGCCGTCACCAACGTCCGCGAGGGCGACAAGGTGATTCTGCATCCACTCGTCACGTGCGGGTTGTGCCGGGCGTGCCGCTCGGGCGACGACGTCCACTGCGAGACGAGCGATTTCCCGGGTATCGACACCAACGGTGGATACGCCGATTACCTACGGACCAATGCGCGAACCGTCGTCAAGATCGATGATTCACTCGAACCGTCCGCAGTCGCTGCACTTGCCGATGCCGGCCTGACCGCCTATCACGCGGCTGCGAAGGCGGCCCGGCGTCTGACTCCACGCGACAAGTGCGTCGTCATCGGAGCAGGCGGCCTCGGCCACATCGGCATTCAGGTACTCGAGGCACTCTCCCCCGCCGAGCTGATCGTCATCGACCGCAATGCCGACGCCGTGAAACTCGCGCTCACCTTGGGGGCCGATCATGCGGTGGTCGCCGACGGCAGTCAGGTCGATCAGGTCATGGAACTCACCGGCGGCTTCGGAGCCGAGGTGGTACTCGACTTCGTCGGCGAGAACGGTTCCACCGCAGAGGGATTGGCCATGACGAGGCGGGCCGGCGACTATCACGTCATCGGGTACGGAGAGAACGTCGACGTGCCGACCATCGACCTGGTGTCGGCGGAGAAGAACATCGTCGGCAATCTCGTCGGGTCCTACAACGACCTGTGCGACTTGATGTCCCTCGCCGCCCGTGGTGCCGTCAACCTGCACACGCAGACGTACGCACTGGACGACTTCCAGAGCGCCATCGACGACCTCGACAACGGACGGGTTCGCGGCCGCGCGATTCTCGTACCGTGAAATCGGGTACAACCCAGATTCGTCACTACAACCACAGGGAGCAACGTTGATCTTCATCACCGCCAAGTTCAAGGTGAAGCCCGAGCACGCCGACAACTGGCCCGAGATCTCGCGCGACTTCACCGAGGCCTGCCAGGCCGAGGAAGGATGCCTCTGGTACTTCTGGTCGCGCACCCTCGACGACCCCACCGAGTACGTCCTCGTGGAGGCGTTCAAGGACCCTGATGCCGGTGCCGTCCATGTGAATTCGGATCACTTCAAGCAGGCCCAGAAGGATCTTCCGCCGTACCTGGTGGAGACGCCGAAGATCATCAGCCAGGAAGTCGACGGCACCGACTGGAACGAACTGGGCGAACTCGCGGTCGACTAGTTCCTTTCGCGATCCCGGATCACCTGGCCGAGCGTCATGACGGCGTCGGCGAACTGCCCCGGCAACTCCTGGGGCGGGTTGTGGCCGCACTCGACCTGACGAACATCGATCAGGTCGCTGAAGTGCGCCGTGTGGTCTGTGCGGCCATACAACGAGGCGACGGTGTCCTCGGTCGGATCGATCACGACCGTGGGCACCGTGATCGCCGGTTGCCGTGTCAGCAACTCCTGCGTCGCGGCGTAAGCGGCGTCGCCCGCCTCGATGCCGTATCGGTGCCGATAGGAATGCACGGACACGTCCACGAAATCGGGGTTGTCGAACGAGGGCGCGGTGGCCGCGAATTCGGAGTCCCCGAACCGCCATGTCGGCGACCAATCCGTCCACAGAGTCTGCGCGATCTCGGCGCGGTAGGCCGCGAGCCCGGCCCGGCCGCGCTCGGAGTGCAGGTAGTACTGATACCAATACCGCTTCTCGAGGTGCGGCAGCACGGGCGTGGTCACCGCCGCCTCGATGTCCTGCACGAGGTACCCGGACACGCTCACCAGACCGGACACCAATTCCGGCCACAGCGCGGCGACGACGCACGCCGCTCGGCCACCCCAGTCGTAGCCGGCGACGATGGGGTCGTTCAGCTCCAGGGCGAGGATCAGCTCGCGAAGATCGTGGCCGATCGCAGCCTGCTCACCCGAGCGCATCGTATCGGCGTCGACGAAGCGAGTCGGTCCGAAACCGCGCAGGTAGGGCACCACCACGTCGTAGCCGGACTGAGCGAGCAGCCTGGCGACGTCGTCGTAACTGCGCGGGTCGTACGGAAACCCGTGCATCAGCACCACCGATCGACCCGACGGATCACCGACGCGGTCGTACGCAACCTCCAGCACCCCTGCGCGAATCATCATGGGTCCATGCTCGCATTGCCGGGCTCAGGGTCAGCTGCTCAACACGTCCTGCATGCCGGGAGCGAGGACGTCTGACAGGTCGGTCCACGGGACGGTGATCGTGATGAGGCCGATGCCGTAGGAACCCACCTGGTAGTCACCGAAGTGAATGTTCATACCTTCCGGCGATGCCGTCCAGTTCCCAAAGTTGGCCACCGTCGGTTCGATGCCCGAGCGCTCGAAGCTGCCGCCCGCGCGGGTGGACGGGAGAATTGCCGCTGCTCGATCGGACAGTCGAGACAGGCCTACATCGAGGTCGGTGAAGGCATCACCGAGAGTGATCGGCTGTGCGGTATCGGCGTCGATCGTCACGGTCGCAAGCAGTGAATTACCGTGCGCTCCGGGCGGTACGGCGATCCAACTCGTGATCTGTTCGGCACTGATCACGCGCCGCCCGACGTGGGTCGTACCCGTCGAGTAGCCGTCGCTGAGAGCGAAGTCGTTCCCGTAATCGCGGTCGATCTGATCCTGCAACG
This sequence comes from Rhodococcus sp. 05-2255-1e, assembly GCF_002259025.1. NCBI lineage: Bacteria > Bacillati > Actinomycetota > Actinomycetes > Mycobacteriales > Nocardiaceae > Rhodococcus > Rhodococcus sp. 05-2255-1e. The sequence continues at coordinate 686,038 of NZ_NOZE01000009.1, read as the reverse complement.
CCGCGCGCATCGACTCGTTGAATTCGGCTGTCACGGCCGGATTGCCGCCGCTCAGCTGTGGAATCGCGACGTCGTAGGTCGCACGCGCTGTCGATCCGGTGATGCGCGTACTGCCGACGACGTACGGCTCGGCGGCACTCGAGGTAGTGGTTGGCGTTGTAGACGTCGGCTCGGCGCGCTCGGTGGTGGCGGTGACATCGGTTGTGGTCGGTGCCGATACGGGCGTGGCAGTTCCGGAGGTGGAGCAGCCCGCGAGGGCCGCTGCCAGAGCGAGTGCGACCGTCATCGAGCGGATTCGCGTCATGCCCCACACTAACCACCGAACAGCCGGCAACTCCGCTGCTAGCGTCGAACCTCCCGGTCTCCGACCGGCCCACGTTCGGAAAGGGAGTTCGATGAAAACGACGAGCATCATCACCAACCTGCGGGTTCCGGACGTCGACGAGGCCAAATCGTTCTACACCGAGTTTCTCGGTCTGAAATCCGAGGAGTTCGATATGGGGTGGGTCGCGCGGCTGTCGTCACCCGATCGCCCGGTCAGCGTTCAGCTGGTGACGAGCGATCGGAGCGCACCCGAGGATTCGGTGATGTCGGTGCACACCGACGATGTCGATGGCGCGTACGCCGAAGCGCAGAAACTGGGCTACGAGATCGTGCACCCATTGACGACCGAGCCGTGGGGTGTGCGCCGCTTCTTCGTTCGCGCTCCCGACGGCAACGTCGTCAACATCGCGTATCACCGGGACTGACTACAGCACACGAAAAAGCCCGACCCCCTCGAAAAGGAGTCGGGCTTTTTCAGCGAGGGGCTGGACTCAGAAGTCCATGCCGCCCATGCCACCGGTCGGATCGCCAGCGGGCGCTCCGGCCTTCTCGGGCTTGTCGGCGACGACGGCCTCGGTGGTGAGGAACAGAGCCGCGATGGACGCTGCGTTCTGCAGTGCCGAGCGGGTGACCTTGACCGGGTCGTTGATGCCTGCAGCGAGCAGGTCCTCGTACTCGTTGGTCGCGGCGTTGAGGCCGTGACCTGCGGGCAGGTTGGAGACCTTGTCCGCAACAACGCCGGGCTCGAGGCCTGCGTTGAATGCGATCTGCTTGAGCGGGGCGGACAGTGCGACGCGAACGATGTTCACGCCGGTTGCCTCGTCACCGTCGAGCTTGAGGTTGTCGAGTGCGGGCGCTGCCTGGAGCAGTGCCACGCCGCCACCGGCGACGATGCCTTCTTCGACGGCTGCCTTGGCGTTGCGCACTGCATCTTCGATGCGGTGCTTGCGCTCCTTGAGCTCGACCTCGGTTGCCGCTCCGGCCTTGATGACTGCAACGCCACCGGCCAGCTTGGCCAGGCGCTCCTGCAGCTTCTCGCGGTCGTAGTCGGAATCGGAGTTCTCGATCTCGGCGCGGATCTGGTTGACGCGACCGGCGATGGCGTCGGAATCTCCCGAGCCTTCGACGATGGTGGTCTCGTCCTTGGTGATGACGACCTTGCGTGCCTGACCGAGCAGCTCGAGTCCGGCGGTCTCCAGGGAGAGGCCGACCTCTTCGCTGATGACCTCGCCGCCGGTGAGGATGGCGATGTCGGCGAGCTGCGCCTTGCGGCGGTCACCGAATCCGGGAGCCTTGACGGCGACGGACTTGAAGGTGCCACGGATCTTGTTCACCACGAGGGTGGAGAGAGCTTCGCCCTCGACGTCCTCGGCGATGATGACGAGCGGCTTGCCGGACTGGATGACCTTCTCCAGCAGCGGCAGCAGGTCCTTGACGGTGCTGATCTTGGAGCTGACGAGCAGGATGTACGCGTCTTCGAGGACGGCTTCCTGACGCTCTGCATCGGTGGCGAAGTACGCCGAGATGTAGCCCTTGTCGAAGCGCATGCCCTCGGTGAGCTCGAGCTGCAGGCCGAAGGTGTTGGACTCCTCGACCGTGATGACGCCTTCCTTGCCGACCTTGTCCATTGCCTCGGCGATGAGCTCGCCGATGGACGGGTCGCCTGCGGAGATGCCAGCGGTAGCAGCGATCTGCTCCTTGGTGTCGATCTCCTTGGCGGACGCGAGCAGCGACTCGGTGACGGCTGCAACAGCCTTCTCGATGCCGCGCTTGAGGCCGAGCGGGTTCGCGCCGGCTGCGACGTTGCGCAGGCCTTCACGGACGAGTGCCTGAGCGAGAACGGTAGCGGTGGTGGTGCCGTCGCCTGCGACGTCGTCGGTCTTCTTGGCGACCTCCTTGACGAGCTCGGCACCGATCTTCTCGTAGGGATCTTCGAGCTCGATCTCCTTGGCGATGGAAACACCATCGTTGGTGATCGTGGGAGCTCCCCACTTCTTCTCGAGTACGACGTTGCGACCCTTGGGGCCCAACGTCACCTTTACTGCGTCGGCGAGGGCATTGAGGCCTCGCTCGAGGCCACGGCGTGCCTCTTCGTCGAACGCGATGATCTTGGCCATTGCGAAGTGATCCTCCGGATTGGGGGTGACACATTGCTGGCCGAGCTCGGTGCCCGCGACGGACGACCAGGGGTGTCGTTGATTCCCCGGCCTCACCGTGTCCCGACCTGGCACTCACGTGTCGAGAGTGCCAACTGCATTTCTAGCACTCGCCCATGGTGAGTGCAAGGTCGCCCGCCGCCGGCGAACCGCCGCACCCCCCATGCTCGACGCCACCGCGGGACGCAGGTCTCGAGCAGATGCTCGGCCGAGCCGGTATCCGTCACACACTGTTCACACCTGTACGCATTGTTAACATCCGAATACTGTGCATCGGACCCGCGACGCTAATACCGTTGAGCGACAACGGTTTCGACACCCGAAAAATTCGGACAAACCCCCGCAAAAGCGACAGTGAGGATCGAACATGTCCGATACGGTCGACACGTCGTACGACAACTCGGCGATGGACCACGAGGAAGAGGGCTACCACAAGGGCCTCAAACCTCGACAGTTGCAGATGATCGCGATCGGTGGCGCAATCGGCACCGGCCTGTTCCTCGGCGCGGGCGGACGCCTCGCCAGTGCCGGCCCAGGCCTGTTCCTCGCCTACGCGCTCTGTGGAATTTTCGTCTTCTTCATTCTCCGCGCCCTCGGCGAATTGGTGTTGCACCGCCCGTCGTCGGGCAGCTTCGTCTCGTACGCTCGCGAGTTCTTCGGCGAGAAGGCCGCATTCGTCGCCGGGTGGATGTACTTCCTCAACTGGGCGATGACGGCCATCGTCGACGTCACCGCCATCGCGACCTACATGCATTACTGGGGAAGTTTCGAGGTGATTCCGCAGTGGGCCATCGCGCTGGTCGCACTGGTTCTGGTGATGAGCCTGAACCTGGTGTCGGTCAAGTGGTTCGGTGAGATGGAGTTCTGGGCGGCCATGATCAAGGTCATCGCGCTGGTGACCTTCTTGATCGTCGGCATCGTCTTCCTTGCCGGCCGCATCCCCGTCGGTTCCGAGATGCCCGGAATCAGCTTGATCACCGACAACGGCGGTCTGTTCCCGTCCGGCGCGTGGCCCCTGGTCATCGTCATCTCGGGTGTCGTGTTCGCTTATGCCGCAGTGGAACTGGTGGGTACCGCGGCCGGTGAGACCGAGAACCCGGAAAAGATCATGCCGCGGGCGATCAACTCGGTCATCGCCCGTATCGCACTGTTCTACGTCGGCTCGCTGGTACTGCTCGCACTACTGTTGCCGTACACCGCATATCAGGCCGGTACCTCGCCGTTCGTGACGTTCTTCTCGAGCATCGGCCTCGGCGGCGCGGGCACCATCATGAACATCGTGGTGCTCACCGCGGCGCTGTCCAGCCTCAACGCCGGTCTCTACTCGACCGGCCGAATTCTGCGGTCGATGGCGATGAACGGCAGCGCACCGGAGTTCACCAAGAAGATGACCAAGGGCGGAGTACCGTTCGGCGGCATTCTGCTGACCTGCTTCATCACGTTGTTCGGTGTCGCCCTCAACGCCATCGCCCCCGGCGAGGCCTTCGAGATCGTGCTGAACATGTCCGCACTGGGCATCATCGCCAGCTGGGCGACCATCGTGCTGTGCCAGATTCAGCTGTACCGCTGGTCCAAGAAGGGCATCCTGAAGCGGCCCAAGTTTCGACTGTTCGGTGCGCCGTACACGAGCTACGCGACGCTGGTGTTCCTGTTCGGCGTGCTGGTCCTGATGGCCTTCGACGCCCCGATCGGCTCGTGGACCATCGCGACCCTCGTCGTCATCATCCCCGCACTGATCGGCGGCTGGTTCCTGGTGCGCACCAAGGTGCTCTCGGTGGCCGAAGAACGAATGGGCTACACCGGCCAGTACCCGGTGGTGGCAAACCGTCCGACCGAACCGGAGGAGTGACCCTTCCCAACCCCCTCTCGAGCCAGGGCCCCGCATCGACCCGATGCGGGGCCCTGCTCATGGAGTCAAGAAAACCTGAGCCATCGCGAGCGGGTGAACGGTGAGCGTCGCACCGGCGGCTCCGGCACTCCGGCAGAAACAGCAGCGGCGACGGCGTCGGCAAGCTCCACGCAGGTCTGGAATCGATCCGCCGGGTCCTTGGCCAACGCGCGTGCGACCACCGCGTCGAGACCCCGCGGCAGTGATCGGCGGCGCCTCGTCACCGCAGGCGGTTCGGCCGACAGATGTGCGGCGGTGATCGCGAGCGGCGTGGCCAACGGGTACGGCGTTCGCCCGGTCAGCAATTCGACCAGCGTCGCCCCCAATGCGTAGACGTCGGTCTGCGCGCTCAGCACTCCCCCGCGAAGCAGTTCCGGTGCCGCGTAGTGGATGGACGCCAGTACAGTTCCGCCGACGACCAGCGGCGTCGAGTCGTCGACCAGACGCGCAATTCCCCAGTCGGACAACAACACCTGCTCGTACCCGTCCACTCGCTCGGTGGAGATGAGGATGTTCGACGGCTTGACGTCGCGGTGCAGGACGCCGTTCGAGTGGGCGTAGTCGAGGCCCTTGGCCACCTCGGCGACGATGCGCGCCACACGGGAGACGTCGAGAGCGATCTGACCGCGAGCGACCAACCGTGCCGCGCTGTACCCGTCGACGTAGTGCATCGACATCCACAACTGGCCCTCGAATTCACCGTGTTCGTGCACCGACACGATGTTCGGATGCACCAGCAGCTCGGCCACCGTGGCCTCGGTCCGAAATTTGGTGCGCAGTCGCGGCGAGCGCGAGGCGTCGTGGTCGAGGATCTTCAGAGCTTCGAGCCGATCGTGTCCCCGGCCGAGTACGAGGTACACCTCACTCATGCCGCCGACCCCGAGGCGACGCTGCACCTGGAAGCCGGCGAACTCCGCACCCGGCTGCAGCTGGCCGGGCGTCATGGAATCACCTGCTGCGCAGCCTCACTCACAGCCCACAGGCTCACGAGAGGGACGATCGGACGAGGCCGCAGCATCGACAGAACTGTAGTCCGCGGGGCACATTCCGGCGACTCGGTGGTGCCGCCGGGGCGTGCGGCAGTTTCGCCACCAGCGCCGATGTCGCTTATGGTGTTTACCGGTACTTGACCGAAACAAGAGAAATATAGCGGCATACCGATAGTGGTCAGCCGATCACCGTGACTCGAGTTCAAAGGAAGTCAAGTAAATGAAAGCTGTGAAGGAAGCGTGGGGAGGACTGCTCAAACCGGTCTTCGTGCCCGCGTCCATCATCATCTTCGTCATGATCGCCTTCTCCGTGGTCTATTCGAGCACCGCGGCGGATTCGTTCGACACACTCAACAAGGCGATCACGTCCGGCGTCGGCTGGTGGTACATCCTCGCCGCGACCGGCTTCGTGCTGTTCGCGCTGTACTGCGGCCTCAGTAGGGTCGGCAACATTCGCCTGGGCCGAGACGACGAGAAGCCGGAGTTCGGCGTCCTGTCCTGGTTCGCGATGCTCTTCAGCGCCGGCATGGGAATCGGCCTGGTGTTCTACGGCGTCGCCGAGCCCCTCTCGCACTACGTGACACCACCCGAGGCCGGAGGTATCCCCGGCAGCACCGACGCGTCCGCACGCCAGGCGATGGAGCTGACGCTCTTTCACTGGGGTCTGCATGCATGGGCCATCTACGTGGTCGTCGGCCTCGGTATGGCGTACATGACCTACCGCAAGGGTCGCCCACTGACCGTGCGTTGGCTGCTCGAGCCGCTGCTGGGCCGCAAGCGCATCGAGGGCGCAATCGGGCACACCATCGATACGGTCGCCATCGTCGGCACCCTGTTCGGTGTGGCGACCTCGCTCGGATTCGGTGTGCAGCAGATCTCCGCCGGGCTGGAATACCTCGGCTGGGTGGAGACCACCAACTGGTTCGTCATCCTGCTCATCGCCGCCATCACCGGCATCGCCACCTTCTCGGTGGTCAGTGGAGTATCCAAGGGCCTCAAGTGGCTGTCCAACATCAACATGGGTCTGGCAGCTGCGCTCGCCCTGTTCGTGCTGCTCCTCGGCCCGACGCTGTTCCTGATGCAGTCCTGGGTGCAGAATCTCGGCGGTTACGTCCAGGCCCTGCCCGAGTTGGCGCTACGCACCTCTCCGTTCTCCGACGACGGTTGGGCCGGCGGCTGGACCATCTTCTACTGGGGCTGGTGGATGAGCTGGGCACCCTTCGTCGGCATGTTCATCGCCCGCATCTCGCGCGGTCGCACCATCCGTGAATTCGTCTTCGGCGTACTGCTTGCACCGACCATCGTCGGTTCGCTGTGGTTCACGATCTTCGGTGACACGGGCATTCTGCGTCAGCGCAACGACGGCGATCTGCTCGACGCCGAAGGGGCCGTGAACACCAACACCAGTCTGTTCCAGGTGCTCGACGGTCTGCCGATTGCGGCGTTGACCAGCGTCATCGCCATTGCTGTGATCGTGTTCTTCTTCGTGACGTCCTCGGACTCCGGCTCGCTGGTGATCGACATCCTCGCGACCGGCGGCGAGCTGGAAACCCCGAAGATCACGCGGGTGTACTGGGCCGTCCTGCAGGGCGTGGCTGCGGCCGTGCTGCTGCTGATCGGAGGAACCAGTTCTCTGACTGCCCTGCAGACGATGTCGATAGCCACGGCAGTACCGTTCTCGATCGTGTTGGTGCTGGCATGCGTGTCGATGCTCAAGGCCTTCCGCTACGACGTCGCCACCACCCCGCGGTACTTGCGCGTCACCGCGACACCCGATGTCGGGGAGGACGAGCCTCAGGCAGCACCGGTGTCACCGGCGGCACGCAAGCGAGTGAGTGCCGGAATTTCGTCGACGTTCTCCGGCTTGGCACCGTCTCGGGAAGGGGTGACGCCGCCGCGCACGGACGGCAGCGTCGTACTGGCGGTGCACGAGGTGCCCACCGAACAACTCGAGATTCACCCCGAGACGGGTGCGGTCGAGTACTCCGGTGACAACGCACCGGTCGATCCCCTGGGCGGCGAAGTGTTCGACACTCAGGAGTTCGCAGATTCGGCCGAAGGCCAGAACGTCAAGAACGGCGACTGAACACCTTCTCACCCACCGATCTCTGGCCCTCGCGACATGTTCGCGGGGGTCAGAGGTTTTTCGAAGCCCAGTCGGTCAGTGCCTGCAGTGACGGCAGCAGCGCCGCTCCGGACTGCGTCAGGCTGTACTGCACCGAGAGCGGCGGTCCGTTGTCCACTGTTCGCTGGACCAGGCCGGCTTTGCCGAGCTCCCCGAGCCGTTCGGACAGGACCGAATCGCTGATGCCACCGACGGCCCGGCGTAGGTCCGCGAATCCCATCGACCCGTTCATCAGAGTGGCCAGCAGAATTCCGTTCCATCGCTTGCCGAGGAAGCCGAACGCTTTGGTCAGGGCTCCGTCGCAGGCACGAGGTTCGTGAGTGGGTTCGTTCGCGGCCATGACCCCACCGTACCGAAGTGCTACTGTCTGCCTTGCCACTTCTGTTTCACTAGTGGCCTCAGAAATGAAAGCAGGGCTCATGTTCATCGCAACAGTCGTCGTGTCGGTGCTGCTGGCCGTGGCACTCACGTTCTCCGCCGTCGGGAAGCTGACGCGCAACCCCTCCGTCGTCCCGATGCTCGAGCAGGTGGGCGTGCCCGCCGACAAGATTCCGTGGTTGGCCTACGCGGAGATTCTCGGTGCCGTCGGCCTGCTCGTCGGCCTGTTCGCATGGCCGATCGGAGTCGCGGCAGCCATCGGCGTCATCGCGTACTTCGTCGGAGCAGTCGTCGCGCACCTGCGCATCAAGGACAAGGAATTCGGGCCGGCGGCAGGCCTGGCCGTGTTCGCCGTCGTTGCCCTGGTCCTACGGGTGCTCAGCGCCTGACCAGTCGTAGTCCATCTGGCCCGCGGTGGCGAGAGCCTGATCGGCGCTCGTCCACCGCGCGACCAGATGCAGCGCAAGGTCCAGGCCTGCACTGATACCGGCCGACGTCGCCAGATCACCGTGGTCGATGTATCGAACTCCCTCATGCACGGCCAGCGCGGGCCAGCGGGTGCGCAACAGGTCGAGGTCCTCCCAGTGCGTGGTGACCGGACGCGAATCGAGCAGGCCCGCCGCGGCGAGAACGAAAGCACCGGTGCACACCGATGCGACAACTTCTGCGGTGGGTCGAAGTCGCTGCAGCCACTGAAGCACTCGGCCGTCCGCTTCGACCGCGTCGACGACACCGCCGGGAACCAGGACGAGGTCGTAGGTCCGTGGATCGTCGATCGTGGTGTCGACGCCGATCCTCATCCCACCTCGCGCGCGTACCGCTGCGTCGTCGAGCCCGACGAGCGTCACGTCGAAAGGCACCGCGCTACCGGCACGTTGGGCCACCCGATTGGCCACCGAGAACACCTCGAACGGCCCGCAGGCATCGAGCACCTCGACGTCGTCGAACAACAGAATCGCAATACTTCTCATTTTCGCCCTCAGCTGCTCGTGGTCGAAACGATGACGGGCACCATGATCGCTGCCGTCACCGCGGCATTGACGTCCGAGACCGCTTTGCGGACAGCTGCACCCGCCCACTCACCCTCGGCGATCTGTTTGGCCCTCGTCTTCAGCACCTTCTTGTCGGCATCGACGATGACCTTGTGCGTCAGATCGACTGCCGAGATCAGTGAGATCAGAGCAGCCGAATGCGGCGTCGGCGTTGTGCCGTCGACGAGGGCGCTGCGCAGCGCATCCCGCAGCACCTTCTCCCGCGAGGTGTCGCGAGCCGGCCACGTCGTCGTCGGGAAAAGCCCCCAGACCTTGTCCTGCTTCTCGGTGACGAAGCCCTGCGCGACCAGACGCGCAGCCAGTTCCTTCGCCAGATTCTTCTGCGACTTCTCTATCACCTTCTGCGGCTTCATCGGCCGCGACGCCGTTGCCACCAGATCGAACACCCGGCGCAACAACGGGTCTGCGGGCGGATCTCCCGCGACGACGACGTGGTCCTTCGTGGTCTGCTCACCGGGACCGGTGATGCGGAGCGACCCGCCCAGGGCGAGCTCGACGACCAGCGCACCCGCCAGAACACGGGGCAACTTGGTGGAATCGGCCGATGGCTTGCCCGATTCGTCGTCGAGCAACAACAGCAGCAGGTCCTCCGCAATCAAGGTCATGCTGCGAGATTACCCACAGTGCGCACTCGATTTGCGGTGTTCATCCGAGCGAAATCGACTGTTCAGTCGGCCCAGCCCACTCAGTTGATCAGACTCTGCCAATTCGAAGGCACCCGTTCACGGGGGCCCGGAACCGTCTGATCGAGCGGATGATGTTGCGGCGGAGAAAGTTCGGGCCCGTCGTACATCTGCTCGTCCTCGTAGTTGTAGAACCAGTCCTCACCGGGCTCGTAGCTGCGCACGAACTGGTGCCGAGTGGATTCGGCGTGCTTGCTGGCGTGCTGCGACGGAGACGAATCACAGCACCCGATGTGCCCGCACTGCGCACATCGCCGCAGATGCACCCACCACCCCTGCGTCTGCGTGCACTCCACGCAGCCCGGGCCGGACGGCGGGACTGTCGGATCGATACCGTCGATTGTCATGATGCCTCCTCGATTGCTGGATGAACGGGCAGTCGCACGATGAATCGGGTGTCCCCCGGCTGGGACACCACTCGCAGATCGCCTTGATGTTTCTTCACCACGATCCGCCACGAGATGTCCAAACCGAGCCCCGTACCCTCACCGACGGCCTTGGTGGTGAAGAACGGCTCGAATATTCGCGACCGAATGTCCTCCGGAACACCGGGTCCGGTATCGCACACCTCGATCTGCACCTGATCGTCGTCGAGAAGTGTGCGGACGGTGAGCGTGCCGCGGCCCCCCATGGCCTGCACCGCATTGTCGATCAGATTGGTCCATACCTGATTGAGCTCGGCGGCATACGCGGGAATGGGCGGCACCGACGGGTCGTATTCCTTCACCACGCGGATATCGTCACCGATCTTGCGCCCCAACATGATCAGCGTGCTGTCGAGCAGTTCCCGAACATCCACCGTCTGGTATGGCGCTCGATCCATCTGCGAATACTGCTTGGCCGCGCCGACCAGAGTGGAGATCCGAGTGGTCGAATCCGAGATCTCGTTCATCAACAACTCGGTTTCCACCGTGTAGTTGAGCCACCTGATCGCCCCTTCGAGCATGGCCGGATCCCCCACCGTCGCCGACACCCGATCCAGCCACGGCACGTCGAGACCCGCCGAGACGAAAGTGGGGGCCAGATCCCATCCCCCGTCGATTCCGTTGTCGTCGAACCACTCTCCGAGCTCGTCCTCCCGGTCCGACGCTTCCATTGCGGTGAGCTTCGGAGCCTTGGCCACCAACTCCACGGCCTCGTTCTGCAGTCCGACCAGATGCGACAAGCTCGAGCGATCGAGAGTCCCGCCGGCAATCATTGCCAATTTCTGCCGCATGTGCGCCACCCGATTTCGCAACGCGGACGTCGCCCGCACCGCGGCCGCGGCCGGATTGTTCAGCTCGTGCGTCAACCCGGCCGACAGAGAGCCCAACGCCAACAAGCGTTCTCGCTGCTCGACGACCTGCTTGGTGTTCTGGTTACCGAAGAACAATCCCTCGAGCAGATGGAGGGCCATCGGGAACCACTCGCGCACGATCGAGGCGAAGCAGTCGGCATCGAGGACGAAGAACCGGGACTGCGCGGTCACCCGCATCGAACCCTGGTAGGTCTGCGGTACTCGATCGCCCAGATACGCTTGCCACGCACCGGCATACACCCCGCGCTGCGAGGTGCGATTGACCACCAGGTCTTCCCCGCCCGACAGCTTCGAGAGCACCACCGAGCCCTCGATCAACACGTAGAAGCACGTCGCTGGGTCGCCCTCCGCGTACACCGGCCCCGGCTCGATCGTTTCGATACGGCCGTCTCGACACAGCTCGACGAGCTGTGCGTCGGTGAGCTGCTCGAACAAGAACAGCGTCCGCAACTCCTCCGGATCGCACAGGGGCGCGTTCACGGATTTGCCAGGTATCTGTGCACCAACATCACGGCCATCGCTCCTTCTCCCACTGCCGAGGCAACCCGCTTGGCCGAGTCCGACCGGACGTCACCGGCCGCGAACACTCCCGGCACGCTCGTCTCGAGGTGATGCGGCAACCGCGCGGGTGTCCACCCGGCAGGACCACGGCCGTCGACCACCAGATCGGGGCCCGTCACCACGAATCCGTGATCGTCACGCACGAGCACGCCGTCGAGCCAATCGGTCCGCGGTGCCGCGCCGATGAACAGGAACAGGTACTGCGCGTCCACCGTCGTCGTCTCGTCGGTTGCCCTGTTGTGCAGCGTGATCTGCTCCAGGTGCCCGTCACCGGAGACGCCGACGACCTCGGTACACGGCCGAACGCTGATCTTCGGGTTCTCCTCGATCTGCTTGATGAGGTAGTACGACATCGATGCCTCGAGGGACGCCGCACGGATCAGGATCGTCACCGACCTCGCGCCCCGCGAGAGATAGACCGCCGCCTGGCCTGCCGAGTTCGCGCCGCCGACGATGAAGACGTCCTGTTCGGCGCAGCGAGCTGCCTCGGTCATCGCCGACCCGTAGAACACCCCGCGGCCGGTGAAGTCGTCGATTCCGGGGGCCTCCAACCGGCGGTAGGCGACGCCGGTGGACAGGATGATCGTCTGGGCACTGATGCTGCGGCCGTCGGCGAACCGCACGGTCCGCGCAGCGCCGTTGGTCTCCAGGGCCACGACGTCCTGCGTGGTGACCACCTCGGCACCGAACTTCAGCGCCTGCCGACGAGCCCGCTCCGCGAGTTGTGCGCCCGAGACGCCGTCGGGAAAGCCGAGGTAGTTCTCGATGCGTGAACTCTGCCCGGCCTGCCCGCCGGTCGCAGTGCGCTCGATCAACGTGGTGCGCAGGCCCTCGGACGCGCCGTAGAGCGCAGCGCCGAGTCCGGCCGGGCCGCCGCCGATGACAACCAGGTCGTAGAACTCTTCCGACGGTGAGACCGTCAGCCCCAGACGGTTGCCGAGTTCGGCATCGGACGGCTCGATCAGCGCGTCACCTTCGGTGGTGATGACCACCGGGAGGCGGTCGTCGGCCACTCCGGCCGCGGCCAACAGCCGCGCACCCTCCGATTCGTCGGACATGTACCAGCGGTACGGCAGTTGATTGCGGGCGAGAAACTCCCTGATCTCCGAGGACCGCGCAGACCAGCGGTGGCCGACGATCTTGGTGTCCTCCACGGCCCGGTGGTCGTACGCGCACCAGGCTTCGAGCTGAGCGTCGAGGACGGGGTAGAGCTTTTCCTCGGGTGGATCCCACGGCTTGAGCAGGTAGTAGTCGAGATCGATGACGTTGATGGCGTCGATCGCAGCGTCGGTGTCGGCATAGGCGGTGAGCAGGATTCGCCGCGCCGTCGGGAACAGATCCATGGCCTGTTCGAGAAATTCCATGCCGCTCATGTTCGGCATGCGGTAGTCGGCCAACAGAATCGCGACCGGAGTGCCGCGCAACGTCAGTTCCTTGAGCGCATCGAGCGCCCCGGCACCGGATTCCGCGCGCACGATGCGGTACTGCTCGCCGTACCGGCGGCGCAGGTCGCGGGCGACCGAACGCGATACTCCGGGATCGTCGTCGACGCTGAGAATGACCGGTTTCATGACCCTCCAGGACTGGTGCTCGTCAACCTCATGAGCATGCCACCACCGGACCCCCTATGGGAGGTGAGTGACGGCGTCGAGCCTGGGAACAGCAGGGTCAGATTCGGCCGCGCCTGATCAGATCGATCTCCTGCGGGGTGAGCAGCCGCTCGAGCTTCTCGGCAGGCCAGGTACGCGGACTGCCGCTCATCCTGGCGGTCTTCAACAGGGGCAGATCACTGCTGGTACGACGCATTATCGACTGTAATTTCACGGTGGATCACTCCGAACAATTTCTTCGTTGGTCCCGACACTCCGCTTGCTACATCGATCAGTGTCCGCCCGGCGTTAACGCCGGGCTGGGATCTCGTACGGCGTTTCGCGCCGAAAGACCGTTTCTCCCCGCTCTACGTGGGGTAAACATCGGCCCACATCAACTGATCGGGGAACGTTCGTGAACACGTCGGGAAAATCCACGTCGGGACATTCGGGAACAGGAAAATCGGCTACAGGAAAATCACTGGCCAATTCGGTTCAGGACAACGGTGCATTCGAGAAGGCGGCCCGGGCCGGCCACTTCGTCAGCGGAGTGCTGCACGTCCTGATCGGGTACATCGCCATCCGATTGGCGTTCGGTCAGGGCGGTAACGCCGACCAGTCCGGAGCACTCGCCGAACTGGCCGAGAAGCCCGGCGGCAAGATCGCACTGTGGGTTGCCGTCGTCGCGTTCGTGGCACTGGCCCTGTGGCGCATCGTCGAGGCCATCGTCGGCAAGAAGTCCGATTCCGACGAGGGCAGCGCGATGGATCGACTCAAGGCGGCAGCGCTGGCCGTCGTCTACATTGCCTTCGCATTCTCCACCTACGGTTTCGCGACCGGATCCGGTAAGTCCAGCGGACAACAGAACGCCGGCTACTCGGCGCGATTGATGGAATCCGGTGGCGGCAAGCTCGTATTGATCGTCATCGCCCTGATCGTCATCGGCGTCGGCGGATACCACGTCTACAAGGGCGTCTCGAAGAATTTCCTCGACGACCTCGAAGGCAGCCAGAGCGGAGCGGTCGTCAAACTCGGCATCGCCGGATACGCGGCCAAGGGCACGGCGCTCGTGGGGGCCGGAATCCTCGTCGTCGTAGCGGTACTGCAGTCCGATCCATCCAAGGCCACCGGAATCGACGGTGCCGTCAAGACCCTGGGAGCCCAGCCGTACGGGCAGGTTCTGTTGATCCTCGCCGGCGTGGGAATCGCTCTGTACGGCCTGTATGCATTCGTTCTGGCCCGCCGCGCTCGCATGTGAGCAGGAGTGGAGCTCGCTTCGCTCGCATGTGAGTGGAAGTTCGTAGTGGGCTACGAGGTTCCACTCACATGGTGGCCGAGTGTGGTCACGGCCACATAGGATGCACACGATTGGTGTGACGATCAGTTGCAGCTATTCCTACAACCCGGAGGCCCACGTTGAGCAAGACCCTCGAAGCCACGATCGACATCGATGCCAGTCCGCAGGCCGTGTGGTCGGTCGTCTCGGACCTACAGCGCATGGGCGAGTGGAGTCCGCAGTGCAAGAAGATGAAGGTCTTCGGCGGACCCGTCGGCAAGGGCACCCGAACGCTCAACATCAACCGCAAGGGCCTGCTCGTGTGGCCGACCAGCGCCAAGGTCGTCACCTTCGAGCCGAACAAGGCACTGGCGTTCCGCATCGTCGAGAACAAGACGATCTGGTCGTACACGCTCACTCCGACGGCAAACGGAACCACCGTCGTCGAGAAGCGGGAAGCCCCCAGCGGCACCTCGGCCGTGTCGTCGTTGCTGGTCAAGCGGATCCTCGGCGGGATCGACGAGTTCGATGTCGAGCTGGTCGAAGGCATGAACAGCACGCTCCGACGCATCAAGACCGAAAGCGAAAAGTCGAGCCGAAAATAACTTTTCTCAGGAAGGTTTCAGGTTTGTTACCCCTGGGCATCCATGGTTTCGACAAGCAATCGATACACACGGAAAGTGGGGGCAACACATGTTGGGTCTCGGAATCATCGGCTGGATCATCATCGGCGGTCTCGCCGGCTGGATCGGCAGCAAGATCATGAAGACCGATGCTCAGATGGGCATCATCCTGAACATCGTCGTCGGCATCATCGGCGGCCTCATCGGCGGTTACCTGCTCAAGGTCTTCGGCGTAGACGTCGAAGGTGGCGGCCTGATCTTCAGCTTCATCACCTGCATCCTCGGTGCATGCATCCTGCTGTTCCTGGTCAAGCTCGTGACCGGTCGCAGCCGCGTCTGATTTCACTCGCACTTCCCGACTGCCGGGGCCGCTCACGTACTCTGTGAGGGCCCCGGCAGTCGTTTTGTTCGCCGTCCGATCAGTCCCCGGCGTCCAATCCCTGCCCGCATCCGAGCTCGCCCGACAGTAAGAGGAGACCGTGGCACGCCGTCCCGCCCCGATTGATCAACCACCCCGCACGGGAGTGGCTCACATCGTCGACCTGGTTCGCGAAACGGTTCCACCGCTACACCCCGCCGGACTGCCCTTCGTCGGTGGTCCCCTGGCCGTCGCAGTGCTCGGCCGTCGGTCGAAGTGGGTCCGCAATGCCGGGCTCGTCGCTGCAGGAGCCTGCGCCACCTTCTTCCGCCACCCGTCGCGGGTGCCGCCGAACCGCCCCGGCGTCGTCGTCGCTCCCGCCGACGGTTTGGTCACCCTCGTCGACACCGCCGTCCCGCCCGCCGAGCTCGATCTCGGTGCACAGCCCGTGCCGCGAGTGAGCATCTTCCTGTCCGTTCTGGACGTGCACGTGCAGCGTGTTCCCGTCGGCGGACGCGTGGTCGAGGTCGTACACCGCCGCGGCCAGTTCAAGTCCGCCGACCTGGCCGAGGCCAGTGAGGTCAACGAGCGCAACAGCATGCACATCGAGACCGAATCCGGCCACCACGTCGGCGTAGTTCAGATCGCCGGTCTCATCGCTCGACGCATCGTCAACAACGCGAAGGTCGGAGACGTGCTCTCCATCGGCGACACGTACGGCCTGATCCGATTCGGCTCCCGCGTCGACACCTACTTCCCGGCCGGTACGACGCTGCTCGTCGAACGCGGCCAACGAGCGGTCGGTGCCGAGACGGTACTCGCCGAGCTCCCCCAGTAGAAACGACATGATCACCAGACGCGCCAAGCCGCCTGCTGCTATCCGTCTGCTTCCGTCGGTCGTCACCATCCTCGCGTTGTGCTCCGGTTTGTCGGCGGTCAAGTTCGCTCTCGACGGTCAACTCGGAACCGCGCTCGCGATGATCGGTGCCGCTGCGATCCTCGATGCACTGGACGGCCGCATCGCTCGTCTGCTCGACGCCACCAGCAAGATCGGTGCCGAGCTGGATTCTCTGTCCGATGCAATCTCGTTCGGCGTCGCGCCCGCCCTGGTGCTCTACGTGACTCTGCTCGAGGGCAGTAGTGGCGGTTGGATCGTCGCACTGGTGTACGCCGTGAGTATCGTGCTCCGACTCGCCCGGTTCAACACCCTGCTCGACGAGGACGACACCCCGGCGTACGCCCGCGAGTTCTTCACCGGGGTCCCCGCACCCGCAGGTGCACTCATCGCGCTCGCCCCGATCGCTGCGTTCGAGGAATTCGGCGACGGCTGGTGGGCCTCGTTCTACGTCGTCGCCGGCTGGTCGATCCTCACCGCAGGTCTGATCGTCAGCACCATCCCCACTCTCGCGCTCAAGACGGTCTCGGTGCCACCGCGCCTGGCCGCCGGTTTGCTGGTGTTGGTCGCGCTGCTCGCTGCCGCGCTCATCACCTTCCCGCTGGTCCTGCTGATGGGATTGGTGTTCGCCTACCTCGTGCACATTCCGTTCGCGGTGCGCTCGCAGCGCTGGACGGCTGCACGCCCGTATACGTGGGATGCGAAGCCGGCCGAGCGTCGCGCGGAACGCCGCGCCATTCGACGGTCACCCGGCAACGCGCGCCGGTCGCAGGCGCGTCTGGGACTTCGCCGACCGCGCAGCTGACGACCCCATTAGGTTGGACGTGTGACCGAATCCCGAACCCCCGAGCTCGTTCTCACCACCCGATTGAACACCTCGGCCGCCGACGCCAGGCGAGGCGTCGTCCGGCTCCATCCCGAGGTCCTGGCGGCGCTCGGTCTGCGGGAATGGGATGCCGTCTCGCTCATCGGTTCTCGGCGTACGGCTGCGGTGGTTGCCGAGGCTCCCAGCGGAATCCCGCAGGGTACCGCGCTGCTCGACGACGTCACGCTCTCCAACGCCGGACTACGCGAAAATGCCTCTGTGGCAGTCGCTCCCGTGACGGTCTACGGGGCGAGAACCGTCACGGTAACCGGGTCCGCCCTGGCCACCGGTTCCATTTCCGACACCACCCTGCGCCAAGCGCTACTCGGCAAGGTCCTCACCGTGGGCGACACCGTGTCGCTCCTCCCCCGCGATCTGGGGCCCGGCACATCGACGTCGACGGCCACGCAGGCACTGTCGCGAACGTTCGGGGTGGCGTGGACGACCGAACTGTTGACGGTCTCGGCCGTCGAACCCTCCGGCGGTCCCGTGAGCGTGCAACCCAATTCTGCGGTGAGCTGGGGACGCGGCACAGTCGCCTCGGGATCACCCGAATCGGCCTCGGCCACATCGGTTCCGACGCCCGGAGCTGCGGCCCCGCCACGCGTCAGCGCAGCCGACCTGGTGGGTGTGAGCACTGCACAGGCCAAACTCACCGAGTGGCTACGACTGGCGCTCGACGAGTCGGAACTGCTCGCCACCCTCGGCGCATCTCCGCATCTGGGTGTGCTGATCACCGGCCCCGGCGGAGTGGGCAAGACGACGTTGGCACGCGCCGTCATCGGCGAACGGCGATGCGTCGTGCTGGACGGGCCGTCGATCGGCGCATTGGAGGCATCGGCTCGCGTCGAACGCGTCACTGCTGCGGTGGACGAACTGACCGGCGCGGGGGTGCTGCTGATCACCGATGTCGACGCGTTGCTGCCGTCCGATCCGGAGCCTGCGTCGACGTTCGTCCTCGATGTGCTGCGCCGGGCCGTCGACACTCCCGGCTTCGCTCTGATCGTCACGACGGCACATCCCGAGGCCACCGACGCCAGAGTGCGTGGGCAGGATCTGTGCGATCGCGAGCTGACCCTCACTCTCCCCGATGCCGCCGGTCGCAGAGCGTTACTGGAGCATCTACTGAAGAAGGTTCCACAGGATGACGTCGACCTCGTCGAAATAGCCTCACGGACACCGGGTTTCGTTGTCGCCGATCTCGCCGCCCTGGTGCGCGAAGCGGCGCTCCGAGCGGCTGCGCGGGCATCGAACGATGCCACCGCCGCCTCGCTGATGCACGACGACCTGATCGGCGCGTTGCAGGTGATTCGGCCGTTGTCGCGCTCGGGTGCCGAGGAATTGGCGATCGGCAGCCTCTCCCTCGAGGACGTGGGAGACATGGTCGAGACCAAGCAGGCCCTGACCGAGGCCGTCCTGTGGCCGCTGCGCCATCCGGATTCGTTCGCGCGCTTGGGCATCGAGCCACCGCGAGGGGTTCTGCTGTACGGCCCACCCGGATGCGGCAAGACGTTTCTGGTCCGCGCCTTGGCCAGCTCGGGCCAGCTCAGCGTGCACTCGGTCAAGGGCGCGGAACTCATGGACAAGTGGGTCGGGTCCTCGGAAAAGGCTGTGCGCGAACTGTTTCAGCGCGCCCGAGACTCTGCCCCCTCGCTCATATTTCTCGACGAGGTAGACGCCCTGGTACCGCGTCGCGGGCAGACTTCGGATTCCGGTGTCGGCGACCGAGTGGTCGCGGCTCTGCTGACCGAGCTCGACGGCGTCGAACCACTGCGCGACGTCGTCGTTCTCGGCGCAACGAACCGGCCCGATCTGATCGATCCCGCTCTACTGCGGCCCGGCAGGCTCGAGCGCCTGGTCTTCGTCCCGCCGCCGGATGCCGATGCGCGAGTGGACATCCTGAAGGCGTCGGGCAAGTCGATCCCGCTCGCCGAGGATGTCGATCTCGAATCCCTCGCACGCGATCTCGACGGCTACTCCGCCGCGGACTGCGCGGCCCTGCTGCGCGAGGCCGCACTGACGGCGATGCGTCGGTCGATGGACGCAGCGGACGTCACCGCCGAGGATGTCGCCACCGCTCGGGCGACGGTCAAACCGTCACTCGATCCCGAGCAGGTGGCGCATCTGCGGGCCTACGGGTCGTGAGCGGAAACTCGTAGCACGCTACGAAGTTTCACTCACATGCGGCGCAGCCGCTCTCACTTCCAACGGGCGAGAACTTCTTCGGCGCGCTTGGCGAGCACCATCTGGAAGATCGGGCCGAAGCTGATGCGACCGACGCCGAGGGAAGCGAAGTGCGAGAGGTCGCCCTCGGCGGGGTTGGCGATGGCGTTGATGGGCAGCGGGAGTTCTTCGGCGAGACGCTTGTAGTCGTCGTCGTTGTGGAAGCCGACGGGGTAGAGCGAGTCGGCACCGGCAGCGGCGGCCAGTTTCAGGCGTGCGATGGCGCGGTCGACGCGATCGTTCTCGTCACCGATCTGCTTGACGAACAGGTCGGTGCGGGCGTTGATGACGACGTGGACGTCGGTGGCGTCGGATGCCGCGCGGAGGGCTCCGACGAAGTCGGCGTGTTCCTGTGCTTCACGAAGTCGGCCGCCCTCGCTGTGGACGGTGTCCTCGATGTTGAGGCCGACGGCTCCGGCGGAGATCAGTCCGTCGATCAGGCGCTTGGGGTCTTCTCCGTAGCCGGATTCGATGTCGACCGAGAGCGGTGCGTCCACGGCGGCGGAGATCTGGGAGATGCGGGTGAGCAGTTCGTCGAAGGTGATGCCCTCGTTGTCCGGCTTGCCGATGGAGTCGGAGACGGGGTGGCTGCCGACGGTCAGTGCAGTGAAGCCGGCGGACACGGCGAGGTTGGCGGACCAGGCGTCCCATACGGTCGGCAGGACGACCGGGTTGCCCGGCTGGTGCAGCTCGAGCAGGGTGGTTGCCTTCTGGGACAGGTCGGTCATGGAGACTCCTTCGCGGCGGTTGAGGAGAACGTACGTTCTCCCACATCCAACATACGCGCTTCAGTCGATCAAATCGAGGGCCTTCATTCGGTCGAACACCATCAACGACCCCGGGGCGACATCGGGCATGGCGGCGTACTCGTCGCGAGTGAAGTACCGAATCTCGGCGATCTCGCTGGTCGGCGTCGGCTCGTCGGCAAGATCGGCGAGAAAACACGTGATCTCGAGCGGGGTGCCCATCGGATGGCCCCAGGCCTGGCACTCGAATACTCCGAGCAGCCGAACGTCGATGACCGCGGCGTCGAGTTCTTCCCTGATCTCGCGGTGCAGCGCCTGCTCGGGCGACTCGCCGGGATCGATCTTGCCGCCGGCCATGTAGAAGGCAGATTTGCCCGTCGACCGCGTCTGAAGCATGCGGCGGTGGCGAACGTAGGCAAGACCGGCGGTGCGAATGGGTCTCGAATCACTCATCGACGATCGACTCTCTCTATCGGAAACGTCCGGTTTGTACCGCATGGCACGCCGTCGACCACGCAAAGTAGGATGGAAACCGACAAACGTGCCCGCCACCGTTCGGTGGTCGGTCCGCTATTTCTCAAAGACCGAGTCTTCGGAGACCCAGGTCGATTTCACACACAATTTCACGACCCTACTCATCGCCGCCCTACGACCACCGCCCCGGCCCGAAAGCCGAGGCGACCGAGACGACGGAGTGATTTTTGCTCGCTATTCTTCTTGCGCACGCCGCCGCCGCGCTGCTCGCGCCGCTTCTCGTCCGGTGGTGGGGACGTACTGCATTCTTCCCTTTGGCCCTGGTGCCACTACTCAGCCTGATCTGGGTGTTCGGCAACTGGAACACCGACCAGAAGCTGCACATCGAATGGGTTCCCGGCCTGTCGATGGACATCGACATGCGCTTCGATTCGCTCGCCGCCATCATGTCGTTGCTCGTTCTGGGCATCGGTTCGCTGATCCTGCTGTACTGCGCCCGCTACTTCGAGGACGACGAGCCCAGGCTGGGCCTGTTCGCCGCCGAGATGGTCGCGTTCTCCGGAGCCATGTTCGGTCTGATCACCAGCGACAACATGCTCGTGCTCTACATCTTCTGGGAAATCACGACGGTGTTGTCGTTCCTGCTCGTCGGTCACTACGCAGAACGCGCATCGAGTCGGCGCGCCGCGACGCAGGCTCTGCTCGTCACCACCGCAGGTGGTCTGGCGATGCTGGTGGGCATCATCGTCCTCGGCCAGGCCGCTGGGTCGTACAACCTGTCCGACGTCGTCGCGAACGCCCCGGGCGGCTGGCTGCCCGGAGTGGCGGTCGTGTTGATCCTCATCGGCGCGCTGAGCAAATCGGCCATCGTGCCGATGCACTTCTGGCTGCCCGGTGCCATGGCCGCGCCGACACCGGTCAGTGGTTACCTGCACGCCGCCGCGATGGTCAAGGCCGGTATCTACCTGGTCGCGCGCCTCGCTCCGGGTTTTGCGGACTCCGGTCCGTGGCGCGCCACGGTCATCAGCCTCGGATTGCTGTCGATGATTCTGGCCGGCTGGAGAGCCCTGCGCGCATTCGACCTCAAACTGATTCTGGCGTTCGGCACGGTCAGCCAGCTGGGCTTCCTGATGGTCCTGGTCGGCATCGGATCCGAGAAGGCCATGCTGGCCGGCCTGACGATGGTGATCGCGCACGCGATGTTCAAAGCCACCCTGTTCATGGTGGTCGGCATCATCGACCACACCACCGGCACCCGAGACATTCGTAAGCTCGCCCACCTGGGCAAGAAGGCCCCGTGGCTCGCCGCGATAGCCGCGCTGGCCGCGGCCAGCATGGCCGGACTACCACCGATGATCGGCTTCGTCGGCAAGGAAACAGCCCTGTCGGCCGTGATCAGCACTCCGACGCTCGACCCCACGGTCGCGGCTGTCGTCGTCGCAGGCTTGGTGATCGGCTCGATTCTGACAGTCACATACAGCATTCGGTTCGTCTGGGGCGCGTTCGCCCGCAAACAGCTCAAGCGTCCGAGCCCGTCCGTCAGAGCAATGCATGCACCCTCCGCTTTGTTCCTCGCCGCGCCCGCGTTCCTCGCCGTTCTGGGTCTGATCGCCGGATTCACGTCCTCGGTCGTCGACCACATCGTCAGTCCCTACGCCCGAACCCTGCCGTCGTACGGGCAGGAGCCATACCACCTGGCGTTGTGGCACGGGTTCAACCTGCCGTTGGCGCTGACGGTCGTCGTGGTCACCGGCGGTGTGGGGCTGTTCATCGCTCACCGCGTGGTCAACCGGCTCAAGTTCGAGCATCCCCCGCTCGGTAACGCAGACCGCATCTACGACAACGTGCTCAAGTTCATGGACACCCTGTCCATCCGCCTCACCGGCACCACGCAGCGCGGTTCGCTCCCCCTCACTCAGGGCACGATCCTGCTGACGCTGGTGCTGCTGCCGATCATCGTGTTGATCGTCGGCCAAGAACCCGGCCTGGACTACACCCTGTGGAACACCCCGCTCCAGTTGGTCATCGGAGTGATCATGATCGCGGGTGGCCTCGGCGCGACAGTGATGCGCAACCGTCTGGCCAGCGTCATCCTCGTCGGACTCACCGGCTACGGCTGCGGCGTCATCTTCGCCATCCATGGCGCTCCCGACCTCGCCCTGACTCAGTTCCTCGTCGAGACGCTGACTCTCGTGGTGTTCGTCCTGGTACTGCGCAAACTGCCCGCCGAGGTCGACGACCGGGGCTCGGCCGGATCCCGCGGACCCCGTGCCGCGCTCGCCGTCGCCGTCGGTGCCACGGTCAGTGTGTTGGGCGCGTTCGCAATGAACGCCCGCAGCGCCGCCCCGGTCTCACTGCAGTTCCCCGAGGCCGCGTACGAGCTCGGCGACGGCAAGAACATCGTCAACGTGATCCTCGTCGACATCCGCGCCTGGGACACGCTCGGCGAAATCTGCGTACTCCTCGTCGCCGCGACGGGCGTGGCCAGCCTGGTGTTCCGCAACCGCCGGTTCGGCAGCGCTCCGCGGGTGTCCGACGCCCCCGCATCGTCGTCGGACACGAACGACGCGGCGGAGACGACGTGGCTGCTCGGCGGCGATCTGATCGATCCGCGGCATCGTTCGTTGATTCTCGAAGTCACGACGCGGTTGATCTTCCCGACGATCATGGTGCTGTCGATCTACTTCTTCTTCTCCGGGCACAACGCCCCCGGCGGCGGTTTCGCCGGTGGTCTGACGGCGGGCCTCGCGCTGGTGCTGCGGTATCTCGCCGGCGGCCGGTACGAGCTCGGCGAAGCGGTCCCGATCGACGCAGGCAAGATCCTCGGTCTCGGGTTGATCTTCGCGGCCGGCACGGCGGTGGCGTCGATGTTCCTCGGCGCTCCGGCACTGTCGTCGGCGACGTTGGAAGTGACACTGCCGATTCTCGGTGACATCAAGCTGGTCACCGCATTGTTCTTCGACCTCGGTGTCTATCTCATCGTGGTCGGGTTGGTACTCGACGTGCTCCGCAGTCTCGGCGCGCGTCTCGACGCACAGGTGGAAATGCAGAGCCAAGGCCGAGTGAGCGCCCGATGACCGCTGATCTCGGAATGCTCGTCATCGTCGGCGTTCTCGTCGCATCGGGTGTGTACCTGCTGCTCGAACGCAGCATCACCAAGATGTTGCTCGGCCTGCTGCTGTTCGGCAACGGAGTCAATCTGCTGCTGCTCACCGTCGGTGGTCCCGCTGGTACACCACCCATCGTCGGACGCGACAACGCGCTCGGTCAGCAGATGGCCGATCCGCTGGCGCAGGCGATGATCCTGACGGCGATCGTCATCACCATGGGTATCGCTGCCTTCGTGCTCGCGCTGGCGTATCGATCGTTCACGCTCAATACCAAGGACGACGTCGAGAACGACCCCGAGGACACCAAGGTCTCCCAGCGTCGATCGATGGCGGAGGCACCCGACCGCGACCGCTCCGACGACCCGGTCACCGGTGAGCCGAGCTTCGGCGGCGACGCTTTCGACTCGAAGGGCAACCCGATTCCACTCGAGCAGATCAGGAACCTCGAGGACCTCGAGTGCTATGAGGATCTGCACGACGGCGACTTCGACAACGACGACGACAACCCCCAGCTTCGCGGTCTCGACGGACTCGACACGGCCGAGAAAGACGACAGCCGACCGGAGCACCCCGGCACTGACGACTCCAGCTCCGACGACACGAAGGGAGACGACAAATGACGATCTCCCCGGGCGTGATCGATGCCCTGACCCCGCTGCCCGTGCTCATCCCGATGCTCGCCGCGGCACTGACTCTGGTGCTGGGTCGACGACCCCGCGCGCAGCGTTTCATCACTATCGTCGCGTTGACAGCGGTGGTCGCGATCTCGTCGACGATGCTCTATCTCGCCGATCGCGACGGGACCAGCGCACTGCAGGTCGGCGGCTGGGACTCACCACTGGGCATTTCGCTGGTGGTGGACCGGCTGTCGGCGATGATGCTGGTCGTCTCGTCGATCGTGCTGCTGGCGGTCATGGTGTACTCGATCGGCCAGGGCATCCGAGACGGCAGCGAGGATCAGCCCGTCTCGATCTTCCTGCCCACGTATCTCGCGCTGACCGCGGGCGTGTGCAACGCGTTTCTTGCCGGCGACCTGTTCAATCTGTTCGTCGGCTTCGAGGTGTTGCTCGCGGCGTCGTTCGTGTTGCTGACGCTCGGGGCAAGTGCAGACCGAGTCCGCGCCGGTGTCTCGTACGTGATGGTCTCGATGGTCTCCTCGCTGATCTTCCTGATCGGCATCGCGCTGGTCTACGGCGCCACCGGAACACTGAACTTGGCCCACATCGCAGTGCGGATGGACGACATCCCGTCCGGCACTCGCACCGCCATCTTCGCGGTGCTGCTGGTCGCGTTCGGCATCAAGGCCGCGGTGTTCCCGCTGTCCACATGGCTGCCCGACTCGTACCCCACGGCTCCGGCTCCGGTCACCGCGGTGTTCGCCGGCTTGCTGACCAAAGTCGGTGTCTACGCGATCATTCGCGCACACACGTTGCTGTTCCCCGATGGCTCACTCGACAACGTGCTGATGGTCTGCGGTCTGCTGACGATGCTCGTCGGCATCCTCGGCTCCATCGCGCAGAGCGACATCAAGCGACTGCTCTCGTTCACTCTCGTCAGTCACATCGGTTACATGATCTTCGGCGTCGCGCTGTCGACTCAATCGGGACTGTCCGGCTCGATCTACTATGTGGCCCACCACATTCTGGTGCAGACGACCCTGTTCCTCGTCGTCGGCCTGATCGAACGTCAGGCCGGTTCGTCGTCACTGCGACGGCTCGGTGGATTGGCCGCGGCCAGCCCGGTGCTGGCCATCGTCTTCCTGGTGCCGGCCCTCAATCTCGGTGGTATTCCACCGTTCTCGGGGTTCATCGGCAAGGTCGCCCTGCTGCAGGCCGGCAGCGATCAGGGCAGCGTACTGGCCTGGTTGCTCGTGGCCGGCGGCACCGTCACCAGTCTGCTGACGCTCTACGTGGTTGCTCGCGTCTGGACCAAGGCGTTCTGGCGAGCCCGCGCCGACGCACCGGAAGGCGACCTCGCGGACAACAGCCCCTCTGCTCTGCTCGACGATTCCTCGGACATCCAGTTCGGTGACCGCGAGGATGTGGGCCGGATGCCCGCCTTCATGTTGATCCCGACGATCGGCCTCGTCGTCGTCGGTTTGGCGATGACGGTGTTCGCCGGGCGCATCATCGACATCAGCGATCGGGCGGCGGCGGATCTGCGGGATCGCTCGGTGTACATCGACGCCGTGCGGGGAGCCGAGTTCGTCGGCGATCAGGCCTACGAACAGGCACGCGCAGACGAGGAGGGCACCCGATGAAGATGAACCGTTCCTTCCTGCTGCGGATCTGGACACTGGGATGGTTGACGGCCATCTGGGTTCTGTTGTGGGGCAACGTCTCTGCGGCCAACATCCTCGGCGGACTCGCGGTCGGCCTGCTCATCATGGTGCTGTTGCCGTTGCCGCGGGTGCCGGTCGAGGGACGCATCCACGTGTTCTCGCTCGTCAAGCTCGCAGTCGTATTCCTCTATTACGCAGCCGAATCCAGTGTCAGTGTGGCGTGGTTGGCGATCCGCCCGAAGGCACCGCCGGTCACCGGTGTGCTGCGCTGCCGCATCGCCATCAAGTCCGATCTGGTGCTCACCCTCTTCGTCGACGCGATGAATCTCGTCCCGGGCACGATGGTCCTCGAGATCGATCGCACCCGACGCCTGCTGTACGTGCATGTGCTGGACATGGGCACGCAGAAGGCAGTCGACGGGTTCTACACGTACGTTCGGAACCTCGAGAAACTGTTCATCGCGGGATTCGAGCGCGACTCCGACTGGAAGCCGAGCCCCCTGCACTACCAGGAGTACGAGCAGTACCACGGGGTTCTGGGCGACGATCCCGAATCGGGCGATCTCGATACCCCGCGCGACGACAAGATGACCGACGACAAGAGGAAGGGGGACTGGTCGTGACCGTAGTACTGGCGATCGCAGGCGCGCTGCTGATCGCCGCCGCGATCCTCACCGCATTCCGGTTGCTCGACGGCCCGAGCACGTTGGACCGGTTGGTCGCGATGGACACCATCCTTGCCGTGTCGATGTGTGGGCTCGGTGTGTGGGCCGTCTACAGCCGCGACACCACGCTGGTGCCTGCCATCGTTGCGCTGTCCCTGGTCAGCTTCGTCGGGTCGGTCAGCATCGCACGGTTCAGAGTGAGGGACGAATGAACGACACAGTGAGGGGCGAACGATGACCGCAGCCCAGTGGATTGCATCTGTCTTCATCCTGTTGGGAGCGCTGTTCGCCTTCACGGCCGCCGTGGGCATCGTGCGTTTCCCCGACACGCTCTCGCGCATGCACGCGGCCACCAAGCCGCAGGTGGTCGGGTTGATCATGGTGTTGGTCGGCGCGATCATCAGCCTGCGCGGCAATGTCGACATCTGGATGCTGGTGCTGGTCGGCATCTTCACTCTCGTCACTGCTCCGGTGATTGCGCACACCGTGGGACGCGTCGCCTACCGGGAACAGCGCGGGCGCGACGGCCTGCTCATCGTCAACGAGATGGAACCGAACGAACCCGATCAGTGAAGCGCGAGCGATCGGCGAAGAACGCGGTATGGAAACCGAACGCCATGCCGATCAGGATTCCGAGCACGAGCGGACCGAACACCAGTGGGTTCGCGGCGAATTCCTCGGCGAGGTAGCGGTAGCTCGCCAGTAGGGCGGCCATCGCGACGCAACCGTAGGTCACCAGCGTGATCCGGTCGCGGTCCCATCCCCGTTCCGGGTCGCGCAGCAAAGATTCGATGGTGAGGCACAGGACCGCGCCCGCGACCAGGTCGACGCCGTAGTGGTAACCGAATCCGAGCGTCGCAGCCAGTGTTCCCAACAGCCACAGTGTGCCGCCGGTGCGCAGCCACCAGGGGCCGCGTCGGGAATGGATGAAGATGCTCAGAGCCCACGCGGTGTGCAGGCTCGGCATGCAGTTGCGCGGCGTCTGCGAGTCGAACGGGATCTCGCCGAGGCTGCCCAAGAGCGGAACCGACTGCGTCGGCCACGACTCGAACGCGAACATCGGGCCCACCACCGGGAACAGCAGGTAGAACACCGGTCCGACGAGTCCGATGAGCAGGAACGTGCGGAACAGGAAGTGTCTCGGCCACGCTGAGCCCGCGGCGACCCCACGCAGTTGGTACAGCGCAACAATGATCGCCGCGACGGGGAGCTGAATGTAGATCCAGTGCAGCGTTCCCTCGGCGACCGGGCCGAGTCGGTCCAGAATGCTGCCGAGCACCCAGGACGGATTTCCCAGCGCATGATCGGCGGCGTATGCGTATTCGTCGAGAACGTAGGGCCGGACCAAGGTCGTGATGTGCAACCAGGCATCGCCGGCCTTGGTCGCGAGCAGCAACAGTGCGCCGAGGGCGACGCCGCGCATCGCCCGAGCGTCATGCCGCCGGACGACATGGAACGCGAGCGCGACCAGCACCAGCGACGGCCCGTTCCCGACGGTCAGCGGCACATCGAACAGATACCGGCCGCCCAGTACAACGGCGTCGAGCGCAGCAGCGACGGCCAGTACGCGCAGGCGGGTGGAGTTGTTCAGACCTACCGTGGCCAGGACGAGCGCCGCCCACGGCAGCGACATCGACTTCGGTGTTCCGAACATGTCGTTCCACATGCTCGGCAGCGGGCCGGGGAAGTTCCATTTCCACGCGACGACCTGCAGCGTCAGCAGAAACGCTGCGACAAGGACGGCACCGACGATCAGAGGACGAACAGAGTCCTCACGTGTCGCATCGACCTCGACGCTCTCGACGTCCCCCTGCAGCACGCCGTTGATCGTAAACGCTGAGTGAACACAAAATTAAATACAGAGGGTCACGATTGGAGATCGGTGACCAACGACTCCACGACGGCACGTAGATCGCCGCCGGATTTCGCGGCCACTGCACGCTGGCGTTGATACGAGGCACCGAGGCGGGGAATGTCGGCCACCGCGGCAAGCTCGTCGACGCAATTCAACCGGACCGCCGTCGGAGTCAACTTCTCCAGTAAGTCGTGCAGATCATCGGTGACCAGCCGCTCGTTGCTGTCGGCGTCGAGAATGATCTCGGCGTCGAGGCCGTACCGGGCAGCTCGCCACTTGTTCTCCTGGACGTGCCACGGCGGGATCGTCGGCAGGGTCTCGCCTGCTTCGAGTCGTTCGTCGAGATGCACGATCAGGCAGTGCGTCAACGCGACGAGGGCCGCGAGTTCACGCTTGGTCGATGCGCCGTCGCACACCCGAACCTCGATGGTTCCCCACTTCGGAGCCGGGCGGATGTCCCAGTGCATGCCCCCGAGCTGTTCGATGACGCCGGTCTTGAGCTGATCACGAACGAATCCCTCGAACTGCGACCAGTCGTCGAACTGAAACGGCAGACCGGCCGTCGGCAACTGCTGAAACATCAGTGCTCGGTTGCTGGCGTATCCGGTGTCGTTGCCCGCCCAGATCGGCGACGACGCCGACAGTGCCAACAGATGCGGGTACTGCAGCAGCAACGAGTTGAGGATGGGAAAGACCTTGTCGGGAGAGGACACCCCGACGTGGACGTGTACGCCCCAGATGAGCATCTGTCGACCCCACCACTGGGTACGCGCGATGAGCTCGTCGTAGCTAGGGGAGCTGGTCAGCTGCTGCGTCGACCATTCCGCGAACGGGTGCGTCCCGGCCGAGAACAGATCGATCCCCAGAGGATCCGCGGCTCGGCGCACCAGGTCCAACGAGCCGCCGAGGTCCTCCATGGCCTCCCCGACGTTCTCGCACACTCCGGTGACGAGTTCGACGGTGTTGCGCAGCAGTTCCTTCGTCACCCGAGGGGTGTCTCCGGCAAGGTCACGAACGCCGTCCATGACTGCCTCGGCGGAGTTGACCAGATCCCGCGTGCTCTTGTCGACCAGCGCGATTTCCCACTCCACGCCGAGCGTGGGTCGCGGAGAACTCGCGAAGTCGATCCGGGGAGCGTTCAAACTACTTCAGTACCGCGCACGCCGCCCGAGCACCGGCATCACCGGTCATCAGGGTCGCCATGTCGGGTACCGCAGCACCGTCGGGCAACGTGTACCGCGGCGGGATGTTGGCGAAGTTGTCGGCACCCTCGTGCACGATGACCGACGTTCCGGCACCACCGGCGCGCAGGTCGTCCAGCGTGATCGCATCGGTGGTGGTGACCAGGCGGCCCGTGCCGTCCTCGCCCACCTGGATCGACGACAGGTCGCCGCTGGAGGGGTGTTCGGTGCGTCCGTCGACCTGCAGGTGACCACCCGCAGAGAGGAAGTTGCCCGGCTCACCGCCGGTAGGTGCCACCGAGTTGGGCTCGCAGGCTCCGACGGTGTGGACGTGGAAGCCGTGGAAGCCCGGCGTCATGTTCTCGACCTCGGCCGTGACGGTGAGCTTCTCGCCCTCCGACGCGAACGACACGGTGCCCACCTCGGCACCGGACGCGTTGCGGAGCACGCCCTCGATCATGTTCTCGGAGCTGCCTTCCGAGCCACTCTCTGCCCGACCGTCACCGGCGACTGCGGCCGCGGACGGGTCTGCTTCACCGGTCCACACCGGCGGCACCGTGCCGGGTGTGTCGGACGCGACCTCGCCGTTGCTGCAGGCAGAGAGCCCGAGAGCGGCGATCGCGAGGACCGGGGCCACGTAACGCAAAGAGCGGGTCGCAGCAGTGCGTCGCTTGAACAGGTCCATCGAAGAGTGCTCCTCTTTCGGGCAGGGTGAAGGGCTTGCAAAATCATAACGTGCCGACCGATTCGGCCGAACCGGACAGGTTGTCATGCCGGCGAGTTACTGCGTCACGATGACGACGACACCCGCGGTGGATTCGAGTGAACTGGGTTTGGGCTCGGCCGGAATGCCGAGTTGGGTGGCGATCGTCTGCGCTGCCTGCTGCTCACCGGTGTCGGTGCCGTAGTACACCGCGGTCTGGGCGAACTGGGCTTCGCTGAAGTTGCCGGTCTCGGCGACCGTCCAGCCCTCGGCGGTGAGTGTGCTCGCAGTGCCGGCGGCGAGCCCGGAGACGTTGGAGTTGTTGAGCACGCGCACCTCGACATCGGCGGCGGCGCGGGAGGTGGTTGCTGCGGAGGACGTGGTCGACGACGCGGCAGGAGCCTGCGCGGCGGGAGCTTGGGTACCGGGAGCTTGCGCCACCGGAGCGGCAGCCGTCGTCGTCGCGGCAGCGGGCGCCTCTGCGGCGGCATCCTCGGAATCGGAGCCGGTCAGAGACAGGGCACCGATCGCTGCGAACAGGATCGCGAGCGAGATCAGCACCATGGCCAGGGCACGGAGGGGTGGCCCGGTCTGTTCCGGGTTGGGGCTGCTCACGTACTCGACCCTAGCCGACCGTCGATCGAGACCTTTTCAACGGAGCTTGCGCCTTCCCCACGGAGCAACATCTCTCGGCAGAGTCGAAACCCGACGCGGAGGATCAGACGTCGAAACCGAGCCGACGTGCGGCGCGGGCCTTCTGCCTGCTCGCGCGCAAACGGCGCAGTCGCTTGACCAGCATCGGGTCTGCGGCAAGGGCTTCGGGACGATCCACCAACGCGTTGAGGATCTGGTAGTAGCGGGTTGCCGACATGGAGAAGAGTTCCTTGATCGCCTCTTCCTTGGCCCCGGCGTACTTCCACCACTGGCGCTCGAAGGACAGGATGTCGTGCTCTCGTCGGCTCAAGCCGTCCGCACCGACTTCGTTCGGATCGTGAGAGCCGTCCGATCCCGGTTGCTGAGACTGGTTCGAGTCACGCGCTGCTGCGCCGTCCATCCCACTCCTCGACTTCTCGACTCCCCTGGGCCCGTGCGACAACCGACCCCGAGGAAATCTGCTTCCCCCAGTGCTGCCGGCACCCGTACGAGTACCGACCGAACTTCGAGCGAATTACACAGTTGTACTTCGGGGATCATTCAACCACGTTCGACCGCCCGGACCCGGCTCCCGCGAGGTACTCGCGCGTGGCGTGTTCGTCGACGACCGAACCGTCGGTGCGACACTCGTCCACCGGCTCCGCTCCCGACGGGCCGGTGGGTGGGCCGGGCGTCACCCACTATCCTTGTCGACCATGGCAATTCTTCCCATCCGGATCGTCGGCGATCCGGTGCTCCATACTGCGACCGATCCCGTCACCGAGTCGCCGGCCGAGCTCGCCGAGCTGATCGCCGACATGTACGAGACGTTGGCGGCTGCCAACGGCGTCGGACTGGCGGCGAACCAGGTGGGCGTCGGTAAGCGTCTGTTCATCTACGACTGCCCCGACCAGGGCGCGGACGGCAAGGTTTTTCGCCGCCGCGGAGAGGTCGTCAACCCGGTGCTCGAGACGTCCGAGATTCCCGAGACGATGCCCGACCCCGACGATGACGACGAGGGGTGCCTCTCGGTCCCCGGTGAGCAATACCCCACCGGTCGGGCCGACTGGGCGCGAGTGACCGGTACCGACGCCAACGGCGATCCGGTGGACATCGAGGGCCGCGGGTTCTTCGCCCGGATGTTGCAGCACGAGGTGGGTCACCTCGACGGCTTCCTCTACACCGATGTACTCATCGGTCGCCACGCACGAGCGGCGAAGAAGGCGATCAAGCGCTCCGGGTGGGGCGTCCCCGGCCTCAGCTGGGTGCCGGGCACCGTCGACGACCCCTTCGGCCACGACGACGAGGACGAGGACTGATCGCTGCCGTGACCGTTCAGCCGGGGACGCGGGTGATGCTGCGGTACCGACTGCCACCCGGCCACACCCACCCGATGACGGACGTCATCGGGGAATTGGTGTCGGCCGACGCGGTCGCGGTGTCGGTCCGCGCCAAGGACGGCGCTCTGGTGCAGGTGGCCGCCGATCGCATAGTGGCCTTGAAGCCGTTGGGCCCCAAACCTGTTCGTACCTCGGAGATTCGGGCTCTCGAGGCGGCCGCGGCCGACGGGTGGCCGGGTGTCGAACAGGAGTGGATCACCGGCTGGCAGTTGCGTTTCGGGCACGGCTTCACCGGGCGCGCCAATTCGGCGGTGCCTCTCGAGCCCGGCGCAGCAGCAGATTCCGAGACGGTGGCCGCGATCTCCGCCCGCTACGACGCACGAGGACTGTCGCCGATCCTCGCCCTCCCCGACCGTCTCGCGACCGCACCGGCCGGTTGGTCGACGTTCAACGAGACCGTCGTCATGGCGGCGGATATCTCGAATCTTGTTTTACGCGAGGGCGACTCGCCTGTCACCATCACTCCCGAACCGACCGCCGACTGGCTGAGTTCTCTGCGCTACCAAGGCCGACAGGCGACGACGGGTGCTGCCGAGGTGGTCTCGGCGGTGCGCAACGGAACCCTCGGTTTCGGCGCGATCGGGAACGCAGGAGTCGGATCGATCGCAGTGGGCCGAGCGGCCGTCACCGCGGCCCCGGACTGTCGGTCGTGGGTGGGCTTGACCTCGCTCTGGGTGTCCCCCGAGCATCGCCGCAACGGTCTCGGCACGCTGATCTGCGGCGAGCTGGTGCGATGGGGACGCGAGAACGGTGCCACGCACGCATACCTTCAGGTGGCCGTCGACAATACCGATGCCCAGGCGCTCTACCGAGATCTGGGATTCGGCGAGCATCACCGCTATCGCTACGCGCGCCCGGACGACACGATCGGCCGCGAGCCTGTCGGACGCGTTCTATAGGGTTCCTTCCCGTGCGCTTTGCTACCTGGAATGTGAACTCCGTCCGCTCTCGGCAGGATCGAATCGTCGATTGGTTGCAGCGATCCGACGTCGACGTGCTGGCGATGCAGGAAACCAAGTGCAAGGACGCACAGTTTCCGTACGAGCGGTTCACCGAGATCGGCTACGAGGTTGCCCACGTCGGGCTCAGTCAGTGGAACGGCGTGGCGATCGCGTCGCGCGTCGGCTTGGACGACGTGCAGGCCGGCTTCGAGGACCAGCCCGGGTTCAGCAAGGATCCCGAGGTCGAGGCCGCAGACGAGGCCCGAGCCATCGGAGCGACCTGCAACGGGGTGCGCATCTGGAGCCTGTACGTGCCGAACGGCCGCGAGCTCGCCGATCCGCACTACACCTACAAGCTCGAGTGGCTCGCGGCACTGAAGGCCGACGCGCAGGCGTGGGTGGCGGCGGACCCACAGGCGCAGATCGCGCTCGTCGGCGACTGGAACATCGCTCCCACCGACGACGACGTGTGGGATCCCGCCCTGTTCGAGGGCAAGACTCACACCTCGCAGCCGGAGCGTGATGCCTTCGCGGCACTCTCCGAGGCCGGTTTCACCGAGGTGACGCGGCAGTTCACTCCCGAGCCCAGGACGTTCACGTACTGGGACTACACCCAGCTCAGATTTCCGAAGAAACAAGGTCTGCGTATCGACATGGCGTTGACCTCACCTGCCCTGACGGCTCGCGTGACCGGCGCATCGATCGATCGCGAGGAGCGTAAGGGCAAGGGTGCCAGCGATCATGCTCCGGTGATCGTGGAGATCGGCTGAGCCGCGGCCGTCTCTGCTATTCGACGACCAGGTCCAAGAACTCCGGGTGCTGCGCCAGGTAGCGACGGACGTAGGTGCAGATCGGCACGATGCGCCAGTCGCGGTCGCGCGCGGTGTTCAGCGATGCGCGCACGAGCACTCCTGCCCAGCCGCGGTCGCCGTATTCCTCTTTGACGACCGTGTGCATCAGGGCGACAACCGATTCGTCGCCGGCTGCATCGTCGCCATCGCCGAACCGATAGCCGAGGATGCCGACGAGATCGTCGTCGACGAACAGATCGAATCTGTTGTGATCGGCGTTGTCCTCGATGCGGACCAACGGCCGCTCGACCGGAATGGCCGCGTCGGAGCGGCGGTGAATGATGTGACTCATGTCACTTATGAGACCAGAGTTGCTCGAGTGTCGCGGGGAAAGTGCACCGATCGACGCCTAGTCGAGTCCTTTACGTAACCAGCCGTGGCGTGACCGGCCGGGCTGTGCGTACTCAGAGAGCGACGAGCATGTCGTTGTACTCGGGGTTGGCTGCCGCGAAGCGCTGGACGTAGGTGCAGACCGGCTTGACCTTCCAGCCGTAGGACCGCGCGCTGTCGAGGGCGCGGCGAACCAGAATGCCGGCCAAGCCTTGATGACCGAAGTCCTCGGTGACGACGGTGTGCATGAAGGAGACGACATGCGTGCGTGTCGCACGGGCTCCGTTTCCTTCGACTTCGAAGAATCCGACGATGCCGACGAGGTCGCCGTTCAGTCGAAGCTCGAAGCGATTCTGGTCTTTGTTGATCGAGACATCAGCACTGGGAGAACTCGCAAGCATGGACGCCTCCTTTGCTGGGTGTGGAGTGGTGGAGGAACTTCGGAACCGAGACGGTATGTGACGTGCACCACTATTAAACATGCGCGAGGTGGGTCTGTCACCTTTTCTACCAACAAACCTTCGGATGCGTAGGTTTGTCCATCGATCCCGAACCGGATGCTGGTACAGCTCATAAGTGTCCCCGTGCGGCGTTGTGATACAACAACATTCAAAGTGTCACCATGTTTTCACCAACATTCACCTCCGGCGTCTCGCCTGCCGAGACCCTGCCGATCGCGGCCCGCCGGTACTGTCGTCTCTCGTGAAGTTCCTACCGCTCACGCCCAACGGCGAGACTCCCGTCCGCGCGCTGACGATCGCCGGAACCGACTCCGGCGGCGGTGCCGGAATCCAGGCGGACAGTCGCACGATGGCCATGTTGGGCGTGCACGCATGTGTTGCCGTCGCGGCGGTGACGGTCCAGAACACCGTCGGCGTGACGGGCTTCCACGAGATCCCGCCGGAGATCGTCGCGGCTCAGGTTCGCTCGGTGGTATCGGACATCGGCGTCGGCGCAGCGAAGACCGGGATGCTGGCGTCCACCGCGATCATCGAGGCGGTCACGGCCGTGTGCACCGAGGTGGGTATCGGCCGCGACCACCCGGTTTCGCTCGTCGTCGACCCGGTGTGCGCGTCCATGCACGGTGACCCCCTACTGCACGCCGAGGCGCTCGACGCCATCCGGCACACGCTGTTTCCCATCGCCTCGCTGGTGACTCCCAACCTCGACGAGGTTCGGTTGATCACCGGCATCGATGTCGTCGACGACGCCGGCGCGCGTCGCGCCGCCGAGGCGCTGCACGGATTGGGCGCGCAATGGGCCCTGGTCAAGGGCGGTCACCTCCGCACCTCGACCCACAGCACCGATCTACTGTTCGACGGCGACACCTTCCTCGAATTCACCAGCGAACGCATCGACACCGGCAACGATCACGGCGGCGGCGACACCCTCGCGGCCTCGATCGCGTCGGCGCTGGCCCACGGATACTCGATGCCCGACGCGGTAGCGTTCGGCAAGGAATGGGTCACCCGTTGCCTCGCCGCGTCCTACGACCTCGGTGCGGGCCACGGCCCGGTGTCACCGCTGTGGCGACTGCACGAGTCGGAGAATGCGTAGGTCGTCGGGTGCGCCCTTGATCTTCGGAGCGAAGAAACTGCGCCGATAAGGCTTGGCGACCACGTGCAACGCGTCGAGCACCTCCGGTGACACGGCGTCGAGTGCGGCGGCCGAGATCATGATGTTGCCGTTTCCGCCGGTCTGCATGACCCGCGCTGCGACGGTGACGTCGACACCGAGCCAGTCGGAACCGACCTGACGCGGGCTTCCGGTGTGGATTCCGACTCGCATCGTCGGGGTGTAGCCGTCGACGTTCACACTGGTGAGGGCCTCGCGCGCCGCGAACACGGCGTCGACGGCTTTGCCCGCATCGGCGAACACGGCCATGATGCCGTCGCCCAGTCTTTTCACGACGTGGCCACCGCGGAACACGACCTCGGGTTCGACGGCTTTGGAGACTTTGCGGAGCAACGTCAATGTGGCGGTATCGCCCGCGCGCAGCGACCACGACGAGAACCCGACGAGATCTGTGAAGACGATCGTGACGTCCTCGTCGCCGCGGCCCCGACCGGCTCGCTCGAGGATGGCCTGCCACACCTGCAGGGCACCGAGGCCGAGTTCGCGGGAGGCACCCGGTTCGTCGTCGAGTCCGTTCGCTGCCAGGAACCGATCCGCCACCCGCGCGACGGCCAGTGCGCGTCCCGGACCGTCGATCGACATTGGATCACCGAACGTGGGGTCACCGGGTAATGCGCGACGCACACGCCGAACCGCCCCGACGACGGTGGGCGCTCGGTTGGTGGTGCGGACCCACTCCACCACCGAGGAGACGACTGCGTTCACAGCATCGAGCGTAACTCACGGTTACACATACTTCCCTTACCCTTCGGCGCGTGCGGCCTCGCGCGCAGCCCCGACCGGTACTCCGTTGGGGCCTTCCACCGACTGCGCGTAGACACCGATGCCGTATGCCACGGCGGCACCGTTCTTCGCCAGCGCCGCGCGGTCGACGTTCGCCAGGGTGTCCTGATCGGTGTGGTAATTCTCGTCGAACGTCTGATCGGCCGTGCCACCCCACTTCGCGGCCTGCTCGGCGGTCTTGTTCTCGTCCGCGCCGCTGAAGACGCCGCCTGCGGGGATGCCGACCTCGATGAACGGCCCGTAGTCGGATCGACCGTCGAAATCCGTACCGTCGACGGCGATACCGTCGGCCGCCAAATGCTCGACGAACGTGCGCTCGATGGCGTCGGATCCGGCCGGTCCCGCGGGCTCACCGACCTGGTCGGAGTCGTCGCCGTCGTAGGCGAGGTAGCCGGGGTTGTGCGAGCCGATCATGTCGAAGTTCAAGTACAGCGCGATGTTTCGCTTGTCCTCGTCGGACAGGCCCTCGACGTACTTGGTCGAACCGACGAGCCCGTTCTCCTCGGCACCCCAGAATGCGAACCGGACCGCGTTGGTCACCTCGGGCGCACTACCCATCTGCAGAGCAGTCTCGAGCACGGCGGAGGTGCCGGTGCCGTTGTCGTTGATGCCCGGGCCCTCGGGGACGCTGTCGAGGTGGGCACCCGCGACCACCACGTTCTCGGTCGAGCCAGTGGTGGTCTGCGCGATGATGTTGCGGCTCGTGGTCGACTCGGTCGTCGTGACGAGAGTCAACGTGACCTCGGGGGCCGCGAGGACCGCTGCCCCGTCCTCCTGGCTGACACCGCCGGTCGGAATCTTCGCAGTCTCGGAATCACCGAGCGTTCCCGAATCCAGTGGTCCGGGTTCGTTGTTGACGATGATCGCTGCTGCCGCACCCAATTCGGCGGCGACGGTCTGCTTCGCACCGAACGGGCACACCCCTCGCGGCACGACTGCCACCGCTCCCGTCAGGTCGAGACCGGCGTAATCGGTTGCCTCGCACCCGTCTGCCCCGGCGGGAGCGCCGACGACGCGTGCGGTGATTCCCTCGGCGGATGTGGTGGGCGAGTAGCTGAGCGCGAACACCGGAATGTCGGTGCCCGCAAGCGACAGGGTTTGCGTCTGCGCCTCGAAGGTGTCGAAATCGAATTCGGGAGTGGTGACGTCGAATCCGGCCGATTCGAGTTGGGAGACAACGTAATCGACACTGGCGTCGTATCCGGCAGTCCCGGCCGCGCGGTTACCGTCGTGCGCGGCGGCGATGTTCTCCAGTTCCTGCAGGTGCCCGACGAGGGCATCCTCGGTGACCGCTTCCGACAGGCCGGCCCCGTCGGGTGTCGCGAAAACTCTGGCCGGTTCCTCGTCCCCCGTACCGGAGGAGGACGAGCAACCGGCCAGAATCAGGACAGTGACGGCGCTACCTGCAAGCAAGGAAATCCGCATAGCGGACACCCTACCCAGGCAGGTGTCAGGCGTCCCGGCGATTGACGACGAACACTGCCACTCCGAAGATCACCGCGGTGAAGACGACGAAGTAGATCAGGCTGCCGATCGGTCCCCAGTGGAAGTCCGTTCCCGCACTTCCGCCGAGGAAATGGTCGGCGTTCTTGAACGGCAGGAAGGGCTGGATCTTCTCACCGACCTTCGGGATGATCCCGACGAGGCTCTCGATGAGCAACGGCCACAACAACAACACGGCGATGGCTCCGGCGGACTGACGAATCAGCGCACCCACGGCGACGGCCAGAACGATCTGCACGAACGCCAGAACTGCGGTGCCGTAGACGACGCGCCAGGTGCCGTCGACGTCGAAGCTCAGCAAAGCGCCGGCTTCCTCACCGGCGATGGATTTGGCCAGGAACAACGCGCCGAAGGCCAGAACCAACGACAGCACGGCCCCGTACACGCCGACGATCAGTGCCTTCGCACCGAGTACCGAGGCCCGGTTGGTGATCGCCTGGAACGTGGTCCGGATCAGGCCGAAGCGGTATTCGCTGGTGACGGTGAGTGCACCGAGGATCATCAGCACCATGATGCCGAGTCCGCCGACGCCGCTGCCGACGACGTCGTATGCGGTGGTCGGTGGCAGACCTTCCGGCGCATCCGGGCCGACGGCGGTCTTTGCGGCCCAACCCAGGATGGCTCCGAACCCGAGGCCGAAGACCACCACGATCGCGCTGCACCACCACGGCGACTTGGTCGAGGTGAACTTGATTCTTTCTGCTGCCAAGACGCCCATCAGAGTGCACCGCCCATTGCTTGCTGAGTGTTCTGGTCTTCGGCTCCCGAGCCGTGATATTGCACTGTGTCTCCGGTGAGTTTCATGAATGCTTCCTCGAGCGAGCCGCGCTGAGAGGCCAACTCGTGCAATGTGATTCCGGCCCGGCCGGCGAGGTCGCCGATCGCGTCGGTGGTGGAGTTCAGCACCACCAGCGAGGGCTGCAATTCGTCGGACTTGTCCGGCTCACGCACCGTGAGGCCGGCGGTGGTCAGCACCTGACGCAGGCCGTCGAGCTGTGGGCTGCGCACGCGTACCGAGGCCTCGGAGGCATGGTCGATGAATTCCTGCACCGAGGAATCGGAGATCAGCTTGCCGCGTCCGATGACGATGAGGTGTTCGGCCGTCTGCGCCATCTCCGAGAGCAGGTGGCTCGACACCAGGACCGTGCGGCCCTCGGCTGCCAAGCGCTGCATGAACTTTCGGATCCAGACGATGCCCTCGGGATCGAGTCCGTTGACCGGCTCGTCGAACAGCAACACCTTGGGGTCACCGAGAAGAGCGCCGGCGAGACCGAGCCGCTGCGACATGCCGAGCGAGAATCCGCCCGCATTCTTCTTCGCGACCTCGGACAGGCCCACCAGCCGCAGCACCTCGTCGACGCGGGACTTGGGGATGCCGTTGGAGGCGGCCATCCATTCCAGGTGCGCACGCGCAGACCGGTTGGGGTGCACCCACTTGGCGTCGAGCAGAGCGCCGACGGTACGCAGTGGCTGCTTCAGGTGGCTGTAGCTCTTGCCCTCGATGGTCGCCGTCCCCGAGGTGGGGCGGTCGAGCCCGAGAATCATTCGCATCGTGGTGGACTTGCCCGCACCGTTCGGTCCGAGAAAGCCGGTCACGATGCCGGGTTTGATGGTGAAGGTGAGGTTGTCGACCGCCGTCACCGCTCCGTACTGCTTGGTCAGTCCTGTCACTTCGATCATGGGACAACTGTCCCCGATCGACGGCGTGTCCACATCGCCCCACAGTCGCGACTTGCATCATCCTTTTGGATGACACAGACCCTGAGACAGCCGAGGCCTGGCTGGGTCGTGCGGTGCATAAGCGCGGCCGCAAATGCGCGCGCGTTTGCCAGATGCGCGGGAATTCGCCCTCGTTTTGGCCACTATTCTGCGCGCGTTTCGCAAACGCGCGCGCGTTTGCGAAATACGCAGCACCACACAAAGTGCCGCGCCGCCGATGCAGCCGCTACATCGGCGAGCTGGCTTGCGCCCAGAATCGTTTCGGGATGCGGCCTGCATGTCGGGCCTGGTAACCCGCGGCCACCGCATGGCGCATCGCCGACGCCATCAGCGCCGGATCCTTGGCGCGTGTCACTGCGGTCGCGAGCAGCACTGCGTCGCAGCCGAGTTCCATCGCGAGGGTGGCGTCGCTCGCGGTGCCGATGCCCGCGTCGAGGATCACGGGCACCCCTGCGGCCTCGACGATCATCTCGATGTTGTGTGGGTTGGCGATGCCGAGGCCGGTGCCGATGGGTGAGCCGAGCGGCATGACGGCAACGCAGCCGATGTCTTCGAGACGCTTGGCCAGTACCGGGTCGTCGGTGGTGTACGGCAGCACCTGGAAACCGTCGTCGACGAGTTGCTCTGCAGCCTTGACCAATTCGATGGCGTCGGGCAGCAGGGTTCGCTCGTCGGCGATCACTTCGAGTTTCACCCAGTCGGTCTCGAGCGCCTCGCGGCCCAGCTGCGCGGTGAGCACGGCCTCGGCCGATCCTCGACACCCCGCGGTGTTCGGCAGCGGAGCGATGTTCAGCCGGCGCAGCAGATCGAGCACTCCCGTCCCACCCGCGGCGTCGACGCGGCGCATCGCGACGGTGGTCAGTTCGGTTCCCGATGCGACGAGGGCTTCCTCGAGGACGGCGAGGTTGGCCGCTCCCCCGGTGCCGGTGATGAGCCGGGACGTGAAGGTGCGATCGGCGATGGTGAGTGCGCTAGCCACCCTGAACCGCCGTGAGAACGTCGATGGTCCAACCCTTTTGGACGTCGGTGGTGTCCCATCGACTCTTGGGCAGCACGGCACCGTCGACGGCGACGGCAATGCCTTTCTCGGGCATGTCGAGGAATTCGAGCAGCCGACGCATGGTCATGTCCTCGGTGAGCAGGTGATCCTCGCCGTTGACGGTGATCCCGATGGCAACCTGGGTCATGGTGTCCTTTCGATCTGTGAGAAGCGTTCGGGTGTGGCTGCTTTCGCCTCGGGCAGCGTCTCGCCCGAAACGAGAGCGGCGACGGCGTCGGCGGTGATCGGCGCGAGCAGAATGCCGTTGCGCCCGTGCCCGGTAGCGACGATCACGTTGTCGGCGAGTCTGCCGATCAACGGCAGCCCGTCGGGGCTCATCGGCCGTAATCCTGCAGCGGTTTCGTACAGCTCGTACTCGCCGATACTCGGCATGAGTCGTTCGGCGTCGGCGATCAGGTCTCGTACCCCCGCCACGGTGACCTGGGTGTCCTCACCGGATTCGTATTGTGTTGCGCCGACGACCAATCCGTCGCCGCGTGGCACCAGGTACACGGGTCGGCCGTGTACGGTTCCGCGGATCGTGCGGTGCGGTGGCGGTGCGGCGCTGGGCCGGCGACGCAGCCGCAGGATTTCGCCTTTCACCGGCCTGACCGGCAGTGTCGGCCACAGTGCGGCGCAGCGAGAACCGGCGGCCAGGACCACCTGATCGGCGTCGGGAATTGCGTCGACCGAGGTTGCCACGAACTCCACTCCGGCGTCGAGACATCCCTGTTCGAGCGCGGCAACCAGGGCCCGATTGTCGACGGACAGCTCGGTCGGTGCCAACAACCCGAGCCGAATGTTCTGCGCCAATGCAGGTTCGAGTTCACGCACCTGCGCGCGGCCGAGAATCTCGAGCTCGTGTCCCTGCTCGCCCACCCATTCGGCGATCGTGCGCAGGTCGGTGGCGTCGGCGGAGTCGAGGGCAACCGTCATCGATCCGGTGGCCGAGAACACCGACGGGCCGGGAAGGCGTCCGGCGAAGTCCGGCCACCGTGCGAGCGACGCGGCACCGAGCCGTAGAAGTTCGTGTTCACCGGGCCACCCCTCGGACAGCGGGGCCAGCATGCCGCCGGCGACCCACGACGCGCCTCGACCCAGCGCAGGATCGTGCACCACCACCCGGTGGCCGTCCTGGCTCAGGCGCAGCGCCGTCGACAGCCCGATGACGCCTCCGCCGATAACGACGATATGCACGCGATTCACGTCCTCACTCCCTGCGCCCGCATGATCGGGTTCAGGTATTGACGGTAAGGGCGGCGAACCCACTCTCAGCCCCACGATCCTCGGGACTCCCGCGATATGTCGGCCACTCCGTCGTCGGTCGCGGCTGCCATGAGAATACAGTTCGTTTCGTGCACCCAACTCAGACCGTCCGCAACCAGACTCCTCGCGAGCGTCTTGCGTCCGCTCGCCTCTACCTGTGTACCGATGCCCGACGCGACAAGGGCGATCTCGCGCAGTTCGCCGAGGCCGCGTTGTCCGGTGGCGTCGACATCATCCAGCTGCGCGACAAGAACTCCGCCGGTGAGCGCCAGTTCGGGCCGCTCGAGGCCAAGGACGAGCTCGCTGCGCTGGCGATTCTGCTCGCGGCCACCAAACGCCACGGCGCCTTGCTGGCCGTCAACGACCGCGCGGATCTGGCGCTGGCCTCCG
The DNA here is from genome assembly GCF_002259025.1 of Rhodococcus sp. 05-2255-1e. NCBI lineage: Bacteria > Bacillati > Actinomycetota > Actinomycetes > Mycobacteriales > Nocardiaceae > Rhodococcus > Rhodococcus sp. 05-2255-1e. The sequence continues at coordinate 643,251 of NZ_NOZE01000009.1, read as the reverse complement.
GTGCCGACGTCCTGCATCTGGGCCAGGGCGACCTGCCGGTGCACTACGCGCGCCAGATCCTCGGCCCGGATGTGGTGATCGGACGCTCGACGCAGAACCGCGCGCAGTCCTCGCTCGCCGCGATCGAGGACGGCGTCGACTACTTCGCCGTCGGTCCGGTGTGGCCGACGCCCACCAAGCCCAACCGCTCGGCCGCCGGGCTGGAGACTCTGCGGGCCACCGCGGATGCGTTGCCGGAGCGGCCGTGGTTCGCCATCGGCGGCGTCGACGCGACCAATGTGGATCAGGTTCGGGCGGCGGGAGCCGAGCGCATCGTGGTCGTTCGGGCGATCACCGAGGCGCGCGATCCGCAGGCTGCTGCACGCGCGCTGGTACAGGCGCTACAGAACTGATGTCACCGGGCTGATGTCACGGAACTGACGTCACAGCCAGGCGAGCACGGCGGACGGCGAGAGCACCTGCACCGCGCCGGGCAGTCGATTCTGCAGTCCGCGGTCGGCGGTAACCAGTGCGGTCAGGTCTGTCGATCGGTGGGCCTGATCGGTCAGGGTGTCGTCGCCGGTGCCGTCCGCGAGGATCACCGGGATGCGCGGATCGTCGACAACGGCGTCGCGCGCTTGCCCCTCGAGCACGGCCTCGATGCGGGTGAGCCAGCCGTACTGGCCGCTGGGTAGTTCCACCGTGCGCGGCAGTGTCGCGGCCAGCGACGTCAACAGTGCGCCGGTCGAGCCGGCGCGGTCCTTCCACCAGCCGTCGGGCCGGGAGCCGAGAACGTTGGCGGTGTCGAGCAGTACGCGCAGCGGCTCGGTACGCAGCGACGGCCAGCTCGACGCGAAACCCGGGTGCAGTGGCAGCTCGCCGACGATGGACTCCGGCACCCACCGCAGTTCCGTGCTCTCGCCGTTCGGGACGGTGGCCAGCGGGTGATCGGTGTCGGCGATGACCGTGGTGTACGACCAACCGCTCGGGACTGCGGCGGTGACACGCTCGCTGCGCACGCTCAACTGTTCGGCCGAGATACCGGCTTCCTCGTGCGCCTCGCGGACCGCCGCATGCTCGGTGCTCTCGTGCGAATCGCGAGCCCCGCCCGGCAGGGCCCACGTTCCGCCCTGATGACTCCACAACGCGCGGTGCTGCAGCAACACCATCGGTTCGCCCCTATCGGAGGGCGCACGGAGCAGCAGACCGGCGGCACCGTGCTTGCCCCAGTGCCGAGAACCGTTCTCACCGATCACCCAACCGTCCCCGTCACCGCGCATGCTCCCCACCCTAGGTGAACCGCCTCGCCGTAGTGACTGTGCTGTAGTGGCTGCAGTGCGGTCCGCCTGCTTATATGCTCGATGCGTGATCGCGGCCGGCATTACTCCCTCTGCTGCCGTCCCCCCGACAACGGCACCCCACGTCGGTGCCGCTGCAGGCAAGCCACCGGTTCGATACACGATGCGTTCGACGCCTGCGCGGTTGGTCGCGATGGGTACCGCGCTGGTCGTCTTGGCGCTGACGGTCGGAAATCTCGCGTCCACGGCGGTGACCGATCGAGTCGACACTCTCGGGACACTGCTGGTGCGCACCGAGCCGTTCGCCAACTCGGCTCAGAATCTCTACGGTGCCCTGTCGGTGGCCGACGCGGCGGCCGCGTCGGCCTTCATCGCCGGTGGGCTCGAGCAACCCGAAGTACGTGACCGGTACTCGCAGGCATTGGGTGAGGCGTCGTCGGAATTGATCGCCGCGTCCGCCGGGGTCACCGACAAGGACGAGGCCACCAGCGCGGTGCTGACGCAGATCGCTACCGGGTTGCCGGTGTACAGCGGGCTGGTCGAGACGGCGCGAGCGAACAATCGCAGCGGGAACCCGGTGGGTGCGGCTTATCTCGGCGAGGCGTCGACGATGATGCAGTCCAGCCTGTTGCCGCTGGCCGAGAAGTTGTACACCGAGCAGGCCTCCCGCGTCTCGGCCGATCAGGAGAGGTTCACCAGTCCCCCGTACTTCGCGATCGGGTCGGTGGTGTTCCTGTTGCTGATGACCGGTCTCGCTCAGTGGTATCTGTCCCGGACGACGCGTCGCACACTGAATGTCGGTTTTCTCGGTGCCACGGCCGCGCTGGCCGGCTTGCTCGGGTGGATGTTGGTGGTGGGGTTGATCTCGTCGATCGCCACCGACCGCGCTATCGACCGCGGGGTGGCGCCGCTGAAGTCCTACACGACGGGTTTCATTCTGGCCCAGCAGGCCAGGGCGGACGAGACACTCGACCTGGCCCGCCGCGGTGGCAGTCAGGATTACGGACAGTCGTTCGCCGGCAACGTCTCTCGGCTCGCGGACATGTTCGAGGGCGACCCCGAGGTGACCGAGGCCCTGAACAACTGGTCGGCCTCGCATGCGCGCATCGATTCGGCGCTCGAGGTCGGCGACTTCAACGGTGCGGTGTCGATAGCGACCGGATCGGGTGACTCGGATTCGGCGGCCGCGTTCAATGCTCTCGACAGTGTGCTGGTCGACGGGATCGACAGTGCCCGAAGCGAACTGCGCTCCAACATCGACCGATCGGTCTGGGTCCTGTCGGGTTTGTCGAACGGCGCGTACGTGCTGACGGTCGTGGCGTCGGTGGCGTTCGGCGTCGGCCTGTTCCCGAGGTTGCGTGAGTACCTGTGAAACGTCTGCTCGCCGCCGGCCTCGTCGCGACTGCCCTGCTCGTCGGGTGCTCACCGCCGGAAAGAATTGCGGCACAGACCGATACGACGTTCACCGAACCCCCTCTCCCCGACGGTGCCGCCGTCGCAGCTCGGCCCACCGAAACACCGGCGGACGACGAGTGCGCTCGCCCCACGGCGAGTCTGCGGCCGCTGCCGACCGGCACCGACGCGCCACTTCCTCCGCAGCCGACCATCGATGCACTCCGTGCCAAGGGTCGCCTCGTCGTCGGCCTCGACACGGGCAGTAACCTTTTCAGCTTTCGCGACCCCATGACCGGGCAGCTGGTCGGGTTCGACGTGGACATCGCTCGGGAGATTTCACGCGACCTGTTCGGAGACCCGAACCGGTTGGACTTCCGAATTCTCACGTCCGCACAGCGCCTCGAAGCTTTGCAGGACTCGACGGTGGACATCGTGGTGAAAACCATGACGATCACGTGCGCCCGGCGTAAGGACGTCCAGTTCTCCACCGTGTACTTCCAAGCGCAGCACCGAGTTCTGGTGGTGCAGGGCTCGGGTATCCGTGGGGTCGGGGATCTGGCGGGCAAGCGGGTGTGCGCGGTGGAGGGCACCACGTCGCTGCGTCGCCTGCAGCGGGTGCAGCCTGCGGCGACCGTGGTGACGGTGCCGATGTGGTCGGATTGCCTGGTGGTACTGCAACAACGACAGGTCGACGCCATCAGCACCGACGACGCCATCCTGGCCGGACTGGCCGCACAGGACCCGTACCTCGAGATCGTCGGCGACAGTCTGAGCCCGGAACCGTACGGCGTGGGCATCAACAAGAAGAACGAGGATCTCGTGCGCTTCGTCAACGGAACGTTGGCACGCATCAGGTCCGACGGCACCTGGAACCGCATCTACAACAAGTGGCTGACGGTGCTCGGCCCCTCCCCCGGTCCACCCACCGCGTCGTACAGCGATTAGAGGCGCACGTCATGGACGAGGACGAACAGCAACCCACCGCTCCCGCGCAACGCACGCAGGCGGTGTCACGGGATCAACTCACATCGACGGACGGCGTCGAACGCACGCAGGCGGTCTCGCGGCCGGAAGCAACGCCGACGGACGGCGTCGAACGCACGCAGGCGGTGTCCCGGTCGCCGATCGACGACCGGACCGCACCGACTCCGGGGCCGAATTCGCCGGTAGGCGACGGCAACTCGAAGTCCGCGGTTGCCAAATCCTCAGCGGCCAAATCCGGCATGTCGCAGAGCGCGTCCACTCGGGCAAGGACCGGTCGATCTCGCTCCGGTCGTTCCCGCAGTACCGGCATTCGGCGTCGTCTCGGCGGCGGCCTGGTGGAGGTTCCGCGGGTCGAGCCGATCGATCCGGCGACCGCGGTGATGTCGGATCCTACGGTGCCGCAGCACAAACGGTTCTGCTGGAAGTGCAACGCCAAGGTGGGGCGCAGCGAACCGGGCGAGCCCGACATCTCGGTGGGCGTGTGCCCACACTGCGGCACCACCTTCGATTTCACGCCGCTGCTCGAGCCGGGTGATCGAGTGGTGGGCCAGTACGACGTGCAGGGGTGCATCGCGCACGGCGGTCTGGGGTGGATCTACCTCGCCATCGACCGTAACGTCAGCGACCGCTGGGTAGTACTCAAAGGCCTACTGCATTTCGGCGACGAGGAAGCACATGCGGTGGCGGTCGCCGAGCGTCAATTCCTCGCCGAGGTAGCGCATCCCGGCGTCGTCAAGATCTACAACTTCGTCGAACAACCCCGCGGCGACGGCACCTCCGTCGGATTCATCGTCATGGAGTACGTGGGTGGTCGTTCGCTGCGCGACATCCTGACCGCATGCGGCGACGACGCTCGCATGCCGGTCGAGCAGGCACTGGCCTACGTACTCGAAGTGCTTCCGGCACTGGGTTATCTGCATTCGATCGGGCTGGTCTACAACGATCTCAAGCCCGAGAACATCATGGTCTCCGAGGACCAGATCAAGTTGATCGACCTCGGTGCGGTGGCCGGCATCGAGGATTACGGCTACCTGTACGGCACGGTGGGGTACCAGGCACCGGAGATCGTGAAGACCGGGCCGACAGTGGCGTCGGACATCTACACCGTCGGCCGCACCCTCGCGGTGCTGACGCTGGACATGCCGTCGAAGAACGGCAAGTACCTCGACGGCCTGCCCTCGGTCGCAGAATCGGACGTGCTGCAGCAGTTCCCGTCGCTGCATCGCCTGCTGCTTCGAGCCACCAACGCAGACCCGACTCGGCGGTTCCGGTCCGCCGACGAATTCGCGGGGCAGGCAACCGGCGTGCTGCGCGAGATCCTGGCGATCCGGACGGGCGTCGAGCGGCCCGGCCTGTCCGCGGTCTTCAGCCCGCCGCGTACGACGTTCGGTACGGAGCAGTCGGTGGGTCGTACCGATACCTACGTCGACGGCAAGGTACGCCACGAGCGCATGACGGCAGCCGAAGTGGTTGCCGCACTGCCGGTTCCCCTGGTCGATCCCAACGATCCGAGCGCTCCCCTGCTGGCTGCCGCCGTGCACGTCGAAGCTCAGCAGACTCTGGACTCACTGCAGCACGCCAAGCGGAACGGCATCGAGCGGGTGTCGGCCGGTACGTCAGGTGCCACCGGTTCCGCGCCCGCGGGAGCGAGCCTGGAGATCACCCTCGCGGAGGTCAAGGCGCACCTCGATCTGGGGCACGTCGTGGAGGCCACCGACATCCTGTCGAAGGTGCAATCCGAGGATCATGCCGCCGATCCGTGGCGGGTGCAGTGGTACGCCGGATTGATCGCCTTGCTCCACCACGAATACGATTCTGCGTTCACGAGTTTCGACAACGTGCTCGGAGCGATGCCCGGCGAGCTCGCGCCCAAACTGGCGCTCGGTGCCACGTCGGAATTGTTGGGGCATGTCGCGCTCGGCAACGACGAGGACGCCGAGAAGTGGCGGGCCAGAGCCGAGGGCCTGTACCGCGCCGTGTGGCGCACCAACAGGGGCATCGTCAGCTCGGCGTTCGGTCTGGCCCGGCAGCTGCAGCGCCGCGGTGATCAGACCGGTGCCATCGCTGCACTGGACCAGGTTCCGATCAGCTCGCGGCACTACTCGATGGCACGGATGACCAGTGTGCTGACCTTGCTGATGGATCGCTCGCGCGCCGAGCTGTCCGAGGCCGATTTCCGTTCTGCCGCACGGCGAGTGGCGCTGCTCCCCAAGGCGGAGAGCCGAGCACTGCAGATGCGGACGTTGGTCCTGGCGATGGCCCTGGACTGGATCGTCTCCGGTCACGCGTCCACGGCAGAACGCGAACCGATACTCAGCGTGCCGTTCACCGAGGACGGTTTGCGGCGCGGCACCGAGAAGGGTCTGCGGGCCCTGGCCCGCAGCGCAACCGATCGCGCGCACCGGTTCTCGTTGGTGGACCTGGCGAATGCGATCCGTCCGCGTTCACTGTTCTAGCGGTACGTCAGGAGCGAACCAGATCGTCCGTCGATCGGGCGATCGCCAGCTCCTCGTTCGTCGGCACCACCAGCACCGTGACGGCCGAGGAGTCGGCCGAGATCACGCGAGCCGACTTGCTGCGCACGGCATTACGTTCGGGGTCGATCCGAATGCCGAAGTGCTCCAGGTTCGCCAGCGCGTCGGCGCGCACGGCAGCGGCGTTCTCGCCGACTCCCGCGGTGAACGTGAGGACGTCGAGCCGCCCGAGCCCGATCATGTACGCGCCGATGTACTTACGCAGCCGGTGGATGTACACGTCGTAGGCCAACCGGGCCGACGCGTCGCCGTCGTCGATGCGTTGCTGCAGTTCCCGGAAGTCGTTGACCCCGGACAGTCCGATCAGACCCGACCGGCGGTTGAGGAGAGTGTCGATGTCGTCGACACTCATCCCAGCGCTACGACGCAGATGCATGATCACACCGGGGTCGATATCCCCACTGCGGGTGCCCATCACCAGTCCCTCGAGTGGGGTCAGACCCATCGACGTATCGACCGCCCGGCCCCCGTCGACCGCCGATGCCGACGCACCGTTGCCCAGATGCAGCACGATCTGCTTGAGATCCCCGAGATCGCGTTCCAGGAACTGCGCAACCTGCTCGGACACGTAGCGGTGCGAGGTGCCGTGAAAGCCGTAGCGCCTGATGTCGTGTTCGGCTGCGACGGCGGCGTCGATCGCGTACGTCGCAGCAGCGTCGGGCAGAGAATGGAAGAACGCCGTGTCGAACACGGCTACATGCGGCACGTTCGGCAGTTGCTTGCGCGCCACCTCGATACCGAGGACGTTGGGCGGATTGTGCAGCGGCGCAAGACTGCTCAGATCCGAGATCTGCTGAACGACAGCGTCGTCGATGATCGTGGGGCGATAGAACACCGTGCCACCGTGCACGACGCGATGCCCGACGGCGGTGACGTCGGACCCCAGTTCGATGCCGGCGTCGGCAAGCATCTCGAACGCGAGAGCCAACCCGTCCCCGTGGTCCTCGATGTGCTGGATTCGCTCGGTGCTCTCGCCGCGGTAGTCCAGTTCGACGCGCCCGTCGGATTCACCGATGCGCTCGACGAGACCACTGGCCAGCGATTCGCCCGAATCGGGATCGACCAGTTGGAATTTGACCGAGGACGAACCCGAGTTGACGACGAGGATGCTCACGCCTGTGCCTCCTGCTGGGAGATACCCTGCGCCTGAATGGCGGTGATGGCGACGGTGTTGACGATGTCCTCGACCAGTGCCCCACGCGAGAGGTCGTTGACGGGCTTGCGCAGGCCCTGCAGTACCGGCCCGACAGCGACGGCACCGGCGCTGCGCTGAACGGCCTTGTAGGTGTTGTTGCCGGTGTTGAGGTCGGGGAAGATGAACACCGTTGCGCGGCCTGCCACGTCGGAATCCGGCAGCTTCGATTTCGCGACCGACGGTTCGATGGCCGCGTCGTACTGAATGGGGCCCTCCACCAACAGTTCCGGGTTACGTTCGCGCACGATCGCCGTCGCTTGCCGCACCTTGTCGACGTCGGCTCCCGAACCGGATTCGCCGGTGGAGTACGACAGCATCGCCACCCGCGGTTCGATACCGAACTGGGCCGAGGTCTGCGCCGAGGAAATGGCGATGTCGGCCAACTGCTCGGCCGTCGGGTCCGGCACGACGGCGCAGTCGCCGTAGGCCAGTACGCGATCGGACAGGCACATCAGGAAGATCGACGAGACCGTCGACACGCCCTCGGTGGTCTTGATGATCTCGAACGACGGCTTGATGGTGTGCGCGGTCGTGTGCGCCGCTCCCGACACCATGCCGTCGGCAATACCCTTGTGCACCATCATGGTTCCGAAGTAGGAGATGTCGGCCATGATCTCGCGGGCACGCTCGATCGTCATCCCCTTGTGCTTGCGCAGTTCGGTGTACTCCTGCGCGAATTCCTCGGCGTAGTCGCAGTTCTTGGGGTCGAGGATAGTTGCCGAGTCCAGATCCACTCCCAGTTCCGATGCACGACGTCGAATCGGGCCTTCTTCGCCGAGGATCGTGAGGTCCGCGACCTGGCGTTGCAGCAGCCTTCCGGCGGCCCGCAGAATTCGGTCGTCGCCGCCCTCGGGGAGCACGATGTGCTTGCGATCGGCACGCGCTCGATGGATCAGCTGGTACTCGAACATCTGCGGAGTCGTGATGGTCGGAATGGCGATATCGAGCCGCCCCAGAAGGGTTTTGGCGTCCACCCGTTGCTCCATCAGGCCCAGCGCGGTGTCGACCTTGCGCTGAGAACCGACGGCAACACGGCCGCGGGTCTGCGCCGCAGCCGATGCGGTGTCGAAGGTTCCGAGCTCGGTGGTCAGAATCGGCAGTCTCGGTCCGAGACCGGCGACCAGTCGTGCGATCGCCGGGTGCGGTTCGATGCCGCCGTTCATGATGATGCCAGCGAGGGACGGAAAACCCTCCGCCTCATGAGCATTGACGAGTGCGAGCAGTACGTCGGACCGGTCTGCCGGCGCGATGACGACGACACCTTCGGTGAGCCGCTCCAGAATGTGCTCGGCCGTCATACCGCCGACCATCACCCGCATCGCTTCTCGCTGCAACAACGACGAGTCGCCGCTGTAGAGCGTTCCGTCCACCGCGTCGAGCAACTCCGCCATGGTCGGAGCGACGAGCAACGGAATCTCCGGCAGGCTCCACGCCGGAACGTCGACCGACGCCAATGCGTCGGTGACGGCGTCCAACTGATCCGGATCGCACCGGTTCGCCACGATCGCGGCGAGATGGGCGTGATGCTGCCGCAGTTCGGCCTGGCACAGCGCCGCCAACTGGGCGATCTCGTCGGGGGTTCGGTCGGAGCCTCGCAGCGCGAGGAGCACGGGGGCACCGAGATTGACCGCGATGCGCGCATTGAAGCCAAGTTCACTCGGGCTGCCGACGTCGGTGTAATCGCTACCCACGATCACCACGGCGTCGCACTGCGCAGCCACCTCGTGATACCGACTGACGATCTCGCTCAGCGCCGCATCCTGATCGGAATGCACCTGCTCATAAGTGACCCCGAGAGACTGCTCGTAACTCAGATCGGCGGTCGTGTGCTCGACGAGCAATTCGAGAATGTAATCCGGCTCCTCCGTCGAACGAGCGATAGGCCGAAACACACCGACCCGGGCCGTCGTCGCGGCGAGCATCTGCAGCACACCCAACGCAATCGTGGACTTGCCGGAGTCGCCTTCCGGTGACGCGACATAAATACTCGAGGGATACATGTCAGCCGTCTCGGCACCGGTGGACTCAGCCATGCCCGCCAGCTTAATGGTTGGGGTGTTGACACCGAGCACAGTCGGGTTGTCCCATGAGCCATGGCCGAATCACCGTTTCCGGATGTTCGTTGGGGCAGCGAGACATCGTTCATCCGCAAGCCCGCCGTCAAGTTCGCGTCGACCAAGCCCGGTTCGTGGGTGATCAGGAACCTCGCAGGCGTAGACCGCTGGTTGTTGACCAAGTCGAACGGCCGATTCACCGTCCTCGGACCGATCGCCGCTCCGGTGGTGCTGTTGACCACCACCGGACGCAAATCCGGTAAGCCGAGGACGAGTCCGCTGTTGTACTACCGGGAGGGTGATCGGATTTTCGTCGTCGGATCCAATTTCGGCCAACAACACCATCCGGCATGGACGTCGAATCTTCTGGCCGATCCGAAGGCCGTCGTCACTATCGGCGGCAGGAAGATACCGGTCACCGCCACCCGAATCACCGGCGACGAGAAGGCGCGTATCTACCGACAGTTCGACGCGATGGTGGAGGTCTACGGCGAGTACGAAACAAGGACCGACCGAGACATGCGATTGTTCGCACTCTCGGCCGATCCCCGCACTTCGACGTAGCTAGCCGAGCTTGCGCAGGCGCGGTGCCAGATCCTTCTCGAACAGCTCGAGGAAACGCTTCTGGTCGTGTCCGGGCGCGTGGAACACCAGGTGGTTCAGGCCGGCGTCGGTGTACTGCTTGACCTTCTCGACGGCCTCGTCCGGGTCCGAAGCCACGATCCAACGCTTGGCGACCTGCTCGATCGGCAGCTCGTCGGCGGCTTTCTCCATCTCCATCGGGTCGTCGATGGAGTGCTTCTGCTCCGGCGTCAGCGACAGCGGGGCCCAGAAACGGCAATTCTCCAGTGCCAGTTCGGGATCGGTGTCGTAGCTGATCTTGATCTCGATCATCTTGTCGATCTCACCGGCGTCACGCTCTGCCTTGCCTGCACCCTCTTCGACGGCCGGGAGGAGCTTGTCGGTGTAGAGCTCCATGCCCTTGCCCGACGTGCAGATGAAGCCGTCGCCCGCGCGTCCCGCATATCGCGCGACGACGGGTCCGCCGGCCGCGATGTAGACGGGGATGCCGCCCTCGGGGACGTCGTAGATCGACGCGCCCTTGGTCGTGTAGTACTCGCCCTCGAAGTCGACGCGATCGCCGAGCCACAGCTCGCGCATCAAGCGGACCGACTCACGCAGTCGTGCGAAACGCTCCTTGAACTCCGGCCATTCACCGGTGAATCCGGTGGCGATCTCGTTGAGCGCCTCACCGGTTCCCACTCCGAGCATGATGCGCCCGGGGTAGAGGCAGCCCATCGTGGCGAACGCCTGCGCGATGACCGACGGGTTGTAGCGGAACGTCGGCGTCAGAACGGACGTCCCGAGCTGGATCGTCTTCGTGCGCTCGCCGACGGCGGTCATCCAGGCCAGAGAGAACGGGGCATGACCGCCCTCGTGACGCCACGGTTGAAAGTGGTCACTGACAGTCGCGGAGTCCATACCGTGTTGCTCGGCGAGAACACCGAGTTCGACGAGCTCCCGCGGCCCGAACTGCTCCGCCGATGCTTTGTATCCGAGCTTGAGACCCTGCGCCACGCCGAACTCCTGTCGTTGGTCGTCTAGTACTTCGATTGTGCACCTGCGGCGATTAGCGGTGTGCTACTGGATCCCCAGAACAGTGACCACCGCAGCCAATACTGCTACTGCGCCGATGCCGACCGCGAAGATCCACAGGTCCCGGGACTCGGGCATGGGCGCTCCGCTCTCGAGGGCGGCGCGCACTCGCATCCATCGCCGTAGTCCGATGACGGGTGCAGCGGCCGCGAGGCCGATGAGAATCAGACCGAGTGCAGTGCGAACCCAGCCGGTGCTGAATCCTGGAACCAGGTGAACGATTGCAATCCCGCCGGCGAGCAAACCGAGCGAGGTTCTCAGCCAGGCAAGAAAGGTGCGTTCACTGGCGAGGGTGAACCGCTCGTCGGGGCGCGTCACGCTGGAGCGGTGATGCGTTCGCGGATGAGTCGGGCAACGAGTTCAGGATCGTCGGGGGTGAAGACCGGCGAGATGCGGCGGATGGTGAGCACCACTGCAGTGTCCTTCTTCGGACGCATGACGTCCAGCGGGAGCCACTGGTCGGTTGTCGACGCGCCCCACAGTCGCCAACGTCCGTTCCAGTTGCCCAGCACGGCGGTGTCGACGGCGCGAATGTCACCGTAGGGAACGAACTTCTCGATCGCGAACGGAAAGTAGTAGTGCCGCAACGTGACCCCGCTGTCGTCCACGCGCACGAGACCGTCGCCGTAGTGGACCGTGGATGTTGTTCGCATAGTTAACGGTAGGCCTGCTCTGCACGCTCTCGCAACCGTGATCTGGAAACCTGTCGGCGGGTCGAGATACTCTTCCTTCAGTTCGAACACGCGTTCTGAACTGGGGGTCACCGGGGGGTGAAAAGAATGGCTGCACCAGTGGTGTCGTTGGATGCGTTGATCACTGCCGCGCGGGAAGAGAATCGGCATGCGGCCCGAAAGATCGCTGCCTGCTACGACTTCCACCTCACCTGCATCGCCCAGGATGCGAAGCATCGGCAGTACAGCCGGTACGGACGCACCGAAATGGCACTCGCGTTGAGCTGCTCCGCCACCGCCACCGTCGCCGAAGCGTACGTGTCCGTCGGCGTGGCACTGCACACCCGGCTTCCTCTGCTGAAAACCGCATTCGAGGCCGGCGACATCGACCTCCCCCGCGTAACCCACTCACCGACCGAGCCCTGATCTACCGGCCCGAAGCCCTCACCACCGTCAACAACCTCCAATGCCTCTGCGAATACCACCACAGCGTCAAAACCGCCGGCTACTGGACCGCCGTCATGCTCCCCGGAGGTGCCATCCTATGGACCTCCACCTCGAAGACCACCCGAATCACCCTGCCAGCCAACGGAACAGCCGTACCCATCATCGGCAACGACCTCCGGCCACACATCCCCACCCAACCCAGACGATCAGGCGTCATCGCCTACCCCGACCCACCAGACAACCCGACCCCGGAACCAGAACCGACCAACGAAGAAGACGAGGAGCCGCCATTCTGACCTCAGACGTCGGCCGCTCGTTCCGGCGTTCTCACCAGCGTCAGCTGCGACGTCTGGCGCAGCGAGAATCCGATGGAGAGGTACAGCTCGATAGCGCGGATGTTCGTCGCGGCGGCATGCAGGAACGGCTCGTCGCCTCGGGCCCTGATGCCGTGACCGACCGCGCGGACCAGCTCGGTGGCCAAGCCCTGTCCGCGATGAGCCGGGTCGGTACACACTGCGCTGATCTCGGTCCACCCCGGCGGACGCATGCGCTCCCCTGCCATCGCGATCAGAGCGCCGCCCCGTCGGATACCGAGATACGTGCCGAGTTCGCGGGTGCGAGGAAGGAACGGGCCTGGCTCGGTGCGTCGCACGAGATCGAGCATCTCGGGCACGTCGTCGGCTGTCAGTTCTACTGCCTCGGCCAACGGCCGGGTCTCGAGTTCAGTGCCCACGAGTTGAACGATCCCGAAGCTGTCGACCACGGACCACCCCTCGGGCACATCCAGCACCGGCCCCCGCAATCCCACGATGCTTCGCGGCCCGAACAGCACTGCGATGTCGTCCCAATCCCGTGGCTGCAGAACGTCGGGATGCGCCAGAAAGGGCGAGACCTGGGGATCAGCGCGAATCACTCGGCCGCGCGTGATCGCAAACCGCGACAGCGGACCCCCGAGGGAGGTACGAATGGGATCGTCGAGAGGGTGAACAGACACGTCGGTCAGCGTCCCATGTCGGGCTCGGTCAGTTGCTCACGACCCACTCCGTCACCAATACTTATACCGGTATAGTTATTCGCATCGAACCGAAAGGCATTCCGTGATCGAAATCCTGCCCCCGAGCAAGATTCCCCTTGCCCGTGAAACCGGCGCACTCGTAGCCGAAATTCTCGAGACCGTCCGCGAACGCGCGGCCGTCGGCACCAACCTGCTCGAGATCGACGAATGGTCCAAGGACATCATCCTCGGGGCGGGGGCGACGTCGTGCTACGTCGACTACGCGCCGTCCTTCGGGCGCGGACCGTTCGGCCACTACATCTGCACGTCGGTCAACGACGCTGTGCTGCACGGTTTACCGCACGACTACAACCTGGCCGACGGCGATCTGCTGACCCTCGATCTTGCCGTGATCCTGGGCGGCGTGGCATCGGACTCGGCCATCAGTTTCGTCGTCGGCGAGAACAAGCCGGCAGAGAGCCTGGCGATGATCGATGCCACCGAACGAGCGTTGGCCGCGGGTATCGCCGCGGCACGTCCGGGCAACAAGATCGGCGATATCTCCCACGCCATCGGGACGGTTCTTCGCGAAGCCGGCTACCCCATCAACGTTCAGTTCGGTGGTCACGGAATCGGGTCGACCATGCATCAGGATCCGCACGTATCCAATACCGGCAGGCCCGGTCGCGGCTACGGCCTTCGCCCCGGCCTGATGTTGGCACTCGAGCCCTGGGTGATGGCGGATACCGATGAGCTGGTCACCGACCCCGACGGGTGGACGTTGCGTAGCACCACCGGTTGCCGCACCGCGCACAGCGAACACACCGTCGTCATCACCGACAGCGGGGCCGAAATCATGACCCTACGTTCGTGATTCTGCGTCGGTAGTGAGTCACAAACGCTTCTCGAAAGTGTTGGAGAACGGCAGCAGTTCGTACGGCGGAAACACCGGGATGCGGGTGTAGCCGCTCTTCTCGTACAGCCGCACCGCGTCGGGCTGACGATCACCGGTCTGCAGAATCAAGCGTCGCAATCCCTGGTCGCGGGCCGCATTCTCGGACGCCTGCAGCAGCGCGGTGGAGACTCCCGACCCACGGTGATCAGGATGAACGAACATTCGCTTCAGTTCGAGGTCGGGGCCGTTCCACCGCAGAGCGGCATGCCCGACGGCCTGCTCGACGTTCTGCGCATCGCACCGATAGACGACGAACGTGCGATGCACGTCGCCTTCGTCCACGGCATTGGCCTGCGTCTTCGCCATCAAGGCCGCTCGGTCCGCGTATCGGGGACCCACCTCCGATGCCATTGCGGCACGGAGCGATTCGGCGTCGGGATGGTTCCAGTCGACGGCGCGGGTGACGAGGTCGGTTCGGGACTGCGCTACATCGGTCACGCTCGATCGGACCACGCGCTACGGGCCGGCGTCAACCGCTGCAATCACGGTGAGTTTATTGCTGGTGCGCCCAGTCGTCGTCGTGCACTGTGACAGCGTGAACACGAACTGTCGCTGCCCACGCTGACCATCCGACTTCCCCCATCGTCGACAGCACTTGTCACAGTCGACAGCACTTGTCACAGGAGCCACAGCCATGAGCACCGAAGCGACCGTCGTTCTTCGCATCTCCGATTCCGGGACGTCATCCTTGCAGGGATTGACTCGACCGCAGTTGCACGCCCTCGCCGATGCTCTTCGCGTCGCCGCCAAAAGCTATGCACCGCATGCCAAGATCCTGACGCGTTTCGACGTCCGGGTGAACGAACTCAACGCTCCCCTCGTCATCGACCTACCCGCACGCGATGTCGTTCTCGCCGGCAAGAGCGTTCGGTTCAGCCACACCGAGTTCGAGATCTTCGCCTATCTCGCCCAGCATCCTCGTGTCGTGGTGAACAGATCCGAGCTGAGTGACTCGAACGGCGGCCGCAGTGTCGACGTCCATCTCTCCAGGGTGCGAACCAAACTCGGGCAGTACGGCCGACTGATCACGACGGTCCGCGGCACCGGCTACCGATTCGACCCCGAGCCCGGAATTCGCGTCATCACCGAGCCGTCGGTGCTGCGCAGCGCCTGAGATCAGTTACACGACTACCGCGTCAGTGCTGCTGTTCGACGTCGACGGTTGCGCCGTACCACCACGAACACGAGCAACGCGACCAGAACCACCGCGATGATCGCGCCCAGTGCCGTCGCGCCACGGAAGCCGGGTGCGCTGGTATCGAGGGTGCGTTCGCCGGCGTGGGCGGCGTTGCTGGTACCCAGAACGATGGTCAGAGTCAGCAGGTTCGGGATGGCGGTGACGACTGCGAGAATCACCGATCCGATCGCCAACTGCTTTCCCGCCCTACCCTTTCGGACCGACCACGCACTCCAGAAGAACATCAGTGGCGCGAACGTGCAGACGATTCCGAACAGCAGGCCCCACAGAATTCCCTTGGTGAACGTGCGATCAGCCAGGCTCTCGACGCGCAGGCTCCACCACCGCGGCAGGAACGCCGCCAGAACGAAGTAAGCGATCAACAGAAGAACGACGCCGGCACCGAGCAGGATGCCGCGCCGCTTCCAATTCGCCGAGCTGGTCGACGGTGCAGGCGTGGTCGGGTCAGCAGTCATAGGCCCATGGTAGAGCGTTCACGTTCCCATCGGACCCGACCCGAGACCTGATCGTTAGCTTCGACCGGAGATGCGGTCGAAGTCCAATCGAAAGCCCTCGGGAGCTCTCGCGTTGTCGATGACACAGAAGCGGTTGCCTTCGGTATCCGCCAGTACGACGAAATCGGCGCCATCCGGATACCGCCACTCGACGGTAGTCGCACCGAGGGACAGCAATCGCGTCACTTCCCGCTTCTGCCCCGCCGTATCGGGCGCTCCCAGAACCAGCACCTAGCGCTACCGCTTCCCGTCCGCCGCGTGACGTATTTTCACGACGCCCGTGCACGGTCGGAAACAGCGTCACCGTCGAGGCCCAGGTGTCCCCGCAACGTCGTCGAGGTGTATTCGGTACGGAACACCCCTCGCTCCTGCAATGCCGGGACCAATTTGTCGACCAGATCGCCGATGGCGTCACGCAGGTGATACGGGTTGATGTTGAAGCCGTCGACCACACGGTGACGCACGAGGGCTGCCCAGTGGTCTGCCACTGCCGCAGGGGTTCCCGAGTGGAAGCGCGACGCCGGCGACACTTCGAGCACCAACTCTCGGATGGACAGCCCTTTCTCTTCCGAGAGGGCTCGCCATTGCGCGATCTGAGTCAGTTTGCCGGTCCGAGCGTCGATGGACAGCGTGCCGCGTGACGGATCCAGCTCGGCGTCCACCGGATCGATGTCGGGTAGTGGGCCCTCCGGGTCGTACGCCGAGAGGTCCTTGCCCCAATAGTGCTCGAGAAAGGCGATGGCTCGAACACCGTTGTGCGCGTTGGTTCGAAGCCACCGCACCTTTTCTTCGGCATCGGCTTCGGTATCGCCGAGTACGACGGTCACCCCGGGCAAGATCTTCACGGCATCGGCCGGTCGGCCGTAGGCAACCGTCCGGGCACGTAGATCTTTGGCGTAGGTCACCGCTGCGTCGTAGGCGTTGTTGGCCGAGAAGACGACGTCGGCGTGCCGGGCTGCGAGGTCCCGTCCTCCCGGCGAATCGCCGGCCTGGAACAGCACCGGCCTACCTTGCACACTGGACCGAACGTTGGGTGCCGCAACCGCTTCGAGCAGATCGGTGTGGGACTCCACAGGGGAATTTGCCCAGTACTGCTTCGCCAGTTCGACCACCTGGGTGGCGCGCTCGTAACGGCGTTCGTGCTCCAACCACCCTCCGCGCCTGAAGTTTTCACCCGTCCAGGCGTTGTCGGTGGTGACGATGTTCCATCCGGCGCGCCCGTCCGACAGCGCGTCCAGGCTGGCCAAACGACGAGCCAACTCCACCGGGATGCTGTACGTGGTGTTCTGGGTCGCGACAAGTCCGATGCGCTCGGTCACCGACGCCAGAGCCGCCAGTTGCGTGATGGCGTCGGGCCTGCCGGCGATGTCGGTGGAGAGAATGTCGCCACGGTTCTCTCGGATACGTTGACCGTCCCCGAGAAAGAACGCGTCGAACAAACCGCGTTCGAGTGTGCCGGCGACTTCGACGAACGTGTCGGTGGCCACTTGATCGGGGGCGTTCGGATGCTCCCAGACCGTCTGCGCGCCTATTCCTGGATAGAACACGCCCAGATGAATCTGCGCGTTCGGGTCGAACGGTGCGCCGGTGTCCGGGTGATGGTCGATGATGCCCATGACAGCTCTTCTCTACTCGTGCGCAGCCGCGGCGTAGCGGCTGACCGGACGCGGCAACCCCAGGTTCTCCCGCAGCGACAGTCCCGGCGTCGGTCGACGAATCAGATGTGCCGGTACCGCAAGCTCTTTCAACGCCGCACCACCGAGGTGCAGCCGAACGCCGTCGACGACACCGGCGAGGGCCTCGGCCTTCGACAGGTGGTCGATATCGGCGAACACCAGCGCGGCTCCGTCGCGGCGAGCGGCGTCGGCCTGCTCGCCGATACCGTCCCCGCGTACGAGTGCGACATCGAGCAGATCGGTGACTCCCAGGTCGGCGTCGCCGATGACGACCACCTGCCCCTGCGGCGGACGAGGAGTGATCAGTGGCCCTACGACGTCGAAGAATTCGCCCTCGAAGCGCACGTGATGCACGCGAGCGGGATCGAGATACCGGCCGGACTCCGCGTCTCGAACGACGGCGTCGTCTTCCCACGAATCCCACAGCCGCCGAGCCACGTCGATGACGTCACGCACTTCGGCGGTGGTCTCGGAGCGGACCTCGGATCCGACAGCCGCGTGAGTGTCCGCGCTGTTGTCGACACCGACCACCCAGGCCCCGCGGCCGTGCGATGCGTGGTCCACACTCGCGAGTTGTGTTGCGAGAAAGAACGGTTCGGTCGTCAAAGTGTGGACCGTGGGAGCCAGGCCGAGGGTGGACGTGGTGGAGGCGACGAATGCCGCACGAGTACCTGCATCGAGGCGCTCGCGTGAGGAGACCAGCGAATCACCGAAGGTGACGAGGGTGAAGCCGGCGCGTTCGGCGTCGGCGACGTTCTGCTTCAGGAGCGCGGGTGTCTCGTCGAACCCGTCGAGTTCGACGGCGAAGTACAACGTCTCGGTCATCCTCGGTTCAGCCCTTCGCACTCATCGTGTTCCTGCTTCCTGTACCGACGATCTTCACCGGACGGCTCAACCACGAGTTCCGAAGTCCAGCGCCGCGGCGGTGCAGGCAGGCTGAGCTCCGAGTCGATCGATCAACGCCGCTGCCAGTGCTTTCAGCCAGGTCATACGTGGACCCTAGGTTCATCCGCTGTAGAGCACACCCGTTGCGATCACGCTGATTCGAAGGACGTAGATGCCGTAGTACGTAGATGTCGCAGTACGTAGACGCGCAGTGTCAGCACGAGGTCACCGCTCTCGCGGGCCCGGACCACCTCTCCACTGTCACCGATCAGGTCGTGCGACCTACGTCGACCTCCACGTGGACCCGGTTTCGCGCTCGAAGACCGGCCGCACATCCACGGTGTCGTAGACGATGGACAGTGCAGTGATGCATCCGTTCTCGTCGAGTTCGGCGACGTCGACCACGTCGAACGGGGCCGCCACACCCGAGGGCAGTCTCCAGTCGAAATGGAACCAGAACGTGACGAGTCGAGCGCCTTCGGACGTACGACCTTCGGCGACGCCCTTCGAGGTCAGCGTCGCACCCGAGGTGTCCGCGAAAAGCGCGCGATAGAAGTCGGATGCGGGCGTCGGTCCGTACAGCGGCGAGTGCACAACCGCACCGGGTGCGAACAGAGTCAGGACCGCATCGACGTCGGCCCGTCGAAGTGCATCGAGGTACTGCTCGACCAAGTGGTCCGCGGACGAGTTCATGGAGCAAGGGTAGCCGACCGCCAGGACGCAAGACATTCGCTCATCGTGATTTTTTGCCCCTGCAGCAACGACTTTCGGCGTGTGCATACTTCTCGTAGTGGGACAGTGTCAGATGGAGGGCCGCCGGTGAAATCGTTCACTATCGCCATTGTGGGTGCGGGTCCGCGCGGCACAGGTGTACTCGAACGACTGCTGGCGCGCCGGTCCGATGCGGAGCTGCACATCCACGTCGTCGATCCGTTCCCTCCGGGGGCCGGTCGCATCTGGCGTAGCAGTCAACCACCGCTGCTGTGGATGAATTCGGTGGCCGCCGACGTCACCATGTTCACCGACGACACCACCGTCGTCGACGGTCCGATTCGCCCCGGTCCGACGCTGGCGCAGTGGGTTCTGGAACATGCCGACACCCTGCGCCAGGACCTCGAATTGCGGGACGAACTGCGCGATTTCGGTCCGCATTCCTTCGCGTCGCGGACTTTACAGAGTCGCTACCTCAGCTGGGTGTTCGAGCACGCCGTTGCCGACACCGACACGCACGTTCACGTTCATCGAGCACGGGTGACGGACCTGACCGCCGACCAGGTACTGCTACTCGACGACGGATCGACCATCCGCGCCGATGCCGTGCTCTTGGCACAGGGACATCCGGATGCGCTTGCATCGCACCGTGAATCACAGCTCGATGAGTTCTCCCGAACCCATGGGCTGACGTACATCGGCCCCGGATACACCGCAGATCTGGATCCCAGCCGAGTGCCTGCGGGAGAACCGGTGCTGATTGCCGGGCTCGGATTGGCATTCATCGACTGGATGGTGTTGCTCGCGGAAACTCGCGGTGGATCGTTCGCCCGCAACGCGGACGGCGTGCTCGAGTACACCGCCTCCGGCCGCGAACCGATTCTCTATGCGGGTTCGCGGCGCGGAGTTCCGTACCACGCGAAGATCTCCTACGACATCGCCGCGGCGCGCCCGCCCCTCCCGAAGTTCTTCACCGCCGACGCCTTCCCCGGCCACGGCCCTCTGCACTTCCGCGACGAAATCTGGCCGCTCGCATCCAAAGAACTGGCCTGGGCTCATTACTACGAGTTGTTCACGGCCCACCCCGAGCGAACAGTCGGCTCCTGGACGGAGTTCGAGATCGGATTGAGCGAGATCACCTGGGGATCGCAGGAACTCACCGCCTTCGTGGAGCAATTCGTTCCGAAGGACGAGGACCGCATCGATCTGGCACGGCTCGACAAGCCCTTTGCCGGACGGCGTTTCGAGGGACTCGACGAGGTAGGTACCGAGCTGCAGACCTACATCGAGACCGACCTTCGTCGTCGAGCAGATCCCTACTACAGCTCGGATGCCGCCGTCTTCTCGGCACTGCTCTCGGTGTACATGACCATCGGAGAGTTGTTGCGACGCGGGCGCATTCCGGCGCAGTCGGTCGCCGGCGATGTGGAAGGGTGGCTGCACTCGTTCTTCAGTTTCGTCGCGAGCGGTCCGCCACCGGAACGGCTCGAACAACTCCTGGCCCTCAGCCGGGCGAACATCGTTCACTTCCTCGGCCCCGATGTCACCTTCTCCCCGGAGAACGGGTCGTTCCTCGCCCGTAGCTCTGCACACGATGTGGTGGTGCACGCCGACACTCTGATCGACGCGCGCTTACCCGTCGCATCGATCGCCGCCGCCGGAGACGAATTGCTTCGCACCCTGCATACGCGCGGCGACATCACCGACATCCGCGCCACCGAGCACAGCGCAGCGAAAGTAGCAGTCGACGGGCGCTCTCGATTGATCACCGCGTCGGGAGAGGCGGCCGAGAACCGCTACGCGGTGGGTCCGTGGGTCGCCGGACACACGTGGTCGAGCGCCTTTCCGCGGCCGAGGACCAACGCCGGGTTCTTCCGACACAACGACCAGCTCGCGGCAGAACTACTGCGGCACAGCCGCTGAACCGTCGGTCGGCCGAACAACGGACCGGATCACGGCGCGATGCGCAGTCCGGCGATCAGCACCCGCGCCATCTTGCGCGGGTCGTAGCGGCTGTCCGTGGCACCGATGCACAGGTTGCCGACCGCCCGCATCAACTCCAATGCGGTCTGCCCCGGGGCGATCTCCCCCGAGTCCGCAGCGGCGTCGAGCAATGACTCGCACACCGGAACCAGCCGGTTCAGGAAGTAGCTGTGCAAGGTCTCGAATCCGGCACTGTCCGACTGCATGGCCTCGGCCAGACCGTGTTTGGTGACCAGGAAGTCGACGAACCGATCGATCCAGAGCACCAACGCCGCGTGCGGTGATTCGCGGCCGGCGAGAAGCTCCTGACCGGCGACGGCGCAGGCCTCCACCTGATGTCGGAAGACGGCGACGACGAGGTCGCCCCGCGTCGGGAAGTGCCGGTAGATGGTTCCCACGCCGACGCCGGCCCGCCTGGCGATATCGCGCACCGGCACTTCTACTCCCGACTCGACGAACGCAGCCGCCGCCGCGTCGAGCAAGGTCGCTTCGTTGCGCCTCGCATCCGCCCGCTTTCTGGGCTGCTCGGCTTCGGCCTCGGTCACTGTTCCTCCAGCCATCGACAAACGGAACAACGTTCCGTATGTTTGTTTGCGGAACGTTGTTCCGCTTACTCGCAGAGTAACCCCTCCAGAGGCCACAAGGAGATCCCCATGCAGTACCGCACACTGGGACGCACCGGCGTCCAGGTCAGCACTCTCTCGCTCGGCGCGATGAACTTCGGTGCCATCGGACGCACCACGCAAGACGAGGCAACCGCGATCGTCGACGCCGCACTCGAGGGCGGTATCAACCTCATCGACACCGCGGACATGTACAGCCAGGGACAATCCGAGGAAATGGTCGGCAAGGCGATCGAAGGTCGGCGCGAGAACATCGTGCTGGCCACCAAAGTGTTCAACCCCATGGGCGACGAACGCAATCATCAGGGCAGCTCCCGCCGCTGGATCGTCACCGAACTGGAGAACAGTCTGCGCCGACTCGGTACCGATCACGTCGACCTCTACCAGATACACCGCTGGGACCCCACCACGAGCGACGAGGAAACCCTCTCGGCGCTGACAGATCTGCAGCGTGCCGGGAAGATTCGATACTTCGGCTCCTCCACCTATCCGGCTTACCGAATCGTGCAGGCGCAGTGGACCGCACGGGAGCACCGTCTAGGGCGGTTCGTCACCGAGCAGCCGCCGTACTCGATCCTGCAGCGCGGCATCGAATCCCACGTCCTTCCGGTCGCGCAGGAGTACGGAATGGGGGTTCTGGCGTGGAGTCCCCTGGCGGGCGGCTTCCTCTCCGGAGCCATCCGGGCCGGGCGAGAGACCACCACCAACCGCGCGGCGATGATGCCCGAGCGATTCGGCACGGACACTCCCACGGGACGGGCCAAACTCGACGCCGTCGAGAAACTGGTCGGTGTTGCCGACGAAGCCGGACTGACACTGATCCAACTCGCACTCGGTTTCGTGACGGCTCATCCGGGAGTCACCAGCGCGATCGTCGGGCCGCGTACCGTCGAGCACCTACACTCGCAGCTCGCTGCCGCCGACACCGTCCTCCCGGCCGATGTCCTCGACAGGATCGACGAGATCGTAGCTCCGGGAGTCGATCTCGCGCCGGACGACAAGTTCGACACCCCGCCGGCACTGCTCGACGCCTCCCTGCGGAGACGCTGACATGGTCAGCTACGGGATCATGACCCCTCCCCAGAACGTCTCCTACGCCGACCTGCTCCGGGTGTGGCGCGAGGCAGACGGCATTCCGGAAATCGAGCACGCGTGGCTGTTCGATCACCTCATGCCCATCGGCGGTGACCTCGACGGCCCGATCTTCGAAGGCTGGACCATGCTGTCCGCATTGGCCGCTCGCACCGAGCGGTTGCGATTGGGAATCATGGTCACCAGCAATCGGATCCGTCCACCCGCGATTCTCGCGAAGATCGCCGTCACGGTCGACACGGTCTCGGACGGGCGGCTGGACTTCGGCATCGGTGCCGGATCACGGCCGAGCGTGCCGATGGCGAGACGGGAGTACGACGGGAGCGGGCTGCCCTACAGCGACGCTGCGAATGCTGTTGCGCGACTGAGTGAATCGCTCACGGTGATTCGTAGGCTCTGGACCGAGAGTGAGCCCTTCGACTTTCACGGCAACCACGTCGACCTCGTCGGGGCATTCCAGAATCCGAAACCGATTCAGCGACCGGGCCCGCCGATCGTGATCGGCGGCCGGGCGGCAGGAGTGCTGCGCCTCGTCGCCGAACACGCCGACGTATGGAACATTCCCGGTGGGGACCTGGCCGACGCACTGGACAGAGGCAGACTACTCGACCGGTACTGCGCCGAGATCGGGCGCGATCCAGGGGCGATCACCCGATCGATCGCTCTCGGGGTGTCGTTCGAAGAACCCGAGAGAACGAGAAACGACATCGGCGACGCGGTGGCCGCCGGATTCGATCATGTCGTTCTCATCCTCCCCGGACCCTATCCCGATGGCATCGCGCAGAGAGTGACCGAGGCGTTCATCGATCGCTCGTAAGAACCCGTGCGCCGGGCCTTGTCCTCACGGAACCAGAACGAACTTTCCACGCGGGTGCGTCGACTGCAGTTCGGCATGCGCCTTCGCCACGTCCTCGAGCGGGAAGGTCTTGGCAACCGTGACCTCGAATACGCCTGCACCCGCCTGCTCCAGCAGCACCGGGGATGCGAGGCGTCGACGCTCCATACTGACCGGCCCACCAACGGTGAGGAACCCGTCTGCCGAAGCTCGTCCGAAGGCGGCCGTGCTGACCAATCTCGCTCTGTCCGTCAGTAATTCGAGAGAGACGTCGACGGCCTCGTCGGTGCCCACCGTGTCGATTGCCGCATCCACCCCATTCGGCGCGGCTGCTCGTACCCGGTCGATCAGTCCGTCGCCGTACTCGACGGGCTCGACACCGTAGGACCGGAGCGCGTCGTGGTTCTGTTGGCGCGCAGTCCCGATGACGGTGGCCCCACGCTCCAGAGCGAGCTGAGCCACCACGGACCCGACGCCGCCCGCCGCCCCGTGCACGAGAACGGTGTCTCCGCTCTCGACACCGACGGATTCCAGTGCGTCGTAGGCAGTTCCAGCCACGGCGAGTACACCCGCAGCAACGTTCCAGTCCAGGGCTTCCGGCTTCGGAAACACGAACCGCGCGGGAACCAGAATTCGCTCGGCGTACGTACCGTTCTGGCCGGAGACAACCACCGCGTCGCCGACGGCGACAGGACCGACCGGCCCCTCGACGGTTCCGCCGACCGCCACCACGATGCCCGACGCCTCGCTGCCCAACGCGATCGGAAGCTTCGACGCGTCGGTGCCGAATGCACCGCTGTAGCTCTTGTAGTCGAAGGGGTTGACGCCAATCGCTTTGACTTCGACCAGAACCTGGCCCTCGGATGGTTCAGGCAGCCCTCGTTCGACGATCTCGATGACGTCCGGTCCACCGTAGGACGCTGCAACAGCAACTCGTGTCATGCGCGGTACAACGGTCACCACGACGCAAATGTTCCGCTCAGATCCGCAGGCGCGGCAGTCCCCATTCCCTACCGAGCAATTCGTACGAGCGCAGCCGGTCCGCATGGTCGTATGTGACCGAGGTGAGCACGAGTTCGTCCGCATCGGTCGCTTCCTGCAGGGCGTCGAGCTTCACCGCGACCGTCGCCGCAGACCCGACGATCTGGGTGTCCACCCGATCCGCTACGCGCTGGTACTCCTCGTCGGTCAGAGGTGCCACATTGTTCGGATCCGGATACTCGATCGCACCTCGACCACTGCGAATGCTGTGCACCCATTGCGGAAAAGACGCTGCAAGCTCTCGGGCCTGCGAATCCGATTCTGCAACAACTACATCGGCCGACACCGCCACGTACGGCGAGGACAACCGGGCCGACGGCAGAAAAGCACGGCGATACTCGTCGATCGCCTCGAGAGTCGTCCCCGGGCTGAAGTGATAACTCGCCGCGAACGGCAGACCGCGGGCACCGGCCTCACGGGCAGTCGGCCCAGCGCTGCTGCCGAACAGCCACAGCGCCACATCGGCCCCGACACCCGGGCGTGCCGTCAACGGCACCTCGTCGCGCTCGTAGCTACCGGCAAGCAGCGCAACAAGGTCGTCGAGTTGATCGACGAATTCCGGGACCTCAGCGTGTGGCTGCTGCAGCGCAGCCAGAGACGCACCCAGCAGCGGGGTCGTTCGCGGGGTCGCCACTGGGAACAGTCCACCGTGTTCCGATGACACCGCGTGCTCGGGCGCAGCCTGCTGTGCACCGGTCAGGGCTGCTGCTCTGCGCTGCCCGGATCGACCCACACCAAGATCGATACGACCCGGATACAGCGCGTCCACCGTTCCGAAGGACTCCACTACGGCAGCAGCTGTCGTGAAACCGAGCTGGACCGCAGCCGATCCGACACGAATGCGGTTGGTGGCAGCCGCAATCAAACCCACCAGTACGGCAGGCGCAGAACTGGCCGCAGCGACGAAGTGATGCTCGGCAACCCAGTAGCGCTCGTAGCCCACTCTTCGGCCTGTCGTGCCAGATCGAGCGAATTCCGGAGCGCCTGAGCAGTGCTCGACCCAGCGCTGATCGGTGCCAGGTCGAGAACGGACAGCGGCACGCGCGTCATCCGGGCGTCTTCTCCCCTGCTTCGACAGCCACCGTCAGCCGGTTCTCCGCCGGTGCGACCGGGCACGTCGCGTAGTCGGTGAACGCGCACGGCAGGTTCGCCGCTCGGTTGAAATCGAGTGCCACGGAGCCACCCTCGGGTTCCGCCACAGCAAGGATCCGCGCCGCCGGGTACGTGGTGACCCCGCTCGTGGCATCGGTGAACAGAACCTTCAGACCAGTGCCGTTGCCGCCGAACGCAACCAACTGCTGGGCCGTACCGGCCAGCTCGAAATCGAGGGTGCCCACCGCAGTGTGGTGGTGTTCGAGACCCTCGACCACGGCACCTGTCGTCACGGTGACCGGGGCGTCGTAGGGCGTGAACGTGGCGCGGGCCACGAACTGCTCGCTGGGCTCGTAGGCCGGTATTCCGTTGTAGGACTGCAGGGTCGAGGCTTTCGGATCGTGGACCCGCAACGCCACCGCGCCGGTGCGGCGGATGACCTCGATACGGCGTTCACCGTCGTCGACGAGGATCCCGGGCGCACCCTCCACCGGATTCAGAGTCGTCACCCCGTCCACTCCCTCGACGGTCACCGAGTCCGAGTCGGCCCGCCATCGGCCGGGCAGATCGGCAACGATCTCGAACTCGTCGGTGAGCCAATACAATCCGGTCAGCGACAACCATCCCAATGGATCGCCGTAGGACGCTTCCCGGTCCGCGTGCCACTGCTTCCAGTCCTGCTCGAATTCACTCACGATGCTCGTACTCCTTCACGCTGTTGGTACGGGTGACGCAGACCGAGGTGATCACGCAGCGTGTTACCGGTGTACTCGGTACGGAAACTACCGCGATCCTGCAGTTCTGGGACGACTTTGTCGACGAACTCGTCGAGTCCGGCCGGCGTGATGTGCGGGACGAGGATGAACCCGTCGCACGCATCGTTCTGGACGTAGCTGTCGATGTCCTCTGCTACCTGTGCCGGCGTTCCGACGAACTGCTGCCGGGTCGTCACCGCGATGATGAGCTCCCGGATGCTCAGGTTCTCGGCCTCGGCACGCTCACGGTACTGCTGCGCAAGGGTTCTCGGGTCACCGTGGCGAGCGCGACCACGGGTGATGCTCACGTCACCACTCGGCTCGACGTCGGGCAGCGGTCCGTCCGGGTCGTAGTCGGACAGGTCTCGTCCCCACACCTGCTCCAGAAACGAGATGGCCGTCTTGCCGCTGACCTGTTGGTGCCGAATATGGTCGGCCTTCTCGGCTGCATCCTGGGCCGAGTCCCCGAGGACGAACGTGGCGGCGGGCAGCACCTTCAGGTCGGCGTGCTCGCGGCCGTATTTGGCCAACCTTCCCTTGACGTCGGTGTAGAACTTCTGCCCGTCCTCCAGCGTTCCGTGGATGGTGAAGATCGCATCCGCCTTGGCCGCACCGAACTCACGACCTTCGTCGGAATCGCCGGCCTGCAACAACACCGGGTGTCCCTGCGGACTGCGCGGCAACGTGAAGCGGCCCGTCACATCGAATTGACGACCCGAATGCGAGACCGTGCGGATCTCGGATTCTCGGCCGAAGACACCTCGATCCCGATCGACGACGAACGCATCGGACTGCCACGAATCCCAGAACTCTCGGGCGACGTCGATGATCTCGTTCGCTCGCACGTAGCGGTCGGCCCGGTCGAGGTAGCCACCGCGTCGGAAGTTCTCTCCGGTGAACGCGTCGGACGAGGTCACCATGTTCCACGCCGCGCGCCCGTCGGACAGGTGGTCCAGCGAAGAGAACTGCTTGGCGAGCTCGAAGGGCTCGTTGAACGTGGTGTTGATCGTCCCGGCGAGTCCGAGCTTCGTCGTCACCGATGCCAACGCGTTCAACACCGTGAGCGTGTCCGGGCGGCCGACGACGTCGAGATCGTGAATCTTGTTGCGATGCTCGCGTAATCGCAGACCTTCGGCGAGGAAGAAGAAGTCGAACAGCCCACGCTCTGCGGACTCGGCCAGGTGGACGAACGAATCGAATTCGATCTGGCTCTTCGACGCCGGGTCGGTCCAGACGGTGGTGTTGTTGACGCCAGGGAAATGCGCGCCGAGGTGGATCTGCTTCTTGGTCCGCTTCGAGATCGTCACCGACTGTTCCTTTCGGGTGCTGCAAAACGATTTGTCGGGCGAGCCAGGCCGAGGCGCTCACGCACCGTCGCTCCGGTTCTGCTGTCCGTGGCCGGGAGTGTCTTCACTCCCGACGGAAGCGCGAGCGGCACGAGGGTGACCCCGTCCAGTCCCGCGGATTCGGCCGCTCCGAGAAGCAAGTTGAGCCCGGCGACGTCGCCCACGTACTGCAGCGATTGCGGCGTACGTACCCGACCTGCCCAGTTGTCGAGCTGCGCCAATTCTTCGGCCGCGGTCTCAGACACCAAGGTCTCGACGTCGAGTAGCACGAACACGTCCACCGGGTCGCGGCCCTCGGCCACGACGGCCCGTCGAACACGCGCCGCGAGGGCAGCGGCGCCCTCGATCGAGTCTGCAGCAATCCGCACGATGTCCGCTCTGGCGGCCGCTACCGCGGTGGATTCGGCGGAGTGGGCGCGCACTGCTACCAGTGGCTGTCCTTGAGGTGACCTCGGCGTGATGGACGGCCCTTTCACCGAGAAGTGCTCACCCTGAAAGTCGATGTAGTGCAACTTGTCTCGGTCGACGAACCGGCCCGTCGCAGCGTCTCGAATCTCGGCGTCGTCCTCCCAGCTGTCCCACAGCCGAGCGACGACCTCGATGGCCTCGTCGGCCTCGTGCCACAGGCTCCCTTCGTTCTGCTCGCCCTTACGCCCGAACAGTGCTGCCTGCTCCGCGCCGCCGGACACCTCGACCTGCCAACCTGCGCGACCGTGTGAGGCGAAGTCCAGACTCGCGATCCGCTTGGAGATATGGAACGGCTCGGTGTGGGTGACGGTGACCGTCGGGATCAAACCGATGCGTTCGGTGAGCGCAGCAGCCCGGGCTGCCACGGCAACCGCCTCGAGGGTCCGGGAAGCGAAGGAGTCTGCGAGGAAGACCAGATCGATCCCGGCCTGGTCTGCCGCGCGGAGTTGTTCGATCCAGAATGCCGCGGTGAACACTTCCTCGGCGCGAGAATCCTGTCGCCGCCACGCCTGTGGATGTGCGCCGGTTCCCCTCGGTTCGATTGCCGTGACGAAAAGCTTGTCAGACACCGGTACCCACTCTCTGTGTCGCTGTTCCTGGGATGGCCGCGAGCAACTCGCGGGTGTATTCCTGCTGGGGGTTGTCGAATATCGAGGCGGTGCTGCCGTATTCGACGATTACGCCCGACTGCATCACAGCCACGGTGTCGCTGATCTGGCGAACCACGGCCAGGTCGTGCGAGATGAACAGATAGCTCAGACCGAACTCGGATTGCAGATCGCCGAGCAGCGAAAGAATTTGTGCCTGCACCGACACGTCCAAGGCCGATACGGGCTCGTCGAGCACCACCACCTCCGGTGCCAACGCCAGTGCCCGAGCGATTGCGACGCGTTGACGTTGACCACCCGACAACTCGGCCGGGCGACGCGCCAGGTGGTCACTGCTCAGGGCCACTTGGTCGAGCAGTTCCGCGGCACGCGCCGAGCGGTCTCGGGACGTCCCGATCTTGAACGCGTCCAGCGGTTCTCGCACGATCTCGCCGACGCGCAACTTCGGGTTCAGTGATGCGTACGGGTTCTGATAGACGATCTGGACTCGACGCCGCAGCTCCCGCCTCGCCGTGCCACGAAGGCCGGTGACATCGATTCCGTTGAACGTGACCGTGCCCGCGGAGGGTGTTTCCAGGCCGATCGCGATACGCGCCAGGGTGGACTTCCCCGAACCGGATTCGCCGACGACAGAGACGGTTCGACCCCGCTCGACCGTGATCGTGGCGTCTCGCACCGCATCCAGGTGAACGCCTCGTCCGATGGCGAAACGCTTCGACACCGACGAGACGGACAGAATTGGATCGCCCGCACCCGTCCTGGCCGGACGGAGCGTCGAGTTCAGAGACGGCGCGGCCGCGAGCAGCTTCTGTGTGTAGGGGTGGGTGGGGTTCGCCAACACCTCTGCAGTCGGACCGGTTTCGACGATCTCACCACCACTCATGACGACCAGCCGGTCGGCGCGATCGGCCGCAACGCCCAGATCGTGCGTGATCAACAGAACTGCGGCACCCGTCTCGGCAATTCGGGCGTCCAGATGGTCGAGGATGCGTCGTTGCACGGTGACGTCCAGGGCGCTGGTCGGTTCGTCGGCGATCACCAGTTCGGGGCGGCACGCGAGAGCGATACCGATCAGTACCCGCTGCCGCTGCCCACCGGACAGGTCCTGCGGGTACTGGCGTGCCCGCACCTCGGGGTTGTCGAGGCCCGCGTCGGTGAGAATGCGGATCGCCTCGAGCTTCGCGGTACGCCGATCTGCCAACCCGTGCACACGCAGCACCTCGGCCACCTGGTCTCCGACGCGTACGACGGGGTTCAGTGAAGTGGTCGGATCCTGCGGGACGAGCCCGATATGCCGACCGCGCAGGCGATTCAGTGTCTTGTCCGACGCGGTGTCCAGGCGCCGGCCGTCGAAGGTCACCGAGCCACTTCGGATCCGGCCGTTGCCGGCCAGCAAGCCGATGACCGCGTGGGCCGTGGTGGATTTTCCCGAACCGGATTCGCCTACGACGGCCAATACCTCGCCGCGTTCGACGGTGAACGAAATTTTGCGCACGGCCGTCGTCGTGCCGTAGCCGACCGTGAGGTTGTCGACTTCGAGGATGGGGCTCATTCGGATCGCCTCTCGAGTGCGTGCCCGAGACGGTGCGCGGACAGCACGACTGCCACGATCACCAGGCCCGGCAAGGTGGTCATCCACCAGGCGGTGGCGAGGAAGTTTCGACCCTCGGAGATCAGCGATCCCCACTCCGGTGTAGGCGGAACAGCGCCGAATCCCAGGAAGCTCAACGCCGAGACCGCCAGGACCGCCATACCGAATTCGACTGCTGCGAGGGCAATCACGGGACCGTACGAGTTGCGAAGGATGTGTCGGCGGAAGACGTCGAGCCATCGCACACCCGAGGCGTACGCCGCCTCGACATACAGCGATCGACGCACACGCAACACCTCCGACCGCATGACCCGGGCGAAGTTGGCGATGAGGGTGACCCCCACGGCGATGGCGACGTTGACGGTTCCGAAGCCGAGCGCTGTGACCAGGGCCAGCGACAGCAACAGCGTCGGAATCGAGAGCAGCACATCGACGATGCGCATCAGCACGGCGTCGACGAGGCCCCCGACTGCCCCGGAGATCAGGCCGACGAGCGATCCGACGACCAGTGCGATCCCGACGGCGAGCAGTGTCGCGGTCAACGACAGACCGGAGCCGTGCACCACGCGGGTGAAGACGTCACGGCCGATGTTGTCGGTGCCGAACCAATGTGCCGTACTGGGGGCCTGGAGCTTGTCGGCGGGCACGCCCACCAACGGGTCTCCGCTCGCGAACACGGAGGGGAAGAGTGCGAATCCCAGCGCGAGCAGCAGCACGAGCGCGGACAAGGCAAGCCACACGTGCTTCAGGGCGTCCGTCAGAACCCGGCGACGCCGAGCTGTCGACGGCACCGGCTCTGCCTCGAGCAACGCCTCTGCCCGAACCTCGCGGTCACGAATCAGAATGTCAGACATGAGCTTTCTCCGGTTCCGCGACTGCGCGCGCAGGCTTGTACTCGCGCACGATGCGCGGGTCTATCAGCGGATACAGCAGGTCCACGGCCAGGTTCACCACGACGAACACCAGCGAGGTCAGCACCACGATGCCCTGCACCACCGGAATGTCCTGGGCCAACACCGAGGTCTGGGTCAGCCGTCCTACTCCGGCCCGCGAGAAGACCGTCTCGACGACGACCGATCCGGCGAGCAGCGTCCCCACCAACACACCCGCGATCGTGAAAGCCGGGATGGACGACAGCCGCGCTATATGCCGCGTCTGCACCCGTAGCCGCGAGACGCCCTTGGCGCGAGCAACATCGACGAACGGCTGCTTCCAGGTAGTCGACATGCTGGTGGCCAACACCTGAGCGATGACCGCACCGGTCGGCAATGCCAACGTGACCGCAGGCAACACCAGTGCAGCCGCTCCGGCGTCACCGAAGGCCGGGAACCACCTCAACTGGAACGAGAACATTTGCAGTAACAGCAGTCCCACCCAGAAGGTCGGTACAGCCACCCCGAGCGGCGGGAGTGCGAACAACAGATTTTTCAGCCACGGCGTTCGGGTGTACGTCGCGGCGTACGCCAGTGCCGACCCGAACACGACCGCCAATACCAGTGCGGTGCCTGCGAGGCCGAGCGTGCTCGGCACGGCATCGAGGATCGCCGTCGTCACCGGCTGTCCGGTGGCGATGGACAATCCGAAATCGCCCTGCACAGCCCCGGTCAGCGAATGCCAGTACTGCACCCACACCGGCTGGTCCAAACCGTAGCGGGCCTGCAATTCTGCGACGGCCGCCGCGTCGACCGGTGTGCCCGAACCGGCAGAGTCGACAGCGAGACTGACTGGGTCCGAGGGCAGCAGGAACAGCACGCCGAACGAGATGGTGAACGCGGCCCACAGCACTGCCACTGCCTGCAGTACGCGCTGTCCGAGGTACCGGATCATGCGCTCAGCCAGGTATCGAAGAACTGCAGTCGAGCGGAGGCCTCGAACTTCAGATCCTGCACTTTCGACGCCGCGCCGACGGCCTGCGACAGCTCGATGGTGGGGATCCACAGTCCGTTGTCGAGCACCTGCTGCTGAGCGGTGGCGAGGATGTCGTTGCGCGCCGTTAGATCGGTGGTCGAGAGCTGATCGGTCAGCGATGCATCCAGATCGGGAATCGGGCCGCGCGCGTTCAGGTTACGTCCGTCCACGGCGAACGTGGTGCGCAGAATGTCGCCGTCGGCGCGGGTGCTGTTGTAGTACGTGGAGTCGTAGTCCTTGGTGCCCTGACGTGCTGTCGCCTCGGACGTCGAGACCAACTCGAGCTGCAGGTCGACGCCCACCGCACGTAGCTGCTGCTGCGTCAACTCCAGGATCGCCTGGTTGCCAGCGAACACTGCGGAGTACATGACCTCGAAACTCAGCCTCTGCCCGTCCTTTTCACGGATTCCGTCGGCACCGGGAACCCAGCCGGCGTCGTCGAGCAGCGATTTCGACTTCTCGGGATCGTAGGTGACATCGGCGAGTTCGACGTAACCTGGGGTGGCGCTGGCCAACGTGCTTGTCGCCGTGCGGAAGTCGGGCCCGAGGACGGTATCGACGAGTTCCTGACGGTTGATCGCCGGCACCAGGGCCGTCCGGACGGCGGGGTCTTGTAGCGCACCGCGAGTGACGTTGGGCTGAATGCCGAACGGGACTCCCGGGTTCGAGGTGGTCAGAATTCGGCCGCCGGTCGCTTCGATCTGCGGAGCGTCCTGCGGCAACGCGTCGCTGACGGCGTCGAGCTGATCGGAGGACAAGCTTCCTGTGCGAACGCCCGACTCGGGCACGATGGTGAATTCGATGCGATCGAGATAGGCCTCGCCGGTGTGACCGAATACCGCTGAACCCCAGTTGTATCCGCTTCGCTTGGCCAGAGTGACTGAACGGTCCTGCTGGTAGTCCGCGTAGGTGAACGGTCCCGATCCGATATTGGTACCCAAGCACCGCGACTCGGCCGACTGCGCCGAGGTCGCGATGGATTGAATTCCGAGCTGAGGTGTCGAACTCGCCTGCAGGAACTGCGCATTCGGTGCTGCGAAGTCGATGCGCACCGTCGAGGGGTCGACCACCGTGGCGCTCTGATAACCGGTCAGGTAGCTCGCCGCCAACGGTGCCTTCGCTGCGCCGAGGCCGATGATCGCGTCGAAATTCGCCTTCACCGCCGCCGCGTCGAGCACCGTGCCGTCGCTGAAGGTGACGCCGTCCTTCAGCGTGAATGTGAAGGATTTCGCATCGGGACCCACGTCCCACCGCTCGGCCAGCCACGGTTCGATCTCACCGGTTTCGGGGTTCTGATCGGTGAGTGAATCGACGACCTGACGGGTGACGTAGATGGTCTGGTTGGTGCCGGACTGGGCAGGATCCGAGCAGGTCGGGGCCCCGGACAAGCCGTAACGCAGAGTTCCGCCGGGCTGGGCCGGACCGGCGTCGGCGGCCGTGGTGGCGGCACCACCGGCGCATCCGGCGAGGACTGTGGCCGTAGTGGCGATCAGGCCGGCCACCAGGAATGCAGGACGAGTGGACACGTAGGTGTCTCCGATATCTGGTCGATCGCGCGCACGATCCCGCATCCGAGCTGGGTGTGCCCAGGAAGGAGTGCGCGCAGATGATGAGGTGAGGTGTGAAGTACGAGTTGTGACGAAATGTCAGCTGCGACAGGTCGAACCGTTGAGGCGGCACAGATCGACATGGAGACGGCGGCAACCGTTGACGAAGCCTGCGGCAACTCGGGTGTTCACGTGCAATCCTCCATCGGTCCCGGCGGTAGCACCCTCACCCGACGAGCGGGGGGTTGCTGCGACGTCATAGAGCCAGGTCTCTCGGTCGCTCTGGATGGTCCTACAGTTTCCGATACTACGAGAGCATCGCCCCGGTTGCCAACCGGGGTAGGAAAACCCGCCGATAACAGACGCGAGAAGCACGGTCGGACCGACGCCTACCGTTCAGACGGCCAGCGCCAGTCCAGCGCTCCCACTCGCGCAAGATCTCGAATCATCATGCGACGCAACTTTATTCAACTCTATCGCATTCACGCGGTGCACCCAGTAGTCGATCGCTTCGCCGGCATGAGCGAATCGGACGAGGACGTCCATGCAGAGCCAGGTCGCGACCGAGAAGTCCTGTTCCGCACCGTCGAGACCGATCAGTGTCAATTCTTCACCCACAGCAAGCAACGCGCGATCGATATCGGACCCGCCGGGGCCGAGCCACGCCAGTGCTCGTCCGAGTAGCGCCCAGTCTCCGGCGGTCACAGGCTCATCGGCCGATTGTCTGCACAGTTCCGCAGCCGCAGCGAGAGCATCCGCCACCGGAGTCGACACCGAACCGTGGAGCTCAGCGAGAATGCCGCGATCGGAGTCGACCAGATCGGCCATGTAGCGCCAGCGGGCAGGAAGCGCCGCGTCCTTTGGCCATAGGTCGGCGGTGCCGAACTGGAGACGGGTGATCATGTCCTTGGGCAAACTGCACGAAAGCGCGGAGCCACACGAGTCGTTCATGTCGATCATCCCCACTGGGTCAACACACAACATTGGACACCGGCTCGACAGTCGCGTTCGGAGATACCGTCGAGCAGTGGCTTTCGTCACCGATGCAAGCAACGCTGCTGTGGTCGTTACGTCCGCCTTGGGAGATATTGAACGCCGCCACCAGCATCTTCGCGACTCGTGGTTGTACAAAACCGACAACGTCACACTTTTGGTCCATATGTAATTGGCCGCATAGTGCCGTGCTCCGACTCCAGCTGGGCCGCAGCGACAGCCAAATGATGCGGGAACAAACGTTCGAATACTTGTCGGTGGGTCGCGGTAGATTCTGTTCATGCTTTCGGGGGACGGCGGATCAGGGGTGGACGGCATCGAGACGGTGCCGCCTGCCCCCGTCGTGTCCGACCCTGTCTTGGCGGGGTTGGTCGAGGCGGTGGAGTCGGCGGTCGCCGAGTTGGCGGGGCAGGCATCGGTGGCATGGTCGAATGCCGACCGGCGTGCGGTGATCCAACGCATGGAAGCTGTGTCGCGGTCTGTGACGGCGTACTCGCACACCTGGCTCAACGAACTGATCTCACAACACGGCCTCGACGTCTATCCGGGTTCGGTGCCGTGCTCGGTGGCATGGATGCTGCGAATCACCCCACGAACAGCCGGGGCGCGGGTGCGTCTGGCCGCGGAGTTGGGTGATCGCACCGCACTGTCCGGCGAACCGCTACCTCCCTTGTTGCCGCACACCGCTGCAGCGGTGCGGGCAGGGTTGCTCGATGCCCAGCACGTGCAGATGATCCGTGAATTCTTCAAGCATCTGCCGTCGAGTGTGGATCCGCAGACCCGGGATCTCGCCGAACAGCAGTTGGTGGGTCTCGCCTCGACGAGGCGGCCCGACGACTTCGCGCCGTTGGTGGCGCATCTGGACTCGATCCTCGACCCCGACGGCGACTTCGACGAGAACGAAGACGAGGACAAGAACGCGAAGCCGAAGCCGCGGAAACGGGATGCGTTCTTCTACCTCGGTGAGCAGGGTTCCGACGGCATGTCCGAGGGAAAGTTCTGCGTCGACTCCGAGCTACGCGCCTACCTCGAAGCCTTGTTCTCGAAAGCCGCGAAGCCCGGTGTGAACAATCCTGCCGACCCGACATCGGTCGTCCACGAGGATGAAGCTGACAGCAAGTCCACTGCAGAGCAGCCCGAGCCGACGTCCGAGCCGTCGTCCGGTGATGCCGGGTCGAGCGATGCAGGCCTGTGGGATGGGACGACCCGCAACGGGGACAGTGACTGCAGTGACGACGACTGCGGTGACGAGGATTGCTGCGAAGGCGACTGCGGCGAGTGCGACGGTGACGACTGTGGTTGCGGCACAGGGTCCAACGGCACAGCTGCAGCCAAGGACGCAGCGGCACCCAAGGACACCAACGACACCAACGACACCAACGACACCAACGACACCAACGACACCAACGACACCAACGACACCAACGACACCAACGACACCAACGACGATGCCGGCTCCGGCAGCGCTGCTGAACCCGGCGGCCACGCCGACGCCGACGCATCGGACACCGCTGCTCGCGACGCTGCCGCCGCACGGGATCGACGCACCCAGAACGAACGCCGTCATGATGCACTGAAGATGGCGCTCCGGCACACCCTCGCCTCCGGCACGCTCGGCACCCATCGCGGGCTGCCCGTCACCGCCTTCGTCACCATGACCCTTAGAGACCTCGAATCAGGCTGCGGCTACGCCATGACCGCCACCGGATCCCGCGTCTCGATCTGCGACGCCATCCGCATGGCTTCGCACGCCCACCACTACCTGACCATCTTCGACGACAACGGCAGAGCCCTCTACCTCGGCCGATCCAAACGCATCGCCTCCGCCGACCAACGCATCGTCCTCATCGCCCGCGACCGCGGCTGCAGCTTCCCCTCCTGCACCCGCCCCGCGACCTGGTGCCAAGCGCACCACCTCGACGACTGGGTCGAGGGCGGACCCACCGACATCGACTCCCTGACCTTCGGTTGCGATATGCACCACGCACTCGTCGGCACCGGTCCCGGAAAGTGGGCAACCACCAAAACCACAGCAGGACATCGCTATCCGGGCCGCACCCTGTGGCATCCACCAACAGGGATGGACTCGAAGCGCCGTGGGCTGATCAATCACGCACACCACCCCGAGGAGGTGCTCTACCCACCCGACCACCACTGCGACAACACCCACGACACCCGCGACACGGGCGACACCGGCGACGAGGAACCACGAAAACCCGCATGACGACCCACACCACCACCACGGCACAGCTCTGCCTGTCGCACCACCCGGCCATCGACACAGCCCTGCCTCCGGCAGGACTGCAACGCAGATACCGAATCCCCATTGCGTCGACCCACAGTTGCGCTCGACACGACCAGGGGGTTCCATCGATACAACCATCTCAGGAGGAGTACGAGCGCATGGCGTACGACGAGCTTCTTGCGGACCGCATCCGCGACGCTCTCTGGGACCAGGAGAGTCTGCGTGAGCAGAAGATGTTCGGCGGTCTGGCGTTCATGGTGCGAGACAGAATGGTGGTGTGTGTCGGCACCGAAAACCGTGCCTTGCTTGTTCGTGTGGACGGGGTACGCGAACCCGAATACCTCCAGCTCGATGGGGCCCACCATACCGTCATGGGCAAGGGGCGGTCGATGGGTGAAGGCTGGATCACCGTCGATGCAGAAGCGCTGACGAGCGAACAGGCACTGCAGTTCTGGGTCGGTGCAGCTCTGGAACACCACGCCGACACGTCGGGCTGACAAACATTGCTCGGCGACACCGCACCCCACTCGGGCCGTAGTCGGGCATCACTGAACCGGGCTCATTCGAGACTCTTCTCGAAGGGGTGCGATCCGACTGTTCTGGACGGCAGACTTCGGTCGTAGAGCGGGGTGTATCCAGCTGCCAGGTACAGCGCAACGGCCTCGGGCTGATTCCAGCCGGTCGTCAGGTAGACCCTGCGATATCCGCGATCACGTGCGCTGCGTTCCAGCTCGGCCACGACGAGTCTGCCGAATCCCCTGCCGCGGTGCTCTTTCGATGTCCAAATACGTTTCAGCTCTGCGGTTTCCGAGTCGTATTTCCGGTACGCACCTCCGGCAACAGGAACGCCATCGGCCAAGGCAATTACCAACACACCACCCGGCGGTGCGAACTCCCGGGCGGGATAGGACTTCAGTTCCTCGTATTGGACACCGGGGCTCCGGCCGTACCGGGACGAATATTCGATCGCCAGTTCTTGCAGCAGGGGCGTCGCCAGCCGATCGTGCTGATCGACCTCGACGAAGTCCACGCGTCCTGGACCGTGTCACCAGTGCGAATGTTGACATCGAACGTCGCGCTCATGTGCTTCCTGTCTCGATTATCTGTCCACCAGATCAGCGACCAACTCCCCGGCCGACGTCAACTCT
Organism: Rhodococcus sp. 05-2255-1e; assembly: GCF_002259025.1. Classification (NCBI taxonomy): domain Bacteria; kingdom Bacillati; phylum Actinomycetota; class Actinomycetes; order Mycobacteriales; family Nocardiaceae; genus Rhodococcus; species Rhodococcus sp. 05-2255-1e. The sequence continues at coordinate 604,850 of NZ_NOZE01000009.1, read as the reverse complement.
GCTCAGTTGTCTAACCTTCCTTGCGGGGTAGCCCGGGCGGGTTGATGACGGACTCGGTCACTGCCTCGGACTGCAGGCCCCAACGATCGATCACCTTCTGATAGCTGCCGTCCTCGATGGCGTGGTTCACTGCGTCCTGCACGGCGTCGATGAGCCCGTTGTCCTTCTTGGTCAGTACTGCTATCTCACCCTGCAGCGCATCTCCGGCACCCGAGAACGTGCCGATGATCTTGGTTTCACCACCGGTTGCCGCGTGGTAAACAGCCGACGGATTCGGTCCCAGGTACCCGTCGATACGGTCCGACCCGAGCGCCAGGTAGTAGTCGGACGTGTTCTGGTAATAAGCGATCTCGGCGGGAGCCAGACCCTCGGCTACGTTCTGCTCGTTCCAGTCGACCAGCAACTGCTCTTGGTTGGTACCGGAGCCGACCCCGATCTTCTTTCCTGCGATGTCCTGACGCTTCTCGACTGTCCAATCGGTGTCCTTCTGCGCCTCGAAAGCGAGGTTGTCCAGTCGATAGGTCGCGAAGTCGTACTTGTCCTTGCGCTCCTCGGTGACGGTGACATTGGAGATGAACACGTCGTTCTCACCGGAGTCGATCTTCACGAAGTTCTGCGACCAATCTGCGACCTGAAGATCGACGTCGAGACCGAGAATGTCGGCGATCAGGTACGAGAAGTCCACCTCGGACCCCACGATGGTGGTGTCGTCGGTCGCGTAGAAACGCAGCGGCGGTGCGGTACCGCCCGACCCGGTGACGACCAGCGTGCCGCGATCGCGAATCGCTTGCGGCACTTCGGCTGCGATCTCGTCGACCTTCTGGGCGCGAACGCGGTCGGCCTGCTCGGGTGAAAGATCGAACGATCCGCCGTCCTCCGTGACGACCTGAGATTCGGCAGTGGGCTCGCTGCATGCTGTCGCAGTGAGTGCCAGGACAGCGAATGCCGACGCTACTACCGCGAGCCTACGAGATAATCCGGACATGACTTTCCCCGTTCGTGGGTGCAGGTGAAGCATGAGTGAGAGCTAGAGAACGTGAGCGAGGAACGACTTGGTGCGTTCCTCCTGGGGTGAATCGAGAAGCTCTGCAGGAGAGCCTTGTTCGACGATGACGCCGCCATCCATGAAGACGACGGTGTCGGCGATCTCGCGGGCGAACCCGACCTCGTGCGTGACGATCACCAGGGTCGCACCATCGCGTGCCAGGCCGCGGATGACCTCGAGAACCTCTCCCACCAATTCGGGGTCGAGTGCTGACGTGGGCTCGTCGAACAGAATGACTGTGGGACGCAGGGCAAGTGCACGCGCGATGGCGACCCGCTGCTGCTGTCCGCCGGAGAGTCGTCGCGGATAATCATGGGCTTTCGCGTGCACCCCGACTCGTTCGAGGAGAGCCAGCGCCTCGGGTTCGACGTCGGAGCGCGTGCGCTTCTGCGCCGAGATCGGGGCTTCGATGACATTCTCGAGGACCGTCAGGTGAGGAAACAGATTGAAGTTCTGAAACACGAAACCGATCTGGGAACGCTGCCGCAGAATCTCCTTGTTGCTGAGTTCGTGCAGTTTGTTGCCTTTGCGCCGATATCCCACCAGATCACCGTCGATCCGGACGGTGCCCTGGTCCACCTTCTCCAGATGGTTCAGAGCGCGCAGCAGGGTCGACTTGCCCGAACCCGAGGGGCCGATAATCGCGGTCACCTCACCGGGACGTACGAGGAGGTCGACGCCTTTGAGCACCTCGAGCCCGCCGTAGGACTTGTGGACGCCGCGCACCTCGACCGCGTATCTCGTTGCGGCAGTGGAGGCATCGCGAGTGGTCATCGGGTTGCCCCTCTCGGCGCGAAGGTGACGTTGGAGAGCTTGTGGCGAATCTGCTGGATCGGCGTCAGCGGAATGTTGCGTACCGCGCCCTTGGCGTAGTGCCGCTCGACGTAGAACTGCACGATCGACATCACCGACGTCAGAATGATGTACCAGACGGTCGCGACCATGAGCAGCGGAACCACGCGCCCGTTGCGTCCGTATATGACTTGCACCTGATAGAACAATTCGGCAATGGCCATCACCGACACGATCGACGTGCCTTTGAACAGACTGATCACTTCGTTGGCCGCGTTGGGGAGAATCCCTCGCATCGCCTGCGGCAGAACGATCTTGAAGAACTCCCGCCTCTTCGGAATACCCAGCGCTGCTGCGGCTTCGAGTTGCCCCTGGTCCACGGAGATGATGCCGGCCCGAACGATCTCGGCGGAGTAGGCCGCTTGGTGCAGGGCCAGGCCGATGATGGCCGCCGTCGATCCACTGATGACGTTGTTGACGTCGAACTGAAAGAAGCTGGGACCGAACGGAATTCCCAAAGACAGAGTCTGGTACAGGTACGCAATATTGAACCAGAACAGAAGCTGCACGATCAACGGGATGGAACGGAAGGCCCAGATGTAGAACCAGGAAATAACCTGCAGCACAGGATTGTCGGACAGCCGGGCCACCGCCAGGCCGATACCGATGGCGAAACCGATCAGCGTTCCCCAGAAGGTGAGCTGGATGGTCAACCACAGCGCCGACATCACCGATGCTGCAGTGAAGTACTGCGCGAAGGTGCCCCAATCCCAGCCGGGGTTGGTGACGAAGCCGTGCAGGAACTGACCGACCACGATCAGCGTTGCGACCGCGATCACCCAGCGCCACGGGTGCCACGTGCGTGCAACGACGAGCTGTTCGTCGGGAATGTCGTCGGTCGTATCCGCAACGGGTCGAGAGTCGAGTTGAGTCACCGGAACCGCCGGGGCGGATGGGCAGCGATCATCGCTGGGTTGCCTTTCGAAGATTTTGTGCTGTGAGTACGCCGATCGGTCAAGCGTGCGTACAGATGCAGATGTTCATCGGTCGTGCCTCCATCGGTCCTGGCGGTAGCACCCACACGCCGTAAGGCGGGGTTGCTGCGACGTCATCGAGCCAAGGTCTCTCGGTCGCTCTGGATGGTGACAGGAACGTACAGAACAATCTATCGAAGCGTCAAGTGCACGTGCGCATTCGGTTACAATCACGATGATTTCAACCCTTGCCACCGGCGCAACCGCCCCCGGGTTGGATCTGTAGAGGGTCGGCGAACTCCACCACCCTCGTGCGAGAATTCGACCCATGCACGTGTGGAAAGCCAGGATCGGTGGCGATGGCTTTCGAAAAACGCCGCGCTATCGGCAGCTGAACGCAGCGAGTGTCGTCTTTCTCGGTTCGCTGGTCGTGATCGGCACATTCGAGGCAGTCGACACGTCCGATTCGATACGTCTGGCCACTCACAGCGCCATCCTCGTGGCGATCGCAGCCGCAATTCTGTACGCGCTCAGGCGAACTGACCGAAAGCCGACGTGGCTTCTTCCCCGTACGACACTGATTCTGTTCGGTCTCGGCAGTCTCGTGTGTGTCGTCGCAGGCGACTATCTCCCTGCTGTGGTCGCCGCGATCCAGGCTGTGATCCTTCCGCTGTTCATGCTGGACGACCGAGTGAACGCCCTCTATCGGTACAGCCCCGACGTGTCCTGAACCGCGACCTCGAATCACCCTGATTCCAACCCTTGCCTCGCGCCCGCGACGCGGCGAGAGTTCCTGGCGAATGGCCTTGTGCGGGAGCAGTCTCGCGCAGCGTCGACGAAAGGAATGGGTCGCCACGATGCCGAACGAATCTGCCCCGTCGAAGAACACCGCAATCGCCATGATCGAACGCAGGATTTCCTCGTCCACCGCCGAATCCTGGGACTGGCAGCTCGACGCACTGTGCCGGGGTCAGGACTCGGAGATCTTCTTCTCCCCCTCTGGTGAGGGGCGAACGGCGCGTCGCCAACGCGAGGATCGCGCCAAGCAGGTGTGCGCAGGCTGCGGAGTGCTCGACGCCTGCAAGCGGTTCGCGTTGGCAGCCAACGAACCGTTCGGAGTGTGGGGCGGCATGACGGCCCGCGAACGGCTGGTGCATCGGGCCAACTCGCGACGCGACCACGAGCGGCGGGCGAGTTAGGCCACGTCGAGAAGATGGTCCCCAGCTCGCCGGATGGTCCACAATGGAGGGGTGACCGATATCGAGAAGCCCCTGCCGTGGACGTACCTGATGGACATGGACGGAGTTCTGGTCCACGAGGATCACCTGATCCCCGGTGCCGACACGTTCCTTGCCGAGCTGCAGGCCAACGAGATCCCGTTCATCGTGTTGACGAACAATTCGATCCGCACCCCACGTGACCTGCGCGCACGTCTCGCATTCACCGGCTTGGACATTCCGGAGAAGTCGATCTGGACCTCGGCTCTCGCCACCGCCACCTTCCTCGGCAATCAGCGGCCCGGCGGCAGTGCGTATGTCGTCGGCGAGTCCGGTCTGACCACCGCGCTGCACGACATCGGTTACACCCTCACCGACTCCAGCCCCGACTACGTGGTGCTCGGGGAGACCCGAACGTACTCGTTCGAGGCCATCACCACCGCCATTCGTCTCGTCGAGAAGGGTTCACGCTTCATCGCCACCAACCCCGACGCGACCGGTCCGTCGCGCGAGGGTTCGCTGCCCGCGACCGGTTCGGTCGCCGCACTCATCACCAAGGCGACGGGCAAGGAGCCGTACTACGTGGGCAAGCCCAACGCGTTGATGATGCGTTCGGCTCTACGCGCCATCGGCGGGCACTCCGAGAACACTCTGATGATCGGCGACAGGATGGACACCGACGTGCTGTCCGGCCTCGAAGCCGGATTGCAGACCATTCTGGTGTTGACCGGCATTTCGACCGTGCAGTCCGTCGAGCAGTACCCGTACCGTCCGACGAAAGTGCTCGATTCCGTCGCAGACCTGGTGGGCCGCACACAGAACCCGTTCTGATGAAGCTCCGATTCGTTCTGTCTCGGCAGGATCATCACGTCGTCGGCTTGGGAGTGCAGCAACAGTTTCCGGACGTCGCCGACGCAGTCGCGGCGGTACAGCAAGGCCGAAACGTCGTCGGGGTATTGCCTTTCGACATGTCCGACGCGACCGCGCTGATCGAGCCGGCGGAGTTCTACCGACGCGCCGGTGCGTGGGCGGTACCGGATGCTCAGCCGCCACTTCCGTCCATCACCGTCGAACGCCAGATCCCCGAGCCGGACGTGCACGTCGAACGGGTACGCGAGGTCGTGCGGCGTGTGAAAGCCGGTGTCGCCGAGAAGATCGTGCTCGCACGAGCGATCGAATTGGCCGCCGAGTCGCCCATCGATCCGTCAGCGGTGTTGAGCGCGTTGGTGACTCGCGATCCGATGGGAAACGGATTTCTCGCAGACCTCTCGCCCACAGACGAGCCCGGCAGACATCTCGTCGGCGCAAGCCCCGAACTGCTGGTGCGCAAACGCGGGAACGTCGTCAGCTGCCATCCCTTCGCCGGGACGGCCGCGCGCTCCACCGATCCCGACGAGGACGCGCGTATCTCGGCGGCACTGGCGGCCAGCGCGAAAGACCAGGCCGAGCATCGCTTCGTCGTCGACGAGATCAAGGCAGCACTGGCGCCGTTCTGCGAGACGCTGGACGTACCCGCGACACCTCAGCTGAGCAGCACTCCGCAGCTGTGGCACCTGTCCACGCCGATCGTCGGCACGTTGGCCGACCCGTCGACGTCGGCCCTCGACCTCGCATTGGCGCTGCATCCCACCGCTGCCGTCGCCGGTGTTCCGCGCGCCGCCGCCATGCGAGCGATCACCGAGATCGAGGGATCCCGCGGCTTCTATGCCGGGGCGCTCGGATGGACCGACGGCAGCGGGGACGGTGAATGGATGGTCGCCATCCGGTGCATCGAACTCACCGCGGACGGCCTGTCCGGTACCGCCACAGCCGGCGGCGGCATCGTCGCCGACTCGGACCCCGACGCCGAGCTGGACGAAACCACGGCAAAGTTCAGAACGGTACTCAGCGTCTTCGAGAACTGACCCAGCTAGTTCAACGCCTGGTCCAGATCCCCGATCAGGTCCTCGGTGTCTTCGAGACCGATGGAGATCCGCACGACGCCATCGGTGATGCCCACTGCGGCACGACCTTCCGGCCCCATCGCGCGGTGCGTGGTGGTGGCCGGGTGGGTGATGAGCGTCTTGGAATCGCCGAGGTTGTTCGAGATGTCCACGATCTTCAGGCCGTCGAGCAGCTCGAAAGCACGCTGCTTGCCTGCGCCCTCGGGGGCATCGAGCTCGAACGTGACGACCGTGCCGCCGCCCGACATCTGCGACGTCGCCAGCTCGTACTGCGGATGTGATGGCAGGAACGGGTATTTGACCCACCGCACCGCCGAATGCCCTTCGAGGAACTCGGCTATCTGCAGCGCGGAGTTCACCGAATGCCGCACGCGCACCGGCATCGTCTCCAAGCCCTTGAGCAGTGTCCAGGCGTTGAACGGACTCAGCGCCGGGCCGGTGTGCCGCATCAGCGTCTGCACCGGACCGTCGATGTACTCCTTCGATCCCAGGATCGCACCGCCGAGTACCCGGCCCTGACCGTCGATGTGCTTGGTGCCGGAATACACCACCACATCGGCACCGAGTTCGAGACTGCGCTGCAGCAGAGGCGTCGCGAACACGTTGTCCAACACAACCGTTGCGCCGGCGGCGTGCGCCATCTCGGACACCCGCCTGACATCGACGAGCGACTGCATCGGATTGGACGGAGTCTCGAAGAACACCGCGGTCGTCGGCACCGACAGCGCCTGCTCCCACTGCTCGAGGTCCTCGCCGTCGACGAAGACGGTCTCGACGCCCCAGCGCGGCAGAATCTCGTTGCACACCACGAAGCAGGAACCGAAAAGGCTACGCGCAGCGACCAATCGATCGCCGGCCTTCAACAGTGCGCCGAGCGCGGTGAACACTGCCGACATTCCACTCGATGTGCCGAAGCACGCCTCGGCACCCTCGATCAGCCGCAGCCGCTCCTCGAACATCTTGACCGTCGGGTTGCCATAGCGCGAATAGACAAAATGATCGATGTCACCGGTGAACGCCCGCTCGGCGGCACCGGCACTCTCGTAGACGAAACCCGAAGTGAGATACAGCGCTTCGGCGTTCTCGTCGAAGCCCGATCGCATCAGACCGCCGCGAACTCCCAGCGTTCCCTGACCCACGCCGTCGGGTAGCGGCTTCTGAAAACCCCCGCCTCTGGGAATGTTCGTCACGACTGCCTCCAGGGCAACCCGACCGCACGCCACCCCACGGCACCGCGGTGGCCGTCGGCATCGGTGGCACCTTCGAAACCGTCGAGCACGTTGTAGGACGGGCCGATTCCCGCAGCCGTGGCCGCCTCGGCCGCACCGATGGATCGCTGACCGGAGCGGCACAGGAACACCACCGGCCGATCGCCGTCCACGCCTGCGGCTTTCAGCTCGTCGACGAAGTCGGTGTTGCGAGCGCCGTCGGGGTAGCTCACCCACTCGATCAGGTGGGTCGGGCGATCGATGCCGGAGGTGTCGGGTACGCCGACGTACTGCCACTCGGCATGGGTACGGACGTCGACGAGAACGGCATCGGGGTTGCTCTGCAACAACTCCCACGCCGCCTGCGGGGTTATGTCACCTGCGTAGGTCACTGGATCAGCCTTCCGTCACTTGCTGTTACGACATCACACGTGCCCGAATCACACATTGCACACCAACCAGGTGTCGTTCACCCGGACGAACTTCCATTCGTCGTCGGATCGCGCTCCGGATTTCTCTTCCTTCAGCGGTACCGTGACGACGCCGCGGTCGCCGTTGACCTCGTACCCCGTGGGCACTCCGTCGATCGACGTCTCGCCGTTGCGTTCCACGTCGCCTGCGCGGTCGGTGCGGTACTGGGCGTCGTCGCCGGGAATCAGGCGCTCGACCTGATCGGCGCACGTGTTCGCACGCAGCAGATCCGCGTCACCGGTGTTCTGTGCTTCGAGGAAACCGTCGACGGCGTCGGTGAGCAACTGCGCCTGTGTCACGTTGTCCTCCGCGGGGGCGAACTTGGACGCCGCGAAGATGCCGACGAGCAGCACGACGACGATGCCCGCAGCGATGATGAACGGCCACGCGGTGGGCGGACGCTGCTCACCGGAGTCGGCAGCCGCCTGGGACGCGTTGTTGCGCGCTTCCTCACGACTGTCGACCCACTGCTGCCTACGTTCACTCCACGACGCCATGTAGGCAATCTTCCTCGATCCGACGTGCCCGGAACTACCGGGGTCCGACGGGAATGTCGCCGCGCAACGTGATGCGGTGCATCTTGCGGTGCTCGGTACCGTAATCGCGGTTGGCGTAGTGCGAGGTGCTGCGGTTGTCCCACAGCACCAGATCACCCAGACGCCAACGGTGGCGCACGATGTGCTCGGGCTTGGTGAGGTGCGCGTACAGCAGATCCAGGATTCCGCGGCTCTCCGCCTCCGAGACGCCCACGATGTGGGAGGTGAAACCCGGATTGACGAACAACCCCTTGCGGCCGGTTTCCGGATGCACCCGCACGACGGGATGTTCGACGGGGACCAGCGCGGTCACTTCCTTGCCGTCCCACACGTTGCCCTTACCGCCGCGCTTCTGCGCGAGGTAGTAGCCGAACTCGCGGTTGCCGTCGTGAATTGCGGTGAGCCCGTCGATCATTCGGCGAACCGGCGCGGACAGGGACTCGTAGGCGAGTTGACTGTCGGCCCAGTTGGTGTCGCCGCCGTGCGGCGGTAGTACGACGGGCCGCAGGATCGACCCCATCGGTGGGCGCTCCATGAACGTCACGTCGGTGTGCCAGACGTCGGCGAATCCGTTGTCCTGACTGTCGAGGGCGTAGACCTCGGGGGCGACGTGACCACTGTCGTGCACGGGGTGTCCGGCGGTGAGGTCACCGAGTCGGCGGCCGAACTCGATGTGGCCTGCGTCGTCGATCGACTGACCTCGGAGCACGAGTACCTTGTGCTCGACGAGAGCTCGGCGGACGGCGTGGATCTGCGCATCGGAGGCCGACGCGACATCGAGGCCGATGACTTCGGCACCGAACGACGGGCCGAGCTTGTCGAGCGTGAGGGTGGCGGTCTGTTCCAGGGTGGTCATGTGTCCTCGAATCCGAGAGACAGCGGTGCGCCTACTGATCGCGGCACGGCCGTCGAGGGAGGGATCCCGTCCCGACGACATCGGGGAACAGGGATTGGGCGTCGGGTCAGGTCACCGACAACACATGTTGGTGCAGGTGCGACAGAAGTCGACGGTGAACCGTCGGACCAGGTATGTCGTCTGCACGGGTCAATTCCTACCGGAACCCGGGGAATACGGCAAGTTGCCCACTGCCCCAGCTCAGGTTGTCCTTAATTTATGCTGGGGTGTCCGCACTTCCCTCGAAGAAGGTAGCTCGCTGCACATGACTGATCAGACTCGTCCACTCCGCGTCGCCATCGTCGGTGCCGGACCGGCAGGCATCTACGCCGCCGACGCGCTCATGAAGTCCGACCACAATGTCAGCGGACCGGGCGTGAGCATCGACCTCTTCGAGCGGATGCCGGCCCCGTTCGGGCTCATTCGCTACGGCGTTGCCCCTGACCACCCACGCATCAAGGGCATCATCACCGCCCTGCACAAGGTGCTCGACAAGCCCCAGGTTCGCCTGCTCGGCAACATCGACTACGGCACCGACATCAACCTCGACGACCTACGTCGCTTCTACGACGCCGTCATCTTCTCCACCGGAGCCAACGCCGACCGCGCACTGAACATCCCCGGCATCGACCTCGACGGCAGCTACGGCGCCGCCGACTTCGTCTCCTGGTACGACGGCCACCCCGACGTCCCCCGCACCTGGCCCCTCGAAGCCGAGAAGGTCGCCGTCCTCGGCGTCGGCAACGTGGCCCTCGACGTCGCACGCGTGCTGGCCAAGACCGGCGACGAACTGCTGCCCACCGAAATCCCCGCCAACGTCTACGAGGGCCTCAAGGCCAACAAGGCCCTCGAGGTGCACGTCTTCGGCCGCCGCGGACCGGCTCAGGCCAAGTTCACCCCGCTCGAACTGCGCGAGCTCGACCATTCGCCGAACATCGAGGTCATCGTCGCCCCCGAGGACATCGACTACGACGAGGGCTCCGAGCAGGCTCGCCGCAGCTCCAAGCAGATCGACATGGTCGCCAACACCCTGCAGGACTGGGCCATCCGCGACGTCGGCGCTCGCCCGCACAAGCTGTTCCTGCACTTCTTCGAGTCCCCGCACGAGGTACTCGGCGAGGACGGCAAGGTCGTCGGTCTACGTACCGAACGCACCGAACTCGACGGCACCGGCAACGTCCGCGGCACCGGAAAGTACAACGACTGGGACGTCCAGGCCGTCTACCGCGCCGTGGGCTACCTCAGCCAGAACATCAGCCAGCTCCCGTTCGACGAGCAGGCAGGCACCATCCCCAACGAGGCCGGACGCGTCGTCGAATCGCCGCACTCCACCACGCCCGTTCCCGCCACGTACGTCACCGGCTGGATCAAGCGCGGACCCGTCGGCCTCATCGGTCACACCAAGGGCGACGCCAACGAAACAGTCGCGAACCTGCTCGAGGATGCGCCGAGCTTCGCCGGTGCGGCCGAGCCGGACCTCGATGCCGTCACCTCGTTCCTCGAAGGCAAGCAGGTTCCGTTCACCACCTGGGACGGCTGGTACCGCCTCGACGCCCACGAACGCTCCCTCGGCGAAGAAGAAGGCCGCGAGCGCGTCAAGGTCGTCGAGCGTGAGGACATGCTGAAGGCCTCCGAGCCCGACAAGGCGTAGAGCGGCTGGCGCCGCATGTGAGTGGAAACGCGTAGCAGGCTACGAGTTTCCACTCACATGCGCGAAGCGCTCTACACCCGAACCGCCAGCAGCTTTCCCTCGGTTTCGATCTTGCGTTGATGCTCGTTGAAATCGGGTGCAGCGCAAACGAACAGCGTGCGGCCGTCGGATCCGCCGAGTCCACACGCGAACACGCCGAGATCGAAGTCGAGCTGCTCGAGAACCTCTCCGCCCGGCGCGACGTGCAACACGCGCTGACCGAGTGCGTCGGCGATCCACATCGTTCCGTCGGTGTCGATGCAGCAGCCGTCGGCTGCCACCTTCACCTCACTCATGGCCGTTGCCATATCCGTCGACGACGGCAGCTCACCGAACGTCGCCCAGTCGCGCCGCTCCCCCAGTGATCCGTCCTCGGCGATGTCGAACGCACTGACCCGGTTCCCGACCGTCTCGTCGACGAGCAGTTCACCGGAATCGGTGAACGCCATTCCGTTAGGGAAGTACAGATCCGAGGCCACGACGTGCGCGGACCCGTCCGGATCGACGCGAATCAGGTCGGCCGTCTCGACGGGAGCGAAGTTCATCAGGTCGAATCCGAAATTGCCGATGTACGCGCGTCCCTGCGCGTCGACGAGCATGTCGTTGAGGTTCGCCTTCACGTACGTCGACAGATCGGCATGGACGGTCAGCGAACCATCGTGCTCGCGTAGTAGCAGTTTGTAATCGCGCATCGAGATGATCAGCAACCGCCCGTCGGGTAACCAGCCCAGGCCCGACGGCTGATTGGGCACCTCGGCCTCGACTCGCACGTCGGAACCGTCCTCGAGGGCGGATACGACGCGATGACTGTAGAAGTCCGATACCCAGATCCTCCCGTCGTGCCAGCGTGGACATTCGAAATACGTGTATCCGTCGAGAACGACGGTGGTCTCCGGTTTCATATTTCGCATTCAAACACCGGGCCAGGTCGCCGCGACGGCGAATCGGCGAGCTGGCATGCTGGGACCCGTGTTCGACGCCCACCTACACATCATCGACCCCAGATTTCCGCTGATCGAGAACCAGGGATACACGCCGGATCCGTACACCGTCTCGAACTATCTCTACGACGTCGACGGGCTCGGGATCACCGGCGGTGCCGTGGTCACCGCATCGTTCCAAGGCACCGATCAGAGCTATCTGTTGGCCGCACTGGAGACGCTCGGACGCGGCTGGGTGGGGGTGGCTCAGCTCGATCCGGAGTGCACGGACGAGGAGATCGTCGCCCTCGACGAGGCAGGCGTGCGGGCGATGCGATTCAACCTCAAACGCGGTGAAACCGACGTCGAGATGCTCACCACGCAGGCCCGACGCGTGCACGAACTGGTGGGCTGGCACGCCGAGCTGTACGTCGACGCGTCGTTGCTGCTCTCGCTCGAGCCGATCCTCGCGAAACTACCGGCGGTGAGCATCGACCATCTGGGACTGTCGACGCAGGGACTTCCCTATCTGTTGAACCTCGTCGACCGCGGAGTACGCGTCAAGGCAACGGGATTCGGCCGCGTGGACCTCGACATCGTCGATACCCTGCAGCAGATCCACCGCGTGAACCCGGAGGCACTGCTGTTCGGCACCGACCTGCCCGGTACGCGAGCCCCACGGCCGTTCTCCGAGACCGACATCGACATCATCTCCGGGGCCGTCGGCGGCGACCTCCCCGCTGTGCTCGACGGTAATGCCCGGGCCTGGTATCGGGTCCCCTAGATCAATACTGCTCCCCCGAGCCACACGGCCGAGGCGAGCAACGCGCCGAACAGCTCCACCAGGATCGACAGCCCGGCCGCCTTGGTCGCATGCACGGTCGATCGCCAGGCCTCGGAATGGTTGCGGTGCCTGGGTAGTTCGGCCACGTAGACGCCTGCGATGAAACCGATGAACAGGCCCACCACGGGAATGACGAAGAAGCCGACGATGCCGAGCAGGCCGCCGACGATCAGCGACCGCATCGGCACGCCGGCCTCGCGCATCCGGCGGCCCGGCCAGGTGTACTTCACGACGCCGCTCAGAACCAGCAGCACCGTCGCGATGCCGAACACCGTCCACGCGGCCGTGCCGCCGGTAACCCACGCCCACACCGCAACAGCCGCGAAGATCAAGATGGTGCCCGGCAGGACGGGCACGACGATGCCGACGAGTCCGACCAGAATCACCAGGCCGACCAGTATTTCTCCGAGAGCGCTCATGGTGGTCAAGTGTGCACGCCGATCGCCGGTAAGTTGACGCCTGTGCCCCGAACCGCGACTTTCGAACGTCCCGTTTCCGGCGGCGACGCCCTGCTGTCCATCGGCAGCCTGCTCATCGGGGCCATCGCTGTGGTGGCCGCGGTCGTGCTTCTCGTCGGTGTGTTCGACCTGAATTGGGTACTCGGCTACGCCATTCCGCTGGCGACGGCGGTGTTCGCAGTTGCCTTGTGGCAGTCGCTGAGTCGCCGCGGCTGGACGTGGAAGGATCTGCAGCTCACGTCGGGTCCACGATCGCTGTGGCACCTGCTGTGGGAAGTACCCGTCGCGTGGATCGCCGCCATGGGCGTCGGCATTGCACTCGCCGGCGCTGTCGACATAGCTCCCGCCTCCGATGCCGGCGGAAGCGCGTCGACTCTCGATGCACTCGACGTGGGTGTGGTCGCCGGCGCTCTCACCATCGCCTGCACCGTCCTGATCGCACCGGTACTCGAGGAAATCCTCTTCCGCCGGGTGATCTTCGGGTGGTTCGACACCCGAATACGATGGCAGATCGCAGTTCTCGGATCTGCGGTGTGCTTCGGGGCCGTCCACGTACTGCCCGCCATCGCGCTGATCATGGTCTGCATAGGCTCTGCTGCGGCCCTGCTGGTTCGACTGCACCGATCGTTGATTCCGGGCATCGCACTGCACACGATGAACAACGCCCTTGCTACCGCCGCCGTGGTGGCCTCAATCTAGACGGCGCGATCTAAACGGTCGGTCGTACCTTCCCTGCTGCCTCGCGAGCCCGAGCGCGAGCGGTCTCGATGTCCGACGCCGTCGACACCGCAACACCCATTCGCCGCCGGACGAAGCTGGCGGGCTTGCCGAACAGCCGGAGATCGGTTTCGGGAACCGCGAGGGCATCGGCGACGCCTTCGAACAAGATTCCGTCCGCATCGACACCGCCGTAGATGACCGCCGACGCTCCCGGCGAGAGCAGTGTCGTGTCGATGGGTAGCCCGAGAACGGCGCGGGCGTGCAGCTCGAACTCCGAGAACCGTTGCGTACGAAGCGTTACCAGGCCGGTGTCGTGCGGCCGGGGGCTGACCTCGGAGAAGTACACGTTGTCGCCCTGCACGAACAGCTCCACGCCGAACAGTCCCCGACCACCGAGTGCCGTCGTGATTCTCTCGGCCACTTCGCGTGCCGACGCGAGTGCCGCGTCGGACATCGGTTGCGGCTGCCAGGATTCGATGTAGTCGCCCGACTCCTGCAGATGACCGATCGGCTCGCAGAACGAAGTCCCGTTTGTCGCGCGCACGGTGAGAAGTGTTATCTCGTAATCGAAATCGACGAATCCCTCGACGATGACGCGGCCCAGATCGACTCGACCGCCCTTCAACGCGTAGTCCCACGCCGTCTCGACGTCGGCTTCGGTCCGTACCACCGACTGCCCCTTACCGGACGAGGACATCACCGGCTTGATGACGGCGGGGAAGCCTATGCGGGACAACGCTTGTCGGACCTCGTCCAACGAATCGGCAAACGCGTACGGCGAGGTGGGCAGACCGAGTTCCTCGGCCGCGAGCCGCCTGATTCCTTCGCGATTCATCGTCAATTGTGTTGCCCGCGCTGTGGGAATGACCACCGAGCGCCCTTTGGCCTCTACTTCGGCGAGCGCATCGGTGGCAATGGCTTCGATCTCCGGGACGACGAAGTCCGGCTGCTGAGCGTCGATCAGCGCCAGCAGCTCTTCGGGATTGCTCATGTCGATCGTGTACGCGTGATGCGCCACCTGATGGCCCGGGGCGTTGTCGTAACGGTCGACGGCAATCACCTCGACACCGAGGCGCTGGAACGCAATGATGACCTCTTTGCCCAGCTCACCTGCCCCGAGGAGCATGACCCGGGTGGCACCGGGGGTCAGTGGAGTACCGATGCGGACGGGATCTGGGGCGGTCACAGCCCCATTATCCACACCCACATCACTAGGACGCCCTAGTACACGTTAGTCTCCATTCACTATCGCAGCTGACGAGTCGGAACGAGGCAACAAACGTGGCTAACACTGGTGGACCGCTCGCAGGGCTCCGCGTCGTCGAACTCGCAGGGATCGGACCCGGCCCGCACGCCGCACTGCTGCTGGCCGACCTCGGCGCAGACGTCGTCCGCGTCCAGCGCGCCGGGCAGGTCTCTCCACACGACCACCAGCTGCGCAGCCGCACCATTGTCGAAGCGAACCTCAAGGACCCCGCCGACATCGAGAAGGTTCTCGGCCTCATCGAGCGCGCCGACGTACTGATCGAGGGGTTCCGCCCCGGTGTCACCGAGCGACTCGGCCTCGGGCCCGACGACGCCCTGCCCCGCAACCCGCGCCTGGTCTACGGTCGCATGACCGGCTGGGGGCAGGAAGGCCCCTGGGCACAGACCGCCGGCCACGACATCAACTACATCTCCGTCACGGGCGTCCTCAACGCCATCGGCCGCGACGGCGAACGACCGGTGCCACCGATGAACATGGTCGGCGATTTCGGCGGCGGATCGATGTTCCTCGTCTTCGGCATCATGGCGGCGCTCTACGAACGACAGAATTCGGGACAGGGACAGGTCGTCGACGCAGCCATGGTCGACGGCACCGCAGCACTGTCGCACATGATCTGGGCCTGGCGAGGCGTCGGAGCATGGAGCGACGACCGCGGCGTCAACCTGCTCGATACCGGCGCACCGTTCTACGACACGTACGAGACGTCGGACGGCAAGTACATGGCGGTCGGGTCCCTCGAACCACAGTTCTACGCTCAGCTCGTGACCGGTCTCGGCCTCGCCGATGCAGACCTACCGTCACAGATGGACAAGCCGCGCTGGCCGGAGCTGCGCGAGAAGTTCACCGCGACATTCCTGACCAAGACCCGCGACGAATGGGCGGCGATCTTCGACGGCACCGACGCCTGCGTCTCCCCCGTCCTCACCTTCGCCGAGGCCCCGAACCACCCACATATGAAGGACCGAGACTCGCTCATCGACATCGGCGGCGTGACGCAGCACCGTCCGGCACCGCGGTTCTCCCGCACCGAAAACGGAGTCCCGACGCCACCGCCGTCCACGGCGACCGACATCGCATCCGTCTGGGCCTGACCGTTGCGCCGAACTCGAAGTTATGGACGCTTTTCGGCTGATTCTCGTCCATAACTTCGAGCTCGCGGTCAGAACACCAGGGCCGGCTGTTCGGATTCGACGCTCGGTGCCAAGGCTCGATACGCCGCGGCAGTGGCCGCAACCGCAGCCCGAAGCTCCTGCGGCTCACGGGTGTACGGCAGCCGAAGGTAGCGCTCGAACGCACCCTCGACCCCGAACCGTGGGCCCGCGGCCAACACTGCCCCGAACGCAGGCGCAGTAGCGGCGAGCGCACTCGACACCGGAGCGGGTAGCTGAAGCCACAGCGACATCCCGCCCTCCGAGCGCCGGTACTTCCACTCCGGAACATGTTCGGCCAGAGCATCTTCGAGCACATCTCGACGCTCGCGCAGCTGGGATCGACGGACCTCCAGAGCAGGTTCGGCATCCTGCAGCAGGAACGACGACGCCAGTTGATCGACGATCGAGGTACCGAGGTCGTGTGCTGCTCGCGAGCCGGCGAGCTGCGACACGAGCGATGGATGCGCTCTGATCCATCCGATGCGCAGACCGCCCCAGAACGACTTGGACGCCGAACCGATCGTGACGATGTCCGATCCCGACACCCGCCCGAACGATGCGACCGGTGGCGGCGGTGGCGCGTCGAGCCACAGGTCCACCATGGTTTCGTCGACAATGAGCGTCATTCGGGTGTCTCGGGTGATGCGCGCGAGCTCGGCGCGCCCCTCCGCGTCGAGCACCTGACCGGTGGGATTGTGGAAGTCCGGAATCAAGTACGCGACCTTGGCGGCGGTTTGCCTTGCCGCGCTGCGGATTCCGTCCAGATCCCAATCGCCCTCGACCGGACGCACCGGCACCGGTACGGGCCGGGCACCGACGCGCCTGATGGCCTCGAGTGCGTTGGGGTACGTCGGGTGATCGATCAGGACGCGGTCGCCGGGCGAGGTCAGCGTGCCCAGTAGCAACCGAACCGCTTGCTGCGCACCCGAAGTGACCATGATCTGATCGGCGGTGGTGGGCAACCCACGTTCGACGAAACGCTGCGCGATGGCCTCCCGCAACACAGCGAGTCCGATGGGCTCCATACCGTGAGTGGGCAGATACGTCGGAAGTGCTTGCAGCGCAGATTCGTACGCTGCTGTCATCGTTCCGTCGGCCGCCGACATGGCCGCATGACTCATGTCCACCACCGGACCCGACGGCGACGTCGACTGAATCAACATGCCGTTTGGGGTCGGCGCAGCAGGCAACGCCACGGTGCTGCGCGATCCCTGCTTGCTGATGAGATAGCCCTCGTCGCGCAGCACCGAATACGACGAGGTGATCGTGGTGCGACTCAGGTCGAGAGCAGCCGACAGATCGCGTTCGCTCGGCAACCCGACACCCAACGGGATGCGGCCGTCGTGAATGAGCAGTCGAACTCCGTCCGCGAGAGCCCTGTACGTGGGACGGGAGGCCTTGCGCCTGCCGGATCCATCGGCCGACGCGTCGCCGCGCCAGCTTCCGAGATCTCGTGCCAGCGACGTTGCATTGAGCACTCTGGAGGCCATACAGCCCATATTCACCCACTGGCATCGAACTTTCAAGTCCATTGGGCGTTCGACTGGACTGCCTGTCGACGTCCGGTGGATACTCGACCCATGCCGAGCAGCACCCTCTTCGACACGGCCATCGGGCGATGCGGTCTTGCCTGGAGCGCCGACGGCGTGATTGCCGTGGCACTACCCGAGCCGTCGGACGAGGCGATGCTCGACTACCTGGCCGGCTTCGCCGCAACCCGAGGTCCGGTCGACGCTCTCGCCGCGGACGCAATCGATCGAATCGTGGCGCTCCTCGCCGGGCGCGCGGTGGACATGAGCCCGATCCCGTTGGTGCTCGAGGTTTCGGCGTTCGACGCCTCGGTCTACACCGTGTGCAGCGCGATCCCCAGGGGCGCGACGCTGACGTACGGAGACATCGCGCGCCGTCTCGGGCTGCCGGGCGCGGCCCAGGCGGTGGGCGGGGCACTGGGCCGAAATCCGGTACCGATCATTGTTCCGTGTCATCGCGTGCTCGGCGCGGGCCGAGAGGTAGGCGGCTTCTCCGCTCCCGGCGGGGCGAATACGAAACAACGAATTCTCGGCATCGAAGGCGTCGCCGGATTCGACGAGCCGACGCTGTTCTGAATTCATCGGTAATCGCTAAAGATACTTCTCGACCGAATATATAGATCCAAAACAGGATTGAAGTTGGCTTTGTCAGCCAGATATGCCGACCGAAGACATCGAGGCGTCGACAACGGAGACCGTCGCGGCGTCGGGACCCGGACTGACATCGGAATCCTCTTCTCTACCGCCGATGGTGAATGCGCCCGTATCCGGAAGCCAGCCGATCGCTCCGCGCTGGAACAGGTTGTAGCGTCCGGAACCGGTGGGCGTCGGGCGCTCGTTGCTGATCGGATAGCCAAGTGCGCCATAGGGTCCGCCGTGCGAGAGGTACCACTCCAGAATGGGTCCGTGTACTTCGTGCGCACCACCCTCGGGGAGGGCGAACACCATCGCGTGGGTGAACTCCAACATGCCGCCCCCTTGCGGACCGAGCATGAATTCGCCAGTCTGCGCCCCGATCCACGAGTGTTCGTAAGCAAACCGATCGAATTGGTAGCTGAAAACTTCCAAGCCATTGTAATTTTCAGTCATCGACCGGCCCTCCGTCGCTTTACTTGGCCTCGATTATCCACCCGATTCGTAGACGCGCACTTCGATTCCGAGATATATGTGGCGTCTCCGCTATTGCAGAAGGGCGAGAATCTCGGCGGGGACGTCATCCGTCGCTGCGGGGTCGACCACCGTTCGAGACCAGCTTCCACCCGACGCGTCCAGCCGAACCAACTGATCCGGTCCGAGCAACCACAACTGATCCCCGGCTGACCAGTTGACGCCATAGCCGTACGCCTCGCTGGAGGTAGCGGGAGCGCTGTACTGAACATTGCCTGCGGTGTCGACGATCTGCAGCGTCGGAGAGCCGTCGATGTCGACAACCTGAGCAGTCGACGCACCCGACGGTGAGACCACGGGGCCGGACACAACCGCGGGAGACGGCGGGGTGGTCGTGGTCTCTGTCGGTAACGACGCCGGGGCAGCAGCAGGTGTGTCGGTGGTGGTCGATGGTGTCGTGGTGCTCGGGGTGGAGATGCTCGGCGTAGTAGTACTCGGCTCGAGCACGCCGGGCGAGGTGGTCGTGGGACTCGAGGTGGTGGGTTCGGCAGTGGGGGCCGGAACAAGCGAGGACTCTGTCGGGGCAGGTGCGGTGGACTCGGGAGCTATGGCCTGCGGGGCACTGCGAGCGGAAACACCGGAGGTGGAACTGGTGGGTGCCGGCGTACTGGACACACACGAGGTCAGCAGCGCGGTGGTGAAGTTGATTGTCCACGTACCGGCCGACGGCGAAACGAAATCGCCAAGAAATGCCCTGAGCGTGAAGGTTCGATTTCCGACCATGAGTAATGTGGCCGCAGGTTGATAGGTCCTGGTTGTAGCCGTCGAAGGGTTGAGGATGACCGGATTTGTCACGCCGTCGACAGCGGGCGTGAAGTCCAGACGGTAGCTATAGGCCGTATTGACGTTGGGCCAACTCAACCTGGCACCGGTCAGACCAGCAACTGTGTTCGTGCAGCTGAAGCTTGCCGGTCTCTGCAGGACCGTTCGAAACTCCCCGCTCGCGGCGGTGGACGTATCACCCAATTGGGCAAGTGTCGTCGGAGTGTGCGCAGCTGACAGCCCGACGGTCCCTACTGCTGCAATCGCGAGCAACACCGTGAGCGGTGCTTTGATGTGCCGTCCGCCAGAACTATTCGGGTCATGCAAGTCTGCCGCTTCGCGCTTCTTCACAATTCCCCTCGGCGACCAGGCGACCATCAGCAACACGCCGACGAGGACACCCCCGACGAACACCGCCACCGGTCCACTCAACCAGCTCACCGCGTAGCCGAGCTTCGGCACGCTGGCCACCACTCGGCCGACCTCGGAGACGATGTACGCCTCCGCATCTCGCTCTGCGTTTGCATCGCCCTGCAGGTAAAGCTGGGCACTGTCGGTGCCTACGGCACCTATCTCCACGACTCGGTGCGTGATACGGCTTCCCGCCGCGTTGGTCACGTTGACGATGTCGCCGACGCTCACCGCCGTCGCTGGTGTCTCCTTACTGATTGCCAGTGCGCCGGTGTCGATTGCCGGAGCCATGGATCCCGAACGGAACACCAGGGGCGTCACCCCGAACAGCAGTGCCAGAGCGGCGACCGTCACGCAGAACAGACCTGCGAGCGCGCCGACCGTGAGCGCTACTTCGCGAACCATGTTCCGTTTCGCAGAATGTTCACCGAACTGCGCCTGGTGGCGATTCGTTTCCGACATGGTCAGCTCGACGTCGCTATGAGGGTGTAAGTGACCGTGCCTGTTGCGCCTAGCGCTGGGACTACGGTCCCTGAAGGCATCGTGACGCTGATACATAGCTGATCGGTAGCGCCGACTGCGATTGTTCGTGGGAATCCTGTGAACGGCTTTGAGGTACCGAGACCGGTCACACTGGACAGAGCGGTTGGGCCACAGGCAGTTTCGAACACTGATGAGTTCAGCAGGTTGCCGATTCCGGTGTTGCTTGCCACGACGGACAGCGTGTAGGTGAACGCAACGGTTCCCGAGTTTCTGACCAATAGCGGCGCGGTCACGACATTTCCGGGCACGATTGCCGTGTTCGTCAGCGCCGTGCTGAACGCTGCAGGGTTGTTGTCGACACCGGGGTCAGCACCCAACTTGATATCGATCCGCCCCGTTGTGAACACGCCCGACGTCGCTGTTGCCGTATCCGACCATGAGGCAAGGGTTCCCACGGCACCGAGACCGAGGACGATGCCGATCGACATGATTGCCCGAGCCCGCGCGCTGATCAGTGCGAAGCCGATCCGACGGGGGACGCTCGAAGCATCGAAACCGCTACCGTGACGCGCCATCAGGACTGCGCCCCTTCCATATCCATCCGTGCACCCGACAGCTCCGGGCACACGTCGCTCATGCTGTGGTCCCACTGCAGAACCAGATCAATTCGTGCGGTGGAGGTTCGGGTGTCGTTGCCTGCTGCTTCGGACATCGCTACGACCACGTCGATACGTTTCTTCTCCCCGGCAGCGACGATGGTCAGAGCGCATGACCCGGTCACGGTGTCACCGATCGAGACGTCGAGCGCGCGAGCGAATGCCGGATTGTCGCTGGCAAGGGACACCCACAACCGCCCGTCCGTGTCGCTGTCGTTGAATACGTGAAATTGCGAACTACGAGAGTCCTGCGGAACCCACCGAATGTCCCTGCCGAACAACGGGCTTACGAAATCGGTATCCCACCGCTCACCGTCGGCGCTGTACTTGACCGTCTGCGCGGGAGTCGATCCGGCACCGAGGAGCAACACGACCGCGATGCCTGCGAAGGCTGCAGTGCAGGCGACGAACGTGTTGTGCTTCACCGCGCCTGCGCCTTCCGGCTTCGGTAGCGATCCATACCTGCACCGACGAACATCACCAGCGCGTAGCCGAACAGGCCGATGACGATGACGGCGACCGTGATCTTGCGCTGTTCGCCGTTGAGCCAGTTGTTGACATAGCCCATGTATGGAACCGAATACCAGACCTCGCCGCGAATCTGACCCACCTGCAC
This sequence comes from Rhodococcus sp. 05-2255-1e, assembly GCF_002259025.1. NCBI lineage: Bacteria > Bacillati > Actinomycetota > Actinomycetes > Mycobacteriales > Nocardiaceae > Rhodococcus > Rhodococcus sp. 05-2255-1e. The sequence continues at coordinate 583,095 of NZ_NOZE01000009.1, read as the reverse complement.
CGGGTTCTCGTCGTCAGCGCCGTTGTTGTCACCGCGGGTGATGAATGTCTGCTCTCCGCGCCCGCTCTGCCGGGTAGCAACGATGCGGTGAGTCACCACTTCGGGTTCGCCGGAACGCAATTGGTAGGTGATCGGCGTTCCGATGGCGAGCTCGCTCGGCTCGACTGGCCGCACGACGATCAGACTGCCGGGGGGATACGTCGGTTCCATAGACTGAGTCAGGACGGTGTACGGAGTCGATCCGGTGACTCGTGGGACAACGATGGTGACCAGAAGAATCAGAACCATCACCGCAAGCAGTGTGTATGAGCCAATCCGGCTCACCCACCACCACACTCCGGTGTGCTCGTCCTCATCCTTGCGCGGAGGGGCGACCGGGATGACATCGGTGTCGTCGGTGGTCATGCCTGATCCGCCCGGAAAGAGAACATCACTGTGGAAGTAGCGCTCTGGGGTGGTTGATCGGAGGTGGTGAGTCGAAAACACCACACCTCGCTGGCACCTGGGGCGAGCGGACGGGCTGATGGCGTGACCGGCACCTGAGCACCTGCTGCGATGTTGTTGTACAGAACAGTCGCCCCGATTGGCGAACCGGTTGCGGGACACGCATCGGGGTTGGCAACGGTGCTTGCGGTCAGCGTGAAAGGCAGCGTTCCACTCACTGTTGTGTTCTGAAGTCGGAAGAGGAACGGGGTGCTGCCTGAGTTGCGGATCGACAGCGGTGCCTGAGCGAATCCGTTCGGCCCGAGATTCAACGACCCCAGCCCTGTGATCGTGAAATCGTTTACCTCTGCACCCGCTTCGCCCACCTTGATGTCCAAGGTGCCCGAGGTGATGGTGCCGCCGTCGAGCACTTCTTCGTCGCGCCACAGCGCGCCCGTCACCTGTGCTGAGCCGAAGCTCACCACAAGGACGGACGCGGCTGCCAGCGACCAGTGTCGACCGTGCTTCAAAGGAACCAGGACTCAGGGAGTGACGGCTTCGCGGACCTGCTGCAGGTTCAGCGTGAAGGCCTCGAGGTCGATGGACTGGTTCTGTGCTTCCTGCAGCGGTGTAGTTTCGTCGAACGTGAAGGTCACCGTCAGGTCCACGACCTGGTCGGCGGACGATATCCGTACCGTCTCGCCGTCGGTCGGCAGCACCGTGGCACCCGAGGTTGCGACGATGTCTGTGTCGATGCGGCTGAGCAGCTGGGCATTGCCGGCACCGGGCGCGAGGTCAGCGATATTCACGCTCAGGTCAGCCTGCAGGTTGTCTCCCGATGCTTCGATGTCGAAAGTGGCCGAGTAGGTGACCACGTCGCCCGGGACGATCAGGAAGGTCGCTGGATCGATCACACGTGCGGCGTTGACGTCGCCGGAGATCTCACTCCACACCGGCTCGCCGTCCTGCGTCAACGACAAATCCCCCGAGGTGATGGTGCCGCCGTCGAGTTGCTCACTGTCGCTCCACAAAGCCAGCGATCCCAAACCGCCGAGCAGCAGTACAGCTGCCGCCCCCGCAGCTATGGCGCCTTTGGTTGCCTTGTTCATTCGTTCTACTTTCTTCGGTGGCCTCATTGGCCGAGGGGGTGATCCGATCGGATCGTCGGCCATCCAAAGAGGCCTCCGCAATTGGTGCGATGCTCATTGTTTCGCCACGTCTACCTGGCCTGTTACCCAAGTGAGAGTAAAAGTCCAGGAGTCTTTTCGGCCGCTCGTTTCGAACTCTGCGTTTACATGTCGCAATCATCTGTAAAGCAGAGGCCCATCCGGAATCGGTCGAATCGGACACCCGCCGACGGCCGATTTCGGACCATTACCCGTCCAAATGATTGTTTCCAGCCGGTCTACGAGAGCGCAGTTTGTTTCATCGACACAGACGATCCTGGGTCTATCGGTCCGCACGGAGACAGCAAAAAGCCCCGAGGCAGAATGCCTCGGGGCTTTTCGGTAACGGGTTCGGCTACCGCAGGATGTCTCGCCGCACGATGGTTTCGTCGCGGCCCGGTCCCACACCGATGCACGACATGTACGCGCCCGACAGTTCCTCGAGACGCAGGACGTAGTTTTGCGCGTTGATCGGCAGTTCCTCGAATGTCCGGGCACCGGAGATGTCTTCCCACCAACCGGGCATCTCTTCGTAGATCGGCTTCGCGTGGTGGAAACCGGTCTGCGTCATCGGCATTTCGTCGTGGCGGACGCCGTCGACGTCGTAGGCGACGCAGATGGGCACGGTGTCCAGGCTGGAGAGCACGTCGAGCTTGGTCAGGAAGTAGTCGGTGATGCCGTTGACGCGGGTGGCGTACCGAGCGATGACTGCGTCGAACCAGCCCGTACGTCGGGCGCGACCGGTGGTGACGCCCACCTCGCCGCCCTGCTTGGCCAGGTACTCACCGTGGTTGTCGAACAGCTCGGTCGGGAACGGACCGGATCCCACACGCGTCGTGTACGCCTTGAGGATGCCGAGCACCGTGGTGATCTTGTTCGGGCCGATGCCCGAGCCGACGGACGCGCCGCCTGCCGTCGGGTTCGACGACGTCACGTACGGATAGGTGCCGTGGTCGACGTCGAGCAACGTGCCCTGCGATCCCTCGAGCAGAATCGTGTCGCCGCGCTCGAGCGCGAGGTTGAGCTGCAGGCGCGTATCGGTGATGCGGTGCTTGAATCCTTCGGCCTGCTCGAGCACCTCGTCGACGACCTGCTGTGGATCCAACGCCCGGCGGTTGTAGATCTTCGAGAGCACCTGGTTCTTGAATTCCAGTGCGGCCTCGACCTTTTGGGTCAGGATCTTCTCGTCGAGCACATCCGCCGCACGCACACCCACGCGGGCGAGCTTGTCCTGGTAGCACGGGCCGATGCCGCGCCCGGTGGTGCCGATCTTCTTGGCTCCGAGGAACCGCTCGGTGACCTTGTCGATGGCCACGTGGTACGGCATGATCAGGTGCGCATCGGCGCTGAGCAGCAGATTCGACGTATCGACATCGCGCTTCTCGAGGCCGTCGAGCTCGGTGAGCAGCACACCCGGATCGACGACGACACCGTTACCGATGACGTTCTTGACGCCCGGCGTGAGAATTCCCGACGGGATCAGGTGCAGTGCGAACTTGTCTCCGTTGGGAAGAACGACGGTGTGGCCGGCGTTGTTGCCGCCTTGGTAGCGAACCACCCACTGAAGTCGTTCGCCGAACAGGTCGGTGGCTTTGCCTTTGCCTTCGTCGCCCCACTGGGCGCCGATCAGGACTATCGCCGGCATGTGCTCTCCTACGTTGCTTTCGTGCAAGGACGTGCTGCAGATGTACTCGAGCGAATGCAGCAGTCACCATTCGTCGCAGGCGCGACAGTGGCCGGGGGAACAGTCTAGCCGAGGCGGTGAGCTGGCCCGCATGCCGCTACGGTCGACGCCGAACGAGGGCACTATGGTCGTGACGAGGATTCATCGGAAGATCTAGGAGCGCCGTGACACCGTTCGTTCTGCAGTGCGGCAACCCGCTGCTGCCGATCACGCTGACCGACGTCCCACTGCGCAACGCCGACGCAGTACCGACCGACGACGACTGCAGCGCGATCTTCTCCGACATCGAATCCGCCCCCGAGCCACGCATCATCGTCCTGGGCGACGATGCATCCCTCGCCGCGCTGCTGACGCGCCTGATGCGCACCGAACGGCTGCACGTCGAGGTCGCGTTCGTGCCGGAGAACGCAACCGACGCCGCGCACATCTACAAGCTGGGCACCGGGTCACGTGCCGCCAAGGTCGCCCTGACGGGTACGGCCTCGAGCACACCCCTCATCCGCGACGATGCAGGCAAGGCCGTCGTCGGGAGGGCACTGCTCGGCGGTGCCGACGGAACCGACCTCGAAGGCGAGGCCTACGTCGACGACACCCGGTTGTTCTCCGGCGTCGTCCCCGGAGTCGAGGTGGCCCCCACCGCGGACATGCCCGGTCTCCGCGCACGCGTCGTCGGCCGTCGCCGATTTCTGCCGCGCCGCTGGGTCAGCGGCCGCGCCATGCAACTCGGCTCCCCCGCCGCCGAACTGACGCGCGACGGCATCGCCGGCGGCAAGGCGGTGAAGCGGTCGACCTTCTACCGCCACCATCAGGAGTGGTTGCTGGTCCGATGACCGTTCCGGTGCGGCGCAGTCCCGTACTGCCGAGCCCGATCTTCGTCGCGGTGCTCGCCGTCGCCGGAATCGGTGGTGCCCTTGCCTGGACGGCGGACGACGTCACGTCCGTCGCCGCGCGCATCGGAGTGTTCGTACTCGTTCTCGCCGGGTGGATCGCGTCGGTCTGCCTGCACGAATTCGGCCACGCCTACACCGCGTTTCGAGCCGGTGATCGCGAAGTCGAGCTCCGCGGCTACCTGACCCTGAACCCGCTGAAGTACACCCACCCGCTTTTGTCCATCGTTCTCCCGGTGGTGTTCATCGCGATCGGCGGAATCGGCCTGCCGGGCGGTGCCGTCTACCTGCGCACCGGCCACCTCTCGGCGTCGACCCAGCGGCGCATCGCACTGGCCGGCCCGTTCGCCAATGCCGTTCTCGCCGTTGTTCTTCTGACGGTCATCAAACTGTTCGGTACCGACGGCACCAACGCCGCCTTCTGGTACGGGCTCAGCTTTCTGGCGTTCCTGCAGATCATGGCCACGATCCTCAACCTGATCCCGGTACCCGGACTCGACGGATACGCAGCCCTCGAACCCTCGCTCTCACACACCACCCGAGCGTCGCTGAACCAGTTCAAGGGATACGGAATCCTCGTCCTCGTTGCTCTGCTCTTCGTGCCGGCCGTCAATGCCGCCTTCTTCGGAGCGATCTATACCCTGTTCGGATTGTCGGGGGTCCCCGAGTTCTTCGCCGGCAACGGCAACTACCTGATGCGATTCTGGATCTGACAGGTCCAGCGGGAAAGAGCGCACGATATCGAGCGCAATCGGCGGGATTCCGTCTGTTCGGGCAGATTCCGTGCATTCTTTCCCAACACTGTCGGTGCCGGGTCGCATAATGTGCGCATGACGACGTGGAACGAATTCTCGGCAGCGGCCCCGATACTCGCGTCCGCGGTGCGTGCTCGATTCACCGCGCACAAGCACCATGTTCTTGCGACGCTACGAATAGACGGCTCACCGCGCGTCAGTGGAACCGAGGTGGAGTTCGTGGATACCGGGGTGCTGCGACTCGGCTCGATGCTCGGTGCCGCCAAAGCGAGAGATCTTCAGCGCGACGGCCGCTTCGCACTGCACAGCAATCCCGGCCACCACTCGATGGAGGGCGGCGACGCAAAGATCAGCGGAATCGCCGCAGAGATCACCGATCCTGCTGTGCTGCAACCGATATTCGACGCGGCTCCCGGCGAACTCGTGCCGTATCACGTGTTCGATCTCGGCATCGGCGAAGTGGTACTGACGTCACTGGTGGACGATCACATGCAGATCGACGTCTGGCGCCCGGGAACCGAGGTACGCACCGTCACCAGGTGAGCTCTTCCTTGCAGGTTCGGCCGTGTGCGGTCGGCTCGACCTGCACGGTGGCGTGGTCGAGTCCGTAGGTAGACAGCAGTGAGCGCGCGCGATCGAGCACCATCGACGACGACCCCTCGCATTCCAGGTGCACGGTGGCCACGTCCATTCCGGTGGTCAGGGTCCATACGTGCAGATCGTGCACTCCCGTCACTCCGGGAAGGGCGCTCAGGTCCCCGGTCAACGCGTCCACGTCGACATCGGCGGGGCTCGCCTGGGTGAGAATGCGCAGTGCCGACCCGGCGAGCTTGATCGCACGCGGCACCACCCACAGAGAGATGAGCACACCGACGACGATGTCGACCCAGGTCCAGCCGAACACCAACATCAGCACACCGCCCACGAGCACACCGACGCTGCCGACGGCGTCGGCCAGTACCTCCATGTAGGCACCGCGAACGGCCAGGGAGTCCTTCGCATCGCCGCGGATGAGCATCATGACGACGATGTTGGCGGCAAGACCGGCCGCAGCGGTGAGAATCAGCGGAAGACCGGGGATCTCGGGCGCATCGCCGATGCGAGATATCGCCTCGTACATGATGAACGCCGCAACCCCCAGCAGCAGAACGGCATTCGCGATGGCGGTCAACACCTCTGCCCGATGCCAGCCGAAAGTCCTTGCCGCTGCAGCACTTCCGTTCCGCGCAAGGACGAGTGCGATCAAACCCATCGACATTCCGAGTACGTCGGTGAGCATGTGGCCGGCATCGGCGAGCAGACCGAGCGAACCTATTGCCACGGCAACGGTGGCCTCGACGACGAGGAACACCACCAGAATCGCCAGAGCGACGACCATCTTGCGAACCCGAGATCGGGGCGGCCCCGCACCTGCGGGCGAGTGACCGCCCACGCCGTGGCTGTGTCCGTGACCCGCGCCCATGACTCCCCCTCGTGATTGCAACGACTTCAGGCAGTCACCATATGCGTACATACGCATATATGCAATGGTGCGCTCGGGTCACAACTCCGGCGGGACGTGCGGATGCTTGACCGTCGGCGGAAGCGTCGCCAACGCGGAAATACGCTTGAGCCCGGCGACCTGCAACAGATCGACGATGATCGACCGCAACTGAGCGAGCACCACCGTCGCCGACAACCCGGCGTTCGAGATCAGTTCCGGCTTGGCTCCGGCAGCAACCGACCGCAACACCCGCGCGGCCTCCGCCGCATCCGGCTTCTGCCCCGGATCGGCGAGAATCATCTGGCGTAGGACTTCAACCGCATGCGCCAGCTTCTCCACCTCGTCGACCACCCGCGGGTCCAGAATCTCGTCGTCGCGCACCAAGGTCAGCGACCGCCGTGCCAGCACCCGAATATTGCGAACCGCGTTGTCGATCGGATCGGCCGTCGCGGCGAGGGCCGCCAACCGATTGCGATGATTCCAGTACATCGGCGAAATTCGTGCGATCTCGCGGCCGCCCTTGAGGTCGGTCCGTAGAGCATCGATACCGGACTGCGTCGCCCGAGCCTTGCGCAACGCATCCTCGATGGGTTTCGGGTCGTTGGCCACCAACCCGTCGGCCACCTTCTGCAGCACACTCGCCGCGGTCGCCAACACGTTCGCCGCATCCTTACGCGCCCGCCACACCGGATGCGTCGGAATCAACGCCACGATCGCGATGCCCACCAGACCACCGACCAACGCGTCGACCATGCGGTTGGGGCCACCCATGTTGCCAGGAGGAATGAGGGTCGCCACCAGCACCGCGGACGATCCGGCCTGCATCGCGATGATGGGGCCGCCGTCGAGGAACACCGCAGCCGACATCGCCAACACGACCACCAGCGCGATCTGCCACGGCCCACTGCCGATCAGGGAGATCAACAGATCGCCGACGCCGATGCCGACCGTCACGCCGGCCACCAGCTCGGCCGATCGGCGCAACCGCGCCCCGAGGGACACACCGAGCGAGACGACGGCCGCAATGGGCGCGAAGAACGGACGTTCGTGACCGACGAGGTCCGTAGCGACGAACCACGCGACCCCGGCCGCCAACGCGCACTGCACGATGGGCAACAACGACAACCGCAGCCGCTCGGTGCCCGCCTTCATCCGGGTTCGGCCACGCGCCCGGCTCGCGCGGGCCCGATCAGCCCAGGCCGAGCGCTTCCGCTGCTTTGGGATCACAGTCTTCGAGGAGGTCGAGGCAGCGGGCGTACTCGTCGTGCTCGCCGATGTCGCGGGCGGCTTTGGCGAGGACTGCGACGCATCGGAGGAATCCGCGGTTGGGCTCATGGCTGTACGGGACCGGCCCGAATCCCTTCCATCCGTTACGACGCAACTGGTCCAGACCTCGGTGATAACCGGTACGCGCATAGGCGTACGCGGTGATGGTGGCACCCGATTCGAGAGCGGCCTCGGCGAGATACGCCCACGCGATCGACGCCGTCGGATGGGCCGCAGCAACCGTCTCGGGAGCCTCGTGATTCAGCAGTGCGGATTCGGCCTCGTCGTCGCCGGGCAACAGCGTTGGTTGAGGTCCGAGCAGATCACCGAAAGAAGTCATGGCGCTCATTGTGCCCCTACGTCACCCAATCGTGTCCGAACACCCCCGGCGGCGCTCACGCTGCGCTGCACACGCGGTCGATAGGCTGCCAGCTGACGAAATTTCGGACTTACAGCTTTCGAGGAATTCGGTGAACGAGGGAGAACGCATGTCGGACGAGAAGAACAATGCGACCCCCGAGGCCGACACGACCAAGATCGACCTGAACAAGAAGAAGCCGGCCGACGAATCGACGGACGCCCCCACCGAGAAGATCGCTGCACCTGAATCCGATTCGCCGGTAGCTGCGCCTCGAAAAGCCGAGCCCCAGAAGATCGCGCCCAGAAAGATCGAACCCCAGAAGGCTCGGCCGCAGCAGGTCGGACCACGCCGCGTCGGACCGCCGGCTTCGGAACCGAACAAACCGAGTCACAAGAAGTGGTGGGCGGCTCTGGTGGCCGCGGTGGTGGTGATTGCGGGCGTCGCGACGGCCGCATTCCTGCTCGTCGACCGCGGTGGCGTCGAAGACTCCCCGGAAGCGCAGATTCGCACGACGGTCGAGTCGTTCACCAGGGCGCTGGCCGCCGGAGATCTGGCCACGCTGCGCAGCACGTCCTGCGGAGACCTGGCGACGTTCTACCGCGACATCCCGGACGCGGAGTTCGCCGACGTGCATCGGGTGTCCGTGGAGCAGGGCAACATCCCGACCGTCGACAGCATCGACGCCATCCAGGTCACCGACGACACCACGGCGATCGCTCAGGTCATCGCCCACACGGACGCCAACCCGAACGATCGCTCGCCGCGCACCTTCGACCTGAGCCTCGACGGCGATCAGTGGAAGGTGTGCAGCTGAGAACCCATGTGAGTGGAACTTCGTAGCCCACTACGAGGTTCCACTCACATGGGGCGCAGCCGCTTATCCGGCGCTGACGCTGCGTCCGGCCGACTTCAGGTCGTTGCAGGCCTCGATCACACGGGCCGTCATTCCGGCTTCTGCCTTCTTGAGGTAGCTGCGCGGGTCGTAGGCCTTCTTGTTGCCCACCTCGCCGTCGATCTTGAGCACACCGTCGTAGTTGGAGAAGAAGTGTCCGGCGATCGGGCGGCTGAATGCGTACTGGGTGTCGGTGTCGACGTTCATCTTCACCGTTCCGTACTCGAGCGCCTCTTCGATTTCGCTCTTCGCCGAGCCCGATCCGCCGTGGAAGACGAAGTCGAACGGCTTCGAGCCCGATGCCAGGCCGAGCTTCTCGCTGGCCACACGCTGACCGTCGGCGAGAACGGACGGCTTGAGCTTGACGTTGCCCGGCTTGTAGACGCCGTGCACGTTGCCGAACGTCGCCGCCAGCAGGTAGCGCGAGCCGGCGTCTCCGGCACCGAGTGCCTCGACGGTCTTGAGGAAGTCCTCGTTCGACGTGTACAGCTTGTCGTTGATTTCTGCCTCGACGCCGTCTTCCTCGCCGCCGACGACACCGATTTCGATCTCCAGGATGATCTTCGCGGCCGCAGCGCGGGCCAGCAGATCCTTCGCGATCTCCAGGTTCTCGTCGATCGGCACGGCCGATCCGTCCCACATGTGCGACTGGAACAGCGGGTTCTTGCCGGCGTCGACGCGCTCCTGCGAGATCGCGAGCAGCGGACGCACGTAGGTGTCCAGCTTGTCCTTGGGGCAGTGGTCGGTGTGCAGCGCGATCGTGACGTCGTATTCGGCGGCCACGACGTGGGCGAACTCGGCGAGAGCGACAGCGCCGGTGACCATGCTCTTCACACCCAGGCCGGAGCCGAATTCTGCGCCGCCGGTCGAGAACTGGATGATGCCGTCGCTACCCGCGTCGGCGAAGCCTTTGATGGCGGCGTTGATGGACTCGGAACCCACACAGTTGATTGCCGGGAAGGCGAACTTGTGTTCCTTCGCCCGGCCCAGCATCTCGGCGTAGACCTCGGGAGTTGCGATAGGCACGGCGTCATTCCTCCATTGAAAGTTCGATTGTGTCCTGTGCAGTATGGCAACCTCCGGGCTCGGTGTCGTGCGTACCCGCTCACGTCCCTCCCGGGTGGTTGTCCGTCGAGGGGTGCCGAACAGGCCATCGAGTTCACGGTCGGCCGACACCGACTGTTCAGGAGTTGCCGGTTTCGGCCGGTAGTGTGGGCGCGGTGAGTCTTCTTGCTGCTTCGGAATCGGTGACGACGAATCTGGCCCTGTTGCCCGGTTTCCTCGATCCGGTGAACCTGCTCAATTCCTTCGGTCACTGGGTCCTGATCGGTCTGCTGCTGGTGGTGTTCATCGAGTCGGGCCTGCTGTTCCCGCTGCTGCCCGGCGACTCGTTGCTCTTCACAGCCGGCCTGATCGCGGCGTCGAAGTCCACCGAGATCGAGCCATTCGCGTCCATTTGGACGCTGGTCATCCTGATTCCCATCGCGGCGATCCTCGGCGACCAGGTCGGTTTCCTCATCGGCACCAAGGGCGGTGCTGCCCTCTTCAAGAGCAACGACGCCCGGTTCTTCAAGAAGAAGTACATCGACGAGTCGCACGTCTTCTTCGAGAAGCACGGCCCGATCACGATCATCCTGGCGAGATTCGTACCCATCGTGCGGACGTTCGCGCCGGTCGTCGCCGGTGCGTCGCACATGAAGTACTCGCTGTTCCTGACGTACAACGTCGTCGGCGGCATCCTGTGGGGCGCGGGTGTCACGGTTCTGGGGTACCTGCTCGGACAGATCGCGTTCATCCGCGACCACGTCGACATCATCTTCCTGCTGATCGTCGCCGTGTCCGTCCTGCCCATCGTGATCGAGGTCGGCAAGCGCATGATCAAGGCCCGCAAGACTCCACTCGGGGAAGCAGCCGACGCGATCGAAGCCGACGCCCCGGACTCCAAGTCCTGATCCGAAAGCGATCGAGCCCGTGTCACTGAGCGCCACAGCATTGACCGCCGCCGCACTGCAGACCGTGTCCACCGAGGCCGTCGGCAGTTTCGGACCGCTGCAGTCGGCGGGTCCTCTGGTCGTGTGGGTGATCGTGATGGCATTCGTGTTCATCGAATGCGCGGTGATCATCGGCCTGTTCCTACCCGGTGACTCGATGCTGATCACTGCGGGCATCGTCATGGCGACGCACGCGTCGGGCACCGGCCACATCTGGGCTCTCTCGGTCGGTGCGATGGTCGCGGCGATCGCGGGCAACCAGGTGGGATACATGATCGGCCACCGAACCGGTTCGACGCTGGTGGCCCGCAAGAACGGCAAGTACCTCAACACCAAGAACCTGCACAAGGTCAATCTGCTGCTGGAAAAGCACGGATTCTGGGCGGTTCTCGTCGCGCGTTGGATCCCGTGGGTGCGCACACTGTGCCCGATGGTCGCCGGGGCCGCGAAGATGGATCACCGTCGCTACACCATCGCCAGCACTCTGGGCGCAATCATCTGGGCACCGGTGCTGCTGCTCGTCGGTTTCTACTTCGGCTCGTTCATCCAACGCATCCCGTGGCTGATGCCCGCGGTGCTGATCAGCATGATCGTGCTGCTGGTCGTCGGAACGGGTCTGGGCATCTGGCAATACCGCAAGGAAATGGCGCGTCCCGAAGAGACGATCGTCGTCGACGAGGTTGTCGAGTAGTAGCCCGGAGCGATTTAAAAACCAGCGGGAGTGCAGCCTGCGGAACGACCTAGAATCCGCGGGAGTGCAGCCTGCGGAACGACCTAGAAACCAGCAGCGCAGACGCGGTAGGCCGCTTCCATGAGCATCCAGCCACCGAGTTGCACGGACAGGTCGCGTTCGGGCACCTCGGACGGTCGGACCGTTCCCTCGGCGAAGGTGGCGATGTGCAGGCCCTGCCCCGGGAATCGTGCTTCGCGGGTCCAGTCGGCACCGAACAGTGGGTTGTCCTCCACTTCGAGTCTGTTCTCCCATGCGGCCTCGGCCGAGGCGAGGACGATTGCGGCCGCAACCTCTCGTGCACGGTCGTCGGCGTCGGTGTCGCCGGGTAGTTCGGTGGCCACCAACGCGAGGTAGCGCGCGAGGATCGGGTTGAACAGGCCCCCGTCTCCCCCGCCGCCGCCGGTGATGACGAGGTTGCGGGTGAGGTGGTTCTCGACGGCGTCGACCAGCGCGTGGACACGCTGCGCGTGCCTCGGCTCGCCGAGACGGAGTGCGAGTTCGGTTTCCAGGCCGAGTGCGACGCCCTGGCAGTAGCTGTAGATCGCGCGTTCGACCTCGCCGGACTTGCCCGCGTCGACGAGGGCGCGGGTGGAATGCATGCCGTCGAGGATCAATCCGGTGCGCGAGTCACGCAGGGTGCGGTCCATCCAGTCCGACATCTCCTGGGCCCGCCAGAGCCGACCGGTGCGGGCGAGCATGATCGCGGCCGGGCCGTTGGCCGGCGCGTTGTAGAAGTCGGATTTCTTGCGCCACGGGATGCCGCCGCCTTCGGCCGGAGCCCAGGCGTCGAACAGTTCCATCTCGATCTGCTGGATGCCGCTGCGGTTTCCGACGAAGTGCTGACGCTGCGCACGTTCGAGAGCCAACCCGAGCCAGGCCATGTCGTCGTAGTAGTTGTTGGTCCAGCCGGTGAGGTTTCGGGTGCGGTGCGCGCGGGTGATTTTCGTCAGGCGTCGTCGACGTTTTGTGGTGAGTTCGCGGTCGGCGGCATCCACTGCGCAGTCGAGCAGGTGTGCCTGCCACCAGTAGTGCCAGCGCAGGAAGGCACGCTCATGCTTGACGGGCGGCCACGCGACGACTCCGAGCGCCGTACCGGGCAGTCCCCACAGCCGACGCATGTGCCGTGCGACGACGGCCCCCTCCGCAGCGTCGGCACGCTGCGACCACAACTCCTGCATACCCGCAATCCTGCCACTACCGTTGCCGAACCGTTACATCCCGTCCTGGTAAGGCCCTGTCTTCACCATGCGGTATCGAGATCGGCGTGGCGACGAATCCACGAGTGCATCGCAATCCCGGCCGCAACACCGGCATTGATGCTGCGTGTCGACCCGAATTGCGCGATCGAGACCGTCATGGACGCGGACTCCCGCGCGCTATCGGAGACGCCGGGACCCTCCTGACCGAACAGCAGCAGGCAGTTGCGCGGCAATTCAGCCGTTTCGATCGGCACCGAGCCCGGGGTGTTGTCGACGGCGACGACGACGAGTCCCTGGTCCTCGGCGAACGCCATCAGCGCCTCCACCGAATCGTGGTGGTGAATGTGTTGGTACCGGTCGGTGACCATCGCGCCGCGACGGTTCCATCGACGCCTCCCGACGATGTGCACCGCCTGCGCGGCGAAGGCGTTGGCCGTCCGCACCACGGTGCCGATGTTCGCATCGTTCGCGAAGTTCTCGATGGCGACGTGCAGTGAATGACGGCGAGTGTCGATGTCGGCGACTATGGCCTCGCGTCGCCAGTATCGATATGCGTCGACGACATTGCGTCGATCACCGGCGGCGAGCAGTTCGGGGTCCAGTCGCGGGTCGTCGGGCGGCGGCTCGTCGTGGGTGTCCGACCACGGGCCGACGCCGTTCGGGTTCTCACCCCATTCGGTGGGACCGGCTTCGGCCGGTTGGCCGTCGATCTCGTTCTCGCTCAATAGATTTCGTTACTGTCGGGCGCGATCCGGAATCCGTGACCGGTGGCGTCGTTCGCGCACGAGATACCGTTCTCGGCCGAGGTACAGGTGTAGCCACCCTCGGCGATGGTCGCACCGACAGCCAGCGGCGGATCCATCGACTCGCCACCCGAGGTGTACACCACTCCCCCGGAACACATGAATGCCGCGGGACCGTCGTTGGTCACGCGAATACCGTTGCCCCAGTTGATCATGCAGTCGTCGGGCCGCGGCGGAACCGGGGTGGTCGTGCCTTGACAGCCGGCCTCGGTGCGACTCGACAGCGGCACGATGCCGCATTGAAACAGCCCGTCGGGCGAAGTGAAGTAATAGGCCCCGCCGATCGCGGCATACGTCGTCTGCGGCTCCGCGACCGGTGGGGGTGGTTCGACCGGCGGGGGCGGCGGCGCTTCCGACGTGGTCGTCACCGGCGGCGGAGTCGTGGTCGGTGCGGTCGTCGTGGTGGTCGGCACGGGGGTGGTGGTCGACGACGTAGGCGGCGCTTGCGCAGCCGACTCGCTACTGCAGCCGGTGAGTACGAGCGCCGACCCGACCCCGACAGCGACCACCCACGCCCGCACCGTTCCGAATCGCACTGTCCCGAATTGTCTTGTCCTGCTCGACCGCACCGTGCTCAGCATGAAGAAAACCCGACCCACCTTTCGACACCTACTGCTCGAAAGACAGACGATACCGGCGCAGCGCCGGCATCGTCCGGTGCGGCGTTCTAGGTGTGGCTCAGACGGCGGTTGACTTCACGGGTGAGCCACGCAGGCGAGAACCGTGAACCGAGCGAGAGCGCCTTGGAGGGCAGCCCGACCGGGAAGTGCACCTTGTGCAACCGGCGCTTCACCGGACGGGTGGCGTCGAAGATCGCGTCGGACACATCTTTGACGGTGAGCTTGATGCCCAACGAGCTCGTGGTGCCCGTCGAGATCTTCTCGGTCATCGCCGTCTGGACGAACAGCGGCCACATGGCCTTGACCGCGATGTCGTACTTGCTCCATTCGAGATCCAACGCCTCGGTGATGCCGCGCACCGCGAACTTGGATGCGCCGTACGTCACCAACTCGGGCTGACCGTAGATGGCCGAGGCCGAGCACAGGTTGACGACCTGCGCGCCCGGGGTGTCCCTGAGGTAGGGGAATGCAGCGTGGGTGCCGTAGACGACGCCGTTGACGTTGATGTCGATCTGGCGGCGATGCACCGAGAGCGGCATGTCTTCGAAGGCCCCTGCAGCGAGGATCCCGGCATTGTTGATCAGGATGTCGAGTCGACCGTCACCCTCGGCAACGAACTCCTTCAACCGGGTTTCCCACTGGTCGGAGTTGGTTACATCCAAAGTACCGGTGAACACCCGACCGCTGAGCGAAGCAGCTTCCTTGCCGAGTGACGCCAAACCGGTCTCGTCGATGTCGTACGCACCGACGAGGTAACCGTTGGCAGCGAACTTGAGTGCCGTTGCACGGCCGATGCCGGCCGCGGCACCTGAGATGAAGACAGTTGGTCGAGTCACATCGATCACCGTACATGTAACCCTACTTACGAGTAACCCCCAATCTCCGATCGATCGAACGCCGTCTCCCGACGGCACAGGAGTACCGAAGTGAACGACTCGAGGATCGTGCGCGCCGTCGTCGCCGTGGCGATCGGCTATTCGATAGTGCTGGCAGTCTGGATCGGCTGGCTCGTGGACAAGACACCGCCCGACACCTTGCCGTACCAGTTGGCAGCCCTGGTGGCCGGATTCGGCGCGGCCCTCGGCCTGGCCATGATGATCGCCGGACGCCCGACGCGCGAGCAGAAGGAACTGATCGAACACGGCGTCGAGGGATGGGCGACCGTCGACGCTATCCGGCGCATCGACGACGACACCGCCGAGCTGGACCTGGAGTTCACCGTGCCGGGCTCGAGCAGCTACTTCGGCAAGATCGTCTACGGCATCCCGCGAGCCGACACCGCACACTTCGAGCCGGGTACGGTCATCGCCGTTCGAGTGGACCCAGCCCATCGAGAGCGGGTTCTGCTGCTTCCCCGTCACGACGTCGACGAGTAGTGGCCAGGGCGTCGACGAGGAGCATCTGAGCGGCCACATAAGTGGACAGGATCACCGCCTCGGCCGTGCGGCGGTGCCGTTCGTCGGTGAGGAACAGTCGTCGGTGGACGATCAGCGCGTCGGACACCGTGAACAGGATTCCGCCCACGACGAGCCTGCGGTCACCCCCACGCGAGACCGACCGAGCAGACAACGTCGACGTCGTCGCGAGCACGCCGCCGTAGGCCGACAGGGTCGGGGCGACCGCCGGTTGGCGTCGAGCCAGCAGAATCGACGCCGCCAGCCAGCCCGCGTATCGCGGAACGGCGTCCAGCAGAACCGGTCGCGCACCACGACGCCACAGCAGAAACGTGTAGCAGCTCTGCATGACTCCGAATGCCGTGGCACCGAGTTCGAGTGCCGAGTCGTCGTCCGGGTCGATCAACAGCACGTCGCCGATGGTGGCTGCGGCCAGACCCGTCGCCAGCACCCGGTCGTGTGCCGGATCGAGGGCGGTGGCCAACGCGGGAACGATCAGCGGCTTCGCGATCTTCTGCAGCCGTGCCGAGCCGGTCCACGCCCCGAACACTGTCACCGCAGCTGCTACCGACGCGGCAGCGCGGGCACATCTCACCCGATCGATGTTCACTTCCGACCTTTCCGGGGCGAATCCGTCATAACGACCGTCACATGTGACCCTGACCCCTATCGCTTGATACTCGCAGTGAGCGTGGGCATCGTGGACAGGTCGGTCGGAACATTTTCGAAAGCACTGGGGACCATCATGCGCCGCAAACTCACCGGGCACACTCGCATCGCAGGTGACGAGGTCGCCGGCTACCCCAATCCGCTTCTCCGCGACTGCGACCTACGCCAGGCACAGATCAAACGCTGGATCGTCACCCTGTTGCTCGTCATGGTTCCGTTCTCGCTGTGGATCGGCATCGGTGCCTACTCCGAGCAGCAGCAACGACTCGACGATCAGCGCACATCGATCCACCAGGTGACGGCCACCACGACCGATGTCGCAGCCGTAGCACCGACGGCCGCGACCAGCTTCGACTCCACCAACGGTGCCGCCGTGACGGCCGTTCCCTCGCAGTGGGTCTACCGAGGCGTCGAGCACACCGGCCGCGTCAGCGTCGACACCGGGTCGCCGGTCGGTACGACCGCTCAGATCTGGGTGAACGACGCCGGCGAGCTGAGCCTGCGGCCACTGACCTCGTCGGATGTCGTCGCTGCCGCGATCTTCAGTGCTGTCGGAAGTTGGATCCTGGCGGCCACTGCGCTGATCGGCTTCTACTACGTCATGCGCTTCCGTTACGACGGGCGCCGAAACGCCGAGTGGGATCGCGAGATCGCCGATCTACTGAGTCGACACTGACCGCTCTCTTCCCCCGAGCTCACCCCACCCGATTTCAACGGCCGGTGAGCCTCGCGTTGCGATAGATAGTTAGTGTATGTAACAATAAACCGGTGAGCCATTCCCACGACGACCTCAAAGATTTGGTCTCGGAGCTGGTCACCAGTTCGTCACGCTTCGTTCGCTTGGCTGCCCGATTCGGCAGCGACGAATGGCCCAGAGCGTGGATGCGGGCACTGTCGCTGCTCGAGGAGTATCAGCCCCTGCGCATCAGCACCTTCGCCGAGTTGGACCGATGCTCGCAGCCCTCGGCCACGGCACTGCTCGCGAAGTTGGGCAAGAACGGCCTGGTGACCAAGACGTCCGACCCCGACGACTCGAGGGCCGTGCTCGTCGAGATGACCGAGGCCGGCCATCGGTGGCTCGCCGCGAGTCGCCGTCACATCGTCGACGGACTCGTCCCGTACCTGTCCGACCGAGACCCGGAACAAATCCAGAAATTGACCGACGGCCTGAGCGAGCTTCGCAGCATCCTCGAACCCGTCGATCGCGAAAAGAGAGGAACTCTTTCGTGACCACCAGCACCTCCCCCGACAGCCTGCTGAAGCAACCGCGCGCAGTGTGGGCCGTCGCGTTCGCCAGCGTCATCGCCTTCATGGGTATCGGTCTGGTCGACCCGATCCTCAAGCCGATCGGCGAACAACTGCACGCCTCGCCGTCTCAGGTGTCGCTGCTGTTCACCAGCTACATGCTCGTCACCGGCGTCGCGATGCTCATCACCGGCGTCGTGTCCAGCCGATTCGGGCCCAAGCGCACATTGCTGGCCGGCCTGGCCGTCATCGTGGTCTTCGCCGCCCTCGCCGGCATGTCCGGTTCCGTCGGCGAGATCATCGGATTCCGCGCCGGCTGGGGACTGGGCAACGCCCTGTTCATCGCCACGGCGCTCTCGACCATCGTCGGCGCAGCATCCGGCGGCGTCGCCCGCGCGATCATCCTCTACGAGGCCGCACTGGGCATCGGAATCGCAACCGGACCGCTGGTCGGCGGCCTCCTCGGTGGATTCAGCTGGCGCGGACCGTTCTTCGGCGTCGCAGTACTGATGGCCATCGCATTCATCCTGCTGATCGTCATGCTCCCGGACACCCCCAAGCCCGCGCACACCACGTCGATCCTCGATCCGTTCCGGGCACTGCGACACCGCGGACTGCTGACCGTCGGCATCACCGCACTGCTCTACAACTACGGCTTCTTCACCCTGCTGGCGTACACCCCGTTCCCCCTGGACATGGGCACCTACTCGATCGGTTTCATCTTCTTCGGCTGGGGCCTCTGCCTGGCCGTGGCATCGGTGTTCATCGCGCCGAGACTGCAGCGGGCCTACGGAACGCTGAACATGATGATGCTCTCGCTCCTGCTCTTCGCCGTCGACCTCGGCGTCATGGCGATGTTCACCGAGAACAAGACCGTCCTGATCGTCGGAACCGTCGTGGCCGGCCTGTTCCTGGGCGTCAACAACACTCTGATCACCGAGACCGTCATGATCTCGGCACCGGTGGAGCGCTCGACCGCGTCCGCGGCCTACAGCTTCGTCCGCTTCACCGGCGGTGCCGCCGCTCCCTACCTGGCCGGCAAGCTCGGAGAATCGAACATGCACGTCCCGTTCTGGGTCGGCGCGGCCTGCACGGCACTGGCCATCGTCGTCCTGGCGACCGGCCGAAACGTCCTCGCCCACGTGGACGAACACGAGCCGGCACCGCACAGCATCGACGAAGCTCGTGCGGTGACAGTCGGCGACTGAGCCTTTCGATCAACCGCTGAATCCGACGGCCGAGAGCATCGCTCTCGGCCGTCGACGTGTATCAATGGCCTCATTCGTCACATCCGTCTCATCAGTAACACTTTGATAACCAATACCTCAGTAAAGGACTTTTCGGTTCGATGTACCGTCCGGTTGGTTTACGGTCACGTCATCACGGTTGTTCGTGTGACTCACCAACAACGCTCGTTCCGCGTGGGAGGACGGGTGCGCGCAGCTCACTGCTGCCACTGACCGAAGGGCCACAATCTCCATGTCGCAGAAGTCGATCGCCAGGTCCAAGAAGGCGCGCCTCGCCGCAGCCGGGGCCGCCATGGCACTGTCCCTGTCCATCGCCGCACCGGGAATCGCCAGTGCTCAGGAGCCCAGTACGCCGGAAAGCTCCGAGGTTCAAGCACCGGCGGGCGAAGAATCCGAAGGCGTCGAACCCGCCGCTCCCACAGGCGAACAGGGTGCCGCAGTAGAAGGATCGGGCACCGCAACAGCCGAAGGACAGATCGACGCACCTGTCCCGGCCGTCACGTCCGAGGACGCAGCCGCGGCCGCCGCAGCCGCAGTCCCGACACCCGAAGCCCCCTCCGCCGTTCGTCCACTGCCGCAGATCACCGGCGGCGTCGTGTTCAACGAAGACGGCACGGCCACAGTCAATCTCGACGTCATTCCGCAGTTGTCCGACGCCGAGAAGAAGGCGATCGCCGACGCCGAGGCCGCCAGCAAGGAAGCCGCAGCCGCATCGGCTGCCGCCCAGGTACGACTCGAGACGGCCAAGGCAGCCGAGGCCACCGCGAGCACCGACGCCACCAAGGCAGAGGTTGCTGCTGCCGAGGCAGACGTCAAGGCCAAGGCCGCCGTCACGGCCGCCTCGAACGCCAAGGTCGAGAGCGCAGCAGCGAGCGCAGCGGTCACCGCAGCGAAGAACACCGCCGCCGAACTGAAGACCAAGGCCGACAAAACCAAGGCCGCCGCCGACAGCGCTGCAACAGTCGCAGCCGAGGCAGAGGCGAAGGCGAAGGAGCTCGAAGCCGCAGCCGTCTCGGGCGACCCCGAGGCCACCGCCGCAGCCGAGGCTGCTCGCGCAGATGCCGACGCGAAGGCCGAACTCGCCGCCACCGCCAAGGTCGAAGCCGACGCATCGAACAAGGCGCTCGCGGATTCCGTTACCGCTGTTCAGGATTCGTTCAAGAACTTCAACCTCGCCAAGGTGACCGCTGCAGTTCGCGCTGCCGCTGCCACTGCCGCGAAGTCGCTGGCACTGAACATCGAGGCTCAGACCGCTGCAGCAGTGGCCGCAGTGGCCGAGCAGAACGCGAAGAACCTCGAAGCCGCAGCCGAGGCCGCTGCAGGTGAGGAAACTGAGTCCGAGAAGGCCGCAGCCGACGCCCGCACTGCCGCCGACGCAGCCAAGGCCGACGCCGACACCAAGGCGAAGGCGGCCACCGCTGCCCAGGCTGCACTCGACGCCGCCCCGTCCGATGCCGACATCACCACTTTGGAGAAGGCCGCAGCCGACGCTGCCCAGGCAGTCGTCGATGCCGACGCCGCAGTTGCGGCTGCCGATGCAGATCTGCAGGCCAAGACCGACGCAGCCGCGGCCGCCAAGACCAAGGCCACGGAGGCAGCAGCCACGCTGAAGACGGCTCAGGACGCCGCAACGGCCGCCAAGACCGAGGCCGACGCCAAGGCGAAGGCCGAGGCCGATCTCAAGGCCGAGGCAGCCGAATTGGCAGCCAGCGGACCGAAGTTCGAGTGGACCATCAACCTCGGCAACACCGTGAAGGAAGACGTGCCCGTCACCGAGGTCGACGAGAACACCGTCGTCGTCGACGAGACCGGAGTCTCGCTCGTCGGCGTCAAGAACGAGGACGGATCCTTCACAGTCGCGGACTACTTCACCACCGACGACAACGGCGTCGTCAGCGTGGCCGGAGAGCTCCCGCCGGTCGATCTGGCACTCGGCGATTCCTCGAACGAGGCGTCGGGCGCTTCGGACAGCTCGTCGAACACCCCGGTGATCCTGGCCGGCGTCGGCGTGGTCGTCGTCGCAGCTGCCGGTGGCGCGTTCTACCTGCGTCGCCGCAGCTCCACCGATGCCACCTCGTAACACCCGCTGGCTGTGGACGGCGATCCTGACGTTCGTTCTTCTCGTATCAGGTTGTGCGAGTGACGAAGTCGGGATCGCCGCACCCGATCGTTCGCCGGTGCAGTCACAGATCTCGGGGGCTGCACCGACGGGCGATGTCGCCCCCTCTCGACCGGAGTACATCGAGCTGCGCTCGGCGGACGGGTCGACCTATCTGAGCAGTCCCATTCATCCGGACCCCCTCTATCGCGGCGGGGAAAGCGGGCAGGTGCTGAACCCGGTGGACGAACTACCGGCCTGGTGGGCCGAGAGTGGCATGCCGGGCACCTCGACCGAGCAGACGGTAGTTGTTGCCGGACACAACTATTCGAAGCGGGACGCCCCGTTCAAGGCGTTGCGGGTGGTGACCCCTGGCGACACCGTTGTGCTGCGCACCGCGAGCGGCACTCTGGAGTACGCCGTCGAATCGGTGGGCCCCCTACCGAAGGGATCTCTGCTCGCAGACAACGAACTGCGCAAGTCGGTAGCAGGACGATTGATCCTGGCCAACTGCGACGTCCAAGGCGGCGAACCCACCGACGACAACTTCGTGGTCGTCGCACAGCTCATTCGCTGAATCCGGCTTGTAGACAGTCATTTTCGCGGCCGGGCCCCCGGTCCGGCCGCGAAGTGGCTACAGACCGAGGTCGGCCAAGCCGAGCAGGGATCGATATTCGAGCCCTTCGGCGGCGATGACATCGTCCGCACCCGTCGCCCGATCCACGACAGTGGCGACCCCGACCACCGTCGCGCCCGCGTCGCGCAGGGCTCGAACTGCGGTCAGGGGCGAATTGCCGGTCGTCGTCGTATCTTCCACCACCAGAACACGTTTGCCGACAATGTCCGGTCCCTCGATCTGACGCTGCATACCGTGCGCCTTCGCTGCCTTGCGCACCACGAATGCGTCGATCGGCCGGCCCTGCGCGTGCATGATCGCCATCGCGACGGGATCTGCGCCCATCGTCAAACCGCCGACCGACGCGAAATCCCAGTCGGCGACGAGTTCGCGCATCAGCGAACCGATCAATGCACCTGCGCGATGATGGAGGGTCGCCCGACGCAGATCCACGTAGTAGTCGGCTTCCTTGCCCGAGGACAACGTCACCTTCCCGTGCACGACGGCGAGCTCTTTCACCAGATCGGCCAGTTCCTGCCTGTCCGAATTCGCAGCGCTGTCGGCCATGTTCGGGTTCCTCTCGTCGTGCCATGAGGCGGTCGGGTCGGTACGAACTTACCCACCGAGATTCTCGACCACCCGCACCCGGGTACTGGGCGCAGCGCTCCCCTACGCGGCGACCTCGGCGGCGCGGTGCTCGTCCAGGGACTCCTTGGTTTCGACGAACGGTTCGGGCGCGGTCACCGAGCGAGCCTTCGCGACCAGCGACGAGGGGAACGATCCGACGGCCTCGGACAGCTGATACGCCGTGTCGTTGTACACCCGCACCGCGCCGGCAATCCGCTTCTCGGTGACCGTCAGGTCGCCGGCCGGCCCCTGGAACGCCCAGTTGCCGACGACACTGCGGCGCGCTTCGGCGTCGTCGAGAACCGCGTGGAAGGCGGCGGACAGAGCGTTCTCGGCGGCAGCCTGCGCCTGCAGGCCCAGTCCGCGATCACGGACTGCCTTGGACCACGAACGCGCTCCGGCGAGCTGCCGCAGCAGGTCGCCCGACAGGTCCGCCGACTCGGCCGCAGTCAGAAACGGTTGCAGTTGCTCGTATCGACGCTCGAGCTCGATGTCGACGAGCCGTGCGCTCTGCTCGGCCAGACCGCGGTACCGCGCGAGGCGGCGCACCACACTCAGGATGTAACCGAGAACGACGAGTACCAGCACGAGGACCACAACGCCCGAGAAAACCGTCACGAGGTACGAATTTAACGGTGCCCAGCCGCCGAGGCCGGTAGGCACGCCCGAGAATGATCAGGGTTGGTTGCGTCGCCGATCCGCATCGAACGGAATCGGACGGGACACGGGCGGACGCGGCACCGGTCGCACCGGATTCACCGATCGCGTGGCCTGCGGTCCGCTCTGATCCGGCCTCGGTGGACTCGGCCGTCGAGTCGCCTGCTGCGGACGAGAATCGGCAGCAGGACTTCTCGTCTCCACACCGCGAGGCTCGACACTGCGCGGCTCCACACCGCGCGGCGGGACGTTCCCGGACTGCTGGTTGCGGGGCGGCCCGACGCGCGGTTCCTGCACCAACGGTCGACCCGGATCGCTTCGATCACGAACGGACTCGCCGCCGCCCGGACGCGAGCCGTACACCGCGCTACCGCGGACCGGCGGCAGAACGTGCAGCATCCCCGACAGTCGCGCCACCGCATCGATCGCGGCATCCCAATCGCGCCCCGAGCTGGTCAGGGGCATCGATCCGAGAGTCCAGTCCTGTTCACTCCACAACAGCTGCAGATTCTCGGGAATCGACTCGGTGAACGCAGCCATCCGCTGGTCACAGACACGACGAGCGATGTCGACGTCGGTGGCGAACACCACTCGCGGTCCGATGGACCCGAGCAGTTGCATGTCCTCGTCGCGCGGAGGTGGCGTCGAGCGGGGCCTCAGGTCGATATCGACGTCGGAGCCGACGGAACGCTGCACGGCCACGATGGTGCCCGTTTCCTCGACGTCGAAGAGTACGAACTCCTCACCACGCCGAACTCCGGTGACGACACCGAGAGCCACATCGAACTCGGGCTTGGACAGCGCGGCGCGCGAGAACTGGGTGACCAGCTCTCGGTCGTGGGGTCGGTACTCGTACCCCTGGGCCTTG
The DNA here is from genome assembly GCF_002259025.1 of Rhodococcus sp. 05-2255-1e. Lineage (NCBI taxonomy): Bacteria > Bacillati > Actinomycetota > Actinomycetes > Mycobacteriales > Nocardiaceae > Rhodococcus > Rhodococcus sp. 05-2255-1e. Next base: position 559,411 of record NZ_NOZE01000009.1, on the reverse strand, counting down.
GCCCACATCTGCCGAACCCGACCGGATCGATCTCGCTTGGATCGGTCGATGTAGAGCAGCGCTGCTGCGCCCACGAGTGCAATTACCGCCAGGCCGAACCACATTGCCGTCATCGCGAACCACCTTAATCGACTTCCACCTCGCGCCCGTCCACCGCCGCCGACTCCTGTGAACGGTCATAGGAGCCGCACGAAGAGCTGCGGGTCATTCCGCAGGCTCCGTTCCCGCCTTACCCTCCGAGCTTGGGGGTCTCGATGATGACGTTCGCACGGATGATTCCGTTCTCGACGGCCTCGCCCTGCACCACGACGAAAGCACCGACGGCCAACGACGCCAGATCGCGACCGGACAACGAGATTATCTGGGTCTGCGGTGTGGTCTGCACTGTGACCGGAGCGCCGTCGAGGCCGTCGAGCGTCAGAGTCGAACCGTCGTTGGCGCTGATCGTTCCCACCGACGAACCCAGCTGACCGAGAATCTCGGGAATTCCCCCTGGGATCAGCTCGGGCGTGGTGGCGGTGCCCGATTCGGTGGGCTGCGGCGCTGTCGTGGGCGCACTCGACGTGGGCGGCCTGATCGACGTCGACGTCGACGGACCGGTGGCAGTGGTGCTGGGCTCGTCCGATCCCCCGCTCAGGAAGGAAATTCCGAAGAACACGACAATGGCGAGGACGACGAGTCCGATCAGCGCCAGAACCCACGGCCTGGGCCCCTTGCTGCCGGAATCGGTCGCGTTCGGATCCCCGGTGGGCGGCGGAGCGCCGTACTCCGGCGGCTGCCCGAATTGCTGAGTGTGGCCGAATTGCTGAGTGTTGCCGTACTGCGGGGCCTGGCCATATTGGGGTTGACCGTACTGCGCAGTCTCGTAACCCGGGGGTTGACCGTACTGCTGGGTCTGGCCGTATGCCTGATTTGCCGCCGCCTGCTGCTCCGGGTCGTAGGGCGGGAAGGCCTGCGTGGGCTGATAACCGGGCGGATAGGCCTGCGGGTCCGGGTTCTGACCCGCCTGTGTCGGATACTGCTCCGTCGGTTGCGAGCCGTCGGGATACTGCTGGGCACCGGGATACTGCTGGGCACCGGGGTACTGCTGTCCGTAGGCCTGGGTCGATTCTGCTGACTCCGGCCCGTCCGCCGCGTCCTGATCGCGTTCTCTGGGTGACCGCGGGTCGTCCGGATTCGTCATCCCACGAGCGTACCTACCCGGTACACCCCGGTTGAAGGCAAAAACAGGCCCGCACGAGCTGTACTCGTGCGGGCCTGCTCGGGAAAAGACCGCGGCTAGCCCAGGATCAGGCGCTCTCCGTCAGGGCTGACACCGACCGACACCACATCGCCGTCGTGGACGTCGCCGGCGAGCAGCAGCTTCGCCAGTTGATCCCCGATGGCCTGCTGGATCAGTCGACGCAGCGGCCGCGCTCCGTACAGCGGGTCGTAGCCGCGAACCGCGAGCCACATCTTCGCCGGTGACGACACGTCAAGCGTCAGTCGACGAGCTGCCAGACGCTTGGCGAGGAAGCCGAGCTGGATGTCGACGATCGACTCGAGCTGATCCTCGGACAACGCGTCGAACACCACCACGTCGTCGAGTCGATTGACGAACTCGGGCTTGAACGATCGCCGCACCGCGTCCATCACCTGCTCCTTGGTACCGCCGGCACCGAGGTTGGAGGTGAGGATCAGGATCGTGTTGCGGAAGTCGACGGTCCGGCCCTGGCCGTCGGTGAGCCGGCCTTCGTCCAACACTGCGAGCAGGATGTCGAACACATCGGGGTGCGCTTTCTCGACCTCGTCGAAGAGCACAACCGTGTACGGACGCCTACGCACGGCCTCGGTCAGCTGACCTCCGGCCTCGTAGCCGACGTAGCCCGGAGGTGCACCGACGAGCCGAGCGACGGCATGCTTCTCGCTGTACTCGCTCATGTCGATACGCACCATCGCGCGTTCGTCGTCGAAGAGGAACTCCGCCAACGCTTTCGCCAGCTCGGTCTTACCGACACCGGTCGGTCCGAGGAACAGGAACGATCCCGTCGGACGGTTGGGATCGGCCACCCCGGCGCGGGAGCGTCGGACGGCGTCGGACACCGCTTGTACTGCACCCTTCTGCCCGACGACTCGCTTGCCGAGCTCGTCTTCCATGCGGAGCAGCTTCGCGGTCTCACCCTCGAGCATCCGGCCTGCCGGAATTCCGGTCCAGGCCGCGACGACGTCGGCGACGTCGTCCGGTCCCACCTCCTCCTTGAGCATGACGTCACCCTGAGCCGGCGAGTCCTCGGTCTTGGCTGCGAGCTCCTTCTCAAGAGTCGGGATACGTCCGTAGCGCAGCTCGGCGGCCCGGCCCAGATCGCCGTCGCGTTCGGCGCGGTCGGATTCGCCGCGCAGGTTCTCGAGCTCCTCCTTCAGGACCCGCACCGAGTCGATGGCGTTCTTCTCGTTCTGCCAGCGGGTGCTGAGCCCGGCGAGCTTCTCCTGCAGATCGGCAAGTTCCTGGCGGAGCTTGTCGAGCCGAGCCTTCGACGCGTCGTCGGTCTCCTTCGCCAGGGCCATCTCCTCGATTTCGAGGCGACGGACGGCACGTTCGACCTCGTCGATCTCGACCGGGCGTGAGTCGATCTCCATGCGCAGCCGGGACGCGGCCTCGTCGACCAGGTCGATGGCCTTGTCCGGCAGGAACCGGGCGGTGATGTACCGGTCACTGAGCGTGGCCGCGGCGACCAGGGCGGAGTCCGTGATCCGGACGCCGTGGTGCACCTCGTAGCGCTCCTTGAGTCCGCGCAGGATGCCGACGGTGTCCTCGACCGACGGCTCACCGACGTAGACCTGCTGGAAGCGTCGTTCGAGGGCGGCATCCTTTTCGATGTACTTGCGGTACTCCTCGAGGGTTGTCGCACCGACGAGGCGCAGTTCACCGCGGGCGAGCATCGGCTTGATCATGTTGCCCGCGTCCATCGCCGATTCACCGGTCGCACCTGCTCCGACGATGGTGTGCAGCTCGTCGATGAACGTGATGACCTGGCCTGCGGAGTTCTTGATGTCGTCGAGCACGGCTTTGAGCCGCTCCTCGAACTCACCGCGGAACTTCGCGCCCGCGACCATCGAACCGAGGTCGAGGGAGACGACGGTCTTGCCGCGCAGGCTCTCCGGTACGTCACCGGCGATGACGCGTTGCGCGAGTCCTTCGACGATGGCCGTCTTGCCGACACCGGGTTCGCCGATGAGCACCGGATTGTTCTTGGTGCGCCGTGAGAGAACCTGCACGACGCGCCTGATCTCGGTGTCGCGGCCGATGACGGGATCGAGCTTGCCTTCGCGGGCCAGCGCGGTCAGATCGGTGCTGTACTTCTCCAGCGCCTGGTAGGTGTTCTCGGGATCTGCGCTGGTGACCCGAGCACTGCCGCGAACGGCTTGGAAGGCGTCGCGCAGCTCGTTGGGTCCGGCTCCGTGACCGGTCAACAGCTTGCCGACGTCGTCGCTGCCGGTCGCCAGGCCCACCATGATGTGTTCGGTGGAGACGTACTCGTCGTCGAGTTCGGTGGCCAGATGCTGTGCGGCGGTGATCGCGGCGAGGGTTTCACGGCCGAGTTGCGGAGTGGTGGTCGAACCGGATGCCGAGGGCAGGCGGTCGACGAGGTTCTGCGCTTCTCGACGCACCGTTGCAGGGTCGACGCCGACGGCCTTCAGCAGTGGTGTGGCGATGCCGTCGGTCTGATCGAGCAACGCCACCAACAAATGTGCCGGACGAATGTCCGGGTTACCGGCCGCGGATGCGGCCTGCAGGGCAGCAGAGAGCGCCGCCTGCGACTTCGTGGTGGGAGTGAAACTGTCCACCGGTCACCTTCTTCCGAGAGTGGGATTCGAGACTGTCGCTGGGTACAACCATAGACAAGTTGAGTCTGTTCCGCTCAACCTTGATTTTTCTCGTGCGCGTTTTGCGTACCTGGAGGGGCGCAAGACGCGCACGAGGGCGCAGCCCTGATGCGCGAAAGTCTCGATCGGTCTACTTTGGTGACGGTCGAAGGTGTCAATCGGTGGGGGTGGAGGTTGCTCGACGCACGCACGGTCTCCCTGGTCCGCACCGGATTCAAGTCGGTAGCGGCTGCACCGAACGGTCCCGAACAGCTGTCCCGGTCGTTCTACGCTCACCTTTTCGCCGAGTATCCCGACTTCCGTTCCCTGTTCCCGGCGTCGATGGACGCATTGCGCGAGCATTTCGTCCTGGCACTGGGGTACATCTTCGACAATCTGGACGATGCCGACCGCGTCGAGCCGTTCCTCGAACAGCTGGGCCGGGACCACCGCAAGCACGGAATTTCCGGGGCACATTTCCGGGCGGGGAGTTCGGCGCTGATCAGCGCCTTCCGGAGCTTCGCCGGCACCGAGATGTGGACCGACGAGGTCGAGACCGCCTGGCGAGACGCCCTCACCGTGGTGAGCAACGCGATGGCCGCCGCCGACAACGACGAGCTGCCCCCGTACTGGAGCGCGACGGTCGTCGAACATCACCGCCTGCTCGACGACCTGGCCGTGGTGCGACTGAAGACCGACGGGGAGATTCCGTACTTCCCCGGCCAGTACGTCAGTGTGCAGATTCCGCAGCGGCCCAAACTGTGGCGCTACCTGTCCCCTGCCATTCCCAGCAACCCCTACGGCGAGATCGAGTTCCATGTTCGACGCGTATCCGGAGGCTGGGTATCACCGGCGATGGTCACCGAAACGACTGTCGGCGACCGTTGGCTGATCAGCCCGCCGCTGGGCGGCATGCACGTCGATCGCACGATCGGCGAGGACGTGCTGATGATCGCCGGGGGCACCGGTTTGGCACCGTTGCGCGCGCAGGTGATGGAGATGGCCCAGCGCAGCACCAATCCGCGGGTGCATCTGTTCGTCAGTGGGACGTATCCGTGCGACCTCTACGACCTCGACACACTGTGGCAGCTGTCGTTGTCGAATCCGTGGCTGACGGTGGTGCCGGTGACCGAGGAGCTCGAGGATCCGTGGTGGCACTCGGGTCCGACGCGCGAACTCCCGTGGGGCATGCATCATCGACTGCACGGCCCGGTGGGCAAGGTGGTGACGCGGTTCGGCTCGTGGGCCGATCGGCAGATTCAGATCTGTGGATCGCCGTCGATGGTGCGCACCACGCTGTACGCACTGCGCAAGGTCGGTACGCCGATGGAGCACATTCAGCACGATCCGTTCTGACTGCGCTGCAACGCTTTTCAGCCGGGAATGATCTTTCGGCCGGAGATCGACCGCGGCGGGAGGTCCTCGACGATGCCTCCGACGACCAGCCGCGGTGTCCAGCTCTCGGTGACGAGCCTGCCGTCTCCGGTGATGATCGCCTCGGGATCGGGGTCGACGAGAATGGGATATCCGGTGTCGGACGTAGCTCCGACGTTCTGCACCAACAGGCCGTTCTCGATGGTGTAGTACACGTGCACCGGGTGCAGGTCGGAGTCGAAAGCCCATGGGCGACCGATGAATATCACTGCGTCGCCGGTGCCGTCGAGCACCGATACGGAGCCGTCTCGCTCGAGCCGCAACTCCCAGCACGCAGGCATGGATGCGGTGAACTCGAATCGATGCGGGGCCTGGGCTTCGAGCAGGTGAATCATCAACAACGCACCCTCGCGTGGGTCTCGTTGCGGCACAACCACTTCGAACGAGCCACATTCGTAGAATCTGGATCCGAACGGTCCCGGTACGCCTACCCCGAGATCGTCGGCGATGGCCAATTCCAGGCGGATCGAACCGGATCCGTTCTCGGCCCGCAAGGTGATGCCCTCGGAAGGATGGGGCATCGGGGACTCGTCGCGGGGCGCGTAGGACAACACCGCTCGCAGCAGCGGCTCGGCGACCTCGGCGTCACCGTCTCGGGAATCGAACGTGCGTCGTCGTCGTCGATCGGTCATCGTCACCCCCTTCGCCTGACTCGACCAGTTTGCCACCCTCGACCCCGATCGCGCGTCCGATTCTGCGGAAAACCATCCATTCGATGCAGTGGTCTGCTAGCGCGCATCAGGCCCCGGCAGCCGCCTTGGCGGCAATCCGCGCCTGCACTTCCGGACGCCTGAGCGGCGGCACCGTCGGAGGTGGCTGCCGCCGGTCCGGCAGGGCGTCGAGCAGCCGATGCGTCGTGGCCGTCACCTCGGCGACTGCCGTCTCGAACGCGTCACGGGTGGCGTCGGACGTCTTCTGAACTCCGCTGATCTTGCGGACGTACTGACGCGCTGCGGCCTCGATCTCGTCGTCGGTGGCGTGTGGTTCCAATCCCCGCAGGGTGGTGATGTTTCGGCACATTCCCCGACGATAGACCCGCAGGTCACACCTCGAGAAGACCTGCAATCGCCTTCAGACACAGCTCGCGAACCTGTTCCCTCTTCAGAGTCCTGCGCTCCACCCAGTCGTGACAGACCGCGCGGACGAAAGCCACCCACCCGCGGAGCGCGGCCCGGATCATCTCGTCGTCGTGGAACTCGTCCGGCAGCGCGTCGAGAATGCGCTGCTGCTGAATGTCGAACTCGCGCGTGAGGATGTCGTTGATGCGGTCGTCTCCGAGCAGCGCGCCTCGATTGACCGCTCGGACACCGTGCGCATGCTCGTCGGTGTAGGCGATGTAGGCGTCGAGTCCGGCGGCTATCTGCTCGAGGACCGGCAACGAGGGGTCCGGGGCGGTGACGGCGAGGTTGCGCTCGGATTCGGTGCGCACGATCTCGACGAAGAACTCCCGCTTGGACGGGAAGTAGTGATACATCAGACCCCGTGAGACCCCGGCCAGGTCTGCCACTTCCTCGATCCACACGTCCTCGTAGGGACGTTCGGCGAACAGGGTCGACCCGATCTCGATCAGCTGCGCACGCCGCTGCTCCGGTGTCATGCGTTTTCGAGGTGTGGTCATGGGGTTTCGAACCTTACTTGACACGAGTTCAACGGTGAGTACGGTCACTATTTGACACCGGTTCAACGAGTCGGTTCGGGGACTGAGGAGCGGCCATGTCGACGGAATTCGCACTACGAGACGGCGTACTACCGCATCCGCCGTATCGATTGCCGATACTGGGCGACGTCATCGGCGTCGACCCGCGCTCGCCGATCCAGGATTCGACCGCTCTGGCCGCCCGGCTCGGACCGATGTTCGAGCGCCACATTCTCGGCAAACGCTTCGTCTTCGCCTCGGGTGCCGACGTGGTCGGCGATCTGTGCGACGAACACCGCTTCGAGAAGTTCCTGCCGCCGGGCGTCGAGCGCCTCCGCGACATCGGTGCCGACGGCCTGTTCACCGCCTACAACCATGAGCCCAACTGGCAACGCGCCCACGATCTGTTGCGGCCGGCGTTCACCGCCGGAGCCATGCGGGGCTACCACGACATCATGGTGAACGTCGCGGACGATCTGATCGAGCATTGGACCGAGCGTTCGCGCGACGCGTCGACGACCGACGTGTCCTCGGACATGACGAAGCTGACGCTCGAGACCATCGGACGCACCGGATTCAGCTACAGCTTCGGCTCGTTCACCCGCGCCGAACCACACCCGTTCGTGTCCGCGATGGTGGGCGCACTGACGTACAACCAACGGCGGGCGTTGGTATCGATCCCGGCGTTCGCCGCGCCGCTGTTCGCCCGATCGGACCGCCGCTACGAGCAGAACAAGAAGTACCTGGCCGAGGTACTCACCGACGTCGTACGTACTCGTCGACAGTCCGACGGCGACTTCACCGACCTACTGCAGATCATGATGGACGCGGCGCGCGAGGCCGACAACCCGAATGCATTGAGCGAAGCCAACATCGGCCACCAGATTCTGACGTTTTTGATCGCCGGGCACGAGACCACCTCTGGTGCATTGTCTTTCGCACTGTACTTCCTGGCCACCCACCCCGACGTCTTCGAACGTGCTCGGGCCGAGGTGGACGAGATATGGGGGACGGACAAGCCGGAGTTCGGCCAGGTCCCCAAACTCCGGTACGTCCGCCGAGTCCTGGACGAATCACTGCGTCTGTGGCCGACGGTTCCCGCGTTCGGACGCGGCGCACGAGCCGACACCGTCATCGGCGACGGCTACCCCATGGCGGCAGGAGACTGGGCGATCGTGCTCGCGACGGCCCTGCACCGAGATCCGGTGTGGGGCGACCGGCCGGAGAAATTCGACCCCGACAACTTTCTGCCCGCCCGCATCAAAGCTCGGCCGGCGCACGTGTACAAGCCCTTCGGGACGGGCGAAAGAGCATGCATCGGAAGGCAATTCGCCATCCATGAGGCCGTACTGGTACTCGGCACCGTGCTGCAACGCTTCGATCTGCAGGCCGACCCGTCGTATCGGCTGAAAGTCACGGAGCGGCTGACCATGATGCCCGAGGGCTTCGGGTGCAGCCCACGGTGCGCACGTAGTCAGTCCGGCAGCAGCGGTACCGATACCCCCGGGTCTCGTCCGAGCAGTACCCCGCGCGTCAGCGACGTCGACCCGAACTTCTTGTGCACCCCATCCAACGCACGGTCGAGAGCCGACGCCTCGGGTGGTCTGCGTACCGAGGGGGCGTCGAACTGCAGTTCCAGTTGCTCGGCTCCACCCCTGTCGATGCTCGAGACCGTCACCCCGACCAGCGTGATGCCCTTCTCCGCGATCAGCGGAGCCGCCTCGTGCAGCAGCTCGAGGGCGGCATCGAGGATGTCCCGGGTGTCGGCGGTGGCGCGATCGAGGGTGTGCGATCGGGTGGCCCGAGTGAAATCGGCAAACCGCAAGCGCAACATGACCGTTCGGCCGGTCCGCTGCGCGCCCCGCATTCGGTGCGTGACGCGATCGACGAGACCGATCAACGACGCCTCCACCTCGGCCGCGTCGTGCCGCCCGCGGCCCAGGGCCCGTTGGGCACCGATGGAACTACGCGACTTTCCGGGCTGCACGCGGCGCGGATCTCGGCCCATGGCCAGTGCGTACAGGTGCGCTCCTGCGCCCTTTCCCAACACCGAGGCCAGCGATCTCTCGCCGTAGGCCGCGATGTCTCCCACGGTTCGGATGTCGAGCACGTGCAGCTTCTCGGCGGTGACCTTGCCGACGCCCCACAGCCGTTCGATGTTCAGCGGGTGCAGGAACTCGAGTTCACCACCGGGTGGCACCAACAGCAGCCCGTCGGGTTTGGCGAACGCACTGGCCACCTTCGCCAGGAACTTGGTGGTGGCAATCCCGACGGTGATCGGGAGCCCGACCTGTTCGGCGACGTCGCGGCGCAGTTGCTGCCCGATGTCGAGTGCACTGCCCGCTATCTTGCGCAGGCCTCCGACGTCGAGAAAGGCCTCGTCGATGGAGATTCCCTCGACGAGCGGCGTCGTGTCGTGAAAGACGTCGAACACGTCCTTGCTCGCCTGGGAGTACGCCTCCATACGCGGAGGCACGACGATCGCCTGCGGACAGACCGCCCGCGCCTGCCCACCGCTCATCGCGGTGCGTACCCCGAAGGCCTTGGCCTCGTAGCTGGCCGCGAGTACCACCCCCCCGCCGACAATCACCGGTTTTCCCCGCAACCGCGGGTCGTCTCGCTGCTCCACCGAGGCATAGAAGGAGTCGAGATCGGCGTGCATGATGCTCGCTTCCCCGCTCTTCGCCTTCCCGGCGTTCGACTCCACGATTTCATGCTCCCACGAGGCACCGACATCCCCGTTACCTGCATCGAGCCCGAAAAACACCCCGAGAAAGTGACCCAGGTCACCTGATGTGCCATTGTTGAGTCGTCGGATCACGCGAACGGCTGGAGACAACTGTGACGGCCTGGTGGCGGTGGTACGGAGCACTCGGCGTACTCGGCTGCATCGCCTACTTCGCGGTGCCCGACTCCGTCTGGTCGCAATCGATCTTCGTCGTGGTCGGGGCGTCCGCCGTCGCCGCCACGATCGTGGGAACGAGGCTCAACCGTCCGCGCAACCGAACCGCCTGGTGGAGCATCGCCGCGGGCACCGCGGTGTGGGTGCTCGGCGACATCGTCTACGAGTGGCTTCACGCCGGCGGAGGCGTCGCGTCCTACCCGTCGCTCGCCGACGCGCTCTACCTCGTCGGCTACCCGATCTACGGTTTCGGACTGTTTCTGCTGGTCCGGCACAAGTGGAGGGCGAGCGAACGCGGCCACATCGCCAACAGCGCTATCGTGATGGTCGCATTCGCACTGCTCACCTGGGTTTTTGCGGTCCAACCGTCGCTGGATGGGGACGGCATTTCCGGCGTCGCCGGGCTGGTCGATGTCGCCTATCCCGCGATGGACATCTTTCTGCTCGGGTTGCTCGCCCACTTCGTCGGCTCTCGTCAGTGGCGGGCACTGTCCTACCGACTGCTCACCGCGGCGGTGGTCCTGCTCGTCGTCACCGACACCGTCAACAACTTCTCCATCGTGTCCGATTCCTCGGCCGACCGCTCGCTGCTCGACGCGGGATGGACGCTGTCCTACGTCCTCATCGGCGTCGCCGCACTCCACCCGTCGATGCGGAGAATCACCAGTCCCACCATCGAATCCGACGCCCACCTGATGGCGTCGTTCACCACACCGTCCGTCGTCGTGCTGACCGCCGCCACGCTCACCGCCCCCGCCGTGATGGTCGTCGAAGTCGTGCGCGAGAAGCCGATCGCACAATGGGGATGGGCGGTCATGCTGTGCGCGGGCATTCTGGTGGTCCTGGTGATCCTGCGCATCACCGACCTGCTGCGACTGCTGCACACCCAGACCGTTCAGCTCCGTGCCGTCGCCGACACCGACCACCTCACCGGGCTGGCCAATCTGCGCGCCCTCGAACACCGGATCTACGGCAACGCCGGTGAATCGACATTGCTGACGGTCGACATCGACCGCTTCACCGAAATCAACGACACGTTCGGACGGGGCCTCGGAGATCAGGTGTTGGCCGCCGTCGCCACCCGACTGCGCACGGTGGGCGACGACGCGATCCTGTTGGCACGCTTGGCCGGTGACGAATTCGCGTTGTGCGGTGAGTCGGATTCGATGGATCCCGCAGCCCTCGCCCGCGACATACTGGAACAATTCTCGACGCCGTTCGAGGTGGGCAACATGTCGTTGCTCATCGAAGCGAGCGTGGGGGTGGCGACGAACGCCCCGGCGCGCGTCGCCGAGGACGACGCCACACCCGACCGTCTGGTGCAGCGCGCCGACCTCGCCGTGCAGGCCGCGAAGACCGTGCAATCGCGCGTCGCGTACTACGACCGGTCCATGGACCGGGACAAGAGCGAGCAGTTGATCATGCTGGGCGAGCTCACCGCCGCCCTCGCGTCGGATCAACTGAGACTGCGCTATCAGCCCCAGGTCGACCTGGACTCGATGACCGTGGTGGGGGTCGAAGCCTTGCTGCGTTGGCACCACCCGAGTGGAGACATTCTCTCTCCCAGCGCATTTCTGCCCACGGCCGAGCACACCGGACTGATCCGCCCACTGACCCGCTACGTCCTCGAGCAAGCCCTGGCGGAACGACAGCGATGGGCAGCATCGGGCCTGAACCTGCGCATGGCCGTCAACATCTCCACTCGAAACCTGTTCGACGACAGTCTGATCTTCCACGTGTCCCGAGTCCTGTCCGAGTTCGATTGCCCTGCAGAGCAGTTGACCTTGGAGGTCACCGAGAGCTCCGCGATGACCGACCCCGCCGGTGCCACGGAAGTGCTGGCCGGTCTGCACGCCATGGGAGTGCAGGTCGCCATCGACGATTACGGCACGGGCTACAGTTCTCTGGCCTACATCGAGCGCCTCCCGGTCCAGGAACTCAAGATAGATCGAACGTTCGTCAGCGGAATGTCGCACAATGCCACTCACGCCGCCATCGTTCGCTCGACCATCGAACTGGCGCGCACACTGGGGCTGTCGGTGACCGCAGAGGGCGTGGAGGACGAAAGGACGGTATCGGTGTTGCGTGAGCTGCGATGCGGACGGGCGCAGGGCTTCCATCTGGGCCGCCCCACCCCCGGCGAGCACCTGCCCGCCCTCGTCTACGAACTGAACGAGAACCTGAAAACTGTTATCGGAGAACGGATATCATGACCGAAGCCACACTGTCGGTATACGCGGCCATTCGATCTCGCCGCGACGTGCGAGCCGAGTTCGACGGAACCGTCGTCGACGACGACACCTTGCGCCGCATCCTCGGCGCAGCGCATCAGGCACCGAGCGTCGGTAACACCCAGCCCTGGGATTTCGTGGTGGTCCGCAAACCCGACACGTTGAGCGCCTTCGCCGCACACGTCGCCGACTGCCGACAGGACTTCGCGGACAAGCTCGACTCCGAGCGCCGACAGACGTTCGATCCCATCCGTATCGAAGGGATCGAGACCAGCGGCACCGGAGTGGTGGTCACGTACGACCCGAACCGGGGAGGCCCGCACGTCCTCGGTCGCGACACCGTCGACGACACCGGATTGTTCTCGGCAGTACTGGCCATCGAAAACCTCTGGCTCGCAGCGATAGCCGAGAACGTCGGGGTCGGCTGGGTGTCGTTCTACGACGAGGCGTACCTCACCGAACTGCTCGACATCCCCGCCCCGGTGCGTCCGATCGCATGGTTGTGTGTGGGCCCGGTCGAGTCGTTCCAGGAGGTACCGGATCTCGAGCGATTCGGCTGGCGCACGGGGCGTCCACTGGACGATGCCCTGCACTTCGAGCAGTACCGCCGATCGTGAAAACCGCTCTCACCGCGGCGACGGTCACGTGCCTCCTGCTCGTGGGGTGCTCTCCTGCCCCTGACGAATCCCCCTCGCCGGCAACCACTCCGGCAACAACTCCGGCAGCCGAACCGGCCCAGGCACCCGATTCTGCCGATCCCGTCGGAACTGTCGTTCCGCTCCCCGGGGCTCCCGAGGGCATCGTCGTGGGGACGTCGGGCATCGCCGCCGCCGGAGTACGCGAGCCCGACGGCGTGGTGCTGTTCGACGCGGCGACGGGTGCCGTCCGGCAGATGGTCCAGACGACGGGCGCACCCCGGCACCTGTCGCTGGCAGGTCTCGACGGCCCGGTCCTGGCCCCGCTCGAAGGCAGTGACGAACTACTCGAAGTGGCGCTGAACGACGGCGCGATCCTGTCCACGGCCACGGGTGTCGGACGCCAACCGCACGACGCGGTGCTCACCTCCGGCGGCACGATCGTGGCTACCAACGAGATGGGCGGCGGGGTGATCTTCCTGCGCGAGGGATCGGTCTTGTCGGAGCTACCGCCGGGCCCGGTCCAGCCCGGTGGCGCTGCCGCTCTCGGCCCGTACGCCGCCGTCGCAGACGTGCAGGGCAACGGTGTGTGGGTCTACGACGGCGCGACCCAGCGGGAGGTGGCGCAGGCCCCGATCGGCGTCAAGCTGACCCACGCCGTGACGGTGAACGAGACAACAGCCGGGTTCGCCGACACCGACGGCGGAACCGTTCTTCTCGCTTCGGTCGACGCTGCGGGGAGTATTCGCCAGACCGCGTCGATCGAGGCCCCGGGAAATCCGTACGGACTTGCCGTCGACCGCGACCGGGCACTGCTGTTCGTGACGTTGACAGCGTCGAATCTGCTGCGCGTGGTCGATGTTTCGGACGTCTCCGCACCGCGAATCCTGGGCGACGTCCCGACCGTGACACAGGCCAACTCCGTTGCCGTGGACCCGCGCACCGGGGACGTGCTGGTGACCGGCAGCGACCCCGGCGCAACGAGTTCGATTCAGATCATCCCCCGCGCCGAGCTACCCGCGGGGTGAGTGATCACCAGCCGTAGGAGCCTGGAATGCCCTTGAACGGCCCGACCACGTCGTCGGTGATCCAGCCCTCGTAGAAACCGCCTTCTTGCGGCCGGACCGCCTCGCCGTCGATTTCGCAGTCGAGTCGGCTGGGTGAGAACGCGAGGTAGCCGGCGATCTCGGCGAACCGCGGTGTCGGGTTCTCGTAGCTCCACCCCGCGGCCGGTGCCACGGCGTCCCCTCCGTGCACGTCCCAGTACGTCGCCGCGCCCTTCCATTCGCAGTGCGTCGACCGGGCCTCGGACGGCGTCAGCGCACCCGGAACCACGTCTGCGGGAGAGATGTACCAGGTGGGCGGATGGCTGGTTTCGAGCACTCGGTACGCGGCGGTGGTGCGCGCGACCACCTCGCCGCCGAGCCGGACGACCAGCGAACGGTTGGAGGACTCGAGCTTCGGTGGACGGGGGTAATCCCACACCGACTCCTGACCCGGCTTCGGCTTCTCGGGAACTACGGATCTCGGCAGATTCTGGCTCATCACTCGATGGTGCCACCGGATGTCACGGAGCGTCGACGGGATAGAGATCGTCCACCCGTTCCTCGTCGAGAATCCAGCGATCGACGTCGTCCAATGGTTCGACCGTGCGCACGGACGTGAACGGAATATCGCTCGTCGGCGAATCGCGACGAACATCCTCGATCAGCGTCTCCTGGGTTCGCGCACCCGAGGTGTCGCCGTCATGGTCGTCGATGCTCGCGGCGCCGGGGACCGTCAGCCTCCGGGCATCGACCGGAACGTCTGCGGTGCTCGACTCGACGTCGTCGGGTTGCTCGGTTGTGCGGTGCTGTTGCGCCTCGGCCTTGCCGGTCTGTTCGACCGCATGGACCTGTGCGATTTCATGGGTCTGTTCGGGTTCGGGTAGTTCGACGTCGCGCGGCAGTTCGGCCGGCACTCGGACCAGGATGCCGAGTCCGTGGGTCGCGGCCAACAGACTGACCGGGGCGACCGTTGCAATGGCCGCCGACAGCGCCGGATGCAGTGTTCCGGCGTCGGAAATGAAGGCGTGCATGGCATTTGCGCCGATACTGACCAGAGCCGCCGTGATCAACACGCCCCAGAAAAAGCGTCGACCACTGCGTTGTTCCTCGAATTGGGCGAGTGCGATAACGGAGATCGTGGCCTGCAAGATGGTGCCGTCGACGATCACGGGCCACAGCCACGACAGAGAACGCGGGACGCCCGCCATCGTGGCTAGATCCCACAGTGCGGCGAAACTCAACACGAACGACGCGATTCCGATGACGGTGGTGATGACGACCGCACTGACGAGCGTCGCACGCAGGACCTTGTTCATGGGTCGTCATGAAACACGAGCCCACCGACAGGTTTTCCGATCAAGCGGTACGAACGGCTCCGCGGTAGAAGTCTGCGCGATCGTGTGCAGACATTCCGCCCCACACGCCGTACGGCTCGTTCGCCTCGAGTGCGTGCTGACGGCATTGCTCGAGCACCGGGCACCGGCCGCAGACCTGCTTGGCGGTCTTTTCCCGAGTGGCGCGGGCACGGCCTCGCTCCCCCTCGGGATGGAAGAACACGGACGAGTCGAGACCACGACACAGACCGTCGAGTTGCCAGTCCCAGACATCTGCATTGGGAACGGGAAGTTGGACCGGCCTGGCGGGTGCGCCTCGCACCATGAGCTGTCTCCTCACTGAAAAGTGAACAAGCTCACCTTCTCGCATTCGTCGTACTTTTACAAGTCCTTTCGGTCATTCGTAGTACTTAAAATCAAGCGCGCTTGCTTGGAATATGCACTTACCGGACACTCCGCCCCGGACCTCTGCCCTGTTTCGGCCCCCGGGTGTGGATCAATGTCCCATTGCCGCACTCTGACCGACTGAATCCCGCATTGATCCGAACCCGGGTGGGGAGCGAGAGGGCAGAGGCAGGCAGCACTCAGTGGCTTTCGGACATTCCTGCGCGTTTTTCGAGTTCGACGAGGACGTGTTCGGCGATTTTGGTGGGCGGCGGGCCGATGTCGACGACGATGGCGTTCTCGTCGTCGCCGAGGGGTTCCAGTGTCGAGATCTGGGTGTCCAGCAGCGAGGACGGCATGAAGTGGTCCATCCGTGCATTCAGACGCCCGCTGATTCGGTCCTTGGTTCCGGCCAGGTGCACGAAGATCACCGGCGCCCCGTCCCTGGCTCCTGCGCTCAGTACGTCCCGATACGACCGTTTGAGTGCCGAGCACGTCACGATTCCCGATCGTCCCGTGCTGGTGTGGTCGGTGATCCACTCGGCGATGATGTCGAGCCACGGCCATCGGTCCTCGTCGGTCAGGGGCTGACCCGACGCCATCTTCGCGACGTTGGCGTCCGGGTGCAGGTCGTCGCCCTCTTGGAGGTCCCATTTCAAGGCTCCGGCGAGGATGCCTGCCACGGTTGATTTGCCCGATCCGGATACCCCAATCACCACGAGAACCGGATGGTGCGCTCTGCCTGTCTTCTCTGCTGCCATGCCTCGATACTGCTCCATCCGGTGCATCGGGATCGGACAGACGCGAGAAACCGGGCAACCCGTGGGACGATCGATCGGACATGACCGAGACCAATGATTTTCGCCAACTCCACGATTCGGTGCTCGACGAGCTCGGGCGCGACATCGTGAGTGGCGCGATCCCGAGTGGCACCCGAATCTCGGCCGACGACGTCGCCGTGCGGTTCGCCGTATCGCGAACCGTGGTGCGAGAAGTCGTTCGTGTTCTCGAGTCACTGGGCCTGCTCACCGTTCGGCGACGCGTCGGCATCACGGTCCTGGGTTCGCAGAACTGGAACTCCCTCGACCCGGTGGTCATCCGCTGGCAACTGGCCGGTCCTGCCCGCGCCGAGCAGCTTCTGCTGCTCAGCGAACTGCGCTCAGGTATCGAGCCTCTGGCGGCCAAACTCGCTGCCCACCGAGCCACCCCCGAGCACTGCGGGGCGCTGACCGCGGCGGTTATCGGTATGTCGTCGACGTCGCGTTCCGCGGACTCGGAGGCCTACCTCGAACACGACTGCAACTTTCACCGCACGCTGTTGGAGGCGTCGGGCAATCCCATGTTGCGGTCGATGTCGGACATCGTCGTCGAGGTACTCGCCGGACGCACCCGCCATGCCTTGATGTCGCGGCAAGCAGACCCCGAGGCCATCCGGTTGCACGGAGTGGTCGCGTCCTCCATCCAGTCCGGTGACGCCGACGCCGCCCAACGAGCGATGTTGGCCATCGTCACCAAATCCGCGAGGTCGATGTCGGCTGCTTCCGGTGTGACGCCGTCGCCCGGTCTGGTTCCCGACCAGCAGTGATGCACCCAGCGCACAAAGCCAGGTACGCCGACACGAGGTTCATCGCCTAGATTCGACGCGTGACTGCTCTCGAATTGCCGCTCGAACTTCGCCGCGCACTCGTCGGAGTCGCTCGGACTCCGCGTTTGCTCGTCGCGTCCGATTACGACGGAACCATGGCTCCGATCGTCTCCGACCCGCAGAAGGCCTTCCCGCACCCCGAGTCCGTCAGCGCCATGCGCGGGCTCGCCTCCCTCGCCGGCACCAACGCTGCGGTCATCTCCGGCCGCGCTCTTCGCGATCTCGCGATCCTCTCGCGATTGCCGTCCGAGGTGCAGCTCGTGGGTAGCCACGGCAGCGAGTTCGACGCCGGGTTCGTCAACGCCATCGACGACGACGCCAAGAAGCTCCTCACCGTCATCACCGGCGAGCTCCAAGCCATCGCCGACGCCCATCCGGGCGTGAGTATCGAAACCAAGCCGGCCAGCGTCGCACTGCACGTGCGCAACGCCGAGCCCGCCGCGGGCGAGGAAGCCCTGGCCGCCGTGCGTTCCGGTGCTGCCGCACGCGACGGCGTCCAGGTGACCGAGGGCAAGTCCGTCATCGAGCTGGCCGTCATCATCACCGACAAGGGCGTCGCCCTCGATATCCTCAGACATCAGGAAGCCTCCACTGCCGCAGTCTTTTTCGGCGACGACGTCACCGACGAGAAGGCATTCGGCCACCTGCACGGACCCGACATCGGAGTCAAGATCGGACCGGGCGACACCCTCGCCGAGTTCCGCATCGACAGCACCGAGCACGTGGCGCTGGCACTGGCGTTCCTGCTCGAGGAGCGTCGCCAGTGGCTCTCCGGAGCCGACGCCCCGCGCATCGAACGACTGACGATGTTGGCCAGCCCCAACGCCGTCGCGCTGCTCACTCCCGATGCGGATGTCACCTGGCTCTGTCACCCCGAGCCCGATTCGGCAGCGGTGTTCGCGCATCTGCTCGGCGGCGATCAGGCCGGTCACTTCAGCATCGGACCCGTCCGCGCATCACTTCCGCTGAGCCAGCAGTACGTGGACGGCACGATGACCGTCCAGACCAAATGGGCCAGCCTGCAGGTCACCGACTACCTCCCGCACGACATCGGCCAGGGCCAGACCGCACTGACCCGCGTCGTCACCGGCAAGGCACCCGCCATCGTCACGTTCGCGCCGCGTCCGGAATTCGGAAAAGCCTGGGCGTCGCTGGAACCCGACGTCGACGGCCTGCGCATCCTCGGCACCGCAGACCCGATGGTTCTGCGCAGCCCCGGAGTCACCTGGAACATCGTCTCCGACGGATCCCAGCAGTCGGCCCACGCCGAGGTCGATCCGTCGAACGGGCCGATCGTTCTCGAATTACGGCTCGGCACAGACGATCTGGACGAGCACCCGTGGCCCGAGGTCGAACGCCGTCGAGCGTCGGAGTCGTATTGGAAGGACTGGGCCGACGGCCTTGACCTGCCGCCGCTCAAGCGCGATCTAACGAAGCGATCGGCCCTGACTCTGCGCGGCCTCGTGCACGCAGAATCCGGCTCGATCATGGCCGCCGCCACCACGTCGTTGCCCGAAGACATCGGTGGAGTGCGTAACTGGGACTACCGATACTGCTGGCTGCGCGATGCAGCACTGACCGCGACCGCACTGGTCGACGTCGGATCGACTGCCGAGGCCGAGAATTACCTGTCGTGGATCCATGGGGTACTCGAATCGGTGTCGGGACCCGAACGCCTGCACCCGCTCTACACCATCTGGGGCCTGGGCCTGCCACCCGAGGCCGTCATCGACGAGCTGCCCGGCTACGCGGGCTCACGTCCAGTACGCGTGGGAAACGCTGCCAACCAACAGGTTCAGCTCGACGTCTTCGGCCCCATCGTCGAATTGGTGTCCGCCCTCGCCCACGCACGTAAGGCCAAGGGCTCGGAAAACGGCCTCTCCGATGACGACTGGGAACTCGTCCGCGCGATGGTCGAAGCCGTCGAGCGACGCTGGTTCGAGCCCGATCACGGCATCTGGGAAATCCGAGACAATCCCCGCCATCACGTGTACTCCAAAGTAATGGGGTGGATCACGGTCGACCGCGCCCTCGGACTGGCCGAAACATTCGGTCGCACAGCGGAACCGCGCTGGAGCGAGCTTCGTGACACCATCCGAGAAGAAGTGCTCGCCAACGGCTGGAACGACGAAGTGCAGTCCTTCACCGCCGCTTACGACGGCACCGACCTCGATGCCGCGACATTGTTCATCGGGCTGTCCGGCCTGATCGATCCGGCAGATCCGCGCTTCGCCGCCACGGTCACCGCCACCGAAGCCGAACTACGCAGTGGGTCAACGGTCTACCGCTACCGCCACGACGACGGTCTGCCCGGCGGCGAAGGCGGATTCCACCTGTGCGCAGCATGGCTCGTCGAGGCATACCTGCTGGTGGGCCAACGCGCCGAGGCCGAGGCTCTGTTCGCTCAACTCGTCAGCGCCGCCGGACCGACCGGACTGCTCAGTGAGGAATACGACCCGATTGCCGAACGGTCGCTCGGCAACCACCCCCAGGCCTACAGTCACCTCGGTCTGCTGCGCTGCGCGAGATTGCTCAGCGCTCAGCCTGCATGACCCCCCGCCCCGCCTCGCGCACCCGGTTCACTCCTCCCCAGTTGGGATCAATGCGCCTTTGTTGCACTCAGACTGACTGAAACCCACATTCATCCCGAACGGGGTTCCAACCGACACTGAATGAATGTGGCTTTGTTGCACTCTGAGTGACTGAAACCCACATTGATCCCAAAAGGGGCGCAGATCTGGGGCGCAAATCTGGAGTGAGCGCGCGAGGACAGGTCAGGCGATTGCGGGCGGTTGAGCCGGCGGCGGTGCTGCGGTGCGGCCGCGGAAGAGTTCGGTCGGGAGTGTTTCGGCGGCGACGATGCCCGAGTGCGAGGACGAGAGCACCAGTTTGCCTGCGCGGCGGCCTTTTTCCTCGGCGTCCTGGCGCACGGTGGTCAGGTTCTCGCGAATGGCGTCGGAGATGCCGTCGAATCCGGTGACCGAGAGTTGGCTCGGCACATCGATTCCCGAGACTCTGGCGAAGTTGAGTGCACCGAGGGCGATGACGTCGGTGGTGCAGAGCAGTGCGGTGGTCTCGCGGTTGGCCTGTAGTGCCTGGGCTGCGGCGGAGTGGCCGGAGCGCACGGTGTGGTCGAATCGTTCGACGACGGTGAGGGTGTCGGGGTCGAGTCCGGCGTCGATCATGGCGGCCTGGACTCCGGCGATACGTTCACGTTGGACGTGGAAGTGACTGTCGGCCAGCCGCCCGGGGGGTACGACGCCATCGCGGCGGTCGCGTCCGAGCCGCATGCACAGCACTGCAAGATGTTCGTGTCCCAGCGAGATCAGATGTGCGGCGAGCATTTTCATGGCGACGCGGTCGTCGATTGCGACGAGGGCGGCCTCGGGGATGTTGCGGGGTTGGTCGCACACGACGATCGGTAGGTGTCGTTCGCGCACTGCGGCCAGGTAGGGGTCGTCGTCGGCGACGGAGTAGACGACGAATCCGTCGACCCCTGCTTGTTGGACGACGGCTGCGGCTTGGACGTCGTCGCGTTCGGCTCCGGCGGGGATGAGCAGCAGTCCTTGTCCTGCGGCCTCGCAGGATTCGGCGAGACCGGCGAGGAAGCTCATGGCGGCGGGGTCGCGGAAGGAGTAGCTGAGGGCTTCGGTGAGCAGGAGTCCGATGGCTCCGGCTTTGCGGGTGCGCAACGATCGCGCGACCGGGTCCGGGCCTGCGTAACCGCGTCGCTTGGCTGCCTGGAGAACGCGTTCGCGCAGTTCGGGCGAGAGTTGATCGGGTCGGTTGTAGGCATTCGAGACGGTGGTTCGCGATACCTTCAGCTCGGCTGCGATCGACGCCAACGTCGCCTGACGTCGGGGCTCGCTTGACCTGGCCATAACCGGGACGTTAGTCCCACACCACGCTGCAGTGAAAATCGAGGTTGGGCTCGTCCGATTCGATACCGAGCCCGCCCGAGAGCTAGAGTACAACGGTAACGGTTTCCATTAGCGTCAAGCCCTGCCTTCAGGAGTACATCGATGTCGTCCTTCCACCGCCCGTCTCGGGTCAAGAGCTCGGCCCTCATCGGCCTGACCTGCGCTGCCGCGCTGGCACTGACCGCGTGCAGCTCGAACGAGCCGACGAGCACCGAGTCCGCTCCGGCCAACCCCGTCGACGGTCCGATCACGATCGTCGCGTCGACGAACGTGTGGGGCAGCGTTGCCGAGGCCGTTGCGGGCGACCTGGCCACCGTGAAGTCGATCATCGCCGACCCGTCGGCAGATCCACACTCGTACGAGGCGAGCCCCGGTGACGCTGCCGCGGTTGCCGAGGCGTCCTTGGTGGTCTACAACGGCGGTGGCTACGACCAGTTCATCGAGGACATCCTCGGCTCCGAGGGCAAGGACGTGCCGTCCGTCGATGCCTTCACGTTGCTCGACGCGGACCACGATCACGACTCCGAGACGACGTCCGAGGCAGCAACAGAGTCCGCAACCGAGCCCGCGACCGAAGACGGCCACTCGCACGGTGAGGTCAACGAACACGTCTGGTACAACGCCGAGGTCGCAGCGCACACCGCCGAGGAGATCGCCGACAAGCTCGGTCAGCTAGACCCGGACAACGCCGCGCAGTACACCGCCAACGCCGAAACGTTCCACGAGCAGATCCACGCCATCACCGACGTGACGGACCGGATCGCCGCCGAGTTCCCGAACGCACCGGTGGCCCAGACCGAACCGATCGCGCACTACCTCCTCGAGGAGTCCGATCTCGACGACCGCACTCCCGAGGACTTCAAGGACGCCATCGAGGAGGGCAACGACCCGTCGCCCGCATCGATCGCCTCGACACGGGATCTGTTCACGTCCAAGTCCGTCCGCGCGCTGGTCTACAACACTCAGACCGAAGACGCTGTCACACAGGACATTCGCACCACCAGCGAGGCTGCGGGCATCCCCGTCGTCGAGGTCACCGAAACTCTGCCCGCCGGGATGACGTTCATCGAGTGGCAGACCAAGGCCGCGACGGACCTGCAGGCCGCGCTCAGCACCAACCCGTGAGCCGATCCGCTTCCCGATCGGTGGGCAGCTGATGGAAAGCTGTAACGCATGCCTGCTGTAGAACTGCGCGATGCCGGACTGGCCTTCGGCGACCGCACCCTCTGGCAGAACCTGGATCTGTCCGTCGCGGCGGGCGAGTTCGTCGCCGTCCTCGGCCCCAACGGGTCGGGCAAGACGTCGTTGCTCAAGGTGCTGCTCGGTCAGAACCACCTCACGTCCGGCACCGCGTCGATCGGCGGCAGTCCCGTTCGCCGCGGCCAGTCGGGCGTGGGGTACGTCCCCCAGCAACGCAACATCGACGACGATCTGCCGCTACGCGGACGCGATCTCGTCGGTCTGGGCTGGGACGGCCACAAATGGGGCATGGGACTGCGCGGCATGCGGCAGCGCAAGGAGACGGTGCAGCGCGCCATCGATCAGGTCGACGCTAATTCCTTCGCCGGCGCACCGGTCGGCTCGATGTCCGGTGGTGAACAGCAGCGACTGCGGATCGCCCAGGCACTCGTCGGCGATCCGTCGGTACTGCTGTGCGACGAGCCCCTGCTCAGCCTCGACCTCGCCAACCAATCGTTGGTCTCCGGCCTCATCGATCGCCGACGGCGGGAGCACGACACAGCCGTGCTGTTCGTGACGCACGAGATCAACCCGATCCTTCCGCTCGTCGACCGCGTCGTCTACATCGTCGACGGCCGGTTCCGGATCGGGACTCCCGAGGACGTCATGACCACCGAGGTGTTGTCCGAGCTGTACGGCACGGAGGTCGAGGTGTTGAAGGTTCGCGGTCGGCTCGTCGTCGTCGGAACCGGCGACTCGATCGATGCGCTCGGCTCGGCCGGCGCCCACCACCCACCCGTACCGCACGACGGAGAAGACAAGGCATGAACGAGAAGGTTCTCGACGCATTCTCGAAAATGCTCGACTTCGACACCACGGCGAATCTGCTGAGCTACGACTTCGTTCAGCAGGCGTTGATCGCCGCTGCCATTCTCGGATTGCTCGCCGGCGCGCTCGGACCGCTCATCGTCAGTAGGCAGTGGGCCTTCGCGGTACACGGATCGAGTGAACTCTCCCTCACCGGTGCGTCCGCAGCACTGCTCGTTGGTATCACCGTCGGACTCGGGGCCATCGTCGGTTCCGTCGTCGCCGCGGTGATGTTCGCCCTGCTCGGCAACAAGGCCCGCGACCGCGACTCGGTCATCGGCGTCATCATGTCGTTCGGTCTCGGCCTGTCGGTGCTGTTCATCTGGCTGTACCCGGGCCGAACCGGTACCAGCTTCTCGTTGCTCATCGGCCAGATCGTCGGCGTCGGGCAGAGCGGAATCCAGCTGCTGCTGGTGTGCGCCGTCCTCGTGCTGATCGTCCTCACCGTCGTGTACCGCCCGCTGTTGTTCGCCAGCACCGACCCCGAGGTGGCCCTGGCCCGCGGCGTCCCCGTCCGCGCGCTCTCGGTCGTGTTCGCCGTACTCGTCGGTGTTGCCTGTGCACTCGGCGTGCAGATCGTCGGCGCGCTGCTGGTGCTCTCACTGCTCATCACCCCGGCCGCGGCCGCCGCGCGGGTCACGGCCAGCCCGCTGAAGGCGACGCTGCTGTCCATCCTGTTCGCCGAGATCGCCGCTGTCGGTGGCATCTTGCTCTCGCTCGCTCCGGGGCTCCCGGTCTCGACCTTCGTCACGACCATCTCGTTCGTCATCTACCTCCTCTGCCGCGGCATCGGGGCAACCCGCAAGGCCAATTCCGGACGGCTCGTCGCCGCCTAGACTGTCCAAGGTGACGGCCATCGATCTCAACGCCGATCTCGGCGAAAGCTACGGTGCGTGGACTCTGGGCGACGACGACGCGATGCTCGCAGTGGTGTCCAGTGCCAACGTCGCGTGCGGCTTTCACGCCGGTGATCCGACCACTCTGCTGCGCACCTGCCGCTCTGCTGCGAACGCGGGCGTGCGGATCGGGGCTCAGGTCGGCTATCAGGACCTCGCCGGATTCGGTCGACGCTTTCTCGACGTCGCCCCCGCAGACCTCACCGCCGACGTGATCTACCAGATCGGTGCCCTCGACGGCCTTGCCCGAGTGGCCGGTTCGGCCGTCACGTACGTCAAACCGCACGGGGCGCTGTACAACGCGATCGTGCATCACCGCGAGCAAGCGAAAGCCGTCGCCGAGGCAGTAGCCGCGTACGACCCGCACCTGCCGGTACTCGGACTGCCCGGTTCGGCATTCCTCGACGAAGCCGAACGCGTCGGGTTACGCACGGTCGCAGAGGCTTTCGCCGATCGCGCCTACACCCCACAGGGAACTCTGGTCTCGCGCTCGGAACCGGGAGCCGTGCTCAGCGCCCCGGAGGCGGTCGCCGAGCGGGTACTGACGATGATCACCGACGGTACGGTCGAGGCGGTGGACGGCACAACGGTCGAAGTCCGCGCCGAATCGATCTGCTTGCACGGCGACTCCCCCGGCGCAGTGGCGATGGCGAATGCCGTGCGGGATCTGTTGCGCGTCAACGCTGTCGATATCACACCCTTCGTCTGATGCGCCTCCTACCCGCAGGCGAGAACGCGCTGCTGATCGAGTTCGCCGACCTGCCCGAGACCATGTCGTACCACCGGTCCATGGTCCGCCAACGGCCGGACGCGGTCGTCGATCTGGTTCCTGCCGCCCGCACCGTGCTGGTGATCTTCGACGGGGCACCGGCACCGATACTCGAGTGGGTCGCGGCGCTGGAACCCGCTGTCGACGACCCCACTGCCGCATCCGAGGCGGTCACGATTCCCGTCACCTACGACGGCGCAGATCTCGACGACGTCGCCCGCCTGACGGGCCTGTCCACCGCCGAAGTGGTTGCAGCGCATACGGAACAGACCTGGACGGTCGCGTTCGGAGGCTTCGCGCCCGGCTTCGGCTACCTCGTCGGCACCGACACCCGACTGCACGTGCCGCGACGTGATTCACCGCGCACCAGCGTCCCGGCAGGCGCAGTGGGTCTGGCCGGCGAGTTCTCCGGCATCTACCCGCGATCCTCACCCGGGGGATGGCAGTTGATCGGCCGCAGCGACGTTACGCTGTGGGACAGCGAGCGCACTCCACCGGCACTGCTCACACCCGGCACCACCGTCCGATTCGAGTCGACATGAAGACCCTGACCGTCCTGCAGACGGGACCGCTGTGCACCGTCCAGGATCGTGGACGACGTGGCCACGCGGCGGTGGGCGTCGGACGATCCGGTGCAGCGGATCTCCGTTCACACGATGCGGCAAATCGTCTGGTGGGCAACGACTCCGGTGCCGCCACCCTGGAAGTGACGTTCGGTGGCCTGCAGGTCCGAGCCGAGTTCGACGCCGTCATGGCCGTCACCGGAGCGCACGTGATCTGCCGCGTGGACGGCACCGTGCAGGGACTGCATTCGACGCTCGTGGTCCGAGCCGGGCAGGAGTTGACTCTGTCGCCGCCCTCATCGGGTCTGCGCAGCTACCTCGCCGTCCGGGGAGGCATCGACGTCCCGTCGGTTCTCGGCAGCAGATCGACGGACACGATGTCGGGCCTCGGGCCCGCTCGGCTCTCCCCCGGCACGGTGCTCCCGGTCGGCGACGCCACAGACCATTGGCCTGCAACGAATTTCGTAGTACCGACCCGGCTCGAGCAGACACTGCACATCACGTTCGGCCCGCGCGATGACTGGTTCACCGAGCATGCCCGATCAGTTCTGGTGCAGCAGCCATGGACGGTCACGCAGGATTCGGATCGCGTCGGCATCAGGCTCGACGGCGCGGAGCCCTTGACCCGCGCGGTCGACGACGAATTGCCCAGCGAGGGAATGGTTCTCGGGGCACTACAGGTGCCGCCATCGGGACAGCCGGTGTTGTTTCTCGCCGACCATCCCGTCACGGGCGGCTATCCGGTGATCGCCGTCGTCACCGCGAACGATGTGTCCGCCGCCGCGCAACTGATCCCCGCAACACAGATACGGTTCCGCACTGTCCGTTGAGACCGGCCCAGCGCAACCTCACACCCTTCTTCTCGACCTCACACGCCCACTCGAGTCATAGCAGGGGTTGAGGTTCGCAGAAAGGGTGTGAGGTTCAGCCGCGACGCTGACGCGCGATGTCGGCCAGCACGACGCCGGCCGCGACGGATGCGTTGAGCGATTCCACCGGCCCGGCCATCGGGATCGACAGGATGTGGTCACAGGTCTCGCTGACCAGACGCGAGAGGCCCTTGCCCTCGGATCCGACGACGATGACGACTGGGCCCTTACCGTCGAAGGTGTCGAGGTCGGTGTCGCCGCCTGCGTCGAGGCCGACGACGGTGACGCCCTTGGACTGCCAATCCTTCAGTGTGCGAGTCAGATTGACCGCCCGCGCGATGGGCAGTCGGGCTGCGGCACCGGCGCTGGTGCGCCATGCCACCGCGGACACGCTGGCGCTGCGACGCTGCGGAATCACGACGCCGTGACCACCGAACGCGGCCACCGAACGCACGACGGCACCGAGGTTGCGCGGGTCGGTGATGTTGTCGAGCGCCACGAGAAGTGCGGGTTCCTGGTGCGTGCGCGCATTCGAGATCAGATCGTCGGGGTGCGCGTAGCGGTACGGCGGCACCTGCAGGGCCAGGCCCTGGTGCAGTCCGTTGGCGCTGAGCTTGTCCAGATCGGAGCGGGGAACTTCGAGGATGGAGATCCGTGCGTCGCCTGCGCGCTGCACGGCTTCCTTGAGTCGATCGTCGCTGTCGGTGCCGACGGCAACCCACAGGGCGGTGGCGGGCACGCCTGCACGCAGGCACTCGACGACCGGGTTGCGCCCGAGTACCACCTCGGGACCGTCTTCGGCCTTACGTCCGGCCGGGCGTCCACCCGCGCGTCCTCCGGTGGTACCGCCGCGGTTCTGCGCGGACTTCTCGGCGAGCTTGGCCCGACGCGCTGCGGGATGCTTGGTGCGCTCGGAGGCGGGGGGCGTCGCGCCGCGGCCCTCGAGGCCCTTACGACGCTTGCCTCCGGATCCGGCGACCTGACCCTTCTTGGTGCCGTCCTTGCGGATTGCGCCGCGCCTACTCGAATTGCCTGCCATCACAAACCTGCTTCGTCGGTCTTGCTCGTACCCAGCGACCATTCGGGCCCGTTGGGTGTATCTGTCACATCGACTCCGGCCTGCGCCAGTCGATCGCGTATCTCGTCGGCGACGGCCCAGTCCTTGGTCGCCTTCGCCGTTGCCCGACGCTCCAGCTCGGCCTCGACGAGAACGCCGAGTGCACCGAGAGCTGCTGCATCAGAACCACTGTCGCTCGACCAGTGCGGATCGAGGGGGTCGACACCGAGGATGTCGAGCATCGCCCGCACGCTGCCCGCATGCTCCACGGCTGCCGGTAGGTCACCGGACTCGAGGGCGGTGTTGCCGAGGGTGACGGTGACGTGAATCTCGGCCAACGCTTTGGGCACTCCGAGATCGTCGTCGAGAGCCGCGGCAAATCCGGCGGTCCACTTGCCCATCGGTACGTCACCGGCACGTTCGACGGCTCGCCGGACGAACCCTTCGATGCCCCGGTACGTCACCGCCGCGGTCTCGAGCGCAGTGTCGGAGTACTCCAGCATCGAGCGATAGTGCGCGCCACCGAGGTAGAACCGAAGTTCTTGCGGCCGAACCTTTTTGAGCACGTTGGGTACCGAAAGGACGTTGCCGAGAGACTTGGACATCTTCTCGCCGCCCATCGTCACCCAGCCGTTGTGCAACCAGTAGCGCGAGAAGCCGTCGCCGGCCGCCATGGATTGGGCTCGCTCGTTCTCGTGATGCGGGAACACGAGATCGAGACCGCCGCAGTGGATGTCGAAGTCCGGACCGAGGTAGGTCTCCGCCATTGCCGAGCACTCGAGATGCCAGCCGGGACGGCCTGGACCCCACGGCGTCGGCCACGAGGGCTCGCCGGGCTTGGCACCCTTCCACAGCGTGAAGTCGCGAGGATCGCGCTTGCCCTCGGCAACGCTCTCGCCCTGGTGTACGTCGTCGAGCTTGTGACCGGACAACGCGCCGTAACTCGGGAAACTCTGCACGTCGAAGTACACGTCTCCGCACGAATCGGCATACGCGTGCCCACGCTCGATCAGCCGCTCGATCATCTGGACCATCTGAGTGATGTGGCCCGTCGCACGCGGTTCGGCGGACGGCGGCAGCACACCGAGTCGGTCGTAGGCCCAGGTGAACGAACGCTCGTACGTTGCCGCCCACTCCCACCACGGACGACCGGCGTCGCGCGCCTTGTTCAGGATCTTGTCGTCGATGTCGGTCACGTTGCGAACGAAAGCGACGTCGTAGTCGTGTGCCAACAGCCAGCGGCGCAGGACGTCGAACGCCACTCCGCTGCGTACGTGGCCGATGTGAGGCTCACCCTGCACCGTTGCCCCACACAGGTACACCGATACATGGCCAGGGACCAAGGGGGTGAATTCCCGCAGGGCCCTCGTCTCGGTGTCGTGTAGGTGAAGGGTCACGACCAGCAATGCTACCGGTGGTTTTACCTCGTCATGACAAGTGCGGTCGCGACGGCCGCGATTCCTTCGCCGCGACCGGTCAGCCCGAGCCCATCGGTGGTGGTCGCGGACACCGACACCGGGGCACCGAGCACACCCGAGAGAACGTCCTGCGCCTCGACGCGGCGCGGTCCGATCTTGGGCCGACTACCGATGATCTGCACCGCAGCGTTGCCGACCGCAAACCCGTCGGCGTCGAGCAACCGTCGTACCTCGGTCAGCATCGCGGCTCCACTGACCCCGTCCCACTCCGGACGCCCGGTACCGAAGACCGACCCCAGATCGCCCAGGCCCGCAGCGGACAGCAGGGCGTCACACAGCGCGTGTGCGGCGACGTCGCCGTCGGAGTGGCCCTCGAGACCGTCCGCGTCCTCGAAGAGCAGTCCGGCCAGCCAGCAGGGTCGGCCGGGAGCGATGGGGTGGACGTCGGTGCCGATGCCGACTCTCATAGGAGCGCCTCTGCCAGTAGTAGGTCGTGCGGAGTGGTGATCTTGAATGCGAGGGCGTCCCCGACGATGGTGTGCACCGTCTCGCCTATCCGCTCGACCAGTCCCGCATCGTCGGTCGAGATGTCGGTAGCTGCGGCATAGGCACGACGCAGGACGTCGGCGTCGAAGCCCTGCGGGGTCTGGACCGCACGCAGACTCGCGCGATCGGGTGTGCCGACCACAGCGCCCATGAGGTCGACTTCCTTGACGGTGTCGACGACGGGCAGCACCGGGATGACCGCTGGGCGTCCGGCTCGGACCTCGGCGACCACGCGGGCGATCAACGCGGGCGGGGTGAGAGCGCGAGCGGCGTCGTGGACGAGCACGACCGAAGCGCCTCCGACGACGGCGAGACCGGCGCGCACCGAATCGGTGCGTTCGCGGCCGCCTGCCACGACGGTGACGTCGTCGCCGACGAGCCCGCGGGCCGCGTCGAGCAGATCGACGGGCACGATGACGACGATGCGGTCGACGGCACCCGAGGCACGCAGTCCGTCCACGGACCGCGTGAGAAGAGAGTCGGTACCCAGACAGACGAAAGCCTTCGGCTCGTCGTGTCCGAGCCGAAGGCCTTTACCTGCTGCGGGTACCAGGGCGACAACGTCGCCGGCGGTACCGTTCACGCTACGAAGCTGTTCATTCTGCGAAGCTGCTCACTCTACGAAGCGGTGGCGAGAACTTCGTCGAGCATGGTGTCGGCCTTGGCCTGGTCGGTTCCCTCGGCCAGTGCCAACTCGCCGACGAGGATCTGACGCGCCTTGGCGAGCATCCGCTTCTCGCCTGCCGACAATCCACGATCCTGTTCGCGACGCCAGAGATCACGAACGACCTCTGCCACCTTGTTCACGTCACCGGAAGCCAGCTTCTCCAAGTTGGCCTTGTAGCGACGCGACCAGTTGGTGGGCTCTTCGGTGTGCGGTGCGCGCAGCACCTGAAAGACTTTGTCGAGGCCTTCTTGCCCGACGACATCGCGAACGCCGACGTACTCGGCATTGTCCGCGGGGACTCGAACGGTGAGGTCGCCTTGCGCGACCTTGAGAACCAAGTACTCTCTCGGTTCACCCTTGATGGTGCGTGTCTCTATCGCTTCGATCAGCGCCGCTCCGTGATGGGGGTAAACGACGGTGTCTCCGACCTTGAAAATCATGTGACAAGTGCCCCTTTCGATTTATCCAGAATACCACGCCCAATATCAACGGCGCAGGTCAGGGGCACAGTGCTGCCGAATCAGGGGTTGACACAGACCGTTCGACGTGTATCCGATGCCACATTTCGGCCGCGGTCGTAACACCCCCGTTCCGTGCGGAAGGCTGCCCTACCTGGCGCATCGTGAGCAGTGGCGGACCCCACGAGCGGTCGGTGGACGAGAACTACTACTCTGCCTAGTGGACGAGATGGACCGAGCCGGCCCGGCACCACATGGAGGACGACCGAAGTGACTGCAATCGACGCTGCGACACCGCTTGGCCGCCATCGCAGAACGGCCGCCGCCCTCGCGCTTCTCGCTGGTGGCACCCTCGTACTCACCGCCTGCGGCGCAGGTCAGATCTCGCAGACGGCCACTCAGGTCGCGGCGGTCAACGGCAATTCCGTCGACGTCGGAGACATTCAGCTTCGCAACGTGCACGTCGTGTACCCCTCCTCCGAGGAGTACAGCATCGAGCCCGGCGGCACCGTCGAGCTCGGGTTCACGGCCATCAACGCCAACCCCGCCGTGGCGGACGAGCTGACCGGGATCTCCTCTCCCGAGGCTCAGGTCACCATCGTCGACGAGGCAGAACCGGGCAGCACCGAGATCGCTCCGCTGACCGCGCTCGGTGCCGGATCACCCGCCGACACGCAGCTGGACGATCCTCTGCTTCCGATCCAGCTCATCAAGGTCGAGATGGCCGACATCAGCGAGAACGTGCGCCCGGGCCTGACGCTGCCGGTCACCTTCGAGTTCGCCAATGCGGGCGATGTTGTCGTCAACGTGCCCGTCGACGCCGGTCACGAATTGGAGCGCTCCGAGGAGGCAGTCTCCGAGCACAGCGGCGGGCACTGACCCCTCCGTACGAGGTCACCGGACCTGTCGGTGCCGATCGTTAGGCTTCCGACGTGGTCAAACTGAAGTCGAGCTACCGCTGCTCCGCGTGTCATCATTCGGTCTCCAAGTGGGTCGGCCGGTGTCCCGAATGCGGCGACTGGGGCTCGATGGACGAGGTCCAGGCCACCGCGGCACCGCTCACGTCGCGCGCAGGTGCATCGGCGCTCCGCTCGGGCGGCGGCGCCATGATCCCGACGACGCCCGCAGCTGCACTGACGACCATCAGCAGCGCAACCTCGCAGGCGAACACCACCGGCATCGACGAGTTCGATCGTGTCCTCGGCGGCGGCCTGGTCCCCGGTTCGGTCGTTCTGCTGGCCGGCGAGCCGGGCGTCGGCAAGTCGACGCTGCTGCTCGAGGTGGTGCATCGGTGGGCGCGTTCGGCTCCCGATCGCCGCGCGCTCTACGTCACCGGTGAGGAATCGGCAGGGCAGGTTCGGCTGCGGGCAGACCGTACCGGCGCGGTGCACGAGCGCGTCTTTCTCGCCGCCGAGTCCGATCTGGCAACCGTGTTCGGACACGTCGAACAGGTCAAGCCCAGCCTGTTGATCGTCGATTCGGTGCAGACCATGCTCGCCGCCGACGTCGACGGCGTCATCGGCGGTGTCACTCAGGTCCGCGCCATCACCAGTGCGTTGACCACGCTGGCCAAGACCACCGGAGTCGCCGTTCTGCTCGTGGGGCACGTGACGAAGGAAGGCGCGGTGGCAGGCCCGCGCTCGCTCGAACACCTCGTCGACGTGGTCCTCAACTTCGAGGGCGACAAGCACTCCACGCTGCGCATGATTCGCGGCGTCAAGAACCGGTTCGGTGCCTCGGACGAGGTGGGCTGCTTCGAGTTGCGGGAGACCGGAATCGTCGGCATCAGTGACCCGTCCGGGCTGTTCCTGCATCACCGCAACGACGCCGTCCCCGGGACCGCCGTCACCGTCACGATGGACGGCAAGCGACCGCTGCTGGCCGAGTTGCAGGCACTGATCGTCGACACCGCCATGCCGTCACCGCGACGTGCGGTCAGCGGACTCGATCACGCCCGTGTCGCGATGATTCTGGCCGTCCTGGAACGCCGGTGCGGGGTGAAGGTGTCCAAGGCCGAGGTCTATGCCGCGACGGTCGGCGGGATGCGCACGAGTGAGCCGTCCGCAGATTTGGCTCTGGCGGCTGCGGTGGCGTCGGCGGTGCGTGATCAACCGTTGCCCGCAGGAATGGTGATTCTGGGGGAAGTGGGGCTCGCCGGCGAGGTACGACGCGTTGCCGGGCTCGGGCGCCGCCTCGCCGAGGCAGCCAGACTGGGGTTCAACTACGCCATCGTCCCCGAGGACGCGGGACCCATCCCGCCCGGCATCAAGGTCAAAACCGTCACCAACGTCGGTGAGGCCCTGACGTACACGCGTATGCGGCCGGTATGACACCGGGCGGTACCCTTTACGGCGCTGCCCGTGTGCAACGGCGTGGCCCGCATTCGGCGGCGCGTTAGTCTTTGTTGGGCACGAGCTCCAGATCTGCCGCATGCCGTTACGACACGAGGGGGTTGGCCATGGAAGGCGCCGCGCAGTCCCCGGCGTTACGCGAGACCATCGCTCGACTGGCACCGGGCACCGCCCTGCGGGACGGTCTCGAACGAATCCTGCGCGGCCGCACCGGCGGATTGATCGTCCTGGGCTACGACGAAGAGGTCGAGGCCATCTGCGACGGCGGGTTCGAGCTCGATGTCGAATTCGCGCCGACACGACTGCGCGAGCTGTCGAAAATGGATGGCGCAGTAGTGCTTTCGACCGACGGGCAGCGCATCGTTCGGGCCAATGTTCAGCTCGTCCCGGACCACAAGATTCCTACCGTCGAATCCGGCACGCGACACCGCGCAGCCGAGCGAACCGCGATGCAGACCGGGTATCCCGTTGTCTCCGTGAGCCAGTCGATGAGCATCGTCAGTGTCTACATCAGCGGCATCAGGCACGTCGTCGAGGGCTCCGCCACCATTCTCTCGCGCGCCAATCAGGCCGTCGCCACGCTCGAGCGATACAAGGCCCGGCTCGACGAGAACACGCGTCAGCTCTCGGTCGTGGAGATCGAAGATTTCGTGACCCTGCGCGACGCGTTGACCGTCGCCCAGCGCCTCGAGATGGTGCGACGGGTGTCGGTGGAAATCGAGCAGAACGTCCTCGAACTCGGCACCGACGGCCGTCAGCTCGCTCTCCAGCTCGAAGAGTTGTTGGGCGACAACGACATCGACCGTCAACTGATCGTGCGCGACTATCTCGCCGGCAACGAACCGTCGAGCACCACCGGCGTGGAGAAAGCACTCGCGGCGCTGGACAAGCTGACCGATGTCGACCTGTTGGACCTGACGACTCTGTCCCGGGCATTCGGTTATCCCGCGACCATCGAAGCGTTGGACACCCCGATGAGTCCGCGCGGTTATCGCGTACTGACGCGAGTGCCGCGGTTGCAGTTCAGCCAGATTCACCGACTCGTGGGCGCATTCGGCACTTTGCAGGGCCTGCTGGCCGCCACCGCAGCCGATCTGCAGTCGGTCGACGGCATCGGCGGCCTGTGGGCCAGGCACATTCGAGAGGGGCTGTCGCGCTTGGCAGAGGCCTCGATCTCCGGGCCTTACGACTAGGAAGCGCTACGACCGAGACCCGGAACCACTGGGAACCGGTAACCCCTACCGCTTCTTGGTCCCCGGGAGGAAACCAGCGTCGATCACGGCTTTCACGTAGGGCCGTGCGCTCGTGATCAGCTGCTCCGCATCCGGAACGGTCTTCCACACTGCCGAAGCCATGGCGTCGGTGCGATCCTCGATGTGCCGATCGAGAGCGGTGCCGGCCTCGGTCAACGTCTCCCCCTCGGCAGAAGTGGTGAGCAGTCCCCGGACGGCGAGTCGCTCTGCAGCCGAATCCCATTCGGTCTCGGACCACTGTCGCGTCAGCTGTGTGATGCGCTTGCCGAGTGCTCGGCGTCCGGGCTGCGGTGTCGGGCGGACGGCTTCGTGGAACACCGCTGCTTCCGCGGGGTCGAGTTCCGCGTCGATCAAGGCGGCGAGGTGGCCGTCGCCCCGCCACTCACGCAGCACGGTGATCGAATGCCACAGGGCGAGATGAGGCACGTCGGGTCGTTCGGTGGAATGCCATGCTGCTGCGAGAGGACGGCCGGCGAAGGACGCCGCGTCGCCGATGCTGCGCAATCGCTCCGCGATGGTCGCGAGATCGGTCTCGGAGGCCAAGGAACCCAATGCTGCGCCGAGGACGGAGTCGAGCAGTGCCCACCGGCGATCGGACACTGCATCCAGACCGACGGCCACAGCGGCCGGCCACGCCTGCTCGATCAACACCGGGTTGAAGTTGTAGAACGCAGCCGCGACGACGCTGGGCGCGCACGGACCCATCGGCGCGGCCCGTGCGCCCACGTACCAGGCATGACCGTCGAGTCCGGTGTCCTCGTACGCAGATCCGAGTTCCGGATTGAAGTACGCGGTCACATGGAAGGGTTCGAGCGTCGTGTAGGCCGCTCGGGCAAGCGCTGTCGAGGTGGTCATGAGATTCGACCGTACTCAGCCGGTGATGTTGAACGGTTCCGGCACGCTCTTGAGTTCGCCGAGCTGTGCGATGGCCTGGTATGCACCGACGCCGACCGGGACGCGCTCTTCACCGCAACCGGGAACCGAGTTGGTGCCCGACCACTTCACCGTGAAGCCGGCCTGCTCACCGGGCTTGAAGGTTCGCAGATCCGACGCAGCGTTCGGGAAGCAGTCGATGTTGGACCAGATGCGCTGATTGTCGAGCGTGTAGACGAGCGCCTGCTGCAACCCGGCACCGACGTCGCGCTGGCACTCCGCTGACCCGATGTTGGTGATCACGACGGTGAACACGGGCTCTTCGCCGAGGCGATAGGTGGCCTTCTCGGGCGTCACCTTGATCGCGAGGGACTGATCCGGGCACTGGTTGGCGATCGCCGGAGCGGGCGCACCACTGGTCGTTGCTGCTGTCGTGCCACCGCCGGCCGCGGAGTCGGTACCGCCGCCCGAACCACCGGACCCACCGGAACCGCCCGATCCCTCACCCGAACCACCGGAGCCACCCGAACCACCGGGCGTGGCAGACGAGCTGGGCGACGGCAGCGCGGACGTGGTCGCCGGAGCTGCGACCCCGGCCGGAGCGGCCTCGGGGTCGTCGGAACGACCGCTGAGCGAGGCGATGAACCACACGATCAAGCCGAGGACGACAACGGCCGCACCGATGGCGAGTGCGCGGCGTCGCCAGTAGATTTCGGGAGGCAATGGCCCGGTCGGTTCCAACACGAATCAACCGTATGCGGCCGAAGCCACGCTATCCCTGAGCCCACGCGGCGTGTCGCACCGGCGAACGGGCTTTCGTGGGCTGCCGGACCGTCAGGCGGGCTGTTCGACCGTTCAGGCGGGCTAGCCGACCGTTCAGGCGGGCTGTTCGCCGATGTCGCCGATGACCTCGCGAAGCTGCGCACGCCCCTTGGACAGCTGGTACGTGAGCCCGACGATCGCCAGCTCGCCGGCTTCGACCTTCTCGGCGACGATGCGCGAACGCTGCATCAGCAGGTTGCCGGTTTCCTGGACGTGGCGCGCCTCGAACTCGTCGACGGCTTCGTGGCCGTCGCGTCGGGCCGAGAGCACCGACGGGGTGACGCGCTCGACGACGTCGCGGATGTAGCCGCCGGGCACGTCACCGCTTTCGAGTGCGTCGACGGTCGCCTGGACGGCACCGCAGTGGTCGTGTCCGAGCACGACGATCAGCGGAGCATTGAGCACCGCGACGCCGTACTCGATGGAGCCGAGAACGGCGGAATCGACGACGTGGCCGGCGGTACGAACGACGAACATGTCGCCGAGGCCCTGATCGAAGATGATCTCGGCGGCGACGCGTGAGTCGGCGCAGCCGAACAGGATGGCCCCGGGGTGCTGAGCGCTCTCGAGCCGGGCGCGGTCCTCGATCCCCTGCGACGGATGCAGGACCTCTCCGGAGACGAACCGTTGGTTGCCTTCCTTGAGTGACTTCCAGGCAGCGATCGGATTCGAAGCAGGCATAGCTCTCATTGTGCACGCGCAGCGGGTTACCGGCGAGTCGGGTGCACGCGCAGCGGGTTACCGGCGAGTCGGGTGCACGCGCAGCGGGTTACCGGCGAGTCGGGTGCACGCGCAGAGGGTTACCGGCGAGTCGGGTTCACTACTGTTGGTACCCGTCACAGACACGAGAAGAAGGGCGCACAGTTGCCGATCGATCCCGAGGCCCTGCTCGGATGGTTCGATACCGACGGACGCGACCTGCCGTGGCGTCGTCCGGGAGTGACCGCATGGCAGATCCTGATGAGCGAGATCATGCTGCAGCAGACGCCCGTCGTGCGGGTGGCTCCCATCTGGGAGCAGTGGGTGCAGCGGTGGCCGGTCCCCTCGGCGATGGCCGCGTCGTCGCAGGCCGAGGTGCTGCGGGCGTGGGGGAAGCTGGGGTACCCGCGTCGCGCATTGCGTCTGCACGAGTGTTCTCGGGTGCTCGCCGAGGACTACGGCGACGAGGTTCCGCAGGACGTCGACACCCTGCTCGGCCTGCCCGGCATCGGGGCCTATACGGCCAGGGCGGTGGCGACTTTCGCGTACGGCCAGCGAGTTCCGGTGGTGGACACCAATGTTCGACGCGTCGTCGCGCGTGCGTTGCACGGCAACGCCGAGCCTGGAAATCCCTCGACGACAAGGGATTTGGCCGACGTCGAACAACTGCTTCCGGTCAGCGTGCCCCGCGCCGCCCGGTATTCGGCGGCGTTGATGGAGCTCGGCGCGCTCATCTGCACCGCCAAGAATCCGGCGTGCCTGCTGTGCCCACTTCCCGAGTGCGCCTGGATCGAGGCCGGGCGGCCTGCGCACACCGGCCCGGCGAAGAAGGTGCAGAAGTTCGCCGGAACCGATCGACAGGTGCGGGGCAAACTGATGTCGGTCCTGCGGGAGAGCACGGGGCCGGTGGAGCGGGCTCAGCTCGACATCGTCTGGCCCACCGACCCCACACAGCGTGACCGCGCGTTGGACTCACTGTTGACCGACGGCTTGATCGAGCAGACCGAATCGGGCTTGTTCGCGCTGGCCGGCGAGGGTTCGGACAGCTAGGACGCCAGAAACTCCACCAGAGTCGCATTGACGGCATCGGGTCGTTCGAGGTAGCCGAAGTGGCCCGTATCGGCTATTTCGACGTAGCGCGCACCGGGTATCGCCGCAGCCACTTCACGACACTGCTGCACCGGAATGAGCCGGTCGTCGGCGAATCCGACGACGAGCGACTTGGCCGAAATTCGGCGATACGCTATCAATCTGTCTGTGCCGGCACGCATTTCGAGTCCGATCTGCGCCCGCATACCGGCCGTCTTCTTGCCGCCGGAGTATTCGAGCACCGCCAGCCAGTCGCCGATCGCTGCCTCGTCGGCCAAGGTCTTGGGCGAGAAGTTCTGCATCGCAGTCATCGCCGCCCGGTACGAGGCCGGAAGTTCGACTCCGGCGTCGAACAGATCTTTCTCGCCCTTCGTCAACTGCTGACGCATCGTGGTGTTTTTGCCGTAGGTGGCCATCATCACTGCGTGCGACACCAGATCCGGCCGCGCCAACGCCAATTCCTGGGTCACGCGTGCGCCCATCGACGTGCCGACGACGCGCACCTTTCCGCCGCCGAGATGTTCGATCAAGGCGGCGGTGTCTGCGACCAAGTCGTCGAGCGTCATTCCGTGCGCACACTCGGACGACGGTGCGATACCGCGATTGTCGAATGTGGCCACGCGATATCCACTCTTCACCAGGGCGGGAACCTGGTGGGTTCGCCAGACGCGGCCCGGGCTTCCCGTTCCCATCACCAGAACCACGAGCGGTCCGTCACCGGTGACGTCGTAGTTCAGGTCGATTCCGTTGAGCTGTGCGAGCGGCATTCGGATGATCCTAGTGTGCGCAGGAACCCCTCGACGGCGTCGCGATACCGCTCCGGGGCTTCGTCGTGAACGAGATGCGCCGCACCCTCGACTCTGACGTACACCGATCCGGGCTTGGCCGAGTGCATTCGGCTCATCTGGCCGGCCGGCGTGATGGTGTGCTCACCTTCGATCAACAGAACCGGAGCACGGACGGCATCCCATTCGTTCCAGAAGTGCCGCGTCCCCCACTCCTGCGAAATGGCCTCGAACGTATCGACGTCACCGTGCAGTCGCCAGCCGTCGCCGCTGAGCTCGAACGAATCCAGAAAGTACTGTCCGGCAACATCTCCGAAGAAGGCGCGTACCGCGTCGGCGTCCGGGAACGGTTGCGGCCACGCCCGGATCATCGCCGCCCAGCCGTCCGCCGTTCGACCGCGAAAGTCCGGCGCGATGTCTTCGACGACGAGCGCGGTGACCAGATCGGGTCGCCGCGCAGCCGCACACCAGCCGTGCAGCGCTCCCATCGAATGACCGA
Source organism: Rhodococcus sp. 05-2255-1e (assembly GCF_002259025.1). Classification (NCBI taxonomy): domain Bacteria; kingdom Bacillati; phylum Actinomycetota; class Actinomycetes; order Mycobacteriales; family Nocardiaceae; genus Rhodococcus; species Rhodococcus sp. 05-2255-1e. Next base: position 520,741 of record NZ_NOZE01000009.1, on the reverse strand, counting down.
CCAGCACACTGGGACCCACCGTTTCGAGGTGCTCGATCAGGTCGTCCACGAACGCCTCGGTCGTCAGTTCTGGCGGCGGAGGCCGACGGTGGCCCGGGGCGTCGTAGGTGTGCACCCGCCCGAATTCTCGGAGCCACGGAATCTGGCGTCGCCACGTCGCCGCACTGCCCATCAGCCCGTGCAGCAGCAGTATCGAACGGCCGGATCCACCCTCGTCGTAGAGCATCACCGCCGAGCATATCGGCGGGGTAGTCTCCCGAGAATGGCCATTGTGAAGATCAACGCGATCGACGTACCCGAGGGCGCAGGCCCCGAGCTCGAGAAGCGCTTCGCCGCGCGTGCCGGAACGGTCGACGGTTCGCCCGGTTTCCTCGGGTTCCAGTTGCTCCGTCCGGTCAAGGGCGAGACACGCTATTTCGTCGTCACCCAGTGGGAGGACGAGGAGTCGTTCCAGGCCTGGTCCGGTGGCCCGTCACGGCAGGCGCACGCCGGTTCCGGCGAGAGCAAGCCGGTCGCGTCGGGCGCGTCACTGTTGGAGTTCGAGGTCGTGCTGGACGTGCCCGCCACCTCGTGACGACGCAGTTCGCCCGTCAGATGGGCTGACGGGCGAGCTCCCACTCCAGTCTGGTGGGCGTATCGGAATCGAGTTTGTGCACGGCGTCGAACAACAGCTCGGCAGGCATCGGGCGACCGAGGTAAAAGCCTTGTGCTGCATCGCAACCCAGCCGACGAAGGGCGTCGAGGGTGCCTGCATCCTCGACGCCCTCGGCCATGATTCGCACACCCAGACTGCGGGCCAGGTCGATGGTCGAGCGAACGATGGACGCGTCGGTGTCGTCGGAGTTCATCTTCGAGACGAACGAGCGGTCGATCTTGAGGGTCTGCACCGGCAGGGTCTGCAGGTACGCCAGCGAGCTGTAGCCGGTCCCGTAATCGTCGATGGCCAGAGTCACCCCCAGGCTGCGCAACGAGGTCAACGCAGCCACCGATCGCACCGGGTCGGTCATGGCTGTCGTTTCGGTGACCTCGAACTCCAGGGCGTGCGCCGGTACGGAGTGTTTCGCCAGTGCCGCGGCGACCTGTTCGGTGAGTGTCTCGTCGAGAAGATTCCGAACCGAAAGGTTCACCGAGACAGACAGAGTGATGCCTCGCCGTCGTAGTGCGCTGCACTGCGCGAGTGCCTCGTCCAGCACCAGTGCGGTGATGGCGGGCAACATGCCGGTGCGCTCGGCATCGGGGAGAAACGTCGACGGCCCGATCAGTCCCTCGCGAGGGTGCAGCCACCGCAGCAGAGCCTCGACCCGGTCGACGCTGCCCGACTCGAGATCGAGACACGGCTGGAAGAACACCCGGAGCTGATGGTCACGGATCGCCGTGTCGAGCTCGCCCAACAGTCGCATCTGATCGTGTCGGTTTCGGTCCATGTCGGGCTCGTACAGACCGATGCGAGCATGGCCTGCCTTCGCGGACGTCAACGCCACATGAGCTCGCTGCAACATCGCCTCGCCGTCGACGCCGTTCGTCTCGGACGCCCCCGAACACTCCTCGAACGCCGCTATCCCTACCGCCGCATCGAGGGCGACGTTGATGTCGTGCACGAACATCGTTCTGCTGACCGCGAATTGGAGCCGATGAGCCATGTCGAAAATATCGGTCCTGCCCGGGAGCCGACGCATCGCCACGACGAACTGATCGCCTCCCAACCGTCCCACCAGATCGTCGGACCGCACCGAGGCGACGAGGCGATGGCCGATCTCGCGGAGCACGCTGTCGCCCACGCTGTAGCCGAACGTCTCGTTGATCTGAGCGAAACGGTCGATGTCGACCACGAGCGTGAAGACGTCCGATTCGCCGCGCGTGGCGAGCATCGTGTCGAGCCGCTCCCGAAGCAGCCTGCGGTTGCCCAGACCGGTAACGGCATCCGTTCGTGCCACGTTCTCGAGCACCGAAGCCTGCCTGCGCAGCGTTCCGAGGAAGCAGGCCATCCTGCCGCCGACCAGGGATATGACCAACGCAGAGGACAGCACGATCACCCAACCCCACTGCGCGACGGGCACTCCGCGAGCCAGTTGCACGGCCATGGCAGCCGGGGTGACGGCAACCGCGAGACCCAGACCGACGAATCGTGCTCGCCCGAACCTGAACGGACTGGGCCGCTCGATGCGTGCGACCGCCCGCTCCGGCACGAACAGCGCAACGACTCCGAAGCACACGTAGGACGCCAGCCACAGCGTGTTCGGGATCAGCGAGCGGTAGAGCTCGACATCGTCTATCCGAGAGTAGGTGGCGAAGTCGGACACGGTCAGAAGCACTGTGCCGATGGTGGCAGCCACGACCGAGATTCCGGTCGAACGCGTCAACAGATAGAGACTGCCGATGAGAGTGAGCAAGAACGCGTCGATGGTGAGGTAGACGGTCGCAGGCAGGAACGAGAGCATCGAGGCCAGCGACCCCGTCCAGTCGCCGGGAACGACGAACATCCACGCGGCCAGACCGACGCCCACCGCGACCACCAGACATTCGAGCAGCTCTTCCAGACCGAAAACGAGCCCGTTCTCGTCGGCCGCGCGCGCGAATCCCACAGCAATGATCAGGTACCCCGCTAGATACAGCACGTCTGCGGCCGAGAAGGTCGAGACCCGACCGCCCCCGTACTGCATCAGGGCCACCAGGCCGTCGCCCACGCCCCAGCAGCCGACACCGAGGGCCATGTACTTCCATGTGCGCCGATCCGGACCGTTCTCGCGCAGGTACCGATAGACGAATGTCGCCATTGTGGCCAGGACCACGATTGCATAGACGATGTCGCGGGGTAGTCCCTGCGGGGCTGCCGCGTGCGCTGCGACTGCGAGGGCACCCAGGCCTAGGAAGCGCGTCCACAACATGGTGGGCACATCCTTCCTAGGCTGGTCGTTACATTCCCCGAAGGTATGCAACAGCCGATCTAACCCGATGCTTGACCTCGATTCGGCACCGAACCATCCGTGGATGGGTCGATTCACGAACTATTTCAAACCTGACGACTGTTCGCCAGTCTCACATCGGGTGATCCGTTCGATCAGCCTTCGAGCGCGGCGTCCAGCGTGATCTCGACACCGGTGAGAGCCTTGCTGACCGGGCAGGTCTCTTTCGCTGCCTGCGCCGCCTTCGCAAACCCGTCGGCGTCGAGACCGTCCACCTCGCCGCGGACGGTCAATTTGATACCGGTGAGCTTGAAACCGGGCTGATCCGGGCCGAGCGAGACATCAGCGGTGACTTCGAGACTCTGTGGAGTACCCCCTGCTTCGGCGATCAGCGCCGACAATTGCATCGCGTAACAGCTCGAATGAGCCGCTGCGATCAGTTCCTCCGGGCTGGTGGTGCCGTCGGCGTTCTCGGCGGCACGCTTGGGAAACGACACGTCGAACGTCGCTGCACCAGAACTGGACAGCTCCACCTGGCCGGAACCTTGTTCGAGAGTTCCATTCCATGCGGTGCGTGAGGTACGTGTTGGCATCGAACCGAGTCCTTTCGTCGTCGACCCTTCATAGGGCCGATACTCAGGCTAACGTCGGCGGGGTGACCGGGCCATCGAGTGCGGAGATCTCGAGATGACGAACGAGCGAGCCACCAGTTGTTTTCGGCGAACAGCGATGATCGTGGCGGCGGCGCTCGTCTGGGGTGTCGCCCTGTCGGCACCCGTCGTCGCCGATCCCCTGTCGGACTTCTACGACCTGCCGGTGGAATCGACGGGACATTCGCCCGGCGATGTGGTGCGAGTACGACCGATGAACTCGCCCAGAGGTTTCGGACTCGGCTTCGACATCGAACGAATCCTGTACACCTCCACAGATACGCACGGCGAACCCATGACCGTCTCCGGGTACACGATGACCCCCACCGCGCCGTGGCCCGCCCCCGGACCGCGACCGGTGATCGCCTACGCGCCCGGTACATCCGGGATGGCCGATCGCTGTGCCGGATCGGCGGTTCTCGGCACAATCGGCTCGTCCCCCGCCATCCTGCCGTTACTGCTGGCCGGCTATCGCGTCGTAGCGACCGACTACCAGGGGCTCGGCACTCCGGGCGGGCACACGTATCTGAACCGCCTGGCCTCGGCACATGCGTTGCTCGACGTAGCCAGAAACGCCGACGATGACGCGCCGGTGGTGCTGTACGGGTACTCGGAGGGTGGGTTCGCCTCGGCCTCGGCGGCCGAACTCGCCAATGTGTATGCCCCCGAGCTGAACATCGTCGGCGCGTACGTCGGCGCGCCACCGGCGGATCCGACGCTCAACATCGAGCCCCTCGACGGCACCACACTCGGCAGCGCCGTCCTGTTCGCGGTCGACGGCATGATCAACGCTTACCCCGAACGTGCCGACGAGATCCGAAGCCTGTTCGACGCCGACGGCACCGCGCTGCTCGACGCCGCGCAGAACTGGTGCAGCACCGACCGCGCAGCGAACGACGCCATCGACACCAGCGAACTCACGCGCGACGGACGCCCACTCACCGCACACCTGAACGACCCCGGAATCGTCGACGTGATCGATGCGAACACCGTCGGCCGAATCGCACCGAGCATGCCGGTCTACCTGTCGCACGGCATCGCAGACGACGTCGTACCGATCGAGCAGTCCCGCACTCTGCTCGAACGCTGGCGGAAACTCGGTGCCGACGTCACCTACCGCGAATACGACTTTCCGGTCGTCCCGATGACGGGCGCGAACCATGCACTCGGAGCCCTGGCCGCATACGCCGACATATTGCCCTGGATCGCGGACCTCGTTCACAGAACCGAGGCCTGATCTCAGCACCGAAATCAGGGTCTTCACCGAGGCGATCGCGGGGAGTTCCTTGATTCACTCGTGCGGCAACGCAGTTCGCCGACCGAGGGACGCCCATTCATGCGCATCGTGCACACCCTGTTGACCGTGGCAGCCATCCTTACCTCGATCTCTCCTGTTCCACCCGACACCGACGCCCGGTCGGACGTCGAGCACGTCGCCGAAGAGTTGGGCCTGCCGGGAGTGGCGCTTCGCGTCGTCTCCGAAGGCGAAGTCACCGAGGACGTGGCGGTCGGGATGGACGGAAACGGTTCCCCGATCGACGACGGCACACCCTTCGTGTGGGGTTCGGTATCGAAATCGGTGACGGCAGCAACGGTGCAGGCGCTCGTGGCCCAGCACCGTCTCGACCTGACCGATATCGTCGAAGATGTTCTGCCCGAATCGAATTCGATCATCTCGGCCGACGTCACCGTTGCAGACCTGATCCACCACACCGGCGGGTTACCCCACGACGTCACCGCGTTGGACGTGTGGGGAAGAACAGAACGAGCCCTCGACGTGGTGCCCACCCTGCGGCTCACACCCGACGACCCGGGTTCGTTCCGCTACTCCAGCCTCGACTACCTACTGCTGCAAGCAATCGTCGAGAAAATCACCGACGAACCGTTCGCCGACGTCGTCGCCCGTGAAACCGGTGTGCACACCAGCGAAGCAGTGCCACCCGGTCACGTCCCGTTCTTCACCTTCCCTCGACGCATCGACACCGGAATCGACAACGCCGGGTTGGGCTACGGCTACCTCGCCGGATCCATCGACGAACTCTCACGCTACGCATCGAGCCGACTCACCACTGTGGCGTCGACCGGTCGAGATACGGTGCCCACGGGGTCGGGACTGTCCTATGGATTCGGCTGGTACGTCGAAACCCTGCCCGACGGTACCGAGATGCGCTGGCACTCGGGGGCCGTTCCCGGCTACTTCACCCACGTCGCGCTCATCCCGGAACGCCACATGGCCGTAGTGTTCGCGACCAACCGATACGGCGAACTCGAAGCCGAACAGTTGGCCTCGGCGGCCCGCGCACTGGTTCTCACGCGACTCGGATTCGACGAGCCCCGCAGCACCGGCCCGGGCCTGTACGCCATGCTGCTGATCGGCTCGGCCGCTGTCGCCGTGCTGCTCGCCGTGTGCGCGATCCGCATTCTGCTTCGCCTGCACACCGCGCCCGGCCGGTGGGCACCTGCGCACGTCCTCATGGCTGTCGCTGCCGGAGGAGTGCTGTACTTCGCGACACCGACGCTCACCGGTGTACCCATCTCCACCCTGGGCCGCTGGGCTCCCGACGTGACAATGCTGTTCTGGCTCGTGCTGACGGAACTTGCCGTCATCGCCGTTGCTCTCGCTGTTCGCATTTTCCGTCAATGGACCACTGCACACGTCCGAACGGTGCAATGAGCGCTGCAGGGGTCCATTGACGCGAACGGGGGGCGGGGGCTTTTCGGCAGCCGGGAGCTGGGCTGGGCGGGGCAGGTGAAGATACGACAACGGGCGACCCTCCGAAGAGGATCGCCCGTTGGCGTGAACTGTGAAACTTACTCGCTGTCGCTGTCTCCGGCGGCCTTAGCCAGGTCGACCGGGACCTCGTCGGGGACGATGATGGCTTTCTTCTCACCGCGGAACGTGAACTTCGCGTCCTCGCCTGCGCCTTCGCCGTCCCAGTTCTCGACGTCGACCAGGATGATCTGGCCGGCTTCGATTTCGCCGAAGAGGATCTTCTCCGACAGCTGGTCCTCGATCTCGCGCTGGATGGTGCGACGCAGTGGCCGCGCACCCAGGACGGGGTCGAATCCGCGCTTGGCGAGCAGAGACTTCGCCTTCTCGGTGACCTCGATCGCCATGTCCTTGTTCTTGAGCGCACCTTCGACTCGGTTGAGCATGAGATCGACCATCTGGATGATCTCGTCCTTGGTGAGCTGGTGGAACACGACGATGTCGTCGATACGGTTCAGGAACTCGGGGCGGAAGTGCTTCTTCAGCTCGTCGTTGACCTTGAGCTTCATCCGCTCGTAGTTCGATCCGGTGCCTTCACCCGAGGAGAAGCCGAGGCCGACTGCCTTCGAGATGTCCGAGGTACCGAGGTTCGAGGTGAAGATCAGCACGGTGTTCTTGAAGTCGACCGTGCGTCCCTGGCCGTCGGTGAGACGGCCGTCTTCGAGCACCTGCAGGAGGGTGTTGTAGATCTCCTGGTGTGCCTTCTCGATCTCGTCGAACAGCACGACGGAGAACGGCTTGCGGCGGACCTTCTCGGTGAGCTGGCCACCCTCTTCGTAGCCGACGTATCCGGGAGGAGCACCGAACAGACGCGACGCGGTGAAGCGGTCGTGGAACTCGCCCATGTCGATCTGGATGAGCGCATCGTCCTCGCCGAAGAGGAAGTTCGCGAGTGCCTTCGACAGCTCGGTCTTACCGACACCGGACGGGCCGGCGAAGATGAACGAGCCCGACGGGCGCTTCGGGTCCTTCAGACCTGCACGGGTACGACGGATCGCCTTGGAGACGGCCTTGACTGCCTCGACCTGGCCGATGATCCGCTTGTGCAGCTCGTCTTCCATGCGGAGCAGACGCGTGGTCTCCTCCTCGGTGAGCTTGAAGACGGGGATGCCGGTCCAGTTTCCGAGGACCTCGGCGATCTGCTCGTCGTCGACCTCGGCGATGACGTCGAGGTCACCGGAGCGCCACTGCTTCTCCCGCTCGGCGCGCTGACCGACGAGGGTCTTCTCCTTGTCGCGCAGGTTCGCAGCCTTCTCGAAGTCCTGTGCGTCGATGGCCGATTCCTTCTCCCGACGCGCGTCGGCGATCTTGTCGTCGAACTCACGCAGGTCTGGCGGTGCGGTCATCCGGCGGATGCGCATCCGCGCGCCCGCCTCGTCGATGAGGTCGATTGCCTTGTCGGGCAAGAACCGATCGTTGATGTACCGGTCGGCCAGAGTGGCGGCAGCGACGAGTGCACCGTCGGTGATCGAGACGCGGTGGTGTGCCTCGTAGCGATCGCGCAGACCCTTGAGGATCTCGATGGTGTGCTCGACGGTCGGCTCGCCGACCTGGACGGGCTGGAAACGACGCTCGAGAGCGGCGTCCTTCTCGATGTACTTGCGGTACTCGTCGAGCGTGGTGGCACCGATGGTCTGCAGTTCGCCACGAGCCAGCTTCGGCTTGAGGATCGACGCTGCGTCGATGGCACCTTCGGCGGCACCTGCGCCGACGAGCGTGTGCAGCTCGTCGATGAACAGGATGATGTCGCCGCGGGTGTTGATCTCCTTGAGCACCTTCTTCAGGCGCTCCTCGAAGTCACCGCGGTAACGGCTGCCGGCCACGAGCGAGCCGAGGTCGAGGGTGTAGAGCTGCTTGTCCTTGAGCGTCTCGGGAACCTCGCCGTTGACGATGGCCTGAGCCAGGCCTTCGACGACTGCGGTCTTACCGACACCGGGCTCGCCGATGAGAACAGGGTTGTTCTTGGTACGACGCGACAGCACCTGCATGACGCGCTCGATTTCCTTCGCGCGACCGATGACCGGGTCGAGCTTGCCTTCGAGCGCGGCCTGGGTGAGGTTGCGTCCGAACTGGTCGAGAACCAGTGACGTCGACGGGGTGCCCGCCTCGCCGCGGCCGCTGCCGCTCTCGGACGGCTCCTTGCCCTGGTAGCCCGACAGCAGCTGAATGACCTGCTGACGCACGCGGTTGAGGTCGGCTCCGAGCTTGACCAGAACCTGAGCTGCGACGCCTTCGCCTTCGCGGATCAGGCCGAGCAGGATGTGCTCGGTGCCGATGTAGTTGTGGCCGAGCTGCAGTGCTTCACGCAGGCTGAGCTCGAGTACTTTCTTGGCGCGCGGAGTGAACGGAATGTGACCGGACGGAGCCTGCTGGCCCTGGCCGATGATTTCCTCTACCTGGCTGCGGACTCCTTCGAGGGAGATGCCCAGCGACTCGAGAGACTTTGCTGCAACACCTTCACCCTCGTGGATGAGGCCCAGCAGAATGTGCTCCGTGCCGATGTAGTTGTGGTTGAGCATCCGGGCTTCTTCTTGAGCCAGGACGACAACACGCCGCGCGCGATCGGTGAACCTCTCGAACATCGCTCTCCCTCACTTCTCGGTGGGTGGTAGCTCGCCCACCAGTTCTTCCAGCGCCGCAGTGTCCTGAACACTCGGTCGCTTGTGCATTCGAAGGTAAGACTGTGTCTCACTGTAGTTGGCCGACGCGACGAACGCCGACCCTCCACCCCTGAAATACTGCGTCTCCGGCAACGAGACGGACCGCCTCGTGTGCTTACTGTTCATAACGCAGGCACTTTGCAAAACGTTTCCCGATCGCTGTCCGCTGCTGGCGAACAGCTTTCTGGCCTCCGATCAGGCCTGCGACGGCTTGACGATCGGAAACAGGATCGTTTCTCGGATACCCAGCCCGGTCAACGCCATCAGCAGACGGTCGATTCCCATACCGGTTCCGGTGGTCGGCGGCATGCCCTGCTCCATGGCCGCGAGGAAGTCCTCGTCGAGCACCATCGCCTCGTCGTCGCCTGCGGCAGCCTGACGCGCCTGGTCCTCGAAGCGCTCGCGCTGGATGATCGGGTCGATCAGCTCCGAGTAGCCGGTTGCCAGCTCGAATCCGCGGACGTAGAGATCCCACTTCTCGGTGACGCCCGGCTTGCTGCGGTGCTGACGCGTCAACGGCGACGTCTCGACGGGGAAATCACGGACGAACGTCGGTTCGGTCAACGCGTCGCCCACCTGGTGTTCCCACAGTTCCTCGACGAGCTTGCCGTGGCCGTAGATCGAGACGCCGTCCTTGCGGGGGACGTCCAGCCCGACCTTGTCGGCGATCGCGAGCAGTTCGTCGACGGTGGTGTCAGGAGTGACGTCGAATCCGAGCGACTCCGACAACGACGGGTACATCTCGAGCGTCGTCCATTCGCCGCCGAGATCGTAGGAGGTGCCGTCGGGCAGGGTGACCACGGTGGATCCGAGTGCGGCCACCGCCACTTCCTGGACGAGTTCCCGCGTCATCTTCGCCGAGTCGTCGTACGTGCCGTAGGCCTCGTAGGTCTCGAGCATCGCGAACTCCGGCGAATGCGAGGAGTCGGCACCTTCGTTGCGGAAGTTGCGGTTGATCTCGAAGACCTTCTCGATGCCGCCGACGACGCAGCGCTTGAGGAACAGCTCCGGCGCTATGCGCAGGTACAGGTCCGTGTCCATCGCATTGGAGTGGGTGACGAACGGCCGGGCCGCGGCACCGCCGTGCAGCGTCTGCAGCATCGGGGTCTCGACCTCGAGGAAGCCGCGACGCTCGAGTGCGTTACGCAGTTCACGAACGACGGCGATGCGCTTGCGGGCGGTCTCTCGGGCCTCCGGACGCGTGATCAGATCCAGGTAGCGCTGCCGGATCCGCGTCTCTTCGCTGAGTTCCTTGTGCGCGACGGGCAAGGGCCGCAACGACTTCGATGCGATCTGCCACGCGTCGGCCATCACCGAGAGCTCACCGCGACGGGAGCTGATGACCTCGCCGTGGACGAACACGAAGTCGCCCAGGTCGACGTCGGCCTTCCACGCTGCGAGGTCGTCCTCGCCGACACCTGCCAGGCTGATCATGGCTTGGAGCTGGGTGCCGTCGCCCTCCTGCAGGGTGGCGAAGCACAGCTTGCCGGTGTTACGGACGAAGATCACGCGGCCGACGACCCCGACGATCAGGCCGGTCGTCGTGTCGGCGTCGAGCTCGGGGAACTGGGTGCGGATCTCGAGCAGCGAATGGGTCCGCGGAACCGACACCGGGTACGCCTCGACCCCGCGCTCGAGCAACGAAGCGCGCTTGGCGCGACGAATCCGTAGCTGCTCCGGGGTGTCGTCGGCCGGCTGGGTAGAAGCTGTATCACTCACGCGCACACACTTTACAGTCCGAGACTGTCGAGACGATCAGTGCGCTGCGACGGCCTCGGCCTCGCGAACGCAGTGCTTGGCCTGCGTCAACACCCCGAGCAGCCCGGCCGACTTCAGTGCCTGATAGCCGCCGACCAGATCGGTGGCCTTGTGCAGACCCAGCAGCTTGAGCGACGCGGCCGCGAGCGAGGAGGTGTAGCCCTCGGAGCAGATGACGATCCACTCGACGTCGTGGTCGGTGGCGATCGCCAGCCGCGCGTCACTGGTGGGATCGAGACGCCATTCGAGGACGTTGCGTTCGATGGCCAACGCACCGGGCAGGGTGCCCTCGACTGCGCGCTGCGCCTGCGGGCGAATGTCGACGACGACCGCGCCGCGGTCGACAGCGTCACGGAGCTCGAAGACGGTCATGCGATCGATGGTCTCGCGAGCGGATTCGAGCATTTCGACAATGGTCATCTCGTGGCCTTCTCGGGTTCGGCGGTGAGCTCGCTGCGGGTCCGGCGCAGCGTGGCGCGCTCGGTCACTTCGTAGTACGACATCGCCGTCAGCGGCGGTGAGTAGGCGTGCACGCTGAGGGTGGGCCCGGTCGTATTCGACGCCGGATCGTGCATCACGTCGTGCACCCATCCCAGCGGAAAGGCTGCCTGATCTCCCGCGTCGAGATGACGTTCCTTCAGTTCGGTTCCCGCCCAACGGTATTCGAGCAAGGAACCACTCAGGACGGTCAATGCACCGAGCGATCCCGCGTGATCGTGCAGTTCGGTGGATCGCTCGGGAACCCAGCTGATCAACCAGACGTCGAGATCGTCGTCGGAGTGCAGGCGAGTGGCCCAACGCTCGTCCGTGGGCCACTGTCCACCGCCGGGAAGCAGGTGGTCGAAACGCCCCTCGAGGACGTCCGATGCGCCCTGATCGGTGATGCGCAGCAGGTCGGGTGGACGTAGCCGCGTCGGCAACGTCGAGACCGACCGCGAGGTCGATCGGGGTCGGGAGGGTGCAGAAAATACAGGTGTGGAAAGCATGAAGCTCTACTCCAAGGGTGTGTAACGAACGAGGCAGCGGTCAGCCTCGACAACACTCCTGGGTGGCCATGCACGTCATCACGCCGACGATTCTGACACACGAACGCCCGACGCGCTACCCCGCTTCACCGAAACACTCAGCGTGGCCGCCGCTGAAACATTCAGCGTGGCCGCCGCTTTGCCATGTTGCGTTCGTAGACCAGTCGCAGACCCTCCAGCGTCAGGTCGGGTTCGTGATGCTCGATGGTCGTCGACTCGGGCAGGATCAGCGCAGCGATGTCTCCGGTACCGATGACCGCGACGTCGGTGCCTTTGACCTCCGGCACCTCACGTCTGATGCGTCCGACGAGCCCGTCCACCAGGCCGGCGAAACCGAAGATGGTGCCCGCCTGGATGCACTCGACGGTGTTCTTTCCCAGCACCGATCGCGGCCGCACCATCTCGACCTCACGCAGCGTCGCGGTGCGAGTCGACATGGCCGACGCCGAAATTTCGAGACCGGGCGCGATCGCTCCGCCGAGGAACTCGCCCTTGGCCGAGACGACGTCGACACACGTGGTGGTGCCGAAATCCACCACGATGCACGCCGAGTCGTACAGATCATGTGCGGCAAGGGTATTGACGATGCGATCGGCCCCGACCTCTTTGGGATTGTCGACCAGCAGCGGAACCCCGGTCCGCACACCGGGTTCGACCACCACGTGCACCACGTGATCCCAGTAGCGCACGAGCATCGTCCGCATCTCGCGCAGCACGGACGGCACCGTGGACAGAGCCGTCACCCCGGTGATCTGCTCGGCCTGTTCGCCCAACAACCCCCGCAACATGAACGCCAGCTCGTCGGCCGTCACATGGGGATCGGTGCGAATACGCCAGTCGCGCAGCAGTTTCGAGTGATCCCCGGTGCCGGTGAAGAGCCCGACCACCGTGCTGGTGTTGCGTACATCGATTGCGAGAAGCATCGAGTCAGACCAGCACGGAGTCGGCCCGCAGATCGCGCGGCGTGATCAGACCCGAACCGGCGGGCGCATGAGCCGGGTCGCTGCCGAGCTCGACCGGCCGGTTCTTGTCGTCGACGAACACCACCCGGGGTGCGTAGTCGGCAACCTCCTGCTCGTTCATGACCCCGTAGGCGATCAGGATGACCAGGTCACCCGGGTTCACCAGATGCGCTGCGGCCCCATTGATTCCGATCACACCACTGCCCCGCTCACCGGTGATCACGTAGGTCTCCAGCCGCGCACCGTTGTCGATGTCGACGATGGTGACCTGCTCGCCTTCGAGCAGATCGGCTGCTTCCATCAGCTCCTGATCGACGGTCACCGAGCCCACGTAGTGCAGATCGGCATGCGTGACGGTGGCGCGATGGATCTTGGACTTCATCATGGTACGAAACATCGTGTCACTCTCCACTTTTGGGATCGTCGGGGTATTCAAGAAAGCCCGTGCCGACGGCGACACCGACGTTGTCGATCAATCTCGTGGTACCCACCTTGGCCGCCACGAGCAGTCTGCCGTCCCCACGTTCGGGAGCCGGGCCGAGATGCGGGTCGCGCACTTCGAGGTAGTCGACCTGCACCAACGGCACCTGGTCGAGCACGGCACGCGCGGTGGCGATGATCGCCTCCGGACCACCGGCAGCGGCATGCGCCCCGGCCACGAGTGCAGCGGACAACGCCATTGCAGCGTCACGCTGTTCGGCATCGAGATACCTGTTGCGCGAGGACAGCGCCAGACCGTCCTGCTCGCGAACCGTCGGGACTCCGATGACCGCGACGTCGAAGTTCAGGTCTCGCACCATCTGCCGGATCAACGTCAGCTGCTGGTAGTCCTTCTCCCCGAAGTACGCCCGATGCGGAGCGGCTATCTGCAGCAGCTTGGCCACGACGGTGAGCATTCCCGCGAAATGCGTTGGCCTGCTGGCACCTTCGAGTTCACTACCGAGCGGACCGGGATGGACCGTGGTGCGCGGCCCGGACGGGTACATGTCGGACGCGGACGGCGCGAATACCAATTCCACGCCCTCGCCGCGGAGCAGTTCGACATCGGCGTCGAGGGTCCGCGGATAGGCGTCGAGGTCCTCCCCCACGCCGAACTGCAGTGGATTGACGAAAATCGACACGATCACGACCGCGCCGGTGAGCTTCGCCTGGCGCACCAACTGCAGGTGGCCGGCATGCAATGCGCCCATGGTCGGCACCAGAGCGACCTGCTTGCCGACGCCACGTAGGGCCTTGGACACCGACGTGATCACCGCGGGATCGTGGTGAACCGTCAACTGTCCCTTCGTGTAGCTGCCCGCGAGGGTCATCGCTTCCCTTCCAGAATCTCGATCAGATCGGCTGCGGCACCGATACGTTGGGCGGACCGCAGCGACAGCGCACGGTAACCGGCGGCGATCCGTGGATCGACGGCCTCGAGCACTTCGAGGTGTTTGCCGACAGCCGCGGTATCGCCTCGGGCCACCGGGCCGGTCAGTGCGGATTGTCCGTTGCGCAGCGCATTGTCCAGTGCAGCTTCGAGCAGCGGAGCCAGAACGCGCTCGGGCACACCACGTTCGGCATCGGATCCAGGAAAACCCGGACCGGCCAACGCAACTCGCAGTGCCTCGACCGCGTCGACGACCAACGTCACGAGGTGATTGCTGCCGTGAGCCAGCGCCGCGTGGTAGAGCGCCCGGTTGCTCTCGGGCACGTGCACCGGCTCGCCGCCGATCTCGAGGACGAGGGCTTGGGCTACCGCATAACCGATCTCGTCGCCCGCGGTGATGCCGAAGCACGCGGCCGTCATCCGGTCGGTGTCCTCGGGTCCGCCGCTGAATGTCATGGCCGGATGTATCGCCAACGGAACAGCGCCAAGGGCAGCCAACGGCTCCAGTACCGCGACGCCGTTCGCGCCGGAGGTGTGCGCCACCAACTTGCCCGGCGCGACCGCCCCGGTCGCGGCGAGACCGGCGACGATCGAGGCCAGTTCGTAGTCCGGTACCGCCAGAATCAGCAGTTCGGCCCGACGGGCAACCTCGTCGACAGGCAGAATCTGCGACTCGGGCAATCGATCGCGTACTCGCTCGATGGATGCGTCCGATACCGCGGCGGCACCGACGACAACGTGTCCGACGCGTTCGAGCGCCTCACCGAATGCCGTACCGACACGACCGGCGGAGACGACACCCACGGTCAAGCGAGCCGGAGACAGACCACCAGTGAACCCTGATGAGGTCACCGAAATTTTCCTCTCGTTCGTTCCAGTCCCGCTCGGCGGGTACCAGACGTCCTGCAGGGAACAATAGCGACAGCGGCACCGAAGGTGCCATGGGAAACCGGTGTGATCTGGTTCTCAGTCTGCGCGGCGGCGACGGCGACGAGTGCCTGCGTCGGTGGTCGTCGTGTCGGCCGAATCGCCGCCTGCCAGCCCGGCCATGATCTCGGCCACGGAACGGCCGTTGGAGTGCGCGCCGGACGCCTCCTCGGGGGATTCGGCGCGCCTGCGTCCGCGCCGCGGTGCATCCGCCGTCTCCTCGGCAGGCGTGTCGTCGACGCGGTCGGCTGCGAAGAACGCATCGGCCGAATCGCGCAGCGAGCGGCGAGACTCCGGGTACGTGGCCTCTTCCTGGGCCGATTCGGGCTCGGGGGCCTGCTGGGGCTGGGCCTCCTCGACAGGTTCGGCGTCCTCGACAGGTTCTGATTCGGCCGGTTCGGATTCGGCCGCGGGTCGACGCGTCTGCTCGAAGTTGTATGCGGTGAACGGCGAGGTAGGCGGGCTCACCCGCCCGGCCGGCCTCGGTGCCCCGTAGGGGCTGGACTTCGCGGCCGGCGGCTCGGTGCGGTCGTTCTGCCCGGCGTCGGTGACGTCGTCGGAACCCTCCGGTGCAGAACCCTGCTCGGCAGACGCGTCCTGTGCGTACCCGGAATCGGCTTCAGGTGCCGCGGTCGCGCGGGGCATTTCGTCCGGATTCTCGGGATAGACCACCGACGTCTCGGCGGTGACCGGCTCGTCGTAGGGCGTACCCACGCCGTTGAAGCCGGGGCCTGCGGGTCCGTTGCCGTTGCCGCCACCTCGTACGTACAACCCGGACGGTGCGGGCTGATAGCTGTCGTAGCCACGGCCACCGAGTTCCTGCATCCGCATCGCCTCGGCGCGTAGTGCGACCCGTTCGGTCGGTAGGTTGCCCTCGAACAGCACCTGCAGGTTCTGGCGCAGCGCGGCCAGTTCGTTACGCAGCGCAGCGACCTCGTCCGATTCCAACCGCGTCTCGTTGCGCACCCGGGCTTCGACGCTCATCTCGTACTCGCGTCGGGCCGAGATCTCGCGGGCGAGCTGCAGTTCGTAGACCGTCTGTAAGTCCTTGGCCTTGGTCTGATCCGCGGCCGCTTCCCTGCGGTACTTCGTCATCGCGAACGCACCGATCACCGCGGCCCACAGCGCCGAGAGCACCCCGACGCGCATCCACTGAACGCTTTCGCTGAACAACAACAGCACACTGGCGACGATGCCGAACACGACGAGCGCCGCGAGGAACAGCTGGCTCGCACTACGCCGCTTTCGGCGTCCCTTCTTGGCGCGAGTCTGATCTGTCATGTTCTCAAGGGTAACCGGCCTGTCGGTCGCATCTGGTCATCCCCGACCGATCACGTACACAACAAAGGTAACGATCGAGGGACGGATACGTTATCGGGAGCGCTCGTCGTCCCGATCTTCCGGGGTGCGGCAGCACTGCTCCAGCCACACCGCGGCGGCGACGACAGCAAGGCCCGCGACGAGGGCCACGATCGCTCCGGCTCGGTCCGCCGACGCCGCTCGCACCGTTGCCGCACGTGGCAATACGTACACCAGGAAGCCGACGCACACCCCCACCAGAGCGGTTCCCACCAGCAACGACGCCTTCGCCAACACCAGCGCCCGGAAGACCGTCAACGGATGCAGGTCGTGCAGACCGGTGCCCACTCGATGCTCGGCGATGCGATTGCGGACGATCACCGCGGTCACCACTTCCACCACCGCGACCAGATACAGCGACGCTCCGGCGTACACCGGGATCGGCGGAAACGAACCGTAGAAAACCCGCACCAGCAGCCACGTGCCCACTGCGGCGATCAGAAACAAACCCAAGACATCCCAGATCTTGGTGGGATTGGTCACCACAGTCGATCACCGTCGTCGTCGAGACGGACGACTCCCGCTCGCTCGTCCGTACTCAGACGCTCGAGCAGCTCGGATATCGGCACGTCCGCCCCGTCGACCCGAAGCGTGGCGTCGGGATCGACGTCCAGCCACGGCAGCAGCACGAACGCGCGCTCGTGTGCACGGGGATGGGGAAGAATCAGGCGCGGGTCGTCACTGATGACGTCGTCGCACACGATCACGTCGACGTCGAGGCTGCGGGGTCCCCAACGCTGCACTCGAACGCGGTCCGCTGCCTCCTCGAGTTGCTGCGCCAGACGCAACCAGTCCCACGGGCCGTAGGCATCGTCCTCGGCCACCACGATCGCGTTGAGGAAGTCCTGTTGCTCGACGCCACCCCACGGAGCAGATCGATGCACGGCCGAGCACGCCACCACGCGCGAACCCAATTCCGTTGTGACAGAACGCAAGTGGCTCATCGAGTCGCCGATGTTGCTGCCGATCGACAGCACTGCACGGCTCACTTTCGCTCCCGATAGGCCACCACGGCAACGTCGCCGAACGTCAGGGGAATGGGAGCCGACGGCTTGTGCAGCACCACCTCCACTGCGTCGACTCGGGAGTCGTAACCGAGCACCACCTCGGCGATCTCGGCGGAGACCGTCTCGATCAGGTCCCGGGACGGGCCCGCTACGACCGCCGCGGCATGTTCGGCCAGTTCGCCGTAATGCAGCGTGCGAGTCAGATCGTCGGTCTCGGCCGCGGGCGAGAGATCCATCCAGACGGTGATGTCGACGACGAAGTCCTGGCCGTCTCGCTTCTCGAAGTCGAAGACCCCGTGATTGCCGCGGACGGTCAGCCCGCGCAATTCGATGCGGTCACCGCGACGAGTCCCTGCAGCGGCACTGTTGATCTCGCTCATGCGCGACCACCCTGCCATGCCCGCACGACGGCGACCGCGTCGAGTGACGACCGGACGTCGTGCACCCGCACTCCCCACGCGCCGCCGGCGACGGCGAGGGCCGAGACGACGGCCGTCGCGATCTCCCGGCCGTCCGGTGGACGCGGTGAACCGTCGGGTTCGGCGAGGAGCGAGCCCAGAAAACGTTTGCGGGACGCACCCACCAGAACTGGGAAACCGGATTCCACCAGGGTGGGCAGTCCGCGCAGCAGCTGCCAGTTGTGCTCTGCGTTCTTGGCGAATCCGAGGCCCGGGTCCAGCACGATCCGCGACGCGTCGACCCCGGCGCTCACTGCGTGGTCGACCTGCTCGAGCAGTTCGCGGCGGACGTCGGCGACCACGTCGTCGTAGTGATCGGCCGGGCCGGTGTGCCGGAACGTCGAGTCGGCGGCCCGCCAGTGCATCAGGATCCACGGCAGCCCGCCTTGCGCGACCACGCCGGCCATCGCGGGGTCGGCTCGACCGCCCGAGACGTCGTTGACGATCGACACCCCGGCCTCGATCGCCGCAGCGGCGACGTGTGCGCGCATCGTGTCGACGCTGGTGCTCACGCCTTCGGCGGCCAACGCCGAGATGACCGGTACGACGCGCTGCGCCTCGACCGACGGGTCGACGCGGTCCGCCCCGGGGCGCGTGGACTCCCCGCCGACGTCGACGATGTCGACTCCCAGCCGATGCATTGCCAGACCGTGTTCGACGGCCGCGTCGACGTCGAGGTAGCGACCGCCGTCGGAGAACGAATCGGCCGTCACGTTGAGAACGCCCATGACGATGGGCGCAGCGGGAACGGAGCTCGCGAAAGTCATCGTGATCGGACCGGAACCGTCATTTCCGGAGGATCAGGTCCAAGGCTTCCGAACGCGATGCCGCGCTGGACTGCAGCAGACCCCGGACCGCAGACGTGGTGGTGCTGGCACCGGGCTTGCGGATACCGCGCATCGCCATGCACAGGTGCTCGGCCTCGATCACGACGATTGCGCCGCGTGGGTCGAGCTTGCGCATCAACGCGTCGGCGATTTGGCTGGTCAACCGCTCCTGCACCTGGGGACGCTTGGCGTACATGTCCACCACGCGGGCCAGCTTCGACAGACCGGTCACCTTGCCGCTCTTGCCGGGGATGTATCCCACGTGGGCGACGCCGTGGAACGAGACCAGGTGGTGCTCGCACGTGGAGTACATGGGGATGTCGCGAACCAGAACCAGTTCTTGATGGCCTTCGTCGAAGGTCGTGTTCAGCGCGGTGTCCGGATCGGTGTAGAGGCCGGCGAAGATCTCGCGGTAGGACCGGGCGACACGAGCCGGGGTATCGAGCAGGCCCGGGCGGTCGGGATCCTCACCGACGGCAATGAGCAACTCGCGTACCGCAGCCTCCGCGCGGGGCTGGTCGAACACCGCGCCCGTGGCATAGGCCACCGTCTCCGTGATTCCCTGCTGCGGGACGACGGATTGCACGGCTGCTGGGACTTCTGCCGAGTCGCCTGTCGACTCGTCGGTCCTGTTGACTGACACGAGAACGTACCTCCGGTTGGGCTCCGCGAATGTGGCAGCTGGGCGGGCGTGCTGCTCGGTGTGAACGGCTCGCCGACGAACAACAGCACGGGTTCGAAACGACGCACTGGGTCGACCGTCACGGTCGACCCAGTCAGCCTAATGATGGGACTAGCGGTGTGAGCCGCCCGGTCCTTCCCACCGTTGGGTGCGTGGGCCGGCGTCGCCGTCGTCGTTTCCGTGACGGTCGCCGTGCTCACCCTGCTGCGACTCCTCCGACGAACCATGAGCGGGTCGATCGTCTCCGGGCAGCGGGTAGTTGTGCGAGCTTTCCGGAACCTCCCACGTGGGAGTCGACTCCGGCGCGCCCTCGGAATTCTCGCCGTAGGGAGGCTCGTGCCGGGACGTGCGACCGTGCTCCCCGGCGTCCGGCCGGAACGGATCCGGCTGGTACTGCGGCGGCTGGTACGACTGCTGCGGTTGCTGCGGGTCGTACGACTGCTGCGGCTGGGGCGGCTGGTAGGACTGCGGCTGCTGATACGTCGGATGCTGACGGTAGCCCTGATCCGAGTCCTGTTCACGCGGAGGCTGGTACTGAGCCGGCGGCGTGGACGGGCCTTGGTAGCGCGGCACCTGGGGCTGATCGCGCGGCGGCCAGCCGGGTGCCGACCAGCCGGCGGGAGCGCCGTAATCGGGGCCCGAACCATTGGGACCCGATCGGGGCTCGGGCCGGCGATAGCCCTCGGAGTATCCGCTGCCCGTGGCCGGCCCGCCGTAGCTTCCGTTGGCAGGACCGCCGTTGGTAGCGCCGTTGTAGCCGCCACCGTTGGTAGCCCCGTTGTAGCCGCCGCCGTTGTTGCTACCGCCGTTGTTGCTACCGCCGTTGTAGTCGCCGGGGGCAGGCGCGCTTCGTCGACCGGCACCCGTGTTCGGTCCGAGCTCGCCGTTGCTGGGTGCGCCGTTGGTGGGTGCGCCGTTGTAACCGTTGCTGCCGTTCTGCTGCCCACCCTTGGTCAGCTGCGGCGACCCGGCGTAGCTGGGCTGCGGAAACTGTTGTGGCGGAAGCTGTTTCGGTGCCGGCGGCACCGGAGGCCACGGCTCGCCGCGTTCGGCTGCGAGTTCGCGAGGAGTCTTGACCGGCGGCTTGTCGGACGGCTTGCGGTCACCGAAGTCGTTGAACAGCGTGATGCGCGGACGCTTGGTGACGCTGTGAAAGATCTTCTCGAGGTCCTTGCGGGTCAGCGTCTCACGTTCGAGCAGCTCGGAGGCAAGGGTGTCGAGCAGGTCGCGGTACTCGTTGAGGATGGCCCACGCCTCGGTGTGCGCGGCTTCGATGAGCTTGCGCACCTCCTCGTCGATTTCGCGGGCGACCTCGTGCGAGAAGTCGGACTGCTGTCCCATCGAACGACCGAGGAACGGGTCGCCCTGTTCCTGTCCGTAGCGAACGGCACCGAGCTTGCTGCTCATGCCGTACTCGGTGACCATCGCGCGGGCGATCTTGGTGGCCTGGTCGATGTCCGAGGACGCTCCGGTGGTCGGCTCGTGGAACACGAGCTCTTCCGCGGCGCGTCCACCCATGGCCATCACCAGGCGTGCAATCATCTCCGACCGCGTCATCAGGCCCTTGTCGTCCTCGGGGACCGTCATCGCGTGGCCGCCGGTGCGACCGCGCGCGAGGATGGTCACCTTGTAGACGGGCTCGATGTCGGGCATCGCCCACGCCGCGAGCGTGTGTCCGCCTTCGTGGTACGCGGTGATCTTGCGCTCGTGCTCGCTGATGATGCGGCTCTTGCGGCGCGGACCACCGACGACGCGGTCGACGGATTCTTCGAGCGACGCCTCGGTGATGACGGTGCCGTTCTCACGAGCGGTGAGCAGTGCCGCTTCGTTGATGACGTTGGCCAGGTCTGCACCCGACATTCCGACGGTTCGCTTGGCCAGACCTTCGAGGTCGGCATCCTGCGCGACGGGCTTGCCGGCCGAGTGCACCTTCAGGATTGCTCGACGGCCGGCCAGGTCGGGGGCACCGACCGGGATCTGACGGTCGAAGCGGCCCGGACGCAGCAGGGCCGGGTCGAGGATGTCGGGTCGGTTGGTGGCGGCGATGAGGATGACACCGGTGCGCTCACCGAAGCCGTCCATTTCGACGAGCAGCTGGTTGAGCGTCTGCTCGCGCTCGTCATGTCCGCCGCCCATGCCTGCGCCGCGCTGGCGGCCGACGGCGTCGATCTCGTCGACGAAGATGATGCAGGGGCTGTTCTGCTTGGCCTGCTCGAACAGGTCGCGCACGCGGGATGCACCGACGCCGACGAACATCTCGACGAAGTCGGAGCCGGAGATGGTGAAGAACGGGACGCCCGCCTCGCCTGCGACGGCGCGCGCCAGCAGCGTCTTGCCGGTTCCGGGAGGGCCGTACAGCAGGACGCCGCGCGGAATCTTGGCACCGAGGGCCTGGTAGCGCGCCGGGTTCTGCAGGAAGTCCTTGATTTCGTAGAGCTCTTCGACGGCCTCGTCCGCGCCCGCAACATCGGCGAACGTGGTCTTCGGCATGTCCTTGGTCAGCTGCTTGGCCTTGGATTTGCCGAAGCCCATGACACCACCGCGGCCGCCACCCTGCATACGGCTCATCACGAAGATGATCACGCCGAGGATCAACACCATCGGGAGGATGAGCAGCAGGAACGAGCTGAACCAGCTCTCCTGGGTGACGGTGGTGTTGTAGCTGTTCAAGCCCTGCGAGTCGACCTTGTCGAAGATCTGCTCGGACGCCGAGTCCGGATACTTCGCAATGATCTGCTTCTCGTTCTCCGTGGCGTCGGAGGCCTCTTTGAGGGTCAGCCGAATCTGCTGCTCACGGTCGTCGATCTGCGCGGACTCGACATTGCGGTCGTCGAGCTGGGCGATCGCCACCGAGGTATCGACCGACGTCCAGTTCCGCGTGTCGTTACCGAAGTAGCTGAAGGCATAGATCACCAACAGAATGCCGAAAACGATGGCGAGATTTCGTATTACTGTCTTCCGATTCATACAGCTTCAGCCGACTCGGCCGTGTCCTTTCAGTCCGCTCCCGCGCGCTGGCTGCTCCCTGCCCGCCGGATACTCCAGGCTACCGCGAGACTCGGACATCGGACTCGCTCTTACCTGGCGCTCTGCGTCCACGCGCCTGTCGGCGTCGACGCTTCTTCCCCTCCAACGACTGCACTCCCCCGGCAGTTCCCCGTGTATCGCCGCACACTATCCGGATCGATGGACCATTGCATACGTCTCGGCGCGGCAATGGTCCATTGACGGACGGTCCAGCGCAGCGACACGGGCGGAACCGAAAGAACTCGGATCAGCTGTACACCTTCGGGTCCAGCAGACCGATGTACGGCAGATCGCGGTATCGCTCGTTGTAATCGAGGCCGTAGCCGACGACGAACTCGTTGGGGATGTCGAAGCCCACGTTCGCGACCTCGACGTCGACCTTGATCGCGTCGGGCTTACGCAGCAACGTCACCACCGACAGCGAGGCCGGCGACCGGGTCGCCAGGTTGCGCTTGAGCCAGCTCAGCGTCAGACCGGAGTCGATGATGTCCTCGACGATCAGCACGTGGCGTCCGGTGATGTCGCGGTCGAGGTCCTTCAGAATCCGGACGACGCCGGAGGACGACGTCGACGAGCCGTAGGAGCTCACCGCCATGAACTCGAGCTGCGCCGGGATGGGCAGGGCCCGCGCGAAGTCGGTCATGAACATGATCGCGCCCTTGAGAACGCCGACCAGCAGCAAGTCGCCTTCGGGAGCACCCTCGGGATATCGCTTGGCAATTTCCTCTGCGAGTTCCGCGGTCCGTGTTTTGATCTGTTCCTCGGAAATGAGAACCGATTCGATGTCGCCCTCGTACACGGGGTTTCCCTTCATTCGTTCTCCAGGCCGACGCTCAGCCTGCCATGCCGACGCGAGCACACCAACCTCGCCTCCGGCGTTCCCCCAGGCAGCGCAACTCCGCCCTGCCCGGTCCAGCGCACGACGAGCGCATCGACAGCCCGGATCTGACGGTCCGACAACGACGTCACACCCCGGCCGAGGAGCCAGCGACGCACCACTCGGCGGCGGATCGCAGGGTCGGACGACTGGATCGCCGAGACGTCCAACTCGCGGGTGTTCGTATCGACGACGGCCGCGGCGATGGCGTCGAGCGCACGGCCGTCGTCCTGCAGCTGCTCGGCCGTGCGGGCCAGAGCCGGAGCGACGCCCCCACCCAGCACGTCCTCGAGCAACGGCAGCACCTCGTGGCGTAGCCGCACCCGGGTGAAGTCCGGATCGAAATTGTGCGGATCCTCGAACGGTTCGAGTCCCAGCTCCGCGCACGCGGCCCGCGTCACAGCGCGTCGCACCCCGAGGAGCGGCCGACCCCACGGGTCGTCGAACGCTGCCATTCCGGCGATGGACCGCGGCCCCGAGCCGCGACCGAGGCCCAGCAGCACCGTCTCCGCCTGGTCGTCGAGAGTGTGCGCCACCAGTACCGAGGCAGCGCCGCGCGCGCGGTCCAATGCGTCGTACCGGGCTCGGCGAGCGGCAGCTTCCATCCCGCCCGAACCGGCCACGGTCACCGTCAGCACTCGGGCGTCGTCGACGCCCAGCAACCGGGCACGCTCGGCGGAAACGGCAGCCACCTCCGCGGATCCCGCCTGAAGCCCATGATCGACGATCAGCGCCGTCACGTTCGAAGCCTCGGCTGCCGTCGCCGCAGTGAGCGCCAGTGAATCCGCACCACCGGACAGCGCCACCGCTACCGGGCCGGGATGCGCCGCCAACCAACCCCGCACTGCACGCCGAACCTCCAGCAACGCCGGAGACTCGGGCAGCATGGGTCGTTCCGCAGGCTCAGCCAAGGACTCGCGCGACCCACGCATCCGGGTCCTCGATCTCCGACAGCAACGGCAGAGTGTCCGGCCCGGTCCACACCGTGTTGAAGCGTTCCATTCCCACCGAGCCGACGACGTGATCGACGAATGCCTTGCCGCGTACGTATTGCGCCATCTTCGCGTCCATCCCGAGCAGCGTGCGCACGACGCGTTGGACGGGGTTGACCTTGCGTTGGCGTCGCCGATCGAATGCGCGGCGGATCTGCACCACCGACGGCACGACGGCCGGTCCGACGGCGTCCATGACGTGGTCGGCGTGACCTTCGAGCAGTGTTCCGAGAACGAGGAGACGGTCGATCGCCTGCCGCTGCGGCTCGGGTTGGGTCGCGCGCAGCAGACCGATGATGCCTGCGTCCTCGGCGGATCCGGAGGGGTTCTTCCTGGCCTTCAGAGCGCCGCTCAGCCGAGTGAGGACATCGGACATCGGCTCGTCGGTGCCGTCGGAGAGCAATCCGACGTTGTCCCGCATGTACTGCCCGAGCCACGGCGCGGAGGAGAACTGCACTCGGTGGGTCACCTCGTGCAGGCATACCCAGAGCCGAAAATCGCTGGGTGAGACGCGAAGTGCACGTTCGACGGCGATCACGTTGGGTGCGACCAGCAGCAGGGTGCCGCTCTCACCGGTGAACGGATCGTACTGTCCCAGAATGGCACTGGACAGGAACGCGAGCATGGCACCGGCCTGCAACCCGGCGGGCTTGCCACCGAGCAGACCGGACGGGGGTGCCTCGTTCTCGTCCCCGGTGAGGTGCTTCATCGACGCAGCCGCCGCTGCGATCCATCCTGCTCGATCGACCACCTGGGCGTCGGGCACCGGCAGACCGTCGGCCAGACCGGTCGTCTCCCGCACCGGACCCTCGGCCCGAATCGACGCTGCGGCAAGCTCTTCCACGGCTGCGGCGGCGGTGTATCGCGAGGTGGCCGGTCCCGGGCGGGCCAATCTCGCTCCGGCCTTCGCGGCCACCGCCCAGTCGACTGCGCCGGCGAACCCGGACGTGGCGTCGTTGTCGTCGGCGGTTGCTGTTTCGGTGCTCATCGGCAACCACACATTCTCAGGGTCGATGCGACGGCATCGAGGGCGGGTCGACTGACATCGGGTGGCCGGTCGTTGGACATCAGGGCGAACGTCAGGATCCGACCGTCGACGTCGACGACGTATCCCGCCAGAGCGCTTGCAGCGGAGAGGGTTCCGGTCTTCGCTCGGACCCAGCCGGCACCGGTCCGATCCCCCGAGGCGTACCGATCGGACAGCGTTCCGGTGGCACCGGCGACCGGTAGGTAGTCGAGCATGGGCCGCAGTGCCGGTTGACCGCTCCCGGCTGCCGACGTCAGCACCTGATCGAGCAGGCGCGCGGGGATCCTGCCGTCGACCGACAGTCCGCTCGCGTCCTGCAACGCCAGACCGGCCATGTCGAAGCCGGCCGAGAACAGGGTCTGGCCGATGGACGCCACCGCCCCGGAAAAGCTTGCCGCCGTGTTCATCTCGAGCGAGAGTTCTCGGCCCACCGCTTCGGCGAGCACGTTGTCGGACCGATAGATCATCTGCTGCAGCCGATCTCGTAACGGGGCCGACTGCACCGATGCGATCTGATCGGCACCCTCCGCCGCCTTGCCCGTCGTCACCGCAGCGGGGTCGACGCCGAGTCCCGCGGCGAGGGCGCGGCCGGCATCGAGGGCAGGCATGGTGCTGCGCGGCGATTCGTCGACGAGGGGGTTCGAGCGGCCGCCGTCGAGCATGATCGGTTCGATCGGGGTGATGGATCCGGCGGCGATGTCGGCCGGGAACCAGCCCTGGGCCATCGTGTCGCCGGAGTAGATGGACGTGTCGACGCTGATGCTGCGCACTGCGGTTCCGCTGCGGCGGATCTGCTCCACCAGGTCGTCGATGCGTGCCGCTCCCGGATAGAACCCGGTCGTACCCACCGGCAGGGCGGTGAGCGTGGGGTCACCGCCGGCGATCAGCACGATGTTGCCCTCACCGCTGCCCTGGACCACCCGGGTCGCGACGCGGTGGTCGGACGGAAGCGCGAGCATCGCGGCCGCTGCCGTGAGCACCTTGGTCGTCGATGCGGGAGTCATGGGCGTGTCGGGATTCTGCGACCACAGGATCTGGCCGGTCTGCGCGTCGGCCACGGTTCCGGTGAAGGTGCCGAGCGCGGCGTCGTCCACCACGGGTGCGAGCGCGCCCGCGAGACCGGCTGCGCTCGGCACCGGGGCGGAGTCGGGGAACGCGGTGATCGACGGGTTCGGCAGCACCGTCTCGGGTGGGGGTGCGATCGCGGCGTCGGCACTCTCGGAGACCCTGGGCAGCACCAGAGCGGCGGTCGTGACGGCAAGGACCACGACGAACACCGCGCACAGCGTGAGGATCAACCGCTTCTTCCTGCGTCTGCGCCCCGCCATGGGACCGAGGAATCGCCGTGTCAGCCCCGCCACCGTTCCTCCGTCATTGCCGTGGTCGTACCCATGATCATCGAGTCAACAGTATCCTCGGGTCCGGTAGCCTTGCGCCGCCACCATAGAGACATTCGCAAACCACTCGAGCCCGCTCGGGCTCGAACCAAGACAGTGAGGACTGCACGTGTCGTTCGACGTCACCATCGAGATCCCCAAGGGGCAGCGCAACAAGTACGAGGTCGACCACGTCACCGGACGTGTTCGCCTCGACCGCTACCTCTACACCGCGATGGCGTATCCGGCCGACTACGGCTTCATCGAGAACACCCTGGGCGAGGACGGCGATCCTCTCGACGCGCTGGTGCTGCTGCCCGAGTCGGTGTACCCCGGTGTCATCGTCGAGGCCCGCCCGGTGGCCATGTTCAAGATGGTCGACGAAGCAGGCGGCGACGACAAGGTGCTGTGTGTGCCGGCCGGCGACACCCGCTGGGATCACATCCAGGATCTGAGCGACGTCTCGACCTTCGAGCTCGACGCGATCAAGCATTTCTTCGTCCATTACAAGGATCTCGAACCCAACAAGCACGTCACCGGTGCAGACTGGGTGGGTCGCGCAGAAGCCGAGGCCGAAATCGCTGCGTCCTTCAAGCGTTTGACGGACAATCCGGGTCACTGATCCTTTCGGCATCACAACACCTCGTTTCGGCCGTGAGCCGACGAACCACAGTTTGGGGAGACGTATGACCGACAGCACTTCCAACGGCACCGCCGGTGATCGGCGCAATCTGGAGTCGCGGCCGATATCGGACCCGACCCAGTTCCCCGATCTGCCGGTGACCGTCGTTCTCGACCGGATCCCGGTACCGATTCTGGCTGTCGATCCCACCGGTGCCATCGTGTTCGCGAACGAGGCCTTCGACGATCTGTTCGGACTCGACCGGACAGAACGAGAGGACTTCCACCTGCACGACATCTTCCCGGATCGAGCTCCGGAGGGCGTGAACGTCGCCGAGATGTTCCTGACCACCGTCGCCACCCGTGCGGACTCCCTCTGGCGGATGACCGACAAGACCGGCGACATCGTTCAGGTGCGGGCCAGCAAGTCGATTCTTCGGCGCACCGAGGACACCATCGTGCTCGTCGCGTTGGAGGATTTCACCGACCAGCTGTGGAACGACCCGAAGAGCGCTCTGCGCTGACACTTCGATGAGCGCTCTGCGCTGACGGTTCGAATCGTTCTCCCCAGAACGTTTCCCGGGAACGACCAACGGTGTACATCGGCATGTCAGGTGCCGGTGTACACCGTTGCTTTGTTTCCACCCGCGTGTTTCGACTCGTACATCGCTGCGTCGGCGTCGAGCAGTCCGTTGTGCATCAACTCGGCCGACTCGTAGGACGAATCGGCCGACCGCCACTGGCCGGCATCGAGTATCGCGACCCCGATGCTGACCGTCACCGGCACGTCGTCGCCTGGATCGTGCACCGCCTCGCGAATGTCGTCGGCCAGGTGTTTCGCGGAGTCGGCGTCGACTGGAACGGCAATCGTGAACTCTTCACCTCCGGTCCGCGCCACGCACGGACGTCTACCGGTGACAGCGCTCAGCCGCCGCGCTGTCCGGCGAAGAACCCGGTCACCCATCGCGTGGCCGAAGGTGTCGTTGACCCGCTTGAACTGGTCCAGATCGACCACCATCAACGCCACGGATTCAGTGTCGGCCAATCTGCCCAGCATCCGCTCGAGCCGCAGTTCCAGACCGCGCCGATTGAGCAGGCCCGTCAAGGAGTCGGTGTTGGCGAGGTCGAGCTGGCGTTGGATGACGGCGCGAAAGGCGAGCACCGAGTTGACCACGAGCACCGTGACGAGAGCGCGCGCGACGATCGAGGCCGGGTCGTCCGGGCGTTCGAGGACGGCCAGTACCGCGAGCAGCAGAATGACGGCGTTGACGAACGCCGTGTGAAATTTCAGTACGTTGCGGCGGGAGAAGTACGCGATGTAGGTGCCGATCACCGAGAACAGGGCAGCCCCGTACAGAGCCAGGTCCCGGTCCGCAAAGGTCAGCAGTAGCCCCGACACCCCCACGTCCGCATAGATCACGAACCATCCGGGCATGTGCGAGGCGTCCACCGACCGTAACCACCACCACGCTCCCACCGGCAGGGTGGAGAGCAGCACGATCGTGCAGATCAGCACGGCCGTCGTGCCCACCGGACCGTCGTCCGACAGCATGATGATCGCGCCGATCACGCCGAACGACGGGACGAGCACTGCGATACCCCTGGCCACGCGACGCTCGAGCCGGATCGAGCCCGATCGGGGTCCGATCTCGGACGACGGGGAGGGTAGGTCGTGATCGGTTGGCATCGCGTCCCCTCCGTCCGTTCCGAGCAGTCCGAGCATCCGGGTACGACGGCGTCGCTCCCCGGCCGTCGAGGCAGGGCTCGAGCGTACGAAACGACTCGACCGTCGGCACCGAGTTCTCGGAGTCCGAGGCTCAGACGTTACCCGGGCGTTGAGTGGGCAGGTCCGGTCTGATGGTCTCGTAATCGGTCAAGAATCGGTCCAGCAGTCCGACCAGCGTCGCCCGATCCTCCTCGGCCCATCCTTCGATGACTCGTCCGAGGTTCTCGGTACGGCGTTGCTGGATGGCGGCTGCAGCTTCCTCGCCGGACGGGGTGACGGCCAGAACGAATGCCCGCCCGTCACGTTCGTCGGGTACCCGAGCGACATGTCCTCGCTCGACCAGCTGGCCTACCTGCCTGCTGACCGTGGACGGGTCCGAGTTGACCATCGCGGCGAGCTCGCTGGACCGCATCGGTCCGTCGCGCAGCAGGCGGAACAGGCATACGTAGGCGGCACCGTCGACGCCGCCCGAGGACGAGATCTGCGCGATGTTGCGCTCCCGAATCCGCTGCAGCCGAACCAGCTGTGTACCCAGCTCTTCGGCGTATTCGACCACGTCAGCTACCGGTGAATTGGGCCGGACGCTTCTCGAACACCGAGGTGATGGCCTCGGTGAGATCGTGCGAGGCGAGGAAAGCCGCGTTCCAGGCCGCGACGAATCTCAGCGAGTCGTCGACGCTCGCCGACCGGGAATGGTCGAGGACGGTCTTGATGCCCTGCACCACCAGGGGCGGGTTCGCGGCAATGGCCGCGGCGCACTCACGGGCGGCCGCGAGGACGGCATCGTGGTCCTCGAACACGTCGTTGACCAGGCCGATCTTCTCGGCGCGCGCCGCGTCGATGTCCTTGCCGGTCAACGCGAGCTCACGCATGTGGCCGTCGCCGATGATCGCGGGGAGTCGAGCGAGAGATCCCATGTCGGCGACGATCGCGACACGCACCTCGCGGACGCTGAATTTCGCGTCGGCGCTGGCATATCGCACGTCGGCGGCGGTGATGAGGTCGACGCCGCCACCGATGCACCAACCCTGCACTGCGGCGACGACGGGCTTGCGGCAGTCCGCCACGGCGTTGACGGCCTTCTGCATCGTCTTGATGGTGTCGTGGAACGTGGTCCTGGGTCCGGCGAGTGCTTGGTCGGCCATCAGCGGCCCGAACGTTCCGGCCATGGCCGGCAGGTCGAGACCGTAGGTGAAGTTCCTTCCGGAGCCCGCGAGAACCACGGCCCGTACCTCGGGATCGGCATCGAGTCGGTCGAACAGTTCTGGGCATTCGCTCCAGAAATCAGGGCCCATGGCGTTGCCCTTGTTCGGCCCGAGAAGTGTCACGTGCGCGATGTGGTCTGCGATCTCCACAGAGAATGCGGTCCAGTTCCGTTCGGTCATGCTGCGAGCCTAGCGGCAGACGAAGCAGTACCCACAGGGCGTGTTACGCCGAGTAACGTCTGCGCTAAGAGCCTGCTCAGCTATGGCAATGGCCGACTCCGGTCCCCCATCATTCATGCATGTTGATGCATCAGGGGTTGGGTCTCGAGACATTCAACGATCTGCCGCGTCGCAAGGCGGTACACGCGCTCTACGAGTGCTGTTGCTCGGTTGCCTGGGCCTCACGTCTCGCCGACGGCCGCCCGTACCGGTCGCGGGACGAGTTGTTCACCGCGGCGGCCGCCGAGCTGAACGAGTTGTCCGACAACGTCATCGACGCCTTGGCCGCGACGCTGCCCGAGCCGAACAAGATGTGCACGGCCATGGACGCAGAATCACGTAGCGCCCTGGGCACCGCGGCGCGCGCGTACGAATCGAAATTCGGCTGGCGGTACGTCTCGAACCTGATGATGACTCCCGACGGTTTCGAACCCAGGGACGTGCTGATGGAGCTCGGCCACCGACTCGACAACGACGAACCGACCGAACGGCTGGTCATGCGCAGAGAGTTGATCGCGATCGATCACCGCCGCCTCGGCCGACTGTTGGGTCCCGAAGGCGGCTGGCCGCCGTACTGATATCGCGAGGTCAGCCGAAGAGGCCGACGACTCGGCCGATCAAGCCACCGGCGATCACGATTGCCAACAATGCCACCAGAACGATGACGACGATCGGCATCACTCGGCTGCGCTGCGGCGGTTCGTGGTTGGGCCCACCGACTGCTGTCTCGGCTGGAGGAGTATCGCCCGGCGTCACGCTACCGCCCGCTTCGAGGCCGGCAGTCTCATCGGGTTCTGGATTCTGAGCAGTCATGAACCCGGAGTACCCGGTAGCGCAGCCCTCAATCGAGCTGTGCTCTGGCTATCGCTCCGGCGAACAGTTCCGACACGGCATCGGCAATGACGGACCGGTCGATCTCCTCCGGATCCACCGAATGTTCCACGGCCAATCCGGAGATCAACGCAGCCAAGGACATCGCGAGGCGTCGAGCATCGAACGCCTCCCCCACACCCCACTGCACCGCCCGATCGGCGATGAGTCGTTCGAGCTCGGAGCGGAGGGCACGGCGGTCGGTGCGGTAACGCTCGGCAACCACCGGGTCACGGCCCGCAAGAATCCCGAATTCGACGGTCAGTAGTGGCCACCGCGGCTCGGCGACCACCCAGGACGCGATTTCGCCGCCGCCGGCTCCCGCAGCCGCCTGCGGGTCCAGGTCCGACACGTGAGCGAGTACTCGGGCGGCGAGATCGAGTGAGCGCTGTGCCAGCAGTTCGGCGAACAAACCTTGCTTGGAATCGAAGTTGGAGTACACGGCCCCCTTCGTGAAGCCGGCCCGATCGGCAATGTCGGTGAGCTTGGCCGCCGCGTATCCGCGCTCGGTGAACTCGTCGGCGGCTGCGGCGAGCAGTCTCTCTCGCACATCGGTGCGCTGCGGCCTGCGCTGTGGCTGTGTCGATCGCCACTCTTCTTGCTGCTCGGCATTCACGATACCTAGAGTATTGAATACCTCGGGTATCGACAAGGTCTTCGAGTCTCGACATGTTCAGGAGCACTTTTCATGCGCAAGATGTCACTACTCGCCGCCGCAGTGCTGGTGCTGCAACTCGGCTTCATCCTCAGCTACGTGTCGGCGTTTCATCAGCCGACTCCCCACGCGATTCCGATCGCCGTGGTGACCGAGGCCGGGCTTCCCGCCGGCCTGGACCAGCAGACCGCCGACCGCCTCGACGCCATCGACGGGGCACCGCTCGACGCGCGTACGGCAGCGGATACCGCCGAGGTTCGCACCCTGCTCCGCGATCGGGACATCCTCGGCGCCTACGTCGTCGGCTCGAGCGGCACCGACACACTGATCACCGCGAGCGCTGCCGGCAGCTCGGTGGCGACCGCCCTCGAATCGATCTTCACCGAGGTCGATGCCGCTCAGGGACGCCAATTCGTGGTGCGTGACGAGATCCCGGTCGGTGTGCACGACAACCGTGGGTTGTCCGGCTTCTACCTGTCGGTGGGCTGGGTCGTCGGCGGCTACCTCCTCGCTGCCGCCTTCGGTCTCCTCATCGGGGCACCGAAGACCCGACGCGAAACCTGTGTCCACGTCGGCATTCTCGCCGCGTACTCGATTGCCTCGGGCGCACTGGGAGCACTGCTGACCACCCACGTACTCGGAACCTTTGCCGGACACTGGTTTCCGCTCACCGTGCTGGGCACCGGGGTCGTCTTCGCCACCGGGCTGTTCACGATGGGTCTGCGAGCCCTGATCGGAGTGGCTGCGGTACCGGCGGCGATCGTGCTGTTCGTCATCCTCGGAAACCCCAGCGCTGGAGGCGCTTTCGGGGCCAACGTACTGCCGCATGTGTACGCGTCGATCGGTCGGTGGATCACCCCGGGCATCGGCACCGAAGGAGTGCGCAGCATCGTGTACTTCTCGGGTGCGGGGGTCGGGCAGCCGGCACTCGGACTCGGTCTCTACATCCTGATCGGTGTGCTGCTGATGGCTGCGGCAGCGGTTCTGCGCCGTCGTCGCAGCGCCGGTGAATCGATGCCGAGCCAGTAAAGTGGCATCCCATGACTGCCACCTTCCCTCTGCCGATGCCCGATCTCGCTGTCCGCACACTCGGTGGCGCAGTGGTGTGGGCGAACGACGAGACGTTCGCCGAGAAGGAAAATCTGATCACACCGGGCAAAGCCGACTACTCGACCGCGACGTTCGGGCACAAGGGGCAGATTTACGACGGGTGGGAGACGCGGCGCCGACGCGAGGCCGGCTACGACGAGGCGATCGTGCGACTCGGAGCTGCCGGTGTCGTGTCGGCCGTCATCGTCGACACGTCGTGGTTCACCGGCAACTACCCGCCGGAAATTTCGATCGAGGCCGCCGAGGTGACCGGATTCCCGTCACCGACCGAGCTGTACGACACCGAATGGACGACCATCGTCGCCCGTAGTGCCGTCGACGGCGACAGCGAGAACCGATTCGAGGTCGCGTCCGACGCCCGGTGGACGCACGTCAAGCTGTCCATCTACCCGGACGGCGGCGTCGCTCGGCTGCGAGTACTGGGCCGCGGCGTCCCGGACCCGAAGTTCCTCGCCGTCGGGCCCGTCGACCTGGCCGCGCTCGAGAACGGCGCATACGTCTCGGCCTGCTCCAACATGTTCTACAGCTCCCCCAACAATCTGCTGTTCCCCGGCCCGCCGCGCTCGATGGGCGAAGGCTGGGAGACCTCGCGTCGACGCAACGACGCCAACGACTGGGTGCAGGTGCAGCTCGCCGGCACGGGCCGAATCCGGCTGGCCGAGCTGGACACCAGTTGCTTCCTGGGCAACGCCCCCGGCGCGGCATCCCTGCAAGGGCGACTGGGCGACGGCGACTGGATCGAACTCTTGCCGCGAACGACACTGCAGCCCGACACTCGGCATCGCTTCGTTCTCGACCACGACACTCCGGTGTCGGAGGTGCGAATGGACATCTTCCCCGACGGGGGAATGGCGCGATTGAGACTGTTCGGTGATCTCGCGGGAGTGGAGCCTGCGGAATGACCCACTGAGGCAGAAGTGGAGCCTGCGGAATGACCCAGTTGGGCAAGCTGTCTGCGTAAACGGTCGTGTGGCAATAGGGTTGGGACATGTCCCGGCTACTTCATCCGAATGCAGCCCACGTTGCCGACACCCTGATTTCTCGTGGTCATCACGGGGTGGTGGTGAACAGTCCCGAGGGCACCCACACCGCCGCCGACGCCGCAGCTGCGTTGGGCGTCGAGGTGGGTGCGATCGTGAAGTCGATGGTGTTTCTGCTCGACGACGAGCCGGTGTTGCTCCTGGTGTCCGGGGCTCACAATGTTCATCTCGAGCACACCGGTGAGCGTCTCGGCGGCACGCTCGCCCGGGCCGATCTGCGTACCGCCAAGCACGCCACCGGCCAGCCGATCGGGGGAATCGCTCCGGTGGGCCATCCGACGAATTTGGATACGTTCGTCGATCAGGACCTTGCGGCCCACCCCGAACTGTGGGCCGCGGCCGGGCACATCGACACGATCTTCCGCTCGTCGTACACCGAGTTGCTGCGCATCACCGCAGGTCTGGCGATCGACGTCACCTGAGCTCGAACGACCTAGGAAGCAAGGGTCGGGGCGATTCGGGGTGCGCCGAGGATCGCGTCGACGACGTCGGTGTCGAGGCGGGTGCCGCGCGATTCGAGGAGCGGCAACACTCCCGCGACCAGGAACGTCGCCTGCCGCTCGATCTCGCCGTGCACCTGCAGCGTCACGCCGTCGGCGACGTCGGCCGCGGTGACGTCGGAGATCAAACTCGCCAGTCCCGACGGGGTACCGACGTAGCGGATGGACGACGGGCTTGCCGGCGCGTCGAGTGCGGCGAATTCCCGACGGGCCGTCCTGGCGTCGGCAGCGATGTAGATCTCGAGATCGAGGA
Organism: Rhodococcus sp. 05-2255-1e; assembly: GCF_002259025.1. NCBI lineage: Bacteria > Bacillati > Actinomycetota > Actinomycetes > Mycobacteriales > Nocardiaceae > Rhodococcus > Rhodococcus sp. 05-2255-1e. Next base: position 485,886 of record NZ_NOZE01000009.1, on the reverse strand, counting down.
AGACCGCGAGATTGTCGGCCGATTCACCGCGGTCGACGGCTTCCGCGTGCAACCGGGCGCGTTGCTGCTGAGCTTCCCGCAGGTCCGAGGCAACGATTCTGACGGTGTTCACCTCGGGCCCGACGGTCAGCTCGGTCCAGACGTCAGCGGATTCGATGGCTATGCGGGTGTGATTGTGCGACATGAGTGGTGGTCCTGATTCGTCGGTCGGGATGCGCATGCGGTCGGAGCGGAGCCGAACTCGAACACGACCCGGACGCAGTGCGGCACAGATCGACATACCTGTTGCACCAGTGGCGATTGCCACGCGACACGACACTCACGGTCATGACGCCATGCTAACTGCCTGTGGGGCTGCACGGGGATCCAACCCCGGCGGCCCCGTCGGCCAGGGCGGGGAAGGGACGAGGGTCCGGTACGGGGTTCCACCACCCGGCTTCTTCGGCGTAAGCCCATGTCGGCCCGGACTCGACGAACGCTGCCAACGCGTCGACGAGTCGGTCCACGTCGGCCGAGGAACTGCCGAGACCGATACTGGCCCGCACGGCACCGTCGGCATGACCGAGCCGGCGCAGCAGCGGGTGGGCGCAGAACTTTCCGTCGCGCACTCCGATGCCGTGTTCGGCCGACAGGTACGCCGCCACTTCACCGGGGTCGTGGCCGGCGACGGTGAAGGTGACGATGCCGACGACGTCGGGCGCGTCGGCCCACACCTGCAGCAGTTCGACACCCTTCAGTGCGGCCAACCCGTCCCGCAATCGGGTGGACAATTCCCGCTCGTGCGCCGTCGCGGCATCCTCGTCGAACGACGCGATGGCCTCGCACGCCGCCGCCAGCGCGGCGACTCCGAGCACGTTGGGCGTTCCCGCCTCGTGACGCTGCGGTGCGGGAGCCCAGTCGGTGTGCTCGATCGTCACACTGCGCACGGCACCGCCGCCGGCCAGGTGGGGCTCGCCCGCGTCGAGCCAATCACGGCTTCCCACAAGCACACCCGCGCCGAACGGAGCGTAGAGCTTGTGACCGGAGAACGCCAGATAGTCCACACCGAGTGCGGCGATGTCCACTCGACGGTGCGGAACGAGTTGTGCGCCGTCGACGACGATCCGGGCACCGTGGCGATGCGCGAGATCGGCCAGTTGCTCGATGGGGAGCACTTCGCCGGTGACGTTCGATGCACCCGTGATGGCCAGTAGCGCAGCAGGTTTCGCAGCCAGTTCGGCGTCGAGCCGGGCGAGCGTTTCGGCCAGCGTCGATGCTGCGACCACCACTCGGCGATTGCGCCACGGCAGGAGGTTGGCGTGGTGTTCGATATCGAGCACCACGGTATCCCCTGGCACGCACGCGGCCAACAGGTTGAGCGAATCGGTGGTGTTGCGTGTGAACACGACCACTGAATTCGGCTGTGCACCAACGAATTCAGCCACGGTCTCGCGCGCCTTCTCGTACGCCGCGGTGCACACCCGAGACGCGTAGCCGGCCCCGCGGTGCACGCTCGAATAGAACGGCAGCAACTCCGCGATCCGATCGGTCACTGCGGACAGCGCAGGCGCGCTGGCCGCGTAATCGAAATTGGCGTAGGTGCACGTGCTGCCGTGAACCAACGGAACCTGCAACTCCGTGCCGGAAACAGGGGCAAAAGGAGTGCAGGGACGGGAAAGTACAGACGTCATGACAGATCAAGCCCTCACGTTCGAGGGACCCGCAACGGAAGATATTCGTGAACGAGTCCGCGCTTGCCGCACCGATTGTTCGGTGTCAGCCTGGTCGTCACCCGGAGCACCCCACCGCGAAGGAGGGTTGCCGACCAGCAAGCCGGGGCTCGATGCTGGTACTCGTGACCGTGGTCAAGACACTGGCAAACCCGCCACGGTTTTGTCAAGCCGGGGATCGCTCCGACACAGCAGTAGGATTTCCGCGGTGGGAAGGCGCGCTCGTTCACCTGCTGGCAAACAGAACGTGAGATAACCAACGGCGCTGCTTTCCCCAGCACCACAAGAGTCATCTGCCAACGAACGAGAAGGACACCCGGTTGTCTGTGCACCAAGAGAACGATCTGCCGGGTTCGAGCACGGATATCGCACCTGCTCCGGCCGCGTTTCTCCGCTCGCCCCTTGCCCCGCCGGCCCGCACACTGATCGACGTACTGCAGGAGACCGCCGATCGCTTCCCGGATGCACCCGCGATCGACGACGGGACGGTGTCGGTCAGCTACGCCGAACTGCTGGACGACATCGCCGAGGGTGCCCAATGGCTCGCCGACGCCGGTGTCCGGCGCGGCGACCGCGTCGGCATCAGGATGCCGTCGGGGTCCTTCTCGCTCTATGTCGCGATTCTGTCGATCCTCGACGTCGGGGCTGCGTACGTACCCGTCGACGCCGACGATCCGGAAGAGCGCGCCGAACTGGTCTTCGGTGAGGCGCAGGTGACGGCCATCGTCACTGCGGGCGGAATCGCTGCCGGCACCGCGCCGAAACAGAATGCGCCCGAACTGGGTGCCGGTACTCCGGTGCCCGAGCTGCCCACACCCGAGGACGACGCGTGGGTGATCTTCACCTCGGGTTCGACCGGAACCCCCAAAGGTGTTGCAGTCAGCCACCGTAACGCCGCGGCATTCGTCGACGCCGAGGCCCGGATGTTCCTGCAGAAGGATCCGCTGGGACCAGGCGACCGAGTGCTCGCCGGCCTGTCGGTCGCGTTCGACGCCTCCTGCGAGGAGATGTGGCTGGCGTGGCGGCACGGCGCCTGCCTGGTACCCGCCCCGCGCTCCCTGGTGCGATCCGGCTTCGACCTCGGTCCGTGGCTCGTCTCCCGAGACATCAGCGTCGTCTCGACGGTCCCCACGCTGGCGTCACTGTGGCCCGCCGTGGCACTGGAAGCGGTGCGGCTGTTGATCTTCGGCGGCGAAGCATGCCCACCCGAGCTGGCCGAGCGGCTCGCCGTCGAAGGCCGGGAAGTCTGGAACACCTACGGCCCCACCGAGGCGACGGTTGTCGCGTGCGCGTCCATCATGGACGGTAAAGGTCCGGTCCGCATCGGATTACCGCTGGACGGTTGGGATCTGGCGGTCGTCGACGCCTCGGGCACTCCGGTGGCGGTCGGCGAAGTGGGCGAGCTCGTCATCGGCGGCGTCGGCCTCGCCCGGTATCTCGATCCGGCCAAGGACGCCGAGAAGTACGCGCCCATGCCCTCTCTCGGGTGGGACCGGGCGTATCGCAGCGGCGATCTGGTGAAGCTCGAGCTCGAAGGACTGCTGTTCCAGGGCCGCGCCGACGACCAGGTCAAGCTCGGCGGCCGACGCATCGAGCTGGGCGAGATAGACAATGCGCTGCAAGCACTTCCGGGCGTCGGCGGTGCGGCCGCGGCAGTCCGCAAGACCGCTGCGGGCAACTCGGTTCTGGTGGGATATCTCGCCAGTACCAATCCCGACTTCGACCTGGAGGCCGCGCGCGCCTTGTTGGCCGAGCAGTTGCCGTCGGCGCTCGTACCGCGGCTCGCGCTGGTCGACGAGATGCCCACACGTACCTCGGGCAAGGTCGACCGCAATGCGCTCCCGTGGCCGCTGCCCGGCATGGCGGGCGCGTCGGCGCTCGGAGGTACCGCGGGGTGGGTGGCCGAGTTGTGGACCAACATCCTCGGCGCTCAGGTCAACGACGAGAACGCCGACTTCTTCGCCAACGGCGGCGGATCACTGTCGGCCGCTCAGCTGGTGACGGCACTGCGCGAACGGTTCCCCGAGATCACCGTCGCGCAGCTCTACGATCACCCGCGGTTGGGTTCTCTGGCACAGTATCTGGACGACCTGAAGCCCGTCGTGGAGGCAATCCCCCGCGACGTGGCACCGACGTCCCGCACCGCGCAGTGGGCGCAGATTCTGGCGACCGTGCCGTTGACGACGCTGACCGGGTTGCAGTGGGTCACCTGGCTCGGCCTGCTGTTCAACGTCATGGCGTGGTTCGACGACGTGCCGTGGGCTCCGACGCTGTCGTGGTGGTGGATTCTTCTCGCGTTCGTCCTGTTCATCACCCCGGTCGGGCGCATGGCCATCTCGGTGATCGGCTCGCGGATACTGCTGGCGGGGTTGAAACCCGGCGCATATCGACGTGGCGGCAGTATGCACATAAGGCTCTGGGCGGCAACGAGATTGACCGATGCCAGTGGCGCGTCCAATCTGTCGGGTGCACCGTGGATGGTCTATTACGCGCGCGCTCTCGGCTCGAAGATCGGCAAGGGCGTCGACCTGCACACCCTGCCGCCCGTCACCGGCATGCTCGAACTCGGCGACGGTTGCTCCATCGAACCCGAGGTCGACCTGTCCGGTCATTGGATCGACGGCGACCTCGTCTACATCGGCGGCATCGAGATCGGTGCGGGTGCCACTGTCGGTGCCCGCTCCACGCTGCTGCCCGGCACCAAGGTCGGCAAGAACGCGGTGGTGACGGCCGGCTCCGCCGTCGTCGGACGAGTCAAGGCCGGCCAGATGTGGTCCGGCTCGCCCGCGCAGAAAGTGGGCAAGGCCGATCATCCGTGGCCGGCGGAGACCCCGCCGCGCGCCACCAAGTGGGTGTTCGCCTACGGCGTCGCGTCGCTGTTCCTCTCCGGCATGGCCCTGTTCTCCATCGGCGTCAGCCTGGTGCTGATGGGCTGGTGGATTCACACCGCGGACTCCGTGCTGGGGGCCTTCGAGCGCGGCTTGGTGATGCTGCCCGTCGCCACTCTGGTGTCGCTGGCGGTGTTCGCGCTGATCACCGTCGTCGCGGTCCGGTTGCTCGGCATCGGTCTCGTCGGCGGCTACCACCCCGTGCGCAGCCGCATCGGCTGGCAGGTGTGGGCCACCGAACGCCTGATGGATTCGGCGCGCACCTTCCTGTTCCCGCTCTACGCGTCGCTGCTGACACCGCATTGGCTCCGGTTGCTGGGCGCGAAGATCGGCAAGGACGTCGAGGCGTCGACAGTGCTGATGATTCCCAAGTTCACCACGGTCGCCGACGGCGCGTTCCTCGCCGACGACACCATGGTCGCGAGCTACGAACTCGGCGGCGGCTGGATGCACCTGGGCGACGCCAAGGTGGGCAAGCGGGCGTTCCTCGGAAACTCCGGCATGACGGGACCGGGGCGGACCGTCCCGAAGAACGGTCTCGTTGCGGTGCTGTCGGCAACTCCGGACAAGGCGAAGTCGGGCTCGTCATGGCTCGGTAGTCCACCGGTCCGGTTGCGCCGCGCGGCCGGCAGTGCCGACTCATCGCGCACGTTCGACCCGCCTCGGAAGTTGAAGATCGCCCGTTCACTCGTAGAGACGTGCCGGCTGATTCCCGTCGTCGTGACGTTCGGTATCGGGCTCGGCGTGTTGTTCGGACTGACCGCGATTGCCGACTCGATCGGCTACTGGCTCGCTGCCGCGCTCAGCGGTGTCGTGTTGCTCGTCGCCGGCTTCGTGGCTGCAGCTGTGTCGGCGGCCGCGAAGTGGCTGTGGGTCGGCCGGATCGGCAAGACCGATCATCCGCTGTGGAGTTCGTTCGTCTGGCGCAACGAGGTGGCCGACACGTTCGTCGAGACCGTCGCCGCACCGTGGTTCGCGCGCGCTGCCGAGGGCACCGCGGTGCTCAACATGTGGCTGCGGTGGCTCGGGGCGGACATCGGTCGAGGTGTGTGGTGCGAGACATACTGGCTCCCCGAGGCAGACCTCGTGACGTTGGCCGACGGTGCGACGGTGAACCGAGGGTGCGTTGTGCAGACGCACCTGTTCCATGATCGGATCATGTCCATGGACACCGTCGATCTCGGCAGAGGCGCAACCCTGGGACCGCACTGTGTCGCTTTGCCTGCATCGGGTATAGGTGATGGTGCGACGGTGGGGCCTGCCTCTCTGGTGATGCGCGGCGATACGGTTCCCGCGCATACTCGTTGGCAGGGCAATCCGATCGCGCCGTGGGCCAAGGGTGATCCCTTTCCGCGGATTCGCGACGACCGAAACGAGGGGTGATCTTCAATGCCGGACAGGCTCGTGGCACCGGTGTTCGACGTCGACTCCAGTGACAATCCGATCGATACGTATCTTCCGCAGAACGGCAATCGCGGCTATCGCGTCTCGCGCTACGAACTCGACCTCGAGTACAAGGTCGAGAGCAACCGATTGACGGGCAAGGCGAAGATCACCGCGGTCACCACGGCGACGGTCTCGAAATTCGCGTTGGATCTCGGCCCGGCGATGAACGTGTCGAAGGTGTCGGTCAACGGGTCACGTTCGGTGAAGTTCAGCCACCAGCGGGGCAAGCTGAAGATCACTCCCGCCAAGCCCATTGCGTCCGGAGCGGCACTGGTGGTCACGGTGGCGTACGGCGGAACACCCAAGCCCATCAACGGTTTCTGGGGTGAGGTCGGCTGGGAGGAGCTCACCGAGGGATCGATCGTCGCGAGTCAGCCGAACGGTGCCGCGTCGTGGTTTCCGTGTGACGACCACCCGGTGTCCAAAGCCAGCTACGGCATCACCATCACCACCGATTCGCCGTACTACGCGGTGGCCAACGGCACGTTGGTACGCAAGCAGACCCGGGCCAGCCGGACCACGTGGGTGTACGAGCAGCCCGAGCCGATGGCCAGCTATCTCGCGACCATCCAGATCGGGCCGTACGAGCATCGCGTCGTGAGCCCGGGACCGGTGCCGATGAACGCGATCACGCCCCCGCGGCTACGAGCACAGTTCGATCACGACTTCGGCCGTCAACCGCAAATGATGGACACCTTCGTACGGCTCTACGGCCCTTACCCTTTCGCGGCGTACACCGTGGTGGTGACCGACGACGATCTCGAAATCCCGGTCGAGGCGCAGGGCCTGTCCATCTTCGGTGCGAACCACTGTTCGGGTTCCCGGTACTACGAGCGCCTGGTTGCACACGAATTGGCGCACCAGTGGTTCGGCAATTCCCTCACCCTCGGCAAGTGGGCAGACATCTGGCTGCACGAAGGATTCGCCTGCTACTCGGAGTGGATCTGGGCCGAGAACTCCGGCGGCGCAACGGCTCACGACAAGGCCAAGCGAGCTCACACCATTCAGCGAGGGCTCGCGATGGATCTGCAGCTCACCGATCCCGGGCCCGCCCGCATCTTCGACGACCGCGTCTACAAGCGGGGCGCGCTGGCCTTGCACGCACTGCGACGCACCATCGGCGACGAACGATTCTTCGGCCTGATCCAGGAATGGACCTTTAAATACCGCTACTCCACCGTGGCGACCGCCGACTTCACCGACCTCGCCTCTCGCTTCGGTTGTCCCCGAACCCTGTGGGACGCATGGCTTGTGGACACGCAATTGCCGTCGTTGCCGTAGGTCCGGCGAGCAATCGGCTCCCCGGTTTCGGAAATGTGCCTCCGATCAGAGGCATATTTCCGAGTCTGGGGAGCCGATTGTCGTCAGCGATACCCGAGCGAGACCGCAAGGCCTGCCACGGCGTAGCCGTACAGCGCGACCGTCGCCGACGCCTGTCGCCAGAAGCCCGTCGGGAACGACGCCGCCCAGCGTCCCTTGCCGTCCAGTTTCAGATCGCAGGGGAAGTCGCTGATGACCATCGCTGAAGCCGGTTGTTTCGAGTGCGCGAGCACCACACCGGTGGTGAACGGCAGTCCCCGAACGAACAGGTGCCCGCGCACATCCCCCGCTCGATAGCGGACCGTGGATTCCGTCAACGGTCCTGTGTACCAACGCCGTTGGACGTTCCACCCGGTGGCGTGTGCGAGTCGGAGGTTGCGATCGCCGCGTAGTGCCGTGTCCACGGTCTCGACGTGTGCGATCACTCCCCAGCGCAGCATCGACACCCACGAGGCGATCCGTCGGTAGCGAAACACCAGAGCCCCGAACAGAACGATCGCGAACATGTACGGCACCAGCGCGGGATACTTCGACCAGCAGGCGGCAGGCATGATCACCGCGACGAGAAACCAGTACGCTTCGCGTCGATTCCAGACCGTGGCAGCAGCTACCAAAGCTGTCGGGGGCACCCGATACGGCGGGACCGTGCGCGAGGACTGCAACATGATGGCGCTGATCCTAGGGCCGAACCGGCCGACTCGCAGCGATCCGCTCGGTTCCGACCGGCGTGCGTCACGGCGCGGGGGTGACCTCAGGAGGTAGCGGCCGTGCCGTGTCGCTCAGCTCTCCTGGCTCGTACACATCGAAGGGGGCGTCCACAGACAGAGAACCGGCGCGCTCGAACTCGAAGGTCACAGGAATCGAAGTTCCCGGCGCGAGTTCTCCGTCGGTCAACTCGAGAGTCACGGTGAACGGCTGGTCGGTTCCGTCGTCTCCACCATCCAGGTTTTCCACCGGTTGGCCGGCCGCGATAGACGTCGCGGGTTCGATAACGAGTTGGTCGGCGGTGGCGTCGATAGTCACCGCAGACGCCGCGGAAGAAGTTATTCCAAGTAAGCGATCCGTCCCTGTCCCGGCAGTGTTCACCGCTGTGAACTCCAGGTTCGCGTTGCCGTACGCCGAGGCGGAACTGTCGGGCGTGGCACCGGTGAGCTCTGCTTGCACGGTGACGCTTTGCAACTCGATACTGCCGGCCTCCTCTGCTGCGCCGGTATCTTGCGCGATGACCGGGTCGTTCGAGCAGCCGGCCAGAGCGCCGACGGTAGCAAGAGCCGCACATGCAGCGATAATCGAATCGGAGCCGACACGACGACGCCGACGGGCGGGAGCACGTCCGTTCGTATTCATGCGCTGGGGGCTACCCCGAGCTGGGTCGGACCAAACGGGATGAGCACCTGCCCTCCCTCGTGCGCGTTGTGCGTCCCTCCAGGTACGCACAACGCGCACGACCCTAGGGCAGGTGAGCGGACGTCTTCGATCGCACCACCAGGCCACACAGTGCCGCCATCACCGCGCCGAATCCGAAGATGATCGGATACGTGACCACCCCTGGCCAGGTCTCGGTCAGCGCCGACAGCACAGCGGGCACCGCGAAGCCGAGATACGTCAGCGAATAGAACACAGCGGTGAGGCCGGCGAGATCGTCGGGGCCCGCAATGCGTTGCACCTCTTGCAGACCCGAAACCAGCGCCATGCCGTATCCGCAACCGAGCACCGCTGCCGCGATCAATGCCGCGGCGATGGTGAGCACCGACGCCGCCCACGCCGCGACAGCCATACCGACCACCAACAGAGACAGCGCAACCAGAGCGCCGCGCGCATTGGAGGGTGTGTCGATCCGACGCCCGACTGCCTGGATCGCGAAACCGGAGCCGAGGGCGATCACCGCCATCGCCGCGGACAGGGCGACGGGGTAACCGCCACCGGGCTCGTCGGCCAACGCGTCGGCCATCAGAGACGGCAGCACCGCATAGGCGACGCTTGCCGCACCGAAAACCCAGGGGGCCAAGGGCAACACGACAAACAGGAAGCGTCGATGCGACGCCGACGGAATTTTGAGATCGTCGACGAGACTCTTCCTCCCCGATGATGTTGCAGCGCTGCGTGTTTCGGGGACCGACAGCATGCCGACGAACGCGGCGATGCAGATCAGTACGTGCACGCTGTACGCGAGGTGCGTCGGCCAGGGTGCCCACTGCGCCAGCACACCGGCGACGCGGGCTCCCAGGGCGAAGCCCGCCGTCAACGACATCGCGGCGCGGCGCGCTCCGGCACCGGGCTTGGCGGTGGCGTCGCGACTGGAGAGTTCTTTGACCCAGCTACCGCCGACGGCCATACCGATTCCGAGCGCGATGCCGCTGAGCACTCGCCCGCCGAAGAGCATGTAGGCGTTGTCGGGTCCGAGGGCGATCAGAATGGACCCGGCCGCGGCAATTGCAGGCGCGGGCAACATGATCGGGCGTCGGCCGAGTCGATCGGACAACGGACCACAGATCAGCATCGCCGGAATGATGCCCAGAACGTACGCGAACAGGAACGTATCGACCACCACGGCAGAGAAGCCGTGGTCGAGTCGATACATCACCAAAAGCGGTGTGAATTCGTTGCCGCCCCAGGCGACGGCGAACATGCCGACGGCAACCAACAGCCAGCGTTTGGCCGTCGTCTGTCGGACGTCGTCGTCGATCATGGCCTCGGTCATCGTGTTCCCCCTCTGTCTGTGCGCAAGCCGTGCACCCTGAGCATGTGTTGTTCGACGGCTCGCTCGAATTCGTCTGCGTCCCCGGCTTCGATCAGGTCGGCGAGTCTGCGGTGGTCGTCGACGATGCGCGAGATCTGACCCGGATCACGGGTCAGGGATGCCGCGGTCATCCGCCGCTGTCGCTCGCGAAGTCCGTCGTAGAACGCGTCGAGCAACGGGTTCTTGCCGGCGCGGACGACGGTGCGATGGAAATCTGCGTCGGCGGCACTGAACTCCGCTGCGGTGCCGTCTGCTGCGAGCTTGTCCTGGATTCGCAGGTTGTCGCGTAGCGCCTCGACCACTCGTGCGCGGGCATCCGCATCGCCGACGAAGGCGCGAACACTGCCGGCCTCCACCAATCGCCTTGCGTCGACGACGCTCTCCGCCTCACCCACCGCGATGGGGACGACCAGCGCCCCCCGCTTGGGATACAGCCGCATCCATCCCTCGACCTGTAGGCGAAGGAACGCCTCGCGGACCGGTGTGCGGCTGATCTCGAGCCGCGTCGCGATCTCCCCTTCACTGACGAGCTCACCACCGGGAAGTTCCCCCGAAATGATGAGCTCCTTGACAGTCAGGTACGCCGTATCGGCTGCGGATCTTGTCTCGGACACAACATAGATACTAGATACGCCTCAGCAGTCCGCCAACTCGACCTGTCCCGACGGTCCACTCAACGTGACATTGACCGTCGAAAAGGCCACCACATGTCACATTGACTCCCCGAGGGGAGTCCAGAGGGGGAGGCAGCGGTCAGGGCACCCAGTGCCTGGCGGCGATGTCGTCGATCACCGGGTCTCCGTCGGGGGCTGCGTCCAGTGCTTCGAGGTCGTCGCGCAGTGCGTTCAGGCGGGGGTCGTCGCCCTCGGCCTGCTCGGCGGCCGTGCCTCCGTCGTCGGCGATCTGGGCGAGCAGCTTCGCCCGCACCCGATCTCGCAGTGAGTCGCTCATTCGTCGTCACCCTTCTTGAAGACGCGTCGGGCCGTGGGGATGAGCGCGATGAGCACGCCCAGCAGCACGATGATCGAGAAGATTTGCAGCAGCACAGCAGCCTCCTAGGGATGTCAGGTCGGGGCGAGGGCGGTGCCCCACGCAGTGTTGCGCACCACGGTGAACAAGACCAATAGGGCAACCCCGACGACGACGGTCGGGCGATTGGGACGAGGCAGCGTCAGTGGCGTCTGCGTCCATCGTGCTCGCAGCCACGCGGCCCAGACACCGATCGCGACGACACCGAGCACCACCGCCACGACGTTGCTCGACGCGGCAGCCACGATGTCTCCGCGAGTGAGGTCGCCGAAAGCCCTGGTCGCACCGCAACCCGGGCACCACAGTCCGGTCAGGGCGTGGAACGGGCACGGCAGGTAAGTCGAGGTTCGGGGATCGCGGACGTGCAGCAGCGCAGCACCGCCGACTGCGGCCAGGCCGACGCCGAGAGGTGCGGCGATGCCGCGCGTCCGGGTTGCCATGACTAGCAGTCCATCACGGTTCGACGATGATCGTCGCGGTCATGTCGGGGTGCGGGGTGCAGTGGTAGGTGTAGGTGCCCGCGGTGTCGAAGGTATGGGTGAACTGCCCCGACTGCATCAGTTCGCTGCGGAACGACTTGTCGTCGGCGACGACATTGTGTGCCATCGCGCGGTCGGCGAACACCCAGGTCACGGTCTCGCCCGCGGTGATCGTCAAGGTCTGCGGTGTGAACATCCGATCGGCGACGGTGACCTGGTTCTCGGCAGCGGGCTCGGCGGGTGCGGCCGGGGTGGTCGAGGTGGAGCAGGCAGTCGCGGCCAATGTGATCGACAGTGCCGCGAGCAATCCGAGTGCCTTCATGACGTCGACGGTACCGAAGCGGCTCGTTCTCTCCGATCCAGGAGGTAGGTCGCCGTCAGTGCGATCGAGCGGTCCTGGTCCTGTGCCAAGTCACGCAAAGCCTGCGTCGCCGCCGGACCCGGAATGCTGGCCAGCGCCTGGGTCACCCGTAGTCGTGCCGCGACCTCTTTCGGGCCGTCCATGAGGTCCGCGACCGTAGAGTCTTCGTAGCCGAGCTCACCGAGCACGTCCGCCGCGTCCACATCGTTCGTACCCTCGTGGACCATCTCGATCAGCACCGCAATCGCGTCGACGATTCCTCGGGCACCCAGTTCCAGCGCCGCGAGTCGTCGCACCTGCCCGTCCTCGTGACCCAGCGCCTCCCGCAGCACCTCGGTGGCGTCGGGATGCGGAATCTCGACGACGGTATCGACGGCGCGGCGACGCACCTCGGGATCCGGTGAGTCGAGGCCCTGCCGCAGCGCCGCGAGAGCGTCGCTCCCGGTCTGCGCGAGTGCCCATCGCAGCGCGCCGGCGACGTTGGTGGCGGGCTCGCGCAGCACCGCCTCGGCCAGAGCCTCGGCCGGGATGGGGCGATCTCCGACGGATGCCAACGCCGCAGACTGCCGTTTCCCCGCGCTCACCGAGTCCAGGTCTCCGAGCATGCCGATGACACCGAGGACGTCCTCCCAGTCCTCCGGTCGGGCGCTTCCGATGCGGCGCAACCGTGTCAGTAGCTCGCTATCTCCCGCGATGCGCTCTTCGGCTCGGGTAGCCAGCTCGTCGACGAGTCCCGTCGCCGCAAAACTCGGATCATCCAGTGCACGCCCGACGTCGTTGAGCGACAACCCGAGCGATCGGAGGGATTCGACGTGAAACAGACGACGAACGTCGGCCGGGGAGTATTCGCGGTAGCCGGTGCCAGTCCGCGAGGTCGGCTGCACGAGCCCGAGTCGGTCGTAGTGCCGAAGCATGCGCGCGCTGACTCCGGACCGCCGCGCCACCTCACCGATCAACATCTGCCTATTTCACCCCGTCGGGTCGGCTGCGCCAAGTACATCGACGCGCTGGGCCTCGAACAACGCAAATCCGCTGTCGGGGTCTCGCAGCAGCGACTCCGTCGCCAGCGCGTGCGCGCGAACAGCAACATCCTTGCTCGACGCGGCCTCGCGCACCATCGGCTCGATCACCGACCCGAGTACTACCAGTGCGCGGCTGAGGCTGCGCTGCAACTCCCGCCCGCCTCGCCCCAGCTGAGTGGACAGCGTCGTCGCCAACCACTGCTCGCTGCCGCCGGGGACCAGGACGACCGCCGCCCGCCACGCGCTTCGGGCCACCTCGTCGTCGGAGTCGGAGATGAGCGGCTCGGTGATCACCGGCCAGGCCGCCCGGTCCTTGACCTTCGACAACGTGTGCAACGCCTGGCTGCGAGCCTGCGCGCCGCCGGCACGCACTTCGTGCATCAGCCTGGGCACCGTCGATGCAGCGGGGAGACGAATCAGCGCCCACGTCAACATCTCTCGAACCTGAAAATCCGGTTCGACGGCACAGCGCTCGAGCAGCGCGTCGAGGGATTCTGGGTCCTTCGATATTCCGATGTCGAGCGCAGCCCGAAGCCGCACGGAAGAGTTCTGGTGCCGGAGTAATTCGATCATGGCCGTCAGCCAAGACCTTGTCACCGTGTGAAGGTCAAGCCCGGGTCAGGACGTCCGCGAGCGTCCGATTCATGATGTTCAGCGCCCGCACCGCGACCCGCACCGGGCCGGGCGAGTTCGCGCTGGTGAGCAACACATCCAACACCGTTGTGTCGGTGACCTTCTCGGGCTGGTCCACCCGCTTGCCTGCGATCGCGGCCTCCACGTGCCGGGCGGTCTCACGCACCAGCGCCGCAGCGTCGCGCAGGGCCTGGGCAGTATCGGCCGAGGGTGCCGTCTCCGGTTCGGCACGCGACGCCAGCACTCCGGCTCGCGCGAGTGCGTGGGCGGATCGGCCGCTGACGGTCAGCACCCGCAGTAATCGCTTCGCCCCTCGCCGGCTGCGGGTCGTCGGCCCGAGCACGAGCGGCTTCCCCGCCGTCACGACCTCCTTCAGCGCATTGTCGAGCGTGCGCGTCGACGCCACCAGGTCGGTGGCATTTCCCGGAGTGATCACCGATTCGACGCTGGTGTCGATCAGGGCGTCCAGTTGATCGAGATACGTATCGACATTGTCCACCAATGTCTTTCGCGTCCCGGTCGAGAAGATGAAATAGGCGGACGCAATACCGACGGCTCCGCCGACTGCAGTCTCGATGATCCGTAGTTCCAGAACCTCGATGCTGAACGTGCCGAGCAGCCCGTAGAGCATCGCGAGCAGAATGGTCACGAAGAACGACAGCAGCGCATACGCGACGGTCACCAGGTAGAACGCGAAGAACACACAGACGACGATGAGCACCAGCTGAACGGATTGGTGATTGCCGACGAGTGCCGCGATCACCACTCCCGCAAGCACTCCCGCCATCGTGCCGAGGATGCGTTGGCCGGCTCTGGTCAGAATCTCGCCGCGCGTCGACGCCCCGGTGAACACCAGGAACGCCGTCAGCACGGCCCAGTACCAGCGGTCCGGTGAGACCAGCTCCCCCAATACCGTTGCCGCGCTGGTCGCGACAGCAACCTGGATTGCCGCCTTGGTGCTGGGGTTCAGGCCGGCAGGCTCGCCCTTGTCCGCCGGCTCGACAGCAGCCTGTCGAGGGCTCGACGTGACAGCCACCGCATTGGTGGTGATGTGATGAATGGCGATGTGTGCCTGCACCGCTCGTTGCGCGGATACGGTCGCGATACCGGCGGGGGTCGACGGGTCGGCGCGCTCGGCCGCCGTGGCGGCCAACCGTCGGGCGGCCTTGAGTTGCTCGGCGGACGGGGCGTTCTGCAGGCACGATCCCAGTGCGGTGGTCGCTTGCCCCAGCGCGGTCGGCCACGGCTTGGCCGGATCGAGAGCCCACAGTGAGCTGACGAGTTGTTCGGTGGCGATCTGGGCGTCGAACACACGAAGCGACAGATCGGTACTCGTCACGCTGAGCAGTTGTCCCGCGTCGTGACGGTCGAGCCAGTCGTCGATCATCAGGGCGGTGTTTCCGAGCCGATCGAGCCTGCGCCGCAACAGTTCCAGATCACGGTCCTCACGCGCCGATGCCGCCGCGAGCACCGATTCCGATACCGCTCGCATGGCGTACAGCAGCCGCCGCACCTCCACGATCGGTCGGTCCGGAAAGACCACCGCCCGTACGAACAGAGCGATGAGCACTCCGCCGACGATCGCCGCGATCAGCATCGGCACTTGCCCCGGGGTCGCCTGAAGGAACAACGCGAAGAAGTACGAGATGAACGCGACCATGCCGAGCGCGGTGCCACGGGGTCCGAATCTGCGCACCCATACGGCCGCGAACAACACCGCGATGAATCCGACGTCGGCCACCGCGCCGAGCCGCGAGAGCAGCGCCGCGACCGTCACTGCCGCCGAGGCGGGCAGCACCATCAGGGCGGTGGTGACGAGCCGGCTGTGCTGGTCTTTGTCCTTGACCGACGCCGACGCCTGCATCGCCACCACGGTGCCGAGCATCGCCACGGTGACCGGCTGGCCGATGGCGCGAGTACCGAGCAGCAGGACCACCATCGCGAGCAACACCGTCAGCGTCGTCGCCGAGGCACCACGCAGCCGTAACTGCCCGGGATCCGACGCGTCGAGGATGCGGGCGAGGCGGTTCATTCCCCGATTCTGCGCTACGGCTCAGCCCCGTGCGGCCCGGATAGCGGGGGCCGACGAATGCGGTAGCAGCCTGTTCATGTCCGCCGGCGTGATCACGTCGACCGTCGCCGACTCGTCCAGCCGATAGGGCTGGGTGGAGATGATGCCGGCGAGGTGCTTGCGCAGGCGCGACATCTCGGCCCGCACGGTGATCGCGCGGCCGTCGTCGCCGAAGAGGTCGGCAGCCATCTGCGACGCGGTGCGTCCCTGCCGGTGGATAGCCAGCAGGTACAGAATCTCGGCGTGCCGGGGCGTCGGCTCGTGGGTCCACTCCCCCACCTCGCTGCGCACCTCCATACGAGGCCTCTGCGAATCGCGCAGGTCGATGCGAATCGTCGTCGTGTTACCGGACTCCGCGACGAACGAGTCCGCCGAGTCGCCAGGAGTGGAGCCGGCGGAACGACCATGAGAAGTGGGTCGCACCAGCCATCCACCGGGCAGGGGTTCGAAGTCGCACACCCCGAGGCTCGGCAGCCAGAAGCGTCCCGTCGCGAGGTCCTCGGGCAGCAGGATGCGATTGCGCAGTGCCACCGATTCGACGGCCGCGACCCACCCGTTCGCGTCGACGGCCAGCGCCGGGGACTGCAGGCGCGCCAGCATCGGTGCGGCCACCGAACGCAGTCGATCCAAGGTGGTTCGGTGAATCTCGCGCAGCTGCGATTCCGCCAACCTCGCCACGGCGTCGACCAGGGCGATGGTGGTGGGGTGCACCGTCTTGGCCGGCCCGCTGACGTCGATGGCGCCGAGCACCTGGCCGGTACGCGGATCGCGAATGGGCGCTCCGGCGCAGGTCCACGAATGATGGCTGCGCACATAGTGTTCGGCCGAGAAGATCTGCACAGCGCGGCGTGAGACCAATGCTGTCCCGATGGCATTGGTGCCCACCGAGTCCTCGGCCCAGTTGGCCCCTTCGACGAACCCGAGACCGTCGGCGCGGTCGAGCACCGACGTCGATCCGCTGCGCCACAGCACTCGACCGTTCCGATCGGCGACGACGAGAATGTTGTCGCCGTCCTGCACCACCGATTCCAGGCCACGGGCGAGGTCGTCCAGAATGTCGAACAACCCCGATTCCCGTCGACTGAACTCGAGATCGGACGCGTCCATCTGTCTCTCGGCAGGATTGCCCAGTTCCGGGTCGATACCGAGGGTCTGCAACCGCCGCCAGGAGTCACCGATGACCTCGCGGGGACGCGCGGGAGACTTCCCGCCGGTCATGGTCGCGTCGTACACGGCAGTGAGAATCTGCGCGTAGCGGCGCGGGTCTTCGCCGGCCGCCAGCGCAGGTTCAGGGCCTGTCGACTGCGTCATCGCTGTCAATTGTGCTCCAGCTCACAAAGCGGATTCATGCGGGGTCACCGGTAGACCAAACCACCATCGATCAACGGTGCCTGTCCGGTCATGTAGTCCGAGTCGGGTCCGGCGAGATACGAGACGAACGCGGCGACGTCCTCGGGAGTCTGCGCCCGACCGAGAGCGATACCGCCGACGAACTTGTCGTAGGTCTCCCCCTCGGCGGCACCGGTCAGCTCGGCGAAGCGCTTGTCGATGGTCACCCACATGTCGGTGCCGACAACGCCGGGGCAGTACGCGTTGACGGTGATGCCGTCCGAGGCGTACTCCTTGGCCGCAGCCTGGGTCAATGCCCGGACCGCGAATTTCGTTGCGCTGTAGACCCCGAGCATCGCGAACCCGTCGTGGCCTGCGATCGAGGAAGCGTTGATGATCTTGCCCTTCTGGCCGAGCGCCTTGAATGTGGCTGCCGCAGCTTGAATTCCCCAGAGCACACCGTCGACGTTGACGGCCCAGATCTTCTTCGTGTCTTCCGGGCGGACGTCGTCGAGCGGCGCGACCTGTGCGATTCCGGCATTGTTGACGATGACGTCGAAGCCGCCGAGCGCTTTATGGGTATGTTCGACGGCCGCGAACACTTGATCGCGATCACTGACGTCGGCGACGAATGTCGTTGCCTTCGAGCCTGTTCGACGCACCTCGTCGGCCACGCCGGCGATCTTGTCCTCGGCCAGGTCGACCAACGCGATGTCGTGCCCGTCGTTGGCCAACCGCAACGCGATCGCCCGTCCGATGCCCTGACCGGCCCCTGTCACCAGCACCGCGCTCATGCGGGTACACCCGTCGAGGGGTCGACCAGAACTTTCATCTTGGTGCCTGCGTGCAGCGCCTCGAATCCGTCGTCGATGACGCCGTCGAGCGTGATCTTGTCCACCCAGCCCGTCGTGTCGTAGTGGCCCTGGCTCATCAGGTCGATGACGGCCTCGTAGTCGGCGGAGGTGTAGCAGAGCGATCCCTGGATGCGGGATTCGTTCATGACGAGCTTCTGCAGCGGTGTGGTGAGCGGCTTTTCGTAGATCGCGACGCTGACGAGCGGTTTGCGAGCACCGATGCAGCCCAGCGCGGTCTCGACGGCCGGTTGCACACCGGCCGCGTCGTAGATGGCGTCGGCCCCGTTGCCGTCGGTCAGATCGGCGATGAACGCGGGCACGTCCACTGCCGTCGGGTCGAGGGTCTTGGCACCGAGCGCTTCGATCGAGGCGCGACGCGTCGGCGACGGTTCGACGACGTAGACGTTGTCGAGTCCCTTGCCGCGCAACGCGAACCACAGGCCGATGCCGATGGGGCCGGCTCCGAACACCATCGCGGTGTCCTCGGGCTTCGGATCCCCCAGTGTCGCAGCGTGATAGGCGACCGACATCGGTTCGACGAGGGCACCGAGTTCGAGGGAGACGTTGTCGGGTAGGGCGTGAATCATGTCCGTGGGGACCACGGTGTATTCGGCCATTCCGCCGTCGGACATCAGTCCGTGGAAACCGATCTGCGCGCAGATGTTGTAGTTACCTGCCCGGCAGGGTCCGCAGTGTCCACAGCGGTAGAGCGGTTCGATGGCCACGCGATCGCCGACCGAGATGCCGGTGACACCCGTGCCGAGCTCGGTGACCGTGCCCGAGAACTCGTGTCCGAGCACCAGGGGCATCTCCTGGCCGGTCAGTGGATGCGGCGAAGTGGGGATGAAGATCGGGCCGGCGTAGTACTCGTGTAGGTCGGTTCCGCAGATTCCGTTGAACCCGACCTTGACCTTGACCTGCCCCGCACCGGGATTCGGTTCGGGTACGTCGGTGATCTCCACCTTGTTCGGGCCGTAATACACAGCTGCACGCATCGGTTCTCACTCCTGACTGAATTGGATGCACACAGGTTTATGTGACGACGACCACTTCCGACAGGGTTGCAGTGCGTTGCATCGAATCGGCCGCACTGCAACCTCCCGCAACCCTGACGGTGGTCTGTGATTCAGCTCATAGTGACGGCGACCCTGTCGCCCCCACCGAGAAGAGACCCCATGACCGCAACCGCAGACCGACCCCTCGACGAGCCGAAAACGGCGTCAGCACAGGGCAACTGGCTCATATTCGGACTGGCCAACCTCGCCGTGGTCACGGCCGTATCGCTGGCTACCTGGTATCTGTTGGCCGATCCCACCACCAGTCCCTGGAACTTCTATCCCCTGCCGTTCAACGCCGCGCTGTTCTGGGCCATTCTCTTCATCGTGTTCATCGGATTCGATTGTGAATTCGCCGGATTCGACTCTCTGAAGCAACCGATGCGCGGGCTCGCGATCCTGACTTCGACGGCGGTGTTCGCCGTTGCCGTCACCTGGATCCTCGGCAGCGGCCTCGGGGCGCTGTATCCGGATTTCGCTGGCACTCGGGAGGGTGGACTGGGCTACTTCGCCGGAGCGCTGTTCGTGCTGTTCGGATTCGGCACCTGGGTCATGGTGGTCCTCAACTGGCAACACTGGCCGTGGACCGTGCTGCGCATGAAGCAACCGCTGATCGGGCTGTGCGAGATCGCATTCGTCGCCGTCCCGACCCTCGCGTTGTACTTCGTGTTCGGACTGCCGTCGGTCTCGCTCTCGGCCACCGATCCCCTGATGTCCGTGGACACCGCACTCGGCTGGTTCTACTCGATCGTCGTCTCGGTGATCCTGACCGGCCAGACCCTCGACAACTGGCCCTGGAAATTGGCCGGCGGCGGCGGACGGACCGCACTGGCGGCCACCGTCGGCAACGCGGTGCTCGGCACCGCGATCTACTTCCTGATGGTTCCGCTCGCGAAGCTACTCGTCGGCTCGGAAGCCACCGCAGAACTCGGTACGGTGATCAACCAGTTCCCGGCACAGATCGGAGTCTGCTGGGCATTCTGGATGATCTTTTGGGCGAACGGCTTCGGTAATCGCTTCCCGGCGGCGGGACGCGCAGTACTGACTTTCGCGCTGGCCATCGGCACGTTCCTGGCCTACTACTACGTTCTTGCCGAGCACATGCTTCACGAGCCCGTCGTCGCTGCCGGGATCTCCGGCAACGCACTGGGCTTCGTCGACTGGCTGGTGCTGTGGACATTGATCTACGTCGTCGGATTCCAGTCGTTGGGGTTGAAGAAACTGTCACCGGCATGAGCCGCTGCAACGCATTGCAACTCTCGACCCGACCGCCTGAAGAGAGTGTGCTGGGTCACAGAACGAGCACCTCTTCATCGCAAGGAGTTTTTATGACCCAGACCATCGAGCCCGACTCGATCACCCGCACGCACACCCCGCAGGAACGGGTCGACGCCTGGTTGTCGAAGTTCGAGGACGCCCTGGTCGCCCGGGACATTTCTCGTGTTGCCGGCATGTTCGCCGTCAGCAGCTTCTGGCGTGATCTCGTCACGTTCACCTGGAACCTCAAGACGGTCGAGGGCCGGGACGGCGTCGCCGACATGCTCGGTGAAAGGCTCGCCGATACCGACCCGACGGGATTTCACACCACCGAGACCCCCGACGAAGCAGACGGCGTCGTCTCGGCGTGGATCGCATTCGAGACGGCGACGAGCCGCGGCAAGGGACATCTGCGTTTGACGACGGACGCCGAGACCGGTGACGACGTGGCGTGGACGCTGCTGACGACGATGCAGGAACTCAAGGGATACGAGGAGCGGCAGGGCAAGTCCCGCATCAAGGGTGCCGTGCACGGCTCGAATGCCGACACCCAGAACTGGGCCGAGAAGAAGGAGATGGAAGAGAAGGAGCTCGGCTACAGCGTGCAGCCGTACGTCCTCGTCGTCGGCGGCGGGCAGGGCGGCATCGCTCTCGGTGCTCGGTTCCGTCAACTCGGCGTCCCGGCGATCGTCGTCGACCGCGCCGAGCGCCCCGGAGATCAGTGGCGTGGCCGATACAAGTCACTGTGCCTGCACGACCCGGTCTGGTACGACCATCTGCCCTACCTGCCGTTCCCGCCGAACTGGCCGGTGTTCGCGCCGAAGGACAAGATCGGCGACTGGCTCGAGATGTACACCAAGGTCATGGAGGTTCCGTACTGGAGCAAGACGACCGCGAAGTCCGCGACCTACGACGAGACCGCGAAGGAGTGGACCGTCGTCGTCGACCGTGACGGCGAGGAAGTGATCCTGCGGCCCAAGCAGTTGGTGATGGCCACCGGGATGTCCGGCAAGAAGAACGTGCCGAACTTCCCCGGCATGGACGAATTCGAGGGCGAGCAGCACCATTCCAGCGAACACCCCGGTCCCGACGCCTATGTCGGCAAGCGCGTGGTGGTCGTCGGTTCCAACAACTCGGCGCACGACATCTGCAAGGCGCTGTACGAGACGGGCGTCGACGTCACGATGCTGCAGCGCTCGTCCACGCACATCGTCAAGTCGGACTCGTTGTGCGAGATCGCCCTCGGTGATCTGTACTCGGAGCGCGCGGTGGAGTCCGGAATGACCACGGCCAAAGCTGATCTCACGTTCGCGTCGCTGCCGTACCGGATCATGCACGAGTTCCAGATCCCGGTGTATCAGCAGATCGCGGAGCAGGACAAGGATTTCTACGATCGCCTCGAGAAGGCGGGCTTCCAGCACGATTTCGGTGACGACGGTTCCGGCCTGTTCATGAAGTACCTGCGCCGCGGCTCGGGCTACTACATCGACGTCGGCGCGTCCGAGCTGGTCGCGGACGGCAAGATCAAACTCGTTGCCGGACAGGTGGAGCGGATCAGCAAGACCGGCGTCGTACTCGAGGACGGGACCGAACTACCGGCGGACCTCATCGTCTACGCCACCGGCTACGGCTCGATGAACGGCTGGGTCGCCGATCTCATCGACCAGGAGACCGCCGACAAGGTGGGCAAGTGCTGGGGCCTGGGCTCGGACACCACCAAGGATCCCGGTCCGTGGGAGGGCGAACAGCGAAACATGTGGAAGCCGACGCAGCAGGAGAACTTCTGGTTCCACGGCGGCAATCTGCATCAGTCACGCCACTATTCGCTGTACTTGGCGCTACAGATCAAGGCGCGTTACGAGGGCATCGACACCCCGGTCTACGGGCTGC
The DNA here is from genome assembly GCF_002259025.1 of Rhodococcus sp. 05-2255-1e. NCBI lineage: Bacteria > Bacillati > Actinomycetota > Actinomycetes > Mycobacteriales > Nocardiaceae > Rhodococcus > Rhodococcus sp. 05-2255-1e. The sequence goes on along the minus strand of NZ_NOZE01000009.1, from coordinate 463,803 downwards.
AGGAGGTGCATCACCTTCGGTGACGGTCGTGCGCGGAAACTCGTAGTGGGCTACGAGTTTCCGCGCACATGGCTGCCTAGTCGTACACGCCGGTCCCCTGCGCCTTGGCGATCAACGCATCCTCGGAGCGCACCTGATCGAGGTTGACCACGCGGGTGGACAGCACCGTCGAGTACAGCCAATCGGTGGCCACGCGCACCCGGGCGGAGGCGGTGGGCAGGGCATAGAGGTGATAACCACGGGCGACGAACTTCGCGACGGCTCCGGTGAGGGGCACACCCAAAGGCTTTGCCACACCGTCGAATCCGCCCAGGTCGGCGACCAGTCCCAGATCCTTGTGTCGGTACGGTCGAGCAGTGCCGACACCGAGGGACGCGGCGACGTTCTTGGCCACCGCTGTGCCCTGCCGCTGAGCGTGCTGCGCGGTGGGCGGCGTCGGCTTCGACGGGTCGGCGGCGATATCGGGCACCGCGGCCGCGTCACCGATGGCCCAGACGTCGTCCACGCCGGGGACCGTGAGGTCGGGGTTGACCACAAGCCGCCCCTTTTCGGTCGGCAGGTCGAGTTGCGCGATGAGGGGGCTCGCAGCCACGCCCGCTCCCCACACCAGGGTGCGTGTCGGTACGACGTCGCCGTCCGTCAGCGTCACTGCGTTCGCCGTGGCCGATTCCACCGACACCCCGAGACGCACCTCGACGCCGCGAGCGGCGAGGACTTCCATTGCTTCCTTGCCGAGTCGCTCGCCCAGTTCCGGCAGCACCGCCGGCGCGAGGTCGATGAGCAACCACCGGATGTCCGACGGGTCGACCGTCGCCCACCGGGTAGCGATACCGCGAATCCAATTCTGCATCTGCGCAACGAATTCGGTGCCCGTATAGCCGGCTCCCACAGCGACGACGGTGAGCCGTTCCTTGCGTTCGGCGCGGCCCTCCGGCGTGTCGGGCAGTTCGTCGGCTGCATCCAACTGCTTCAACACGTGGTTGCGAATGAACACCGCTTCGCTCAGGGTCTTGAGACCGTGTGCGTGCTCGGCGACACCGGGGATGTCGAACTGCCTCGTCACCGAACCCGGGGCCAGAATCAGCTTGTCCCAGGCCAGTTCCGAATCACCGTCGGGACCGGCGACGCGAACGCGTCGATTCTCGAAGTCGACGGACGTGACGTGCCCCAGCACCAACCTGGTGCGCCGCAACGTCTGCCGCGTCGACACCGCGATGTCTCTGGGGTCCAGCACACCGGTGGCGACTTCGGGCAGCAGCGGACTGTAGAGCAGGTAGTCGTTGGGTGCGACCAGGGTGAACGAGGCGCGGTCCGGGCCCAACAGCTTCTGCATCTTGCGCAGTGCGTAGAAGCCACCGAACCCGCCGCCGACCACCACCACCCGGGCTGGGGATGCGGGAGCCGGGGCGGTGCTGCGATTACGGAGTGGTGAGCGCATGGTCCACATTAACGCCGAGTACCGCAGCTCCGCCCCGTCAAACGTGGACCGGTCGACGAATTTCTAGACCAACCGGGCTTCCGGGGATCCGGTCTTACCCGCATCGCGCTCGACCGAATCGCCGAGGGCTTCGTCGATCTTGGCCAGTACATCCGCGTCCAGGGTGATCTCGGACGCCTTGATGTTCTCGGCGATCTGCTCGGGACGCGATGCCCCGACCAGCGCGGCGGAAATGTTGTCGTTGGCCAGAACCCAAGCAACAGCCAACTGCGCCATGGTGATTCCGAGATCGTCGGCGATCGGTTTGAGTGCCTGCACCCGGGTGAGCGTCTGATCGTCGAGGTAGCGCGCGATCATCTTGTCGCCGCCCTTGTCGTCCTTGGCGCGCGAACCGTCGGGCAGCGGTTGTCCGGGTAGGTACTTGCCGGTGAGAACGCCCTGAGCGATGGGCGACCAGACGATCTGCGAGATGCCGAGTTCCTTGGACGCCGGGATCACCTGATCCTCGATGACGCGCCACAGGGCAGAGTACTGCGGCTGGTTCGAGATGATCGAGAACCCGTTCTGCCGTGCCAGTTCCTGGCCGGCGCGGAGCTGATCTGCCGTCCACTCCGAGACGCCGATGTAGAGGGCCTTGCCCTGACGGACGACGTCGCCGAACGCGGCGATGGTCTCTTCGAGCGGGGTCTCGACGTCGTAGCGGTGGGCCTGGTAGAGATCGACGTAGTCGGTACCGAGCCGACGCAGCGACGCGTCGATGCCTTCGAGGATGTGTTTGCGGGACAGACCGGTGTCGTTGGGGCCCTTGGGTCCGACGGGGAAGTAGACCTTGGTGAAGATCTCCAGCGATTCGCGACGCTCGCCCTTCAACGCGTCACCGAGGACCGTTTCCGCAGCCCCGTTGGCGTAGACATCGGCGGTATCGAATGTGGTGATGCCTGCATCGAGAGCCGCACGCACGCACTGGGTCGCGATGTCGTTCTCCACCTGCGAACCATGGGTCAACCAATTGCCGTACGTGATCTCCGAAATCTTCAGTCCACTGTTTCCAAGGTATCTGTAAGCCATGTAAGAAAACGGTACTCCGGTGATCAATTCACAAGTGGCCGACGGCCGAGGAACCGCGTCCCGACGCCCGCAAGGACCACCGCTACCACTGCCGCGCCCGTGGAGAGCCACAGTTCCATGCTGGGCCACGTGGAGTGGTGGAGGGCGGATGTGAGCGGCGTGTACGCAGTCCAGCCGTAGGTGACGACCATCGGCACCGTGATCGCCACCGGTACCGCGAGGCCGATGGTCAAGGGCGTGGGGGTCGAGGGAGTGGTAGTAGCCGGCGTGCACGCAACGTACAGGTAGGCCGCAGCGGCCGGGAAGATCACCAGACTCGCCGCGTAGTGCACGTTGTCCCATGGGGACCGCTCGAACAGCGCGGTCGTACACACCACTGCCAGGGTCGCGAATCCGACGATCGGTCGACCCCAGCGCAGCCCGAGTGCCGCGCCCACTGTCACCGCAACTGCCGTGATTGCCACGAGCCCGAGCACCCAGATACCGTCCGACACATCGACGCCCACCCCAGCGGTGGTGGTCGAGGTGAGCAACACGGCTGTCCCGGCGAGCACAAGAATGCCTCCGCGACCCGGTAGCAGAGCGGCAGCACCGAACAACACTGGTACGACGACGAGGCCGAAGTACCAGCTTCCACCGAAGCCGTCTTCAGCTCGAAACAGCATCTGCACGAACAACATATTGAGCAGCAAGCCACCGATCGAGATCAGTAGTATCGCCCCGATCGGTCGGATGCTCCGTTCCGGTGGCGCATGGTCGTCGCTGCGGTCGACAAGAGCTGCCGAGGCCACTGCAATTACGACGAGCACGCACAGCACCGGAACGACCACCGGTGGGCCGATATCGGATTCGGTGAGGTAGTCGGCGTAGCGACGCGGGATACTCGGATGCTGCAAGGCCTCGACCGCGCCTGCACTGAGTAGTCCGACGAGGAACGACCCGATCAACAGTGCTTGCCGAGCTCGTACACCGTTCGCCCGTACTGCAGTGCATCCCAACAGAACTCCGCCTGCCACCACCTCGGCGAGGTCGGAGGGCATCATCAGGGCCGTCACCCCGGCGCCAATGGCCGCAGCGATGGACAGGCCTGCCAGAATATTGCGCCGACGGACGAGCATAGCCAGACCCGACGCCAGAATCACTGCTACGGCGACTCCCCCTCCGCCGCTGGAGAACACCACACCCCCGACGCTGGTGTCGCCGAAGATATCGACCCCGTCGGATTGCGAGAGCAAACCGGCCAGGAGTCCGGAAAGAACGATCGCGAGTGCTGACATCCCCGAATTATGCACGGCCACCACGGTAGGCGCGGGATGCCGCAACAATCTTCTCCAAAGTCTGTGCAAAAGCACGCAATTCGTCCTCACCCACCGCGGCGCCCACCGCGTCCGACCACGCGTGTTGAGCATCTCGCAGAGCGGCTACGGTCTCGCGCCCCTTCGGGGTGGGCTCGAGGAGCTTCGCTCGCTTGTGGTTCGGGTTTTCGCTGTAGACGGCCCAGCCCCTGTCCACCAACAGGTTTGCGGTTCGTTGCACACTTTGCCGCGCCAAACCCAGACCGACGCGTCGCGCAATATCGGCCACCGAGAGCGGCTCGTCGAGAGTGGCCCCGAGAACCTGCCACCAGGCCGGCGTCAATCCTGTCGGTTCGGTGATGTCCTGTGCGGCAGCGAGGAATTCGCCGTTGAGCTCGAAGACCGGCAGGACCACCTCGGTGAGCGCATCCCCCTCCGGCGTTCGTCCGCTCATGCGCCCGTGAGCTGGTCGTAGAATCTGCGCTCCCCCGTCGTGTAGAGCCCGTACCAAGCGTCGATGATGGGCTGCGGGAACACGTCCAGGCGCTCGAACACCAGCTTGGCGAACTCGATCGGTGCGGTCGCTCCCGCGGTGATGACGGTGCCGTCGGACACTGCCTTCTCCTCACGGTAATGCTCCGCTCCGCGGTATTTCGCAGCCGGAGTGAGGAATTCGGCGGCATTCGAGGTATGTGGCCGGCCGTCGAGCAGGCCGGTCCGAGCAAGCCCGTAGGTTGCCCCGCAGATTGCCGCGACCGGAGTGCCCGCCGCCACGAGTTCGGCGGCCAGCTCCAACGCTGCCTCGTTGGCGGAGTCCCACGTGCCGGCACCGGGCAGGATCAGCGCGTCGACGGGCGGAAGATCGGCCAACGCAACGTCGGGGGTAATCCTCAGGCCGCCCATCGTCGTCACCGCCTCCCCCGACTCCGATGCGACGAGCAACCGGTTGGCGTCGGGATTCTGCTCGCGGGCCATCGCGAGCCCGGCGATGAGGTAGCCGTACTCCCAATCGGCCATGGTGTCGGTGGCATACAGCGCAACGGTGATCACGGAACGGTCCTCACGTCGATTGACAGGATGCTGTCAATATTGCACGCACGACAGCAGGCTGTCAACCCTTCTGCGATCCTTGTAAACCAATTGGTTGACTACACAGCTCGAGGGGCATATCTTTACTGCATTCGAGGAGGTGGGTGACCATGGACGACCGGATCGAGCAGCTCAATCGAACCTTTGCAGCGTTGGCGGACCCCACCCGGCGCGACATGGTTGCTCGGCTTGCGGGTGCCGACGCCAACGTCAGCGAACTGGCCGAGCCGTACGACATGAGCCTGCAGGCAGTCTCCAAGCACGTGAAGGTGCTCGAGGACGCCGGGCTGGTGACGCGCAGCAAAGACGCCCAGCGCAGACCGGTGCACTTGGATGCGGAGGTGTTCGGCCTGATGGCGAAGTGGATCGAGCGCTATCGCCAGGAGGCCGAACAGCGCTACCGCCGACTCGACGACCTGCTGGATCACGTTGTAACACAAGACGACTCTCAGAAGGACGTGTCATGACCGAGCACGAAACCGAGATAGTAGCGGACGACAAAGTACCCACAATCGAGATCATCCGGCAGTTCGACGCGTCGCCCGAGCAGGTGTTCCGCGCACACGTCGACCCCGATCTGTATCGGCAGTGGGTGGGCCCACGGTCGGTGACGACGCGAATCATCGCGTGGGACGCGCGAACCGGCGGTGCATGGTCGTTCGCGAACGACCGCGACGGCGAAGAGATCGCGTCGTTCTTCGGCAGCTTCCACGAGGTTCGCGCGAACGAGCGGATCGTGTGGACCTTCACCTACGAAGGCGATCCGGATTCGGTCGCCCTCGAGACAATGGCTTTCGAGGCCCGCGACGACGGCGGCACGCGATTGAGGGTGCTGAGCGTGCTGTCCGACTTCGCAACCCGAGACGGGATGCTCTCCAGCGGAATGGATGTCGGAGTCAGGGAGGGCTACGAGAAACTCGATGCACTGTTGACGGGACCGGCTGCACAGCATGCACGGGACGCCGCCGCGTTCACGACGTTGGTCGAATCCGTTTCCGGGGACGCGTGGTCTCGGCCCAGTCCGGTACCGGAGTGGAACGCGCTGGGTGTCGTCGAACACCTCGTCGGTTGGTCACGTGGTTTCCTCGGCGGTGTCGAGGGTGTCGAGCTCACCGAACTCGACGTGGCGCGCGATCCTGCCGCCGCGTGGGCGCGACACGTCGCCGACATCCAAGCCATCCTCGACGCCCCCGCAGGCCGCATCCTGAGCAATCCGCACATCGGCGACATGCCGGTCGAAGACGCGATCGACCGGTTCTATACCGCCGATGTGTGGATGCACACCTGGGACTTGGCCAAAGCCCTGGGACGCGAACCCGATCTCGGCGAAGAGCGTTGCGCCGCAGCGCTGATCGCCATGAAACCGATGGACCGCGTGCTCCGCGAGAGCGGGCAGTTCGGCCCCGCCGTCGACGTCGACGACAACGCATCCGCCCAGGACAGGTTGATGGCCTCATCGGACGCGACCCGTCCTGGTCACCCAAGAGTTAGGTACCCACAGCCTCGAGCTGCGGACGAATCTCGTTCAGCGAGAACTCGACCGACGCTTTCGATGGTGTATTGAATCCCACCACCGTCGCGTAGTCGACGACGGCAACTCCGCCGCCGGTCGCCGCGGGCAGGCTGGTGAACCCCGGAAGTTGTTCGAGGTCTTCGCGCGTGCCGCCGTTGGGGAGAATGACCACGAGGTCTGCGGTGAGAACGTCCAGCCGTTCGGGGCTCAGCACGATCCGGCCGTGAGAGATGTCGGGCGAGTTCACCAAATCCTGCGGGACGTCGAGTCCGATGCTGTCGAAGACCTTCGCGGCACCGTCCTCCGGGTCGGCGACGACCGCAAGCTGCTGACTGTCGAAAACGAACTGCGACAACACAGCCGACTTACCGTCGAGCGCCGGGTACTGCTGACGGATGCCATCGGTTACGGCATGCCCCTCGTCGATGATGCTCTGTGCATCGTCCTCGCGATCGAGCACCCGCCCGAGCGTCTCGATCTGCGATTCCCACGTCTCGACCTTCTCCGCCTTCGGAAATATCGTGGGCGCGACATCGGACAAGCTCTTGTACGGCTCTATCGACGGTATCCCCGACAGCAGGATCAGGTCGGGCTGTAGCGCCGCAATCTGCTCGGTCGGCACCGAAGCCCCCATCTGATCGACGGCGGCCGAGTCGAGCATCTGGGCATCCGTACCCACTGCGGATTGCCAGGGGTAGAGCCCGCGTTCGTCGCCGTTCGATCCGGCGGATACATACCCGACGGGTTGCACGTCGAATTCGAGCAGCGCGTCCACCCACTGCTGCCCGAATGCGACGATGCGCTGTGGCGTTCCCGTGATCTGCGTGGGTCCGGCGAGTGTGTCGACGGTGACGCTGCGCGTGTCGGAGTCGGCGTCGTCAGCGGTGTTGCTGCTGCACGATGCCAGCGTCAGGGCCGTGGCGACGGCAAAGGCGCACCCCAGGAAGGTCCTTGTCATCGGCAGAAATTAGCACAGCCTTGCCTTCCCGAGGTGAGCTACGTTCACAGGTACTTGCGCAGCTCCATCTTCGCGATGGACATCTTGTGCACCTCGTCGGGACCGTCGGCGAGCCGCAGCGTCCGCACGTGTGCGTACATCATGGCGAGCGGGAAGTCGTTGCTGACTCCGCCTCCGCCGTGCACCTGAATGGCGCGGTCGATGATCTTCAGCGCCATCTCGGGCGCAGCAACCTTGATCGCTGCAATCTCGGTGCGCGCTTCCTTGTTTCCGACGGTGTCCATCAGGTACGCGGCCTTGAACGTGAGCAGCCGCGTCTTCTCGATCTCGATGCGCGCCTCGGCGATCCAGTCCTGGATGTTCGCACGCATGGCGACCGGCTTGCCGAAGGTCACCCGTGAAACCGCACGGCGACAGAGCAATTCGAGCGCTCGCTCCGCAACACCGATGGTCCGCATCGCGTGGTGGATGCGGCCGGGCCCCAGCCGAGCCTGACTGATGGCGAATCCCTCACCCGGCCCCTTCAGCACGTCCTTCGCCGGCACCCGCACGTCCTCGAAGAGCACCTCGGCGTGTCCTTCGCGGTCGACGTAGCCGAAGACGGGCAGGTTGCGCAGCACGGTGACGCCGGGCGCATCGATGGGCACGACGAGCATCGACTGCTGCCGGTGCGTTGCTGCCTCGGGATCGGTCTTGCCCATGACGATCAGAACCTTGCAGTTCTTGTGCATCGCGTTCGACGTCCACCATTTGCGCCCGTTCAGGATGAAGTCGTCGCCGTCGCGGTCCATCTTCATCGCGATGTTGGTGGCATCGGAACTGGCGACGTCGGGCTCGGTCATCGCGAAGGCCGAGCGAATCTTGCCGTCCAGCAACGGCTTCAGATACTTCTCTTTGTGCTCGTCGGTACCGAAGAGGGTGAACACCTCCATGTTGCCGGTATCGGGTGCGTTGCAGTTGCATGCCTCGGGGGCGAGCAGGCTGCGGCCCATGATCTCGGCCAGCGGAGCGTATTCGAGGTTGGTCAGGCCGGGGCCCCACTCGGGGTGCGGATGGAACAGATTCCACAGTCCACGCTCGCGCGCTTCCTTCTTCAGGTCCTCGAGAATCGGGGGATGGAAGTGCGGGTCACCGGCTTCGAGCATCTGTTGCTCGTACACCGCCTCCGCCGGATAGACGTGAGAGTCCATGAACTCCAACAGATCCGACTCGTACTTCTTTGCGCGGTCGCTGGTCTCGAAAAATGCCACGTTCAGTTCCCCTGTTGGTTGTCGAGCAAGCTGTCCTGGTAGCGGCGCATGCCGCGCAACCACCGGTCGTAATCGGCACCTTTGTTGCGGTACATGTCCAGTACGTTCCCGTGGGGCAGGATCAGGAACTGCTCCCGGTCCATCGCGTCGAGCACCACGTCGGCGACGTCGAGCGGCTCGAGCACAGCACCCGCGCTCAGCACCGCGGCAGTTGCGGCCGCTCCCAAGGCATCTCCCGATTCACGGCCTTCGTAGAGCAATTTGGTATTGACGCCCATCGGGCACAGGCAGCTGACGCGAATGCCCCGACTGCCGTAGGTAACGTTGAGCCATTCGGCGAATCCCACCGCAGCATGTTTGGTCGTCGCGTATGTCGCGGAACCGATCTGGGTGAGCAAGCCGGCTGCGGAGGCCGTACTGACGAAGTAGCCCTCACCACGTTCGAGCCAACCCGGCACCAACAGCTGCGCAGCGCGGATGTGTGCGCGCACGTTGACGTCGAAGGACAGGTCCCAGTCCGGTTCGCTGGCGTCGAGCCCGGGGGCACCGCTGATGCCGGCGTTTGCGAAATACAGATCGACCGGACCGAACAACTCTTCGGCGACCGCGATCAGCCGCTCGATATCCCCTATGTCCGACGCGTCGGCCGCGGCAGCGACGGCTGTGCCCGGCCGGTCTCGCTCGATGGCGTCGACCACGGATCGGGCCGTGGACTCGTCCACATCGGAGACGACGACGCGGGCGCCGTGTTCGGCGAGTCTGGCGGCGATGGCTCCGCCGATTCCGCCACCACCTCCGGTGACGATGGCGACCTTGCCTGCAACCTTCATTCCCCAGGTATAGTTGAAGTCAGATTCAAGTTCAACCCTGGTTGAGTGAACTTCCAGCTCAGCGCCGGTGTGTCATGCCCTCGGCCGCGTCGGATCGGTGATCCAACCCGACCACGAGCCGGGATACAACGCGGCGTCGATTCCTGCCAACTCCAGTGCGAGAATCTGATGCGCAGCGGTCACGCCCGAGCCGCAGTAGACGGCGACGTCCTTTCCCTTCGGCACGAGTCCACCGAATGCGCCGTCGAGTACCTCCGGGGGCAGGAAGCGCCCGTCGGAATCGACATTGTCGGTCGTCGGCCTGTTGATCGCCCCGGGGATGTGGCCGGCCACGGGATCGATCGGCTCGACCTCGCCGCGGAATCGCTCGGGTGCGCGGGCGTCGAGAAGGACGTTCTCGCGTGCGAAGTCGAGCACGTCCTCGACTTCGAGGACCCGGGCCAGCGGCGGCCGCGCCGTGAACGATCCGGCCGCCACGATCGAGGGCTCGGTACCGACGGAATAGCCCTCGTCGACCCATCGCGCGAACCCGCCGTCGAGGACGCGCACATCCCGGTGACCGAAGTAGCGGAGCAACCACCAGGCCCGCGCAGCCGCAGTTGCCGGGCCCGCGTCGTAGACCACCACCGCGGAATCGTCGCCGACTCCGGCTCCTCGCATCGCCGCGACGAACGTATCCGCGTCGGGCAACGGATGGCGGCCACGATCGTCCGGCGGTGCCGCCAGTTCCGTACCGAGGTCGACGAATTGCGCGGTCGGGATGTGCCCCGCCTCGTAACCTGCTCTGTCGCTACCGTTTTGGAGAGTCCACCGAATGTCCAGGACCACTGGGCCGCGACCCATCTCGAACAGACCGTGCAATTCGGAAGCTGATATCAGCGGCGACTGGCTCATAATGTTTCGACGCTAACAGTCCGGGAGGGGGAATAGCTCGGACTCCGGCCAGGTTGTGCGCAGGCGTGACCGAAACTGCAACGACAACACCGCACCTGTCCACCGCCGGGCTCTTCGAGCCGTTCGAGGTCAAGTCGCTGAAGCTGCGTAACCGCTTCGCGATGGCCCCGATGACCAGGGCGTTCTCGCCCGACGGCATCCCCGGCCCGGACGTGGCGGAGTACTACCGCAAACGTGCAGCAGGCGGCACCGGCCTCATCATCACCGAGGGCACGTACATCCCCGACCCCGCCGCAGGACCGCACACCCGCGTACCGAGGATCTACGGCGACGCCAGCCTCGAAGGATGGAAGGGCGTCGTCGATGCGGTCCACGCCGAGGGCAGCGCGATCATCCCCCAGCTGTGGCACCTGGGGGTCGAGCGCGGCACCGAGCCACGCCTGTTCCCCGACGTCACCACCGTCAGCCCGTCCGGCATCGCTCTCGACGGCTCCTCGGTCGGGCGCGCCTTCACCGACGCCGATCTCGACGAACTGACCTCGCACTGGGTTCAGGCCGCCGTCAACGCGAAGAACACCGGCTTCGACGGCCTGGAATTGCACGGCGCTCACGGTTATCTCCTCGACGAGTTCCTCTGGGCAACAACCAATGTGCGTGACGACGAATTCGGCGGATCTCTCGAGGCCCGCACCCGCTTCCCCGCACAGGTTGTCGCTGCGATCCGCGCCGCGGTGGGTGAGGACTTTGCCATCGTGTACCGCTTCTCGCAGTGGAAGAGCAACCACTTCGACGCTCGACTCGCAGAGAACCCGGCCGAACTCGATCGCGTCCTCACGCCGCTGGTCGACGCAGGCGTGGACGTACTGCATGCTTCGACTCGGCGGCACTGGGATCCGGCATTCCCCGAACTGGACGGAGTGGACGGCAAGCTCGGTCTGGCCGGTTGGACGCGCAAGCTCACCGGCGTTCCGACCATCACCGTCGGCTCCGTGGGCCTCGATTCGGTGTTCACCTCGGCATGGTCGGAGGACGCGGCCTCCGGTGTGACGGGATTGGACGCGCTGGCGGGCCAGTTCCAGGACGGCGAGTTCGATCTGGTGGCTGTCGGACGCGCGCTGCTCTCCGATCCGGAGTGGGTGAACAAGGTCGGCGACGGCCGCGTCGACGAGCGCATCGAATTCACGCGCGACCACATTCGGAACCTGGTCTGACGCCCCCAGCCCTGGTCGCCCTCGGGTCCTAGCGCCCGAGAGCGACTCTCACCTCCTGCACGACGAGCCCACGATCGGTCGGTCGTGGGCTCGCGTGTTGCGCCCGAGCAGGAGACGGCACACCCCGCGCCGGCCAGCAGAATGTTCGCGACGAGGGCGATCGCCCTGCGCCCGCTGCGGCGCGCGACAATCAGTCGCCCGCTGCCCTAGCACGGTGCCGTCGGGCCTTCATCTTGTTGCCACACGTGGCCATCGAACACCACCGCGCGGTGCCCGCACGGGAGCGATCCAGGAGAAACAGGCGGCACTCGTCATTCGCACACGGACGCAGTGCGCCGGGAATAGTCTCACGAATCTCCGCCCAGGCCAGCACTATTCGCGCAGCAAGTCGGCGATCCCCGGCCACCTGCAGATTCCAGTCCAGCGCGTCATCGGTCAGCACCGGCACCCGCGAGAGGCCATCAAAGTACGTTCTCAGCGATGACGGTGACGCCTCACCCCGCACCACCCGCTGAAGGTCGTCACGCACAGCGCGACACACCCGAAGCTCCTCGGCGCTTCCGGTCCCGCCGCGTGCACTCAGCCAGTCTCGGCCGTCGGCGTCGCCCGCCAAGAGATCGATCGGCTGATCATCCACGACCGGGGTGGTGTTGAGCAGGTCGATCAGCAGTGCCTCATCGATCGCCCGTGCTTCCGCGGTGTCCATGTAACCATCATAGACCGCTTGACAGGTTACGGCCAGTGTGGTTCCGTCATGGGAGTAACCACATCAACTACCTATAGGGGTTATTCATGGTCGCCGTTCATCACCACACCACCACCGTCGACGGACTCGAAGTCTTCTACCGCGAGGCCGGCAATCCCGCCGATCCCACCATCGTGCTGCTGCACGGAACACCCTCGAGCTCTTTCATGTTCCGCCACCTCATCCCGTTGTTGGGCAAGCATTTTCACGTGATCGCACCCGACCTCATCGGCTTCGGATACTCGTCAGCTCCATCCGTCGACAACTTCGACTACACCTTCGACACGCTCACCGCGGTGACCGATCACCTCCTCGAGCAGCTGGGTCTCGACCGGTACGCGATCTACACCCAGGACTACGGCGCACCCGTCGGATGGCGTCTCGCCCTCAGCCATCCCGATCGCATCACCGCCATCGTCACTCAGAACGGAAATGCCTACGAGGAAGGGTTCGTCGACTCGTTCTGGGCTCCTCTATGGACCTACGCGAATAACCGCACACCGGAAACCGCGGCTCCGCTGCGCGAAGCACTCGAACTGGACGCGGTCCGATGGCAGTACGTCCACGGTGTCTCCGATTCGACGCTCCTGAGTCCCGACGCTTGGATCCACGACCACACGCTACTCACCCGCCCCGGCATCGACGAGATCCAACTGCGGCTGTTCGCCGACTATCCGACCAACGTCCGCCTGTATCCCGCGGTGCAGCGCTACTTTCGCGATTGTCGTCCCCCGCTCCTTGCTGTCTGGGGCAAGAACGACGAGATCTTCGGACCCGACGGTGCGCGCGCGTTCCTGCGCGATCTCCCCGACGCGGAAATTCATCTACTGGACGGGGGCCACTTCCTCCTCGAAAGCCACCTCGACGACGTCGCCACCCTGATCACCACCTTCCTGCACCGATCTTCCGGGGCGCGACACGCAGCCTGATAGAGAACTTGTTCTCGATTCCGCACCAGCTATTCCCAATAGCCATGTATGCCAACAGCCTCCGAGAAAGGCCAGACGTCATGCGAGCAGATGGCGACCACATGCCGAGCCAGTGGCATCCAGGGGAGGAGACGATGCACCGTCTTCTGCAGGTGCCGTATGAGGACAACCCCACTGTCCCAGGGCTGCCCGCCGCATACGGACCCTGGATGAGCCGGAGCCCACTCGTGGCGCTGGGGACGATCGGCGTCGACGGCCGTGTGTGGACAACGCTGCTCGGAGGCGCTCCGGGAACAGCAACCGTGGCCGCGGACAGTGTTCTCCGAGTGAGGTTTCGGACCCGGCTCGAATCTCGCCCCGCAGATCCGGGCGCTCACTGGACGGGTACCGACCCAGTGCTCGAGGGTCTCGTGGGCGACGAAGCCACGAACGGACGTGGAAGGCTGGTCTCGGGCCTCGTCATCGATCTCGAGCACAGGGGCCGGGTCAAGATCGCAGGACGGCTGCACGACGGGATGGTGATGGAAAGGCGAACGAACACAACGCCTTCGGAGACCAGCGAACCTATCGACGTACAGGTGAATGTCGCAGTCGACGAAACCCTCGGAAACTGCCCCAAATATCTGAACAAACGGGCGATAACACCCTACGCATCATCTCCGCAGTTGATCACCGATTCACTCCCGCTACCAGCCGACGCCCTCGCCCTCATCGGCAGATCCGACACGTTCCTCATCTCCAGCCGACACGGCGCCCACAGCATGGACACCAACATCCGCGGTGGGGCACCAGGATTCGTCCGGGTATTCAGCAACTCCGACACGGAGGGCGTGACCCTGGTGTACCCGGAGTACTCGGGGAACCGCCTCTACCAGACGTTGGGAAACATCACTTCCGACCGGGCAGTGGGACTCACCTTTCCCGATTTCGACACCGGCGACATCCTCTACCTGACGGGACGCGCAGAGGTACTGATCGGAGATGCCGCTGAAAGCGTGCTGCCACATAGCAGTATGGCTGTACGGATCGATATCGAGGCAGTGCGCTTCGTAAGAGAGGGCCTTGCATTCCGAGGCACGCTGCTCGACCCGTCGCCGTACAACCCGCCGGTTCGAAGATTGGCCCGCGAGGTCGGAGGTTCGGGCCTGCGGCCCAGATCAGCGGACAGAATGCTTGCCTCGCTGATCCACAAGCTGCCGATCACACCGACGATATCGCGCTACACATTCCGGCTTTCTCCAGGCGAGTCGTCGACGCCGGTGCGATGGCGTGCAGGGCAACACGTCACCCTCGACTTCTCGGATCGACTCGATCGTGGCTGGTCGCACATGCGCGATCATGACCCGAGCTCCCTCAACGACGACTTCATCAGAACGTTCACGGTGTCCAGCGAACCGAACACTTTGGGCAGCAATGTATTCGAGATAACCGTTCGGGAGCACGGACCGGTCAGCCGCCTGCTGTCGCGGTGGACTCCAGGGTCGGACCTGGCCGTCCCTGTCATGGGCTTCGGCGGCGAGGACGACACCAGATACGCCGATACGCAGCCCGATACCGACGACGTAGTGGTCGTGGCATCGGGGATCGGGATCACGCCCTTCATGGCGCAGGCGCATGCTGCCCACGAATCCGGACTCGCGCTGACCCTGCTGTGGAGCATCCGCGCAGAGGACCTGGCTCTCGCCGTCGACGTCATCGAGCAGGTCGGCCACTTGGGGATGGCGATCACGGTGTTCATCACCGGACAGTTGGACACCGACGGGCATGCCAAGGCATGCACTCTCGAACAGCTCCGAGCCCGGACCTACATACGACGAATGACCGAGTCCGACGTCAAAGCCGTAGGCCACGTCGGGCGAAGGCAGTTCTATGTGTGCGCTGTGCCTCCTCTACACGCAGCAGTTCTGGGGTGGTTGGCTGGTGAGGACGTCAGGTTCGAGGCCTTCGACTACTGAACGTTGCATCCAAGAACGCGGCCTCTAGAAGGGCGGTGCTGCCGTGTCGTCTGTCTTGGGCTGTTCGTCGTCGGGTGGGTCGGGGTAGGCGATGATTCCCGATCGCCTCGGCTTGGTGGGTATGTGGGGTCTGAGATCGTTGTCGGTGATCGGTACGGCTGTTCCGTTGGCGGGCAGAGTGATTCGGGCGGTCTTCGAGGTGGAGGTCCACAGAACCGCGCCACCGGGGAGCATGACCGCTTTCCAGTAGCCGGCAGTCTTGACGCTGTGGTGGTATTCGCAGAGGCATTGGAGGTTGTTGACTGTCGTCCAGCCGCCGCCGAGGGGATTGGCGTGATCGAAGGCGATGATGTGGTCGAGTTGGCAGCGTTCGGCAGGTCGGTGGCAGCCGGGGAAACGGCAATGGCGGTCGCGTAGCCGGACTGCGGCGGTGGTGAGGGCGTCGGGCCGGTAGATCAGGGCTCGGTCGGTGAGTGGGTCGCGTCGGACGGACTTGCCGAGGGTGGGGTCGGCGGCAATGGCGGCTTCGAGGCTGCGGCCAGGGATGCGTTGCCGAGATAGATGCCGGAGGAAGTGCGCTGTGCGTTGCGGCCTGCGGGGCGGATCGCCGGGTTGTCGGGTTGTCGGGGGCGGACCGCCGAGGATAGGTCGAGGGCAGAGCTGTGCCGTGTGCCCCTGCCGACGGGTGTGTGAGTACAGAACAGGGCTGCAGAGGACGCCAAGGCATTCCGACGTCGTTGCCGGTGCTGGGTCTCGTCGTAGTCGGTCGGCTCAGGCGGTATCGGGGCTGGCTTCGAATGCGATTCTGCTGCAACCGAACCCGAACCCGAACCCTGGCCCGGCCCCGCGCCGGGATGCGGTCCTGGGTCCGGTAGCGACGGTGGCGGTACCGAAGGTGGCGGTATCGACGGTACTGGCGCTGCGGTGTTCGTTGCGGTGCCAGTGCCAGTATCCGTCCGCGTTACTCGCGTATCCGGTTCCGCGTCGGTTTGTGTCGCGTCAGGCTCTGTCGCGTCAGGCTCTGTCGCGTCAGGCTCTGTCGCGTCAGGCTCTGTCGCGTCAGGCTCTGTCGCGTCGGGCTCTGTCGCACTCGGCTCGGCTGTGGTTTCTGCCGAGCGTTGTTCCCATTCCCCGGTTTCCGGGTTCTGCACTGCCAATCCGAGTTTCTCTGCCAGCGTCACCGCCTCGGTGAGCAGGACCTGCCACTGACTGTTGCGCGCCAACTCCCGCGCGAGGTCGGGATCGATGGATCCGTGCCCAGCCAGATACGCAGGATTCGCCAACAGTCCCATCAGCGTCGCGATATCGACAGTGACCATCGTCAACGGCACCCGACGATCCGGCAGCTCTGCATCTTTCTTCGGGCAGTCCTCACGTTGACACAGGCATTTTAGCCGGGGTTCTCCGTGCATCCGCGCCATGAAGGCGTCACACAGCCGATCTTGTTTGCCGCGTGGGTCTTTCGGGCAGAGCGTGTCGGCCATTTCCTCCAGGAGCTGCCATGCGGCCGCCGCTTCGGGGGCGGTCAATTCTGCTCGGATCCGCGCCAACTCCCCAGCCGGGGCGTAGGAAACATTGCGGAACTTTTTCGCGAACTCCCGCAACGCTGCTGCTTCCTCCGGTGCGACGCGCAGCAGAATGTCCCAGATCTCCTTCTCCAGCGGCCCCGGTGACGACCGTCGGGCTGCTTCGACGATCTCGTCCTCGACCGACTTCACGATGTCGTCGGAGAGGTTGTCGAGGATCCGGCACACCACCCTCACTCGCGGAAGGTCGATCTCCCCAGCCTCGAATGCCTTCTTCACCAGCGGCAGTCGAGTGTGCAGGGCGACCCCGACCGAGACATACGCCTCGGCGACCGTCGCCGAACACCCCAACGCCACCGCCATCTCCGTGCGCCCATACCGGCTGTAGTGTTTGTGCTTGGTGTCGAGAGTGATCCAGCTCCGATGGACGTCGTAGCACGCGGAAATCTTGCGGGCCGCCAGCCGATTCTCCTCTCGCGCAGCGGCGGTCAACGCATCCAACGAGACCGTCGGTATCGCCATCTCTTCACCCCCCAGTGAATCGAAACAAGAACGCATGTTCGAACTGCAAGAAGAGTATCCCGACCCACCGACAAGAACGCCGGACCCGTCGAACCCCAGGTCGTGGGACCGACGCGGCGATGATCGCGTACCCGAGCCACATGCCACGAATATCGACAACGCCTATCCTCGGTACGTGCCCACCCTCTGCACTTCACCGACGAGTACCACGTGACCGGTTCGGCAGTGGCGTGGCTGGAGAAGTTCCAGATCCCGCTGTACCTATTGGCGTTGGCCGTCGGAGTTGTTGTCGGGTTGGCGGCACCGGCATCGGCTCCCGCATTCGAGATCGCCATCAATCCGGTGCTGATCGTCTTGCTCTACGCGACGTTCCTCGCAGTTCCGTTCTCCGCCATCGGTGTATCGCTGCGCGACACGAATTTCTTGCTCAGCGTCGTGGTGCTCAATTTCGTGCTCGTTCCGATCGTCGTGTTCGCACTGACCCGGTTCGTTGCGAGTAACGAAGCGGTGCTCGTCGGGATACTTCTGGTGCTGTTGGCTCCGTGCATCGACTACGTCATCGTTTTCAGCGGGTTGGCCGGGGCGGCATCGGAACGACTTCTCGCCGCTGCTCCATTACTGATGCTGCTGCAGATCGCGTTCTTGCCGCTCTACCTCTGGTTGTTCGTCGGACCCGACCTGGTGAAGATCATCGACGTCGCACCGTTCGTCGAGGCGTTCGTCCTACTGATCGCGCTGCCACTGACATCGGCTGCGGCAACGCAATGGTTGGCACGACGCACACGCCTCGGCACTCACATCATGGACGCCATGGCAGCGGCGATGGTGCCGATCATGATGGCGACCCTCGCAGTCGTCGTCGCATCTCAGGTCGACGCAGTCCGCAGCGAGGCATCTCAGCTGATCGCAGCAGTGCCGATCTTCGTGGCGTTTCTGGTCGTCATGGCCGTCGTGGGACTCGCGACGGCTCGGGTCACCCGCCAGGACGTACCCGCGACCCGGGCTTTGATCTTCTCCGGTGCGACCCGGAACTCGCTGGTGGTGCTGCCTCTGGCGCTGGCGCTGCCGCCGGCCCTTTCTCTCGCCGCAGTCGTCGTGGTGACGCAGACGTTGGTAGAGCTGATCGGCATGATCGCGTACGTCAGAATTGTTCCTCGCCTCGCACCGGCGACCTAGACTCCGAACATGACCGAATCCACGCCATCCGACCTGACCGCACTACGTGCACGGGCTGCGGGCGGTGACCAGGACGCGATCGACGAATTGGTGGAGCAGGGCACCGTCGACGACCTGCGTTCACTTGCCGCAGCCGGCAACAGCGACGCCGTCGACATGCTCGTCGAAAGCGCCGGAGAGCGCGAGGACCGCGACGAACTGCAGCGGCTGGCCGCCGGCGGAAGTCAGGATGCCGCAGACATTCTCGAAGAACTGGACGGCTAGATCGGATCGGGACGGGTGCCCACCTGCAGGGTGAGCCGGTGCGCGGCGTCGAGCAGCATCTTTCCCAACTCCCGACGTCTATCCTCTCGAAACCTCGTTTCCACACCGGTCAGACTCAACGCCCATGCCGGCCTGCGTCCGCGGTCGAACACCGCCGCGCCCAGTCCCCAGCTGCCTTCCACGAGCAACGCCGGGTTGACGGCGTAGCCCGAGGACCGCGTCAGCTCGATCCGGTGGCGAATCGCCGACTCCGAATGATCGGTTCCCCACTCGGGCACCAGATCGACGCCGTCCAGGTAGTCGTCGACCTCGCGGTCCGGGAGATGGGCGAGAACGGCCAAGCCTGCGGAGGCCACCCCGAGCGGTAATCGGATGCCCTCGTACAGCACATGCGACCGTAGCGGGAAGCTGCCCTCCACCCGAAGCAGACACACCGTCTCGCCACCTCGACGCGCGGACAGGAACGCGCTCTCGCCACTCCGCATTGCCAAGTCCTGCACGATATCTCGGGCCTGATCGGTGACGTCGTAGCGCAACGCGGCCATGGAGCCGAGGAGGTAGATTTCCGGTCCCAGTGCCCACCGTCCGGTCCCCGTATCGCGGTCGACGAATCCCTCGTCGGCCAGTTCCGTCAACAGGCGATGCGCCGTCGGCCGCGCAACGCCAGCAGACCTCGCCAACTCGGTGGTCGAGGTACCGGCCGCCTCCGCCGCACTGGCGGCACGCAGCAGAGCACACACTTTGGCGATGACGCCTGCGTTGGCATCGAGCACAGTCACCGCACCACTGTACGTCCGCTGAGTGAACGCCGACGCACTTCATGTTCGACAATCGAGCAGAATTTCATAATCCGTCCGCAATGTCCGCAGGTCGAGTTCACTGGACCCATCGTTTGCTCAACGAACACATCAGGAGTTCACGTGACAGGAAAGACCTACGACTCCGCAGCCGACGCGGTGGCGGACATCGGTAGAGGAGCGACCATCGCGGTCGGCGGCTTCGGCCTGTGCGGCATCCCCGATGCCCTGATCGAGGCCATCGCCGGCACCGACGCGGACGAATTGGAGGTGTTCTCCAACAACTGCGGCGTCGACGGCTACGGATTGGGAATCCTGTTGGCAGCTGGACGTATTCGCCGCGTCACTGCGTCGTACGTCGGCGAGAACAAGGAGTTCGCCCGGCAGTACCTCGCCGGCGAACTCGAAGTGGAACTGACACCGCAGGGCACGCTCGCCGAACGTCTCCGTGCCGGCGGCACCGGCATTCCCGCCTTCTTCACCCCCGCCGGGGTCGGCAGCCCCATCGCCGACGGCGGAATGCCGTGGCGCTACAACGTCGACGGTTCCGTCTCGATCGAGTCACCGCCCAAGGAAACACGGGTGTTCGGCAACAAACGCTACGTGCTCGAGGAGGCGATCAACGCCGACTTCGCTCTCGTGCACGCCGAAATCGGCGACACCGCAGGAAATCTCGTGTTCGACAAGACAGCGATGAACTTCAATCCGCTGGCAGCGATGGCCGGCAGGATCACCATCGCTCAGGTGGAGAAGCTCGTCGAGCCGGGCGAAATCGACCCGGCCCAGGTGCATCTTCCCGGAGTGTTCGTCCAACGTGTCGTACATACCGGTCCACAGGACAAGCGCATCGAAAAGCGCACCGTCAGTTCAGGAGTTCGAGCATGACCGCAGGATGGACCCGAGACCGGATGGCCGAGCGTGCGGCGGCCGAGATGGTCGACGGCGAATACGTCAACCTCGGCATCGGCTTGCCGACGCTGATCCCGGGCTACCTCACCGACAAGGTGAACGTCACTCTGCATTCGGAGAACGGCATCCTCGGCACCGGCCCCTACCCGACCGAGGACGAGGTCGACGCCAACCTCATCAATGCCGGAAAGGAGACCGTCACCGTCAATCCCGGTGCGTCGTACTTCGATTCGTCGCTGAGCTTCGGCATGATCCGAGGCGGACACATCGACACGGCCGTCCTCGGCGGCATGCAGGTCTCCCGTAACGGCGACCTCGCCAACTGGATGGTCCCCGGCAAGATGGTCAAGGGCATGGGCGGGGCGATGGACCTGGTGCACGGGGCTCGACGCGTCATCGTGGTCATGGAACACACCGACCGCGAAGGCAATCCGAAGATCCTCGACGCGTGCACCCTGCCGCTGACCGGCCAGGGCGTCGTCGACCGCATCATCACCAACCTGGCCGTCATCGACGTCGTCGGCGACGGCACGCTAGAGCTCGTGGAACTGGCACCGGGCGTGACCACCGAACAGGTCATCGCCGCCACCGGATCAACCCTGAATTACTGAAGCACCGAAGCACCGACAGCCGTTCGAACAGCACTGTGGGCCCGAACGTCCGAAGACGTTCGGGCCCACAGTGTTACGTTCTAGTCCGGGATCATGTCGAACGTGTCCGGATTCGGACCGTTCCGGCCTTCCTCGCCCTTGTCGAGTGCAGTGATCGCATCGACGTCGGCCGAGCTCAGCTCGAAGTCGAAGATGTCGAAGTTGGCCTTCACGCGCTCCGGTGTCACCGACTTCGGGAAGATGATGTTGCCACGCTGAATGTGCCAGCGCAGCACCACCTGGGCGACGGATTTGCCTGCGGCGTCGGCGATTCGCTTCAGTTCCGCGTCGTCGAGAACGTTGCCCTGAGCGATCGGCGACCACGCCTCGGTGGGGATGGCATGTTCGCGGCCGTAGGCCCACACGTCGTGGTTGACGAAGTACGGGTGCACCTCGATCTGGTTCACCGCGGGCACCGTGTCGGTCTCCTCGGCGAGGCGATCGAGGTGAGCGGGCTGGAAGTTCGAGACGCCGATGTTGCGGGCCCGGCCGTCGGCGGCGAACTCCTCCAACGTCTTCCATGTGGAGACGAAGTCGCCGTCGTACCGGGTGGGCAGCGGCCAGTGGATGAGGAAGAGATCGACGTAGTCGGTCCCGAGGTCGCTGAGCGTCTTGTCGAACGCCGAGCGCGCGTCGTCGGGCCGGTGGAAACCGTTGTTGAGCTTGCTGGTGACGAACACCGATTCGCGGTCGATGCCGGAGTTACGAATGCCCTCGCCGACCTGCTTCTCGTTGCCGTACATCTGCGCGGTGTCGATGTGTCGGTAGCCGATCTCGAGCGCCGTTTCGACGGCCTTCGCGGTCTCGTCGGCGTCGATCTGAAAGACGCCGAAACCGAGCTGGGGAATCTGCTTGCCGTTTCTGAGCGTGACGTTGGGTACCTGAGTCATATCGCCGGGGTGCCCGCCCACTGTGGCCTTCAAACCGGGTGGAACAATGCCATCGTGATAGTGCAGCGCATCCGGCGCGTCGTAGACGGAGTTGCCGAGAAATTCGGTCGGTCCACCTCTGCTCTGACAGCTCCCGAGCGCAGTTTCGATCCGGGGCACCCATGGTTCCTGACCGCGCCCGAGCGAGGCAACGACGACACCCGAATTTCGGCCTGGACCGAGGGCAATCGCGTCGAGAACCTCGTGCACGGCAAGACGTACTTCGCGGCACTCGCACGGGCCCTCGAGCAGACCGAGCGCGACGATCTGGTGCTCTTCACCGATTGGCGCGGGGACCCGGAGCAGCTGCTCACCGACGACGGCGTGACCGTCGAGGATGCGCTGGCCGCCGTCGCGCACCGCGGTGGCGTCGTCAAGGGCATGGTGTGGCGCTCCCACATGGAGACCCTCGGATTCACCGGTCCGAAGAACCGCAAGCTCGCGCTGCGGCTGGAGGAGGCGGGCGGCGAGGTCATTCTGGACCAGCGCGTGCTGGTGACCGGAAGCCACCATCAGAAGTTCGTGGTCGTGCGGTACGGCAGGAAAGATCTGCCCGACGTCGCTTTCGTGGGCGGTATCGATCTGGCCCGTGCTCGACGCGACGACGCCGATCACTTCGGCGATCCCGTCTCGCGCCCCTTCCCGCCCGAGTACGGCGAGATTCCGGCGTGGCACGACGTGCAGGTGCAGATCGAGGGCCCCGCAGTCCGGGATGTGGAGGACGTCTTCCGCGAACGGTGGGAAGATCCCGCGGCGCTCTCGCGTCTACCGTGGCATGCCATTCCCGATTTCCTGCGCGGAGTCACGCGTGAACCGTCGGAGTTGCCACCCGCTGCCGCCGCCCCGGAGCCGCAGGGCACGTGCTCGGTTCAGCTGCTGCGTACCTACCCGCGTCGACGACCCGCGTACCCGTTCGCGACGAGAGGCGAGCGCAGCGCGGCCCGTGCGTACGCCAAAGCCCTCGACCGCGCCACCGAGCTGATCTACATCGAGGACCAATATCTGTGGTCCGTCGACGTCGCGCGTGTGTTCGCCGCGGCACTGCGCCGCAAGCCGAACCTGCGGCTGGTGGTGGTGGTCCCCAAACACCTCGACGACGACAGCAACCTGACCATTCCCTCTGCGCTGCTGGGACACTCGGCGGCGCTCGGGGTCATCCGCGCAGCCGGCGGTGACCGCGTACTGGTACTCGACATCGAAAACGACCGTGGCATACCGGTATACGTGCACTCGAAGGTCTGCATCATCGACGACGTGTGGGCGGCAGTGGGGTCGGACAACTTCAATCGCCGCTCCTGGACCCATGATTCGGAGCTGACCGCGGCCATTGTCGACGAGCAGCGCGACGATCGGGCACCCTTGGACCCAGCAGGCCTCGGCGACGGCGCCAGAACCCACGCGCGCAACCTGAGACTCGAACTGATCCGCGAACACCTCGGGCGGGCCGACGGCGACGACGCCGACCTCGTCGACCCGCAGCAGTTCTTCGACGTGATCTCGGCGAGCGCGACGGCCCTGGACAACTGGCACCGCAACCCGTCCGCGAAGCCCCGGCCCGTCGGCCGACTGCGAATGCACGAGATCACGGTGCCGCCCGTCTGGCAGCAGCGACTTGCCGCACTCGCCTACCGGTTGTTCGTCGACCCCGACGGACGCCCCATCGGGATGCGCCTGCGTCGTCGATTCTGAGTCCACGTTTTCGAGTTGTAGCTGTTTCGGACCTGACATATCGGGCATTCGCTCACGATGTCCACCTCCTCTCGCGCACCGAGCGCGCTCGTCTTTGCGCCGTCCCCACTACTGACGGTGACCCTCGACGCTGCCCCCAACGGCAGTACCGAACTGCACGTGCACGCGGGCGGTCAGGGTCACTGGATCGCCAGGATGGCGTCGGTGCTGGGTCTCGATGTCACCCTCGCCGGGGTGTTCGGCGGCGAGATCGGTGCCGTATTGCGGGGCATCGTCGAGAGCGAGGGCATCTCCGTCGTCTCCGTCGACATCGGCCAGGAAAGCGGCTCCTACGTGCACGATCGCCGAAGCGGAGAGCGCGAGGTACTGGCCACGGTCGATCCGCCGCCGCTGGCCAGGCACGCGCTCGACGACCTGTTCGGCGCGGCACTGGCCACCGGCGCCCGCAGCGACGTGGCCATTCTCGGCGGTCCGCACGCCGACAACATCGTGCCGCCCGAGGTCTACGAGCGACTGTGCGCCGACCTACGTGCGCTCGACGTCCCGGTGGTCGCCGACCTGTCGGGCCCCACCATGCTGGCCGCCCTCGCCGGCGGCCTCACGGTGCTCAAGGTCAGCCACGAGGACCTCATTGCCGACGGCGGAGCCGAGTCCGAGGACCCGAAGCACCTGATCGACGCGATGAAAAAGATGCACGACGACGGTGCCGAGGTGGTTGTGATCTCCCGAGCGGGAGACCCCGCCTTGGCGTTGGTCGAAGGCGACGTACTCGAAATCGTCACCCCGGGTCTGCAGATGGTCGACCACCACGGCGCAGGCGATTCGATGAGCGCCGGCATCGCCGCCGGAATCGCCCAGGGACTGTCGATGCCGGAGGCGCTCCGCCTGGGCGGCGGCGCGGGCACCGCCAACGTCACCCGCCGCGGCCTCGGTAGCGGCCGAAAAGACCTGGTTCTCGGACTCACCGAATCGGTCGACGTGCGTCCGTACGGCAAGGCTGGCAAGAAATGAGGGCGCTGATCACCAACGACGACGGCGTGGACAGCGCAGGCATCGCACTGCTGGCGCGGGTCGCGCTCGACGCCGGCCTCGACGTCGTGGTGGCCGCACCCCACGAGGAACGCAGCGGTGCCAGTGCATCGCTGACGGGGATGGGCGTCGACGATCACCTGGGTATCGAGCGAACCGAGATCGAGGGGCTGCGCGGCGTCGAGGTCTATGCGGTACAGGCCTCACCGGCCCTCATCGCGTTCGTCGCCACCCGAGGGGCCTTCGGCGATCCACCCGACGTGGTCCTCTCCGGTATCAATCACGGCCCCAATACCGGTGCGGCCGTTCTACATTCGGGCACGGTGGGCGCGGCGCTGACCGCATTGACGCACGGGGTTCCCGCCATGGCGCTGTCCTCGCTCGCCACCCGGCCGTCGCACTGGGACACCGCCGAACACGTCGCGCATCTGGCGGTGACATGGATGATTTCGCACCTGACCGTCGATGCCGTCGTCAACGTCAACATTCCCGACGTTCCACGGTCGGATTTCGCCGGGATCGTTCCGGCCTCGCTGGCCCGGTACGGCGCGGTGCAGGCCGAAATAGGCGATCGCGGAGAAGATTTCGTCACCGTCCGGTTCGACGAGATCCACGCGGAGGACGACGACTCCGACGCCTCCCTGCTGGCCCGGAACTGGGCGACCGTCACCGCGCTGCGTCCCCCGAGCGAGGTGGACAGTATCGATCTGTCGACGCTGCGTGAGTGAGCTCGGTGCGGTGGAGCCGATTGTGTCGGTGCCCTCGGGCACACTGGGAATCATCACCGCACATGCAACGGACCTAGGGGGTCACCGCACATGACGACAGATACCGATTCCGGATCGTTCCGCAGGCTCCACTCGCATGGCGTAGTTCCACCGTTTCTGCTCGAGCGTCTGCAGGGAGCCGGTGCCCGCGCGACTCTGCTGGCCGACCGCGAGATGCGGGCGGGCCGAGAGGTCGTCCAAGCACGTACCGCCATCGCACCGCGGACCGGCGGCACCCTCGAACGCACCATCTCCGATGCGAAAGCGACCCGCGACCTCCCGGGTCAGCAGGTTCGCGCCGAGGGTGAGGATCCCACCGGTGATGCTGCGACCGACGAGGCATACGACGGTCTCGGTGCCACGTATCTGTTCTTCGACGAGGTGTACGGCTACTCGAGTCTCGACGGCAGCGGCCTGCCCCTCGATGCGACGGTGCATTACGGCCGGGACTACGACAACGCGTTCTGGGACGGCTCTCGCATGGTGTTCGGCGACGGCGACGGCGAAGTGTTCGCCCGCTTCACCGTTTCTCTGGGCGTCATCGCGCACGAGCTCGCGCACGGGTTCACGCAGTACACCACCCCGCTCGAATACAAGGACCAGGCCGGCGCACTGAACGAATCCATTTCCGACGTGTTCGGTGCACTCGTGGAGCAGTACACCGCGAAGCAGAACGCCGAGGACGCGTCGTGGTTGATCGGCGAAGGTCTGTTCCTGCCTGCGGTGCAGGGCAAGGCGCTGCGCTCGCTCCTCGAGCCCGGTACCGCGTACGACGACGATGTACTCGGCAAAGACCCACAGCCGGCGAGCATGGACGACTTCGTCGTCACCACCGAGGACGACGGCGGTGTGCACATCAACTCGGGCATTCCCAACCGCGCGTTCGCCGTCGCCGCAACCACCTTGGGTGGCCCGGCGTGGGACCGCGTCGGGCAGGTCTGGTTCGACACCATGACTGTCGGGGGTCTGGCACCGACGGTCGACTTCGCGGGTTTCTCCGCGGCGACGCTGCTCGCAGCGCAGAAGCGATTCGGTGCCGATTCCGACGTCGCACGGGCCGTGGCCACCGGTTGGTCTACCGTGGGAGTTCAGTCAACACGGGAGCCGAGCGACGATCGGGTGTGATCGAGGGGCATGAGCCTGCGCATCGAGGTACTGCGAACCGGCGGGATCGCCGGAATGTCCAAGCGCGGAGTGGTCGAGACCGACGAGCCGGAATGGCAGTCGCTGGTCGAGGCTGCGCGCCCGTACCTGGCTGAGCCGCCCCCACCCGAGCCGGCCGAGTCGCAGGCCCGCGACACCTTCGTGTGGAACGTGTCGGTGGGCGAGCAATCGTGCCGGGTCGGCGATTCGGCCCTGACCGGGCCGCTACGCGACCTCGCGGAGCGCACACTCCGCGAGGGTCGCGTCAGGTAGTTCAGCAGCTCGGCTCAAGCTTTCCATTCCGCGGAGCGTTCCGGGGACGCCTCGGCCAACGCCTTCACGGTGTCGTCGACGCCGAAGTCCTTGCCGTACACCGGGGTTCCCGGCTGCTGACGCCAGGACTCGGCCAGGGAACCGGCATCGACCGGGTCGAAGCCGAGCTCGTCGATCACCGAGAACACCAGCTTCTTCGACTCGGCGTCGTCCCCGGCGATCGGCAGCGCGATGCGCTTGTCGGTTCCGGCAGGAACACCCTTCTCGAGCAGGTGCTTGTACCAAATTCCGTTGAACGCCTTGATCACCGGCTCACCGAGCTGCTGCGACACCCATACGCTCTCGGGTGTGCCGCCTTCGATGTCTTCGATCAGACCGTCGCGCTGCTGCGGGTAGTAGTTGTTCGTTTCGATGATCGGCGCTCCGGGCTTGCGTGAGCCGGCGATACCGGCGGCGAGGTCGGGCACGTTCTTCTGCGGGATGCTGAGGATGACCAGGTCCGCATCCTGCGCCGCGTCCGCTGCCCACACCGCCGTCGCTCCGGTTTCCGACGCCAGCTCCGCCAGAGTCTCCGGGTCGCGTGAGTTCGAGAATCGAACCTCGTGACCGAGCGCCGTCAACCGGCGCACGAGCGTTCCACCGATGAATCCACTTCCGATGATGCCAATTTTCATGTCCGGAACAAACGATCAGGGACTCGATCTATTCCCGTCAGGAAGCGACCGCGACCTTCGATCGAGGCCGCCCGAACTTCATCGCCTTGTCGACGAGCTTGCCGTACCGCAGAACCGGCAGGTCGCGGAAGTAATTCATCCGCAGCTTCCACGGCGTTTCGCTACCCTGCCTCGGGAAGTTGTCCACGGCCCGCAGCACGTAGCCGGCGGCGAAATCGAGGAACGGCTCTTCGTCCACGGACGGGTCACGTTCGAGCTCGACGGTGCTGTACCCGTTCTCGTCCATGTGTGCGAGCAGGCGCATGACGTAGTTCGAGACCATGTCGGCCTTGAGCGTCCACGACGCGTTGGTGTACCCGACGACAAAAGCGAAGTTGGGGATTCCGGTGAGCATCATGCCCTTGTACGCCATGGTGCTGGGCAGATCCACGTCTCTACCGTCGACGCGGAAGGTCGCGCCGCCGAGTGCGGACAGGTTCAATCCCGTTGCGGTGACGACGATATCGGCGTCGAGGTGCTGGCCGGACTTCAACTTCAGGCCGGTCTCGGTGAAGCTGTCGATGTGATCGGTGACGATCGAGACCTCGTCCTTGCGGATCGAGCGGAACAGATCGTTGTCGGGCACCAAGCACAGGCGCTGATCCCACGGGTTGTACGACGGGGTGAAGTGGGTGTCGAGGTCGTATCCCTTCGGCAGCCATCCCTCCTGCATCTTCCGGATTCGCTTCTTCATGAATTCCGGGTACTTCTGGCTCAACGTGAAGATCAACATGGCCATCGACACGTTCTTGAGCCGAGTCACGCTGTACGCCAACTTCTTCGGCAAACGCTTCCGCAGTGTCTGCGCAATCGGATCCTTCGAGGGGAGCGAGAGGATGTAGCTCGGCGAGCGCTGCAGCAACGTCACGTGCTCGGCCTCACGAGCGAGGTTGGGAGCCAACGTGATCGCCGTTGCACCGCTGCCGATCACGACGACCTTCTTGCCCGCGTAATCCAGATCCTCGGGCCAGTGCTGCGGGTGGATCACCTGCCCACCGAAGTTCTCCTGGCCGACGAACTCCGGGCTGAAACCCTTGTCGTAGTTGTAGTAACCACTGCAGGAGAACACGAACGACGCGGTGATCGTGACGGTCTCGTCGGTGTCGCTGCGCTGCGCCGTGACCGTCCAGAACTGCTGCTCGGACGACCATTCGAGGGCGACGACCTTGTGGTGGTATCGAATGTGCTTGTCCACACCCGCTTCTCGCGCGGTTTCGACGATGTAGTTACGGATGTCGGAACCGTCGGCGATGGACTTCTCTCCCGTCCACGGCTTGAAGCTGTACCCGAGGGTGTACATGTCGGAATCGGAGCGAATACCGGGATAGCGGAACAGATCCCAGGTGCCACCGATCGCCCCGCGGCTTTCGAGGATGGTGTACGTCTTCCCGGGCAGATCGTGCCCGAGGTGACGCGCGGCACCGATCCCGGACAGGCCGGCACCGATGATGAGGACATCGACCTCGGGGGTGGTCAGTACGGCAGTCATGAGCAACGATTCCTTCGGTGGGGGGTCAGCTGATTTTGTTGCGTGCGCTCTCGGACCTACCGAGACGCGCTACTTCTTCGTCCATCTTGGGCAGGATCGTCGGCACGTGCGCCAACATGCTGCGATCGCCTACGCGCGAGGTGATGACGGCCTTGAACCAGGACGCCGCACCCACCCACCGCGGTACGTAGACGCGGCGCTTGCGCTTGGCCAGGCCGTCGACGAACGCATCCACGCACTGCTCGACGGTCATCGTCTTCCCGAGGGGGCCGGGCAGTACCGCGAGCAAATCCTGGAATGCCGTGAGATCGGACTTCGCGTCCTGGACCATCGGGGTATCGATCCAGGCCATGTGGGCCGAGCCGACGTCGGCTCCTCGGTAGTTCACTTCCAGCCGAAGCGCATTGGCGAAATGCTCGGCAGCGGCCTTGCTGGCGTTGTACGCGGCCAAGCCGGGGCACGGGGTGAACGCGGCCAGCGAGGAGACGACGAGGATGTAGCCGTTGCGTTCGATCAGCGACGGCAACGCCGCGCGGACGGTGTTGAACACGCCCATCACGTTGATGTCCATGACGCGCTGGAAGGTGGCCGGGTCCACCTGCAGGATCGATCCGTAGCTGGCGATTCCCGCATTGGCGAGCACCAGATCGATGCCTCCGTAGGCCGCGATGCCGCCGTCGACGGCGCGCTGCATGTCGTCCAGATTTCGGACGTCGGCGACGAACGCCTCGGCCTTCAGCTGCGTCGCGACCTCCCGCAGCGGAGCCTCGTCGACGTCGACGAGTACCAACTTGGCTCCACGACCTGCCAACGCACGTGCTGTCTCGGCACCGATTCCTCGTGCCGCGCCTGTGATCAGAACGACCTTGTTCCGGAGCGTCGATGACGCCATGTCTCCCCCTCGATCGAGATGCATTCCTGCGAACACTTTGCATCTGATACCGAGCGGTGTCAAGATCTGTCTGTGACTACCCATCACAGTGAAGTCGGCCGCACCTATCGAGGTGCCGATCCGCAGCAGCGGCAGCAGGAGCGCCGGATCCGCCTGCTCGACGCCGCCGTCGAAGTGTTCGGCACCACCGGGTACCGGACGGCGACCGTGGAGAAAGTCTGCAGCGAAGCGGGGCTGACCAAGCGCTACTTCTACGAGTCCTTCACCAACAGCGAAGAACTCCTGATGGCCACCTACGCCCGCGCCACCGACGCGATGCGCGAGAGCATCCTCGCCGGAGCGGGCTCGGAAACGGAGTCCAGCGAACAGGTGCTCCGTGGAGCCCTGACCGGCTTCTTCACGTTCGTCGCCGAGCAACCGAAGTCCGCTCGTATCGCCTTCGTCGAAATCCTCGGCGTGTCCCCCACCGTCGACGCGTTATACCGCAAGACCACCACCTCGTTCTCGGCGACGGTGCTACAGGTCGCCGACACCGTAGGGTCCAGCCGAGGCCTGGCCGGGCCGAACCGTAAAACGCTGGCGATGGGCCTGGTGGGAGCGGTTCTCACCATCGCTCAGCAATGGTTGCTGTCCCCCGAACGCGAACCTCTCGACTCCGTGATCGCCAGCGCGCACACCATCCTGGCCGCCGTCGTATTCGGACGCGTCGACGGCTGAGCAGCTGTCATGCTCTGCTCTGCAGCGGCTCCACCGGTTCGTCCGAGGTGACGCGTTCACCTGATTTGACGACGACGACACCGAGCAGAATCAGTGCGCCACCGGCCAATTGGATCGACCCCGGAGCCTGGCCGAGTAACAGCCACGCGAACACAAGCGCTGCAACAACTTCCATCAGACCCATGAACGACGCCAGCCGCGAGCCGAGGCGTCGGCCGGCCGCAATTCCGAGCACATACGCCAACGCGGCGGTCACCACACCGAGACCGATGATCGGAACCCACCACGGCACAACGGCATCGACGAAGGTGACGTCGGTCAGCGGAGCCGCGAACGGGACGATACCGACCAGCCCGGCGGCGAGCAGAATGAGTCCACCTGCCAGCAGACCGCCCCCGGCGAGCACGATCGGCGGCAAGCCGTTGCTCTCGTCGGCGGAGAGCACCCAGTAGACGGCGGCTCCCGCCATCGCACCGAGCGCCCACAGCACGCCGACGCTGTCGACGTCCGCGCCGGAGATCAGGTCGAGCACGAGCACCAGCCCCATTGCGGCCAACAGCGCACCGACCAAAGTCAGCCGACCCGGACGCTGCTGGTGCCGAAACCACATCCAGCCGATGACGGCTACGGGCGAGGTGAATTCGATGAGCAGTGCGACACCCACGTCCATTCGGCCGACGGCGTTGAAGAACGCGAGCTGACAACCGGCCACCGCGAAGGCACCGTAGGCCACGAGCAGCTTCCAATTCTTGGCCAACAGGCCCCAGCGTCCACGCAGCGCGAGAATCGACGGAATCAGCAACACCGCTGCCGCGAGCAGGATGCGCGCCGTCACGGCGGCACCGGCAGTCCAGCCGGCATCGAGCAGGCCTTTGGCCAACGAGCCGGAGAGCCCGAACGATGCCGCGGACAGGAGCGCGAACCCGAGTCCCGAGAGTCGACGCGACCGTGCCGCAGCGTCGTGTGCAGCTGCGCGATCCACCTGCGCGTCATGAGTGTAAGCCGTCATGACATGTGACAGTAGGGAGTGAATTGGTAAGGTGTCAACATGCTTTTTGCTCATGACGCAGAACTGTCGCTTCTGTCCGCCGTGGCATTGGTCAATTCCGCCGAAGACCCGGATACGCTGACCACCCGCGAGGAGTTGGCCGAGTTCTTCACCGACCAGGGCTACTCCGGACGGTTCGACGGCGACGACGCCGAGCTCGAGGCGGTGCGGGCACTGCGTCCGACCCTGCGATCACTGCTCACCAGCAGTCGAGACGACGCCGTGCTCGAGGTGAACCGCTTGCTTGCCGAATCCTCGGCCCTGCCTCGACTGGTCCGGCACGACACTCTCGATTGGCACATCCATGCCGTCGCCGACGACAGTCCACTGGCAACCCGCATCGTCGTCGAGACTGCGATGGCCATGATCGACGTCATCCGAGCCGACGAGCTCTCCCGTTTCGACGTCTGCGCCGATCCGGACTGCAACGGGCTGGTTCTCGACCTCTCCCGAAACCGCTCTCGCCGCTTCTGCAGCACCACCTGCGGCAACCGCGCGGCGGTTGCCGCGTACCGCGCACGCAAGGCCCAGTAGCACCGCGGGGCTTAGACGACCGGGTTTCGGGTATTCGGCGACGGAACTTAGCGAGAGGAACATCCCCATGGTCGAGAAAAGGCCTTCGAAAACGAGCTGGGCACGTGCAGTCGAGAACATGCTGGCCGTCATCTTGATCTTCGCCGGAATCGCATCCGCGGGCGGTCTGATCGCGGCTCTGGCGGGCGGCTTCGAGGGATGGGCGATCGTCGCCGGCATCACCGTGGTCGTACTGTTCGCAGCCGCGTTCTTCGCCGTTCGCGACGGTGCCCGACGACGCGCGCGGGAAGTCGACACCGTCGTCTACTCCCCCGACAACACCGATCAACTGTTCGACGTGGACCCGAACACCGGTGAGCGCACTCCGCACCGGGAATAGCACTGCCGCACGGTAGATCTGCTCGGCGTCAACTCGGAACCGATTCGAGACGAACCATCGAATCGGTTCCGAGGAAGAACACGCCCGATCGCGTCTGGGCGATAGTGCCGCTGTCGGTGAACCCATCGGATCCAGCAGGGATGGTCCAATGCCACCGCACGTCACCGGAATCCGTCGTCGCGACATACGCCGGGCCGTCGATCGAATAACGAGTGTTGCCGATGACCTTGTCCGTATCGAACGGATCCGGCAACTCCCACACAGTAGCGCCGGTGGAGTCGACGACGGTGTCATCCGAGGTCATGTCGAGACCCCCGACGGGTGCTCCGGTGGTCGGATCGAAAAATGTCGCCTCCCCGCCCATCGTCACGACGCCTCGCCCGTCGGCCGTGTGAATCACTGTGCCACTCAGGCCCTCCCACCCCATGGATGTGGTGATCGGTAGCGTCCACATTCGGTCGAGTGCATTCACCGACCCGCCGTGCAACACGGATTCGCCGTCCTCAGGGCTGCCTTCCAACAACAGCACCGATGTCCCGTCGCTCTCGATCGCGTAGACGTACCAGTCCTCGGGGACCGGTATCCGCTTCACCACCCCGTCGTTCGTACCGATAGTGACGAGGGACTGCACATCGGAATACGAGTCCAGACAGACGATGTCGCCCTGAACGGGGACACTCGCGCATACGTCGACTGTGCCGGGCGACGCCTTCCATCGCACACTGCCGTCGTCGGCATCGAGGGCCACGAACTCGACTGCATCGAGCGAAGACGACCGTGGATTCGGAAGACCCATTGCGGTGACGAGAACATCGCCGGCGTCGATCACACCCGTGACCCCGAGATCGAACGTCAAACTTGCGTTCGGCGAACGGAATGCAGCGAATTGCCTGCCGTAGACGGTCTCTGCGTCGATCCGCCAGCTGGGCTCGAGCGCCGGCCCAGCCGGTGCCTCAATTGTCTCCGTCTCCTCCGAGAACGTCGGCATCTCGTCGAACGCCGACGTCGTTGCATCGTCCATCGACGGCTTTACGGACACGTCCACATTCACCAGCACGACCGCAGCCGCGGCGACGGATACCACTGCCACCATCACCGCGGCTGCAGCGAGAACAGTGCGTGTCGTCGAATCCTTCACGGCCACTGCGTGATCGGAGCTTGGGCCACTGCATCCAGTAGCTCGAGTGGCAGCGGTTCCGGCCGTGTCGAACGGCCCCCGCCAGGAACAAAATCTGCCGTCGACCGAACCGACACCTGCACGCCGGACGGTCGCGTCAGCGTGACCGACCTCGCCAACCGCATGGTTCCGTCCTCCGCGGTCATGCTGCTCGACAGATCGACGTCGTACGATTCGAGCACCGAACCGTCGGACAGTGTTCGCAACTCGACAACAGGTTCGTATGCATTTTCCGGATCGTAGGGGTCCCTCGCCACCGGGAGTGCCGCGCCGGAGGATACGGAAATCGACAGCGCTACATCGGAGTTCACTACGTCGATCTCCGTACAGGCACCCCTGCCCGTGCGATCGGGTACCAGTGACCCGATCGGCCGGTTCAAGACGGGCGCGTCGGATAGCGCCTGCCACGTTGTCGTCAACGCCTCGTTCGCGGCGTCCAAGGACTCCTCGTCGATGTCCACCGCTGTCGCCTCCCCTGCGAGCGAGACCGAGCAATCCTGGCGCGGCGCAGCGCTTCCCGCCGGTGCAGGCGAACCGACTCGGAGGCCCGGCAGCGCCGCGATTCGGGTCAACTCGGATGTGTCCAAGGGAAATTCGGGACCGACGGTAGTACTGAGATTCGCGGTGACCAGAGTTCCGTCCGGGTGATACGCCGTCGCTCTGCGACTGTTCGTGCGGTCACCGCCGATCTCGTACCAACTGTCGTCGGTATCGACCACCGTTCCGTCGGGCTCGGTGGTGCGGGCGTCGAGAACGCCTGCGACACAGGCCGGAATCCCCGTCGACGATGGTCGAACATCGACGCTGGCAAACGCAGACACCCCCGCGCGAGTCAGGTCGCCGCGGGCACTGGTGCTTGCCTCGAGGCCCTCCGGCACATTACCGCCGAAGTCGTCCACCGGTTGGAAGGTCAGCGACTGGGATGGGGCGGCCAACTTCACGGTGACATCCGCTGGAAGTGCGCCCACGAGAGCGTCGGTCATCGCTCCTGCCTTGCTCGCGGTCAACCACGGGTAGGCAGGATTGTCGTAGGACGGAGCCTGACTCCCGATGACCGAGATGAGGCGCCCATCCTCACTGGGCGGGGGCGGCTCGACCTCGGAGCACCCCGGAATGTCGGCCGGATACTCGACGGGCTCGGAGACGATGGAGTAATCACCGTCGCGTGCGGCCTCTCCGGATGACACAGCATTTCCGGGCGGCAGTTCACTTTCCGGCGAATGCAGCAGTCCGGCCGCAACGACACCGAGTGCGACCACCGTGACGATGACCGATACGTCGATGACGGCGTTGTGTCTTCTACCTTCGCGCACGAGACGACACTACATACCCAACGGACGGTTTTGGTCCGATGCGGCCATTCAGGCCGAGTCCGCCAGCAGCGCTGCCACCAAACTCGAGCTGTTCACCCCTCGGCTGATCCACGTTGCTTGCACAGCGTGGTACAGGTCCGGCTTTCCACTCCACACCGTGGCTGCGGGCCTGTTGTCCGCGTCGAGTTCGTGATGCCAGGAGCCGTCGACGAGGTCGATGAAGGAGTCGGCGGCAATGTCCCACCAAGCGCGATAGTCGTTGTCGTAGCACTCTTCTCCGGTCCGACGACCCAGTGTCGCGGCCGCCGCGATCGCCTCGCACAACACCCAGTGCAGACGCTCTGTCACTACCGGTCGCCCAGTCCAGTCGGTGGTGTAGACGAAGCCGGGCGACGGGCCGGGTTGCCATCCGTCCTGCGCCGCGCGGTGATACAGCGACGCGGCGGCGGCAATGTAATCGTGGCCACGAGGGCTGTCGGCCACGAGACTCGCCTGCACGAGCAGCCGAGCCCACTCGAAACCGTGCCCCACCGTTGCTCCGTACGGCTTGAACTGGTTTGCGGTGTCGCCGCTGTTGTACTCGAGCATCGGCTGCCATTCCGCAGTGAAATGCTCGGGAATGCGATTCTCGTTCGCCTGTGACCAGCCGATCACGTTGTCGCAGATGCGTACTGCCCTGCTCCGCCAGACCTCGGGCGCACCCGCATCGGCCGCCGCCAGCAGTGCCTCGACCATGTGCATGTTGGCGTTGATACCGCGATAACCGTCGAGCGCGGTCCAGCTCGCATTCCAGGTGTCTGCGCACATGCCGTAGTTCTCGTCCCAGAATCGCCGATCCACGACCTGGAGGGCTTCGTCGAGAAGCCCCCGTCCACTGGGGTGTCCCGCCGCTGCGGCTGCGGCTGCCGCCAACACCACGAAGGCATGCGTGTAAGCCGTCTTCGTCGCGTCGGGGGACGAGGCGTCGGCGCTGGACTCGAACCACCCGCCGTTCGTGCTGTCCCGCAACGTCGTCAGTAGACCGTCGAACACTCGATCGGCTTTCCTACGAGACCCCGGATACCCCTGCATCGAGGCCAGGAAATGCACGTGCGCCATCCGAGCAGTGATGTAGGTCAGGGCCGGATGGCTCAGGTCCGGATGTCCGCGGTCGTTCAACCACGCCGCTCCCCCGGCAGGATGCTCGAGCGAGCTACCGAACCGGAGGAGCCGAGCCGATTCTGTGTCGAGCCACCGCTGGTGCGCGGGCAAGGTCCACCACTGACGACGATCACCGGATGTCATGAGCCCATTCTGCGCGATCGGGCCGGACGACAGGTCTGCTTACCGAACCACCCTGTACCGCAGATACATCCAGCCCGAGGTGGGGAAGTGCCTCTGCTCTTCCAGCACCAGGTTCAGTCGGTGCCCCACAGGGAAGTACGGCTTCCCACCACCCAGGATGGTCGGGACGACAATGAGCTCGAACTGGTCGATCGAGTCGAACAACGATGCGGCCAACGACGCGCCGGCGACGGCCAACGTGCCCTCGGTCTCCCGTTTCATTCGCTCCACCTCCGCGACGGCGTCGGCACTACGGACCAGCCGGCAACCGTCGGGCACGGAAGTGAGGGTGTCCGAGAAGACCACCCGGGGAGTTGCCTTGTACAGCTCGGCGAATTCGGCTTCGACGGGGTCGCCGGCCGCCCGTTCCGGGGCGGTCCAGTAGTCCTCCATGGCCTCGTACAGCCGCCGTCCGAACAGAAAGACGCTCGTCTCCACGGTCTGTCGATTCGAGAACCGATGCGATTCCTCGTCGGGCATCGAGTAGTCGAGGCTGCCGTCGGGATCCTCGATGTAGCCGTCGAGGGAAACATGCAGGTTGTAGGTCAGAATCGCCATGTCACTCCAGAGGTCGGGTGGGTTTGCCGGTATCGACCTCTGCACCGCCGAGAAGTCACCGGCCTATCCGCGGATTCAGTCCAGAATCGCGGTTGCTTCCACCTCGACCCGCACGTCCGGTTCGAAGAGGTAATCCACTCCGATCAACGACGCAGGCGGCATGGGAGTCGGCAGTCCGATCTCGTCGGCGACGCGCGTGACGCCGTCCATGAACTCACCGATCAGCTCGGGAGCCCAGTGCGTGACGTAGAACGTCAGCCGCAGTACGTCCTCGAATGTTGCTCCTGCACCGGTCAATCCGATCGCGGTATTGCGCAGCGCCTGCGCAACCTGACCGGCGAGGTCGTCGGTATCGATGGCCGACCCGTCCTCGTTCCGGGCGATCTGGCCGCTGACGTGGATGTGTCGAGAACCCTGACCCACCGCCACGTGGTGATACGGGGTGGGTTGCATCATTCCGGGCGGGGTGAATCGAGTGACGCTCATAATTGGTCCTTCGTCGTAGAAATTCAGGTATAACGTTGATACCTGGTACACAAAGGACACTTCAAGGGAACCTGGTTTCATGACCGATACCGCCGACGGCACCGCAGAACTCACGATCACTGCCCCGCACCGCGAATTGTTGGATCAGGTGCTGGACAAATGGTCGCTGCAAGTACTCAACGAATTGTGCGAGCGCCCCTGCCGATTCAACGATCTCCGCCGCGGGATTCCCGAGGTGACTCAGAAGTCCCTCACCGCAACGCTGCGCAAGCTCGAACGCAACGGAATCATCGAACGCGCGGTGCTGAGCACCCGCCCGGTGGCGGTGGAATATCGAATCACTCCCCTGGGCAAAACACTTCGAACTCCCGTCGACGTCCTGCTGGCGTGGGCAACCACGCACATGGCCGACATCGACCGAGCTCGAGACCGATTCGATGCCCTGTGACGGTTCACGTCCAGTACAGCAGCTGCGCGTCGGGCAGAACGTCGCGAAGTTCGTCGACGAACCAGCTGCGCATCTCGGCCATCGTGTCCTTCGGATAGACGTATTTCACGCCGCCGAACTTGTTTCTCTTCGCTGTGCGCGCGCCCTCGTCCATCTCCAGTTTCGTTCCCGGATACCAGCTCAACAACACCTCCTTGCTCGACGGCGTGAAGCGGTGAGTGATGATTTCGGCGGTCAGATCGAGATCGGGCACATCGCGCAACGCGTCGGAGACATTCGCGAGCAATCGACCGTACTGCTCGCGCCACTGCGGGATCGGCATGATCGGCGCGATCGTCAACCCCACTCGGTAACCGGCCAGTGCCAACTGCCGCAGAGCTTCTATCCGAGCCGGAATACGTGCCGTGCCGCCCTCGAAGCGGTGAGCGATGTCATCGGCGTTGACCGACAGCCGAACTCGCGTTCGGCGGCCGTGGTCGAGCGTCACCAACTCGCGGACGTCGTCGAACTTGGTGGTGAAACGCAGCGATACGTCGTCGCCGTACACGCCCCCGCCCACTCTGCGAACGGCCTCGGCAAGAGAGCCCGTCACGTGTTCGATCCCCAAAGGATCGGTGTAGCAGGATAACTCGAATGTGGTGCCTTCGTGCCCGCGCTCATCGGTGCCGGAGGTGATGGAACCGCGGCCTGCATGAGTGCCGATACCGGCCAGCACGTCGTCGAGGTTGGCGAAGACCCTGGTGATCGGCGGACCGGACAACGAGCCGGCGAGATAGCAGTACTGGCAATGCGCCGGGCATCCCTTGGCCAGGTCGATCCGCCAGTCCGCGCTCGGCGGAATCGGTTGCGGTTTCAGCACACTCGGCGGGGCGACCACCACGGCCATCGTCGACTTGGCTCGTGCGTAGGTCTCGCGCTCGGACTCACCACGCAGTCCGGTGAGGCGGTCACCGGACAGAATGTCGATGTCGGCGACGCCTGCTGCTTCGCACCGACGGAGAATTTCCGCGGTGTGCGGTAGCTCGGACGCAGACTTGGTGACCAGGACACGCGAGGGTGTCCAGAGTCGAGTGGGGGCAACCAGAAGATCATCCATTACTCGTGTTCAACGCGTCGCAGCGTGCAATGCTTCCCGGTTACCGCAGCTCAGGCGAGAAATTCGTCGAGCACGCCCAGCAGGGCACGTACCGCCGCGCTCGGAGCGCGAGTCGACGAGGTCGCAACCGCGAGCGGCCACGTCAGATCCACTTCCGACACCGTGGTGACGACCACACCGCTCCGCTCGGTCAGGACGAACCGGGGTAGCAGCGATATCCCGAGGCCGTTGCGGACGTAGGCAACGCCGGTGGAGATATCGGTGATTTCGATGCTCACGCGTCGCTGCAATCCCGCGTCGGCGAACGCGCGGTCGGCTACCGCGCGATTTCCGAAGCCGATGGGCGAGTCGATGAAGTCGTACGGTGCAATGTCGTGCAGCGTCACGGACTCTCGTTCGGCCAGGGGGTGGTCCGACGGGAGCACCAGATCCAATACCGACGACGCGAGTTCTCGCACGTCGATCCCGGCGGGCCGTCGGCCGGAGTCGGAGACGAACGCGATGTCCAGTCGACCGTCCGCCACCGATTCGAGTAGCCCCTGGGTGCCCGACGGCGCTGCGCCGGTGATGAGCTGGACGTGCGGAAACCGGCGGTGGTATTCGCCCAGCAGACCGGGAAGGTCGATCAGCTTGATGGAGGTCAACGTGCCGATTCTGACGGTGCCGCGCAGGCCGCCTCGAACGTCGTCGACCGCATCACGGGCATCGCGAGCGGCATCGAGTACCACCCGAGCACGGGGAAGCAGAGCCCGACCGGCCTCGGTCAGCAGGACACGCTTGGCGTTGCGATCGAGCAGCGATGCACCCAGTTCTCGTTCGAGGGACTTGATCGCCGCCGAGACCGCAGATTGAACGATATGCAGACGGGCAGCGGCACGGGTGAAGTTCTGTTCTTCACTGACCGCGACGAAGTACTCGAGGTGGCGCAGCTCCATCCGTCGATGATCGCATATCGCGATAGTTGTCAGCGTTTTTCTTCGTTGGACGTGATCGTCGAGTCCGAGGACAGTCGTATCCGAACGAACAACACCGACATCGGAGAACGACATGTCCCACGACACCCTGCCCGCCGCTCCGCCGGCACAGACTCACTCACCGACCTCGACTCGTCGACACGGCGTCGGCTTCTGGGTGGTTGCGGCGGCATTCCTCACCGCGATGGCGTTCTCCACCGTGCCCAGCCCGCTGTACCCGCTCTATCAGGTGCGTGACGGCTTCTCGACGTTCATGGTCACGATCGTGTTCGCGGCCTACGCCGTCGGCGTGATCGTCAGTCTTGTTCTGGCCGGACATGTCTCGGACTGGGTGGGCCGGAAGAAGGTCTTGATCGCCGCGTTGCTGCTCGAATTGGTGGCTGCGGTCATGTTCCTCAGCGGCACTGCACTTCCTCTACTGCTCGTCGCACGGCTCATCACCGGACTCGGCGTCGGAGCACTCACCGCGACGGCCACGGCCTACCTGCACGAGCTGCATTCCACGCACCGGCCGACCGCGTCCGGCCAGCGATTCGAGAAGGTCTCCACCGCAGCGAACATCGGCGGACTCGGCGTCGGGCCGTTGGTAGCCGGGTTCCTGGCGCAGTTCGTCGCGGCTCCCCTGCACACCCCGTATCTGGTGTTCGCGGTACTGATCGTCGTCGCTGTCGTCGGTGTCGCGCTGGTACCCGAGACCGTGGCCGAAATGCCGGAGCGGCCCGCCTATCGCCCGCAGCGAATCAGTGCCGATCACGGTGATCGCGCCGGGTACTTCGCCGCTGCCGCAGCCGGTTTCGCGTCGTTCGCAGTGTTCGGTGTGTTCACCTCGGTGGCACCGGGATTCGTCGCGGGCACACTCGACCATCCGTCCCGCGCCCTCAGCGGTGCCACCGTGTTCGCGGTGTTCGGCACGGCAGCGCTCGCGCAGACGATGACCAGCCGCATGTCGAGTACAGCGAAACTCTCACTCGGCATCTCGGCCGAGGCCCTCGGTCTGATCGCGCTGGTGGTCGGAATGCACACCCTTAGCCTGCCGACATTCCTGGTAGGCGGTGTCGTGGCCGGAATCGGGGCGGGCGTCCTGTTCAAGGCCGCAGTGGGAGCCGTTGCCGCGATGGCGGCACCGGCCGAACGAAGCGAGGCCTTGGCCGGACTGTTCCTGATCGCGTACCTCGGCCTGGGCATTCCGGCCGTGGGAATCGGAATCGCCACCCTCTCGATGTCCGCAACCGCAGCCATGACCGGACTTGCGGCCTTAGTGCTGGTACTTCTACTGGGAGTGGCAACCCTGGCTCGACGGGCCTCGGCAACACCGCGGTGACGCTCAGGAGTTCCACGTATCCGACGCGATCTCGGCAGGTCTGCCCAGCAGATAGCCCTGTCCCTGAACAGAATTGGGCAACGCCTCGAGTTGATCGAGAGTTTCGATGCCCTCGACCACGCAGCCCAGTTTCAGATCGCGGGCCAAGTTTATGATTGCGCCGACAATGCTGCTGCTCGTCGCGTCACTGGTCATGCTGGAGGTGAAGGACCGGTCTATCTTCACTGCGCTCACCGGCAGCGTAGCGAGGTATCGCAGGCTCGCGAAGCCCGTTCCGAAGTCGTCGATGGCGATTCCCACACCCAGCGTGCGTAATTCGCCGAGCTGACGCAGGACCGACGAGCCGGAATCGAGCAACACGGACTCGGTGAGTTCGAGAACGAGGTCCCCCGGAGCCATTCGATGCCGCTCGAGGGCTGTTTCCACTGCCGCACAAATGTCGACGTGTTGCGCCTGTCGGGCACTGAGGTTCACGGCCATCGTGACGGGCTCGTCGGACGCGGAGGTAGGCGGGTTCTCGGATCTCCACCGCGCGAGGGTGCCGAGAGCGTCGTCGAGCACGCGCTCACCCAGATCGGAAATGAGCCCCGTATCCTCGGCCACCGGGATGAATCTGTCGGGTGAAATCGCTGTGCCCGTGCTGTCCCGCAGGCGAGCGAGCGCCTCGAAACTGACGAGTCGCCGACTGCCGAGATCGTAGACCGGTTGGTAGGCCACACCGAACGTCGCGGAACCGCCGCGATCAGGATCGAGCGCGTCCCTCAGGGTCTGTTCGATGTACGCACGCTCGATCGCGTGCACCCGCAGCGCGTCGTCGAACAGTTCGATTCGGTCCTTGCCCAATTGCTTCGCCCGGTACATCGCGGAGTCCGCATCGCGCAGCGCTTCCTGGGCACTGACGCCCCGGCGGACCAACACCATCCCGACGCTTGCCGACACCACGTACTCACGGCCTCCGTACGCGATGGGCGCTGCGAGTACCGTCCGGATTCGTTCGGCGACCTGTGCGGCAAGCGCGCCGCCCGCAGGCTTGCCTGTCCCGTTCTCCGCAGGCAACGCATCGAGGACCAGAACGAACTCGTCGCCGCCGACGCGGGCGATCGAGTCCTCGGCTCGCAGCACCGAGCGCAAGCGGCGAGCGACCTCGACCAGCACGGCGTCTCCGGCCGCATGGCCACCGGTGTCGTTGATTCGTTTGAACCCGTCCAGATCGCAGAACAGCACCGCCGCGGCAGCGCCGGTGCGCGCACCCCGCTCGATCGCCGATCCGATTCGCTCCAGCAGCTTCATACGGTTGGGCAGGCCCGTCAACGGATCTTGCAGGGCTGCACGCTCGAGAGCGCGCTCGGCTTCGACGACATCGGTCACCTCCCGCACCACCGAGAGCACCTCCGCCGCTGAACCCGCCGGTCCATGTCGGAACGGGGTCGTGCGCCGCGAAAGCCACCTCAGCGAGCCGTCCGCCGCACGCACCCGGTACCGGATGCTGACGCTCTCCCCATCCGGCAGGGAGGCAGCGTCCTGGTCCGCTGCCCGGACGACGTCGATGTCCTGGGACACCACCGACTCCAACCCGTCCTCGGGGGCTGCGGTGTCGCCGGGTGAGCCGTCCTGGTTCGGCCCGGTCAACAATGACCTGACGTTGCGCGAGGCCCACTTCACGGTCCCGGTCTCGACATCGGTGACGATGGTGACGTCAGGCGATGCCGTCAGCACCGCATCACGGAACGCGCGCGCCTGCTCGAGCTCGGCGCGCGCCTCACGCTCGGCAGTGACGTCCTCGGACAGCACCATCGCGCCGACGATTCGACCTGTGTCATCGCGCAGAGGTCTGGTCTTCACGGCGAAGATCGCACCCGTCCGGGAACCCACGGAGTCGAAGGACGATTCCTCCCCATCGATGGCCGCTGTGTAGAACGGCTTCAGCCGGGCATAGACCTCCGGCGGCACAGTGTCTTGCAGCAGCTGCCCCTCCATCCGCCGCGGGTCGTATCCTTCGGCCAGCAGTCCGGCACCTTCGACGAGAATGAATCGCAGGTCGCGATCGACGACCAGCACCGACGTGTGCGGGAGGTTCGC
The DNA here is from genome assembly GCF_002259025.1 of Rhodococcus sp. 05-2255-1e. Classification (NCBI taxonomy): domain Bacteria; kingdom Bacillati; phylum Actinomycetota; class Actinomycetes; order Mycobacteriales; family Nocardiaceae; genus Rhodococcus; species Rhodococcus sp. 05-2255-1e. Next base: position 420,407 of record NZ_NOZE01000009.1, on the reverse strand, counting down.
CGCCAGCTGCCGATACCGGGCCTCGCTCGCGTCGTCGAACATCGCAGGTGAGCGGAGCAACGGTCCGTAGAAGCGGCGCATCCCCAGGTAGACGACGCCGGCGAGTGCCGTCGAGGCCGTCACCATCACATCGACGGTCCCGCCCATCGACTCCCGCATCGCGTCCAGGGTTCCCATGCCGGAATCGGTACCGAGATGCGATGCGTGAGTGCCGAGCCCGGCCGTCAGATGCCACGCATGGATCAGATGGTGGGCGGCACACGTCGTGAAGATCGCAGCGGTGGCGACCGCGAGCCGGTTGGCGCGAAACTGCCCGGTTCGCAACAGCCCTCGGATGATGAACAGTACGATCCCCGAGTACGCAGCAGCGGTGATCCCGTTGAGGATCACCACCCAGAGCCACCCGCTCACCGCGATCGCTCATCGGCTCGGTACACCGGGCTCACGAGTCGGTTCGAGTCGACGACGAGCACGATGCGACCCCCCAGGTTCGTAGCGCGTTGCACAGAATGATCGGACCGGGACCGGAATTCGGTACTTCATCACCGAAGACCCGCATTGACCAGCGTTTCAGCACATTGTGTTTCGCGAAGGTTATCGCAGTTCTTTTTACACTGCTGCCGTTCGGGCAGCCGAGAATCGGGCGTTTCGCCGGATAATCCGTACCTTCGGTCCGCCGCCGAACGAACGCGATGCGTCGGGTAAGAAGCTCTCATGCCCTTCGCCGATGAACTACTCGGTCCGGACGCAGCCCACACGCTGTTTCGGACCATTCGTACGGCTGCTCCGAACGCGGATCTGTCGTCGCTTCGAGAGTCGTCGGACGGGTTGGGCCCACTCGCACTCCGAGCCCGCGCCGACCTGCTGCGTGACGCGCTACTGACAGGGCTGCCGGGCGACTACGCCCAGTTCGCTCGGACCATCCGACTGGCCGCTGCGGATCCCGACTTTCGAGGCTGGTCGGTCTGGCCCGTGACGAGTGCTGTCGCATCGAAAGCCGTCGACGAGCGAACTGCGACCGCGTTCGACGACGGGATGTCCTTGCTCGCCGAGCTCACCGGCCGACTGACCTCCGAATTCGCCATCCGGACCTTCCTCCGAACCGATCTGGATCGGGCTCTCGCCATCGCGGCCGAGTGGACGCAATCGCCGGACGAACACGTTCGCCGCCTCGCGTCGGAAGGCACTCGACCGTACTTGCCGTGGTCGGTGAGAGTGCCCGAGATACTTGCGCGCCCCGGCGTGACCGTGCCGATTCTGGACAGGCTGTACCGAGACGACAGCGACTACGTTCGGCGGTCGGTTGCCAACCATCTCAACGACTTCAGCCGAGACATCCCGGATGTCGTGGTCGGGACCGCGGCGCGGTGGCTGGGCGAGCCGGACGCCAACACCGACCGGCTTGCGCGCCATGCGCTTCGGACGGTGATCAAGAAGGGGAACACCGACGCGCTCGCGTTATTGGGTTTCGCCCCGGCCGACCTCGAGGTGACGGGCCCTGCCGTGGACGTGACCGAGTTGCAGATCGGCGAGAGCCTGGGATTCACCGCGAAAATTCGCAACGTCGGCGTCGAGCCCGCAAGGATCGCGATCGACTACGTCGTCCACCACACCAAAGCGAACGGCGGAGTGACCGGGAAAACGTTCAAGCTGACGACCAAGACAGTCGCGCCCGGAGAGAGCATCGAGGTTGCGCGCCGACACTCGTTCAGAACGTTGACCACACGCACGTACTACCCCGGCCCGCACTCGATCGAGCTCCAGATCAACGGTGTGAGTTACGGTCTCGCGGAGTTCGTGCTCGTCCGCTAGCCGCCAGTTTTGTACCACGCACATGCGGCACAGCGGCTACGTCCGTACGGTCGATGAGGTGCGTGGACAGTGGCGGTGGTTGGCGGTGGTGCTCGGCATCGCCGTGCTCGTCGCCACGCCCTCGGTGATCGAGCGCCTGCCCGTCGCCGCGTCGGACATCGGTGCGGCGGAACTGCTGTCTCGGGTCCAGTCCTCCACCGCAACACCGTATTCGGGCTACGCCCAGGCCGTTGGCGGCGTCACCCTGCCGGTCACCGACGGACTCGGCGGCCTACCGGATCTGTTGGGCGACACCACGACCCTGCGCGCCTGGTACCGCGCCCCGGACAACTTTCGCGTCGACACCGTCCGCCTCGCCGGTGAACGCGGTCTCTACCAGAGCCCGTCGCGGATGTGGAGATGGGACTACGAACAGAACACGGCCGTGGCAACCCCGGTCCCCGAACCGAGCCTGCGTCTGCCGCGCGAGGCCGACCTGCTGCCGCCGGAGCTCGGGCAGCGGCTGCTCAGTGAGGCGACCACCGACGAGGTCACCCGGTTACCGACCCGCCGAATTGCCGGCCGGGACGCCCCTGGCCTGCGGCTCGTCCCCGCCGAGCCGCAGAGCACCATCACCGAGGTCGACGTGTGGGCCGACCCCGACAGCGGGCTGCCACTGCAGGTCGACATGCTCGCCGGCGGGGCCGCTCGGCCTGTTGTCAGCACTGCATTCCTGGACTTCTCATCCGAGATGCCCGACGCCGACACCGTCCGTTTCGTCCCGCCCCCGGGAACCGATGTGCAGCAGCAGGACGGCCTCGACATCGCCTCGTTCGCCGACGGGATCGACTCTCCCCTTCTTCCGTCGACTCTGTCCGAACTGGATCTGCGGGACCGCGACGAACCGGGATCCGTCGGGATATACGGCCGCGGAGTGACCGAGCTGATCGCCGCTCCGCTGCCGCGTCGCGCCGCGCGCGGGCTCGTCGACCAGTTGCGGGACGCTCCCGGCGCAGTCGTGACCGGCGACAGCGTGGCGCTGTCGATCGGACCGCTGAACGTCCTGATCACCGAGCCCGCCGGAGACCGCCGCCGATATCTGCTCTCCGGCACCGTCACCGCAGAAACCTTGGCCACCGCAGCCCAGCAGCTCGAAGGAGCAGCCACATGATCCGCACGACCGGCCTCACCAAGCGTTACGGATCAGTGCGGGCCGTCGACGGCGTCGACCTCGACGTGCGCGCCGGCGACATCTACGGCTTCGTGGGCGCGAACGGCTCCGGCAAGACGACGACCGTGCGGATGCTGCTCGGGCTGGTCCTGGCCACCTCCGGGCAGATGCAGGTGCTCGGCGAGGAGATGCCCCGACGACGCACGAGCGTGCTGCCGCGGGTGGGGGCACTGATCGAGAACCCCGCCGCCTACCCCAACCTCTCCGGACGCCGGAACCTCACGCTGCTCGACGCGGCCGGCCCTGGTGGTTCTCGGCGCACCCGCACCGCCCGCGTCGGCGAGGCCCTCGAGCAGGTGGGCCTCGCCGGGGTCGGACGCAGGCCGGTCAAGCAGTACTCGCTCGGCATGCGGCAACGCCTCGGCTTGGCCGCGGCGCTCATGCGCACCCCCGAGCTGCTGATACTCGACGAGCCGACCAACGGTCTCGATCCGCAGGGAATCCTCGAGATTCGAGAGTTGTTGCTGGACTTGCATTCCCGGGGCACCACCGTGTTCCTCTCGAGCCACCTGCTGGCCGAAGTGGAGCAACTGTGCGACCGAGTGGGAGTACTTGATCGAGGTCGCCTCGTTCTGCAGGACCAACTCTCCGCATTCCAACAACCCACCGGCCGAATGCTCGTGCGTACCCCCGACCCCGCCGACGCGGTGACGGTCCTGTCCGATGTGGAGGACGCCACCGTGCTCGAGCGCGACGGGCAACAGCTCGTGATCGAACACCCTGATCCGGCCTTGCTCAATCGACTGCTCGTCGAAGGCGGCGTCCGGGTGAGCGAGTTGAGCCCGCAGCAGATGAGCCTCGAGCAGTCGGTGCTGGCGGTCACCGGTGCCAGCGCGGACCGAATCGACGGTCCCGCTGGCCCTCGCGAAGGTTCCGTCCGATCGGAGGTGACCGCATGATCGGCGTCGAACTGCGCGCGATGCTTCGCCGACCCCGCACCTGGGTCGTCATCCTCCTGCTCAATCTGCTGCCCACCATCGTCGCGGGCCTGCTGGCACTCACCGACGTCGGTCCGCGTCCCGGCGACGGCCCTGCGTTCCTGTCCGCGGTGACCACGAACGGCCAGCTCTTCCCACTCGCCGCTCTCGCCATCGTGCTCCCGCTGTTCCTGCCCGTCGCCGTGTCGGTCATCGCCGGCGATTCCGTCGCAGGGGAAGTCCAGGCCGGCACCCTGCGTTACCTGCTGGCCCGCCCGGTGGGGAGAACGAAGCTGTTGGTCGCGAAGCTGATCTCGGTGGCCGCGTTCGTGCTGCTGGCCGTGGTCATCGTGGCAGCCGTCGCATACTTCGTCGGCACGACGCTGTTCGACACCACATCGTTGGCCGGAGTATCCAGCGTGTCCGGCACGGTACTGACCGACGAACAGGTCGCCGTACGCACCGTCATAGCGGTCCTCTACGTGACCCTGTCGATGCTCGGAGTTGCCGCCATGGGGCTGTTCCTGTCGACCCTGACCGACTCGCCACTCGCGGCGACGCTGGGCGCGTTGGCCTTCCTCATCGCCAGCTCGCTACTGCTGACGCTGGACGCCGCCGACGCCATCGCGCCGTACCTTCCGACGCGGTACTGGCTGGCCTTCGTCGATCTCTTCCGCGACCCGGTGCCGACGCGGGACCTGGTGCGCGGCGTCGGTTTGCAGGGCGTCTACGTCGTCGTGCTCCTGGGGGCCGCATGGGCGAACTTCACGACCAAGGACATCACGAGCTGAGACGGCTGCAGTCGGCTGCGCCGAGCTCGACGGTGGAGCTGCCGTCCAACTGGGCCGAGACCATCGCGCCGACGAGAGGATCACGGGGCAGGTTTCCGTGGTCGACGGCCGAGTCCGCGCACACGCTCTGGACGGGGATGTCGAGTGCCCCGTCGAGGCGGGCCGAGTTCGGCGGGGTCACCACCTGATCCAGTTCGGTCCAGATCGACACCCACTGCGGCCCGTCCGGCGTCTCGTCGCCAGAGTTCAGGGCGGCCAGCACAGAGCTGTCCGGGGCCAGCTGTTGGCAGGCGATCGGGCACCGGTCGGGCAGGACCTGGGCAGCCAGCCCCGCCACCTGGGTGCCGTGGTGTGGGGAGCCGAGGGTCACGATGCGTCGGGCCTGCTCGGCACCGCCCAGATCGGCAGCCCAGATCCGGGCCACCACCCCGCCGGCGGAGTACCCGACGACGTCGACCGAGGTCGCTCCCGTCCGAGTCAGTGCCGCGTCGACGGCGTCGCGCAGTGTCTGCGCCTGTGCGGTCAGGTCGCCGACGCCACCATCGGGCAGGGCCACCACGGTGGCGTCGCGGCCGTTCTCCCGTAGTTCCGCCGCAAGCACCTCGAGAGCATCGGTGGACCCGCCGAACCCGGGGACCAGCAGCACCGGGCCGGGAACGGACTGGTCGACGCTTGCGACAGGGTCGTTCGTGGACCGCGATGCGACGAAGACCGCCACGGCCACGACGAGCCCGATCAGGACGAGAGCGAGTACGACGTACGCGAGGCGACGACGGGCCGGGGCGAGGGAGGCGAACACCTCGTCCAGTGTGCCCGTCGACGGTGGTGCGGAAGGTCAGGGTGTCTGCGGTTCAGCTTTCGATGGCGGTGATCGCGTCGACAGCGATGACAACGGTGACGTAGGGAGACCCTGTGGGGACCTCGGTGAGGGCGACGGTGATGAAGCCACCGTCCTCATCGTTGTTGTCCACGGCCCCGATCTTGCCGACATGCTGGTGTCCGTCGATGGTGCTGATTCGGACGGGGGTTTCGGTATCGGAGTAGTTGGTGAAGATGACGGCGTCGATCATGTGGGTGTTCCTGTTCGTTCGGTGATGGATGTCGCGGGGTCCGCGAGGCTGACGAGTCCGACGCTCACCGGAGCGGAATACGAAAAAGCCCCTCACAGATTTGCATCGGTGAGGGGCTGAGTCTGAGCCGCCTAAGAGAATCGAACTCTTGACCTTTTCATTACGAGTGAAATGCTCTACCGACTGAGCTAAGGCGGCGTGCCTTTCGGCGTTGGTGAGTCTAACGGAGCATCGGGTCGAAACGAAAATCGCCCTCCCTGACGGTCAGCCCGCGAGGCCGAGTCCTTCCGCAGGCCCGCTGAGGATCGTCTTGACGTGCCTGGTCAGGTCGTCGGCGAGCACTTCGGTCTCCCCGGCCTCCAGGGCGTCGAGCACCTGGCGCACCACGTCGCGTGGGTCGTTCTTCGGGACGTCGAGTTCGGCGATCATGTCGGTGTCGGTGTACCCGAGATGCACCCCGACAACGAGGGTTCCCTGCGGTGCGAGCTCGAGCCGGAGCGAGTTGGTGGCCGACCAGATCGCCGCCTTCGATGCCCCGTAGGCACCTGCACCGCCGAGCCACGACAGCACCGAGTGAATGTCGACCAACGCCCCGCCGCCGTTTGCCTTCAGTATCGGAGCGAACTCTTGCGCGATTCGCAGCGCGCCGAAGACATTGGTCTCGAACACCGCGCGAATGTCGTCGATCGACGTCGTCAGCAACGGCGTCGTTCCGGGAGCGCCGGCGTTGTTGAAGACGATCGACACATCGGACGCGATATCGGCAAGTGCGGCAACGGAATCCGCGTCGGTGACATCGAGAGCAACGGGCACCACCCGAGGATCCGAGTCCTCTCGCGGGCTCCTCGCAGTCGCGTACACCTTCGTTGCCCCACGCTCGAACAATGCGTCGACCGTCGCCTTGCCCAGACCGCGCTGACCGCCGGTCACCAATACCGTTGCTCCCGAAACAGACACCATCGAACTCACCCTTACGACAGATGTTAAATGCTTTTGACTCTGTCAGTAGTAGTTGACCAGTTCGACATAGTCAAATACTGTTCACTTATGTCACAGTCACCGACGGAGCGCTTTCACCTCGCACCGGCACCCGACGGACTGCAGGTGGTTCAGAATCTGCTCAACACGCGAGCCATCGACGCGTACGGCCTCCCCGACCTCCTAGCGGACGGGAAGGCAGCATCGCTCGTGTGGGAGACCGCGCTGTCGAACGACGATGCGGCCACGCTGCGGGCTCTGCGCTCGGATGTCGAAGCGGCCATTGCCGGCGACCTGCCCACGCGTCCGGCCGTCCGAGCGGAACTTCTACCGGGCGGCGACGGCACCGTACGACTGATGCCGACCGGCACCGGGGCCGACTACATCGCGTCGAGAATGTGGTCCGAAGTGCTTCTCGCCCAACAAGCGGACACGTGGCGTCGACTCAAGCGATGCAAGAACGAGGCATGTGGATCTGCCTTCTACGACCGCTCCCGCAACAACAGCGGCGTCTGGCACGACGTGAAGACGTGCGGCAATGTCGCCAATCTTCGCGCTTCGCGGGCCCGACGGAAAATTCAGAGCTAGCGCAGGACATCCCCGAGCGTCGCGACCATCGCATAGATCGCAAATTTGGGTTTTGCGTTGACAGCCAACGACTCTCGGCATTCGAGGATCGCCTCGATACTTTTCAGCAGAGCCTCGGGCGGTACGGCTTTCGCCATTCGCTCGACCTGCTCGGCCATGTCGGGGTGCGTAGCCGTCGCGGTCGAGCCGTACGAACGCGCGAGCGCGTCGCGGTACAGGCCCACCAAGTCCATCAACGCCCGGTCCAGCGAGTCGCGGCCGGTTCTGGTGGCGCGAGACTTCTGCCGCTTCTCGAGGTCCTTCAGCACTCCGGCCGAGCCACGCAATGCTCCGGCAGCGCCCTTACCTGTGCCTCCGGCTCCCAGGGCCGTGCGCAACTCCTCGGTCTCGGCCTCGTCACGAGTGGCACTCATTTCCTTGGCCTCGTCCTCGGCGGCCTTCACCAATTCCTCGGCCGCGAGGTAGGCCTGATTGGGACGGGCCGCGGCCGACGCCAGGGCAAGTGCCCGCTTGCGTCGCGCCCGCGCGTCCTCGTCGGTCGCGAGTCGGCGTGCTCTGCCCACATGGCCGCCGCTGATCGACGCGGCCCATTCCGCCGTCTCGGCGTCGAGCTTGTCGCGGGTCTGCAGCACCTGCGCGATGGCCGGCACTGTGGGCGTCACCAACGAGACGTGCCGGCAGCGCGAGCGCAGCGTCACCGAGATGTCCTGTGGATCGACCGATGGAGCGCACAACAGGAACACCGTCCGTGCGGGCGGCTCCTCGACGACCTTGAGCAGTACGTTTCCGGCACCCTCGGTGAGTCGATCGGCATCCTCGACGACGACCACCTGCCACAGACCGGTGCTCGGCCGACGCGACGCGACCGAGACGATGTCTCGCATCTCCTTGGTACTGATGCTCAGACCCTCCGGGATGACGCGTCGCACATCGCCGTGAGTGCCTGCCATCGTCGTCGAACACGCCTGACAATGCCCACACCCCGGAGTGCCCTCGGTGGTGCACTGCAACGCCGCAGCGAAGCACAGGGCGGCGATGGAACGCCCGGACCCGGGAGGGCCGGTGAAGAGCCACGAATGCGTCATCGCCGACGAGTCGACGCCCGTACGAGCAGCCACTGCTGCAGCCGTCAGATCGGCCTCGACATCTTCCTGACCGACCAAACGATCGAACACACCCGCCATGCTGGCAACCCTAACGGTTGGGACCGACTACTCCCGGCGCACTGTTCCCGGACACTGCCGAACTCGAAGCTATGGACGTGATCGCTGCCGATTCCATCCACAACTTCGAGTTCGCGAGCTACTCGCCGTCGGTCTTCTTCGCCGGTGCCTTCTTGGCAGCAGCCTTCTTCGTCGTCGTCTTGGCCGCCGTCGTCTTCGTGGCGGTCTTCTTGGCTGCAGCCTTCTTTGCCGGAGCCTTCTTCGCGGCAGCCTTCTTGGCCGGAGCCTTCTTCGCAGCGGCCTTCTTGGCCGGTGCCTTCTTCTTCACGGGGCCACGAGCACGCCTGTCCGCCAACAACTCCGACGCGCGATCGTCGGTGATCGTCTCGACCTCGTCGTCCTTGCGCAGACTTGCGTTGGTCTCACCGTCGGTGACGTACGGCCCGAATCGACCGTCCTTGATCACCATCGGCTTCTCACTGATCGGGTCGACGCCCAGTTCCCGCAGCGGCGGCTTGGCCTCGCCCTGACGGCCCCGACGCTTGGGCTCGGCGTAGATCTTCAGAGCCTCTTCGAGACTGACCGTGAACATCTGATCCTCGTCGGCGAGCGAGCGAGAGTCGGTGCCCTTCTTCAGATACGGGCCGTAGCGGCCGTTCTGCGCGGTGATCTCTTCCTTGGACTCGGGATCGACACCGACGACGCGTGGCAACGACAGCAGCTTGAGCGCATCCTCGAGCGTGATCGTCGCCAGATCCATCGACTTGAGCAACGAACCGGTACGCGGCTTGGGGCCGGTGGCCTTCTTCGCTGCAGCCTTCTTGGCCGGTGCCTTCTTGGCCGCGGCCTTCTTCACCGCAGTCTTGACGCCACCGCCACCGCCGCCGTCACCGCCGTCACCGTCGTTGCCGGACGGCACCGGGACGATGTCGGGCTCGGGGGGCGTGGGTTCGGGTTCCGGCTCGGGCAGGATCTCGGTGACGTAGGGCCCGAAACGGCCTTCCTTCGCCACGATGTCGTGACCGGTCAGCGGATCCACACCGAGCTTGCGGCCCTCTTGTGGTGTGGCGAACAGCTTTTCGGCGAAATCGATCGTCAGCTCGTCCGGCGGCAAGTCGTCGGGCAGGTTGGCGCGCTGGCTGATCGGATCGCCGTCCGGATCGTCGTCGTTCTTGACCATGCGCTCGAGGTACGGACCGTAACGGCCCACGCGCACATGGATTTCGCGCCCCTCTGAATCGTCGAACAGACGAATCGAGTTGATGGTGCGCGCATCGATGTCTTCGAGGTTCTGGCCCACCATCTTCTTCAGGCCACCCGAGCGCGCCACCGAACCTTCGGCACCGGTCTCGCCGCCGAAGTAGAAGCTCTGCAGCCAATCTCCGCGCCGCTCACGGCCTCCCGCGATCGCGTCGAGGTCGTCTTCCATGCCTGCGGTGAAGTCGAAGTCCACCAGACGCCCGAAGTGCGCTTCCAGCAACGCAATCACCGAGAACGCCACCCACGACGGCACGAGAGCGCTGCCACGCTTGTAGACGTAACCGCGGTCGAGGATCGTCTTGATGATCGACGAATACGTCGACGGCCGACCGATTCCCAACTCTTCGAGCGTCTTGATGAGCGACGCCTCGGTGAATCGAGCAGGCGGGTTGGTGGTGTGACCGTCGGGATCGAGCTTGGTGGCCGTCACTGCCTGGCCGGCCTTCAACGCGGGCAGACGCGACTCGGCGTCGTCGGTCTGACCGCCTGCCTCGTCGTCGACGCTCTCGACGTAGGCCTTGAGGAAGCCCGCGAACGTGATGGTGCGACCCGACGCGGAGAACGTGCACTCCTCGCCGGTACCGGCGGTTCCGGTGATGCGCAGGGTCAGCGTGGTGCCGCGCAGATCTGCCATCTGCGACGCCACCGTGCGCTGCCAGATCAGCTCGTAGAGCCGGAACTCGTCGGTCTGTAGCGCCGAATGCAGCTGACCGGGAGTCTGGAACACGTCGCCCGAGGGACGGATGGCCTCGTGCGCCTCCTGCGCGTTCTTGACCTTTCGGGTGTACTGCCGCGGAGTGGGGTGCACGTACTCGGGCCCGTAGAGCTCAGTCGCCTGCGCCCGTGCCGCGGAGACCGCAGACGCGGACAGCGACGTCGAGTCGGTACGCATGTAGGTGATGTAGCCGTTCTCGTACAGACGCTGCGCGACACGCATGGTCCGCTCGGAACTGAACCGCAGCTTGCGGCCGGCCTCCTGCTGCAGCGTCGACGTCATGAACGGCGGGTACGGCTTACGCGTGTACGGCTTGTCCTCGGCAGACGCGACGGTGAGGTCGACGCCTTCGAGAGCGTCGGCGAGGCGTCGGGCATGCGGTTCGTCCAGGACGGTGACCGACTCGGTCTTGAGCTTGCCGTCGGGACCGAAGTCGCGGCCGGCGGCGACGCGATTGCCGTCGACGTTGACCAGCCGAGCTCCGAAACTGCGCGGGCTCGCCTCGGCACCGGCGTCGAGGGTGGCAGAAATATCCCAGTACTCGGCGCTACGGAACGCCATCCGCTCGCGTTCACGCTGGACGATGATGCGGGTGGCCACGGACTGCACACGGCCTGCCGACAGCTTCGGCATGACCTTCTTCCACAGCACCGGGCTGACCTCGTAGCCGTAGAGACGGTCGAGGATGCGGCGGGTTTCCTGTGCGTCGACGAGGTCTTGGTCCAGGTCGCGAGTATCGGCGGCGGCCGCGAGGATCGCCGGCTTGGTGATCTCGTGGAAGACCATGCGTCGAACGGGGACTTTTGGGTTCAGGGTCTCGAGGAGATGCCAGGCGATGGCCTCACCCTCGCGGTCGGGGTCAGTGGCGAGATACAGCTCGTCGGCGTCCTTGAGCAGGCTCTTGAGCTCTGCGACCTTGCCCTTCTTCTCGGGCGAGACGACGTAGAGGGCCTCGAAGTCGTGGTCGACGTCCACGCCCAGACGTGCCCACGGCTCGCCCTTGTACTTGGCGGGCACGTCGGCAGCACCGCGAGGAAGGTCGCGGATATGGCCGACCGAGGCCTCGACGACATAGTTGCTCCCGAGGTAGGGAGCGATCTTTTTGGCCTTGGTCGGAGACTCGACGATGACCAGACGACGCGGCTCGGCGGAGCTGTCCCCCGAGCCGTTGTTACGTGCTGCCACCTTGCTGCCGAACCTTCCCTAGTGCGTTTTCACAAGCAGATTTGCCTGCCCCACTCCTAACAGACTGACATACGTCGAGCAAATACTCGCAGATCAGTCATTCATCTTCCTACTCAGCGTGGGGCCAATTGGTACGTGCGTCCACATTCGCAGGAGCCTCGCCGACGTTCTCGGTGAGGCGCAACAGCCGACGTCGGCCGGTGATTCGAAGGCCAGGATTGGACCCGCGGGTGCCGATCAGAGTCGGCGCGATGCCCGCGCGCATCAACGATTGAGCGAGGACCGCATGAGTCTCCGGCGCGTGCGGATCGAGGCCGAGTACGTAGCGTTCCCCCTCCGCCTCGGGACGCCCCGACGCGAGCACCCATGCCCGCAACTCCCGAGAACCGGGCACCCACCCGGGAGGCACGGCCTTCACCGCGCCCTTGGTCCACAACGACGCCAGCGCGGACAGTTCCGGAACCGACGCGGTGCGGACGAGAGGACGGTCTTCTTCGGACCGTCCCAGCTCTGCCGACAGACCACATTGTTCGATCAACTCGGCGATGGCATCGGCCCGCCACTGCGCGTCGACGACGACAGAGATGCGTGCCGATCCCGAGGACGTGACGACATGGCCGGTGGCAGCCAGCAGTCCGCTGAGATCTGTCACCGCGGGCGGCAACGACTCGGCAGAGAAGAAGGACAGCTGGTTCACAGCATGGACATTAGGACATCGACACCGGCAGACACTGCTTTCGACTCTTCCTGGTGGTTCGCCACGAACGAAACATCCCCCTTTCTCGAACGGCTTTTCACGGCCGATCGAGAAAGGGGGATGAAGGTTCTCGTCTCCGAGGAGAAAAGAATCAGACTGCGCGAACGCCCGTTGCCTGAGGACCCTTGGTGCCCTGGCCGACCTCGAACTCGACGCGCTGGTTCTCCTCGAGGGTGCGGAAGCCGCTGCCCTGGATCTCGGAGTAGTGAACGAAAACGTCAGCGGAGCCGTCTTCTGGTGCGATGAATCCAAAGCCCTTTTCGGCGTTGAACCACTTCACAGTTCCCTGTGCCATGCTTTTCCTTCTCTTTCTAACACCGGATTCGATGGAGCGCACTTTCGATCCATCGGGCCGGTTCCGACCGCTGCACTTGTACGAATCCCCCTCAGGATTCCCCCTGATGGACGAGCTCTCCCAGTACCGCGCCCGCAACATAAGATCCTGCGAAGCGTAGAACGAACACAGAAGCTGCGACCGCGTCAAGTGAACCATGAACTCCGCGTTCGCAACAGTCGAAAACCGACCCTTTTCGAACAAATTGCCCGTCTTGTAACAACACACAACGCCGGACGGGTGGAATGCGGCTCTCACCAGGGCTCGAACCGCTCGTTTCGGGTCCGCGATAGCATGAGGACCCCAGGTCGCACCTAGGCAGGAGTGGAGCCTGCGGAACGACCCAGCAAGCCCGAAGGGCTGGCCAGTAGATCGAACGAATGCATGGAGAGCGGCAGTGAGCGAGAAGCATCCGCACGACGGTGCGGATGTCCGGAGTTACGGGCAGCGGCTGCTGGATCGAGTGTTGGCCGGTACCCCCGCCGACGACGGCCCCGTCACGCACGTCGCCGAGATGCCGGCTCGGTCGTCCAGTTTTGCACCATGGCCGTCGTGGGTCGGCCCGGAAGTGGTGCAGGTGATCACCTCTCGGGGCATCGCACAACCGTGGACGCATCAGGCCCGGGCCGCGACGCTCGCCGCCGAGGGCAGCCATGTGGTGCTCTCGACGAGTACCGCGTCGGGCAAATCGTTGGCCTATCAGCTGCCCATTCTGACGACGCTGGCCGCCGACGCCCGGGCGACGGCTCTGTATCTCGCACCGACCAAGGCCCTCGGAGCCGATCAGCTACGCACCACCATCTCGATCACCGACGAGTTACGTTCGCTGTCAGACGATCTCGCCGAGGTGTTTCCCAGCTCGTACGACGGCGATACCCCGATCGAGATTCGGCAGTGGGCCAGAACCAATGCGCGCTGGATCTTCACCAATCCCGACATGTTGCACCTGGGCATCCTCGGCGCGCACGAGCGATGGTCGCGTTTCCTGCGCAACCTGCGCTACGTGGTGGTCGACGAATGCCATTACTACCGAGGTGTTTTCGGCTCCAACGTCGCCCTGGTACTCCGTCGGTTGCGACGCCTCTGCGCGCGCTACGGAGCGTCTCCGGTGTTCGTTCTCGCCAGTGCCACGACTTCGGAGCCGGGACGCGCTGCCGGTCGACTCATCGGAGCGCCCTGCGAGGAGATCACCGAGGACGGCTCGCCCCACGGAGCGCGTACCGTCGCACTCTGGGAACCGCCGCTGCTCAAGGAGATCACCGGCGAGAACGGTGCGCCGGTACGCAAATCGGCGGGGGCCGAGGCGTCGCGCATCATGGCGGATCTGTTGATCGAGGGTGCGCGGACACTCGCGTTCGTACGGTCCAGGCGCGGAGCCGAGGTCACTGCGTTGGGGACCCAGAGAATTCTCGCCGACGTGGATCCGCAATTGGTCCGACGCGTCGCCGCTTATCGCGCAGGCTATTTGGCTGAGGATCGACGAAAACTCGAACGGGACCTCTCCGACGGCACCCTGCTGGGAGTGGCCACCACCAACGCCCTCGAACTCGGCGTCGACATCGCCGGTTTGGACGCGGTGATCGTCGCCGGTTTCCCGGGCACCGTCGCCTCGTTCTGGCAGCAGGGTGGGCGTGCCGGACGTCGCGGGGAGGGCTCACTGCTGGTACTCGTCGCGCGCGACGATCCGTTGGATACCTACTTGGTGCATCACCCGGCGGCCCTACTGGACAAGCCGGTCGAGGCAACCGTCACCGACCCGACCAATCCGTACATCCTCGCTCCCCAATTGCTCTGCGCTGCAGTCGAACTACCGATCACCCTGGCCGAGGCCGAGGCGTTGAGCGCGGAATCCGTACTCGAAGAGCTCGAGCTGAAGGGCTACGTGCGCAAACGTCCTCACGGGTGGTTCATCACCCCCGAGGGGCAGCAGCTGTCTCCGCACGGTGCGGTCAACATTCGCGGCGGCACGGGCGTGCAGGTCGCCATCGTCGACGGCGAGTCCGGCCGCATGCTCGGCACAGTCGACGGCGGACGTGCCCCTGCCACAGCACATCCCGGTGCGGTGCACATTCATCAAGGCGAATCCTTCGTGGTCGACGAGCTCGATCTCGAGGCCGGCCTCGCGCTGGTGCACGCCGAACAACCCGAGTGGAACACCTCGGCCCGCGAGATCACCGACATCGCCATCACGGCGGTGCACGAATCCGTCGACTACGGCGAGGTCCGCGTCGCGCTGGTGCAGGTGAACGTCACCCATCAGGTGGTGGGATATCTTCGACGCCTCCCCTCGGGCGAGGTCCTCGATTCCATCGAACTCGACATGCCGGCCCAGACCCTCGACACCCGCGCCGTCATGTACACCATCACCCCGGAGTTGTTGGAGCACAGCGGTGTTCCGTTCGAGCGATTCCCCGGATCGCTGCACGCGGCCGAGCACGCCGCCATCGGCTTGCTGCCGTTGGTCGCGACCTGCGATCGATGGGACATCGGTGGAGTGTCGACGGCATTACACCCCGACACCGGGCTCCCGACGGTCTTCGTCTACGACGGTTACGACGGCGGAGCAGGCTTCGCAGACCGCGGACACGTGGCCATCGCCGACTGGCTCGCCGCCACCAAGGACGCGATCGTCTCCTGCGAGTGTCAGACCGGTTGCCCGTCATGCGTGCAATCCCCGAAATGCGGAAACGGTAACGACCCCCTGGACAAAGAGGGTGCCGTTCGAGTGCTGACCGCAGTGTTGGCGGCCGTCACTCGCGAGGGATGAGCGACGTCAATGCACAACCGCGCGTTCACGTTTGACGATGACCACAGCCGCGGCGACTGTCGCAATGACGACGATCAGAATCGCGGGCAGGCTCAGATCGTGCAACACCCCTCGACCGAAGTCTTCGTCGAGGAACACCGAGAAGTCCCACAGTCCGTGGAAGAACATCGCGATGACGATCACCCCGAAGCCACGTCTGAACAGGTAGAGAACGAAGCCACTGAACGTCGCCAGCACAACCTGACCGATACCGAACGCTCCCTGTCCCATGAAGATGTTCGGAATGTGGAACAGACCGAATGCGACGGCTGTCCACAGCGCGCACCAGGCCTCCGGCCTGCCGCCGCTTCGCATACTGCGTAGAAAGATTCCTCTGAACAGCACCTCCTCGGCGAATCCGACGAGCACCGCGGTCAGCGCCACGGCCACGATCAGGTCTGCGCCGATCACCGCCCAGTCGACGGCGATCAGCCGGGGGACTATGGCGAGACCGAACAGAATGGGCGGCACCCAGAGAACGATCGACATGGGCAGCCGCACCGAGTCCCGCCAGATCGAGTCCCATCGCGCCCAGAAGAGAAACGCGACGAGAAGCACCGATCCCACCGCCAATGGAATGACCGCGGTTCGGTAGACATTGTCGGTAGTGGCGAACCAGTCGCCGTAGTCGATCCCCGAGGCGAATTGCATGCCCGCAACGACGACGATGTAGGCGATCACCACGGCGATTCCGACGGGTGGAGTCGGCGCAATGCGGTGCGCACGGACCCCCTGCGTCGCTTTCCCATGCACTGCATTCATGGCGCTCTCACACCTTTCGAGAAACCTGTCGGGTCAGGCGCCCACGACGACGCGGACGTCTCTTCTGTCCACGATTGCGCTGCCCGGGCCGCCGACGCTAGTTACTTTGGTCCCCTTTTCGGATGTCGTCAATGCACCCTGCTCGTTGCTGCCGACACCTCGGGTGGTGTGGTGGGGAGAGGATCAGCCCACAGAATCGAGACAACGCATGACCATTGCCCGGCAGATACCGAAAGCCACCGACCTGCGCGAGGTGCTCTCGTTCAAGAAGCCCGATCTGAACCTGCGTCGACGACGCCTCAGCGCGGCACTGACCATCGACGATCTCCGCACCATCGCCCGTCGCCGCACCCCGCGCGCGGCATTCGACTACACCGACGGCGCGGCCGACGCCGAGATCTCGCTCTCCCGGGCCCGGCAGGCCTTCCGCGACGTCGAATTCCACCCCTCGATCCTGCGAGACGTCTCCCACGTCGACACCTCGACGACGGTGTTCGGCGGACCGTCCGCGCTTCCGTTCGGTATCGCGCCGACGGGTTTCACCCGCTTGATGCAGACCGAGGGCGAATACGCCGGTTCTGCCGCCGCCGGCGCTGCGGGGATTCCGTTCTCCCTCTCGACTCTGGGCACCACGTCGATCGAGGACGTCAAGGCCACCAACCCGAACGGCCGAAACTGGTTCCAGCTCTACGTCATGCGTAACCGCGACATCTCGTTCGGTCTGGTCGAACGCGCCGCGAAAGCTGGCTTCGACACCCTCCTGTTCACGGTCGACACACCGGTCGCCGGAGCTCGCCTGCGAGACAAACGCAACGGGTTCTCCATTCCGCCGCAGTTGACCGCGTCGACCATCGCCAACGCCATTCCGCGTCCGCGGTGGTGGTGGGACTTCCTCACCACGCCCAAGTTGGAGTTCGCGTCGCTGACCTCGACCGGCGGCACGGTCGGAGAGCTGGTCGATTCAGCGATGGATCCGTCCATCTCGTTCGAGGATCTCGACATCATTCGGGAGATCTGGCCCGGCAAGCTGGTCGTCAAAGGTGTTCAGTCGGTGGCGGATTCGGCACGTCTGGCCGAACTGGGTGTGGACGGCATCGTTCTGTCCAATCACGGAGGCCGACAACTCGATCGGGCTCCCGTTCCCTTCCACCTGCTGCCGCAGGTCGTCCGTGAAGTCGGCCCCGACTTCGAAGTAGCCGTCGACACCGGCATCATGCACGGTTCCGACATCGTGGCCTCCATCGCAATGGGAGCATCGTTCACGCTCGTCGGCCGCGCGTATCTGTACGGCCTGATGGCCGGTGGTCGCGCCGGCGTCGACCGCATGATCGACATCCTGCGCGAAGAAATCGTGCGCACCATGCAACTGCTGCAGGTCAATTCACTCGCGGAACTGACCCCGGAACACGTCACGCAACTCACTCGGTTGGCCCCTCTGCAGTCCGGTGCCGCCGCATTCACGCCGCGCTGACCGATGCGGACGGACCGTCGCTGCCGGGGTTCGAGGCCGGGGTTCGAGGCCGGGGTTCGGGTCCTCGGGCGGGGGTCGAGGCCGGGTTTCACCGCAAACGCGCGCGCGTTTGTCAGGTGCGAGCGGAATCGTCCCGTTCGAGCCGGCGAATTCGCGCGCGTTCAGCGAATGCGCGCGCGTTTGCGGATTCGGGCGGGCGGCGGGCGGGCGTCCGGTCACCCCGGACCCGCCCGCGCCGTCGCGGTGGCGTCGGACATTCCGAAGCGTCCGAGGAACACCGGCTGCCCCACCGTGACGATCACATCCCACTCGTCGATCGTGCACTCCCGCAACTCCGTTCCCATTCGCATCGCCAACCCCCTCGCCGTCTCACACGCATCGGCCACCCCACGATCGAGGGCCCCCGCACCGGCCAATGCAGCGAGATCAGCAGCCGACTGCGCCTGATGACGAGCGCCCACCGCCGACCCGACGTGCATCACCATCACCACGACGGCGA
Source organism: Rhodococcus sp. 05-2255-1e (assembly GCF_002259025.1). Taxonomy (NCBI): domain Bacteria; kingdom Bacillati; phylum Actinomycetota; class Actinomycetes; order Mycobacteriales; family Nocardiaceae; genus Rhodococcus; species Rhodococcus sp. 05-2255-1e. Next base: position 402,089 of record NZ_NOZE01000009.1, on the reverse strand, counting down.
TCAACGCCGACATCGCCAGCGCCGCCAACACCGTCGCCCCGCCCTCGTCATCACTCAGCGCCTTCCGGAATGCGAGCCTCATTCCGCTGCAACCGGTTCCGCAGCAGCAACCGCCTCCGCCGACAACGTCAACCCCGGCATCGGACTCTCCACCTCCACCCGCGCGACGAAGAATTCACCGTCTTCGCGCACCGTGATCCGCGCACCCTCCGGCGCAACCCGCTCCCCCACCGAGACAGCTCGGGTCGCATCACCTCTCGCCGCCAATCGGGCCGCCTCCCGCGCAGCGTCGACGCACCCGATGTGCATCGTTACCGACACGATCGCACCGATACACACCACGATCACTGCGACGATGGACGCGACGGCGATCGCCGCCTCCACCGTCACAGCCCCGTCCTCACCGCCCGGAATCAGACGGCTGTGTTGAGCGCTCGATCGATGATCCCCGTCAGCGCGGTCACGATACTGTCCCCCGTCACCACCGTGTAGAGCACCGCGCCGAACGCCGCGGCGGCGATGGTGCCGATCGCGTACTCCGCGGTCGACATACCGTCGTCCTCCACACCGAACAATGCGATTCGAGTCTTGATCTCCTGCAGTGCATTCCCCATCATGACGCTTCCCCTCCCAGTATTCCGGCGCGGCGTATCCGCACCGGACGATTCGTTGTTCGGCGGTCACATCAGACCGCCGCCCAGCACATTGCCCGCAAGTCCGATCACCACGGGCACGATGCCCAGGCAGATGAAGGCCGGCAGAAAGCACAAGCCCAGCGGTCCGCTGATCAGCACACCGGCCCGTTCGGCCGCTGCCGCCGACGCGTCCTCGGCCCGAGTTCGTTGGGTGGCAGCCAGTTCCGTCATCGCCGACGCCATGGACGACCCGGCCCGGGCGGATCGTCGCGCCATCCGTGCCAGCGCCTCGGTCTCCAGATCCTTTGCCACTGCATCCCACGCCGTCGCTGCATCGGCCCCCAGCTCGAGCAGATCGGCAGCCTTGCGTAGAGCGATACCGAATGCGGGCGGAGCGGAGTGGGCTGCGGCCGCCGCGGCAGTCGAGATCGGGAGTCCGGAACGCAGACACGCTGCGAGAAGGTCGAACGTCGTCGCCACCGCGAGCGGATCGGGTCCGGAGTCGTCGACGGCTTCTGCCGTCGAAAGCCCTGCAACCTCTACTCGCGCCAAACCGCCACGGGCAGCGGGGACGACGATCAAAGCCGTTGCCAGACAGAGCGTGATCGCCCACGTCATGTCGTCACCTTGCCGGTGATCGCATCGGTCCACAGCAGACCTGCGCAGCCGAGAGCGGTGCCGATGAGGAGTAGGATTCCGCCCAGTCCGCCGCCCAGCAATATGGGCAGCGGATCGGCCCCCATCAGTTGCCCGAGCGCGACCCCGAGGACGGGCAGTCCAGCCAACACCAATGCAGTAGCGCGGGCCCCTGCCAGCGACGCCTCGGTGCGTTCCCGGAATCGCCGACGTCCGAGCAGATCCTCGCGCACGGCGTCGAGCAACTCGGCGAGTGCGAGGCCGTGTTCGTCGGCCACCCGCCATGCCGCGGCCAAGCGGTCCAGTTCGGGGTTCAACAGTGGATCCGACGCGGCTATCCCGTCGGCAGCGCGTCCACCGAGCCGCGATCTGGACGCAGCACCGCGCAGCGCCTCCGAGGCGATACCGCCGCACTCGTCGGCAGCCACCTCGCCGGCAGTCGCCGGGTGAGCACCGACGCGCAATTCACCGATGACCACTTCGACTCCGGTTGCCAACCAATCCAATTCGGCCGTCCGACGGGCGCGCACTGTGCGACGGCCATGTCGGTGCCATCCGGTACCGCCCGCCACGAACAGAGCCGCCGCGCCCCACGGACCGCCGATCCAGAACATGCCCACGGCCGACGCCGCGGCAACAGCGACAGGGAGCGCCCACCCAGGAACGCCGACGGCAACTCGACCGCGGCGCGATAGTCGGCGAGAGCGGCTGGGCCACAGCGTAAATGCAGCGGCCAGAACGCACAGAGCGGCCGTCATCGCATCTCGCCACAGCGCCGAGCGAGCAGTTCGTGCAGCCCGCGCTGCCCGGGCACGGCGCCGGAATCAGCGGACCACGCCGGCACAATGTGGACACGGCCTGTCGAATCCACCTCCACCAATCCGATCTCCCGCAATCGCCGCGTACCGTCGGCGCTCCGGTGGACGTGCAGGACGACCTGCACGGCCGCCGCAAGTTGACTGTGCAGGGCGTCGCGACCCATTCCGCCCAGTGCGGCAAGAGCTTCGAGGCGAGCGGGAACTTCCGAGGGCGAATTGGCATGGATGGTTCCGGCGCCGCCGTCGTGCCCGGTGTTGAGAGCCGTCATCAGGTCGATCACCTCGGCCCCGCGCACCTCACCGACGACGAGACGATCGGGTCGCATCCGCAGTGCCTGGCGAACCAATTGCCGAACCGACACCTCGCCCACACCTTCGACGTTCGGAGCACGGGCCACCAGACGCACCACATGGGGATGCGCCGGAGCCAACTCGGCGGCATCCTCCACACAGACGATTCGTTCGGCTGGGTCGACCTCGCCCAGCAGAGCAGCCAGAAGGGTGGTCTTCCCGGCACCGGTACCTCCGACGACCAGAAACGCCAAGCGCGCGAGCACAATCCGCGCGAGCAGATCGTAGCCCTCCTCGGTCACCGCACCGGACGCCCGGAGCGCGGTGAGTCCCTGGGTGGCCGGGCGAAGCACTCGCAACGACAGGCAGGTTCCACCGCTCGCCACCGGTGCCAGCACCGCGTGCAGACGGACCCCGAACGCTCCCTGTCCGACGCCGGGTAATCGGCCGTCGACCCACGGCTGCGCATCGTCCAATCGCCGACCGGCCGAGAGAGCGAGCCGTTGCGCCAGCCGCCTGACCGCGGCTTCGTCGGCGAACTGGACTCCGGTGCGTTCCAGGCCTCTACCGCGATCGATCCACACCTGATCCGGCGCCGTGACCAGGACATCGGTCACCCCTGGCTCGGACAGGAGCGGCTCCAACGGTCCTGCTCCGGTGAGCTCGGTCTGCAGAATACGCAGTGCCGCAAGCATATCGGTGTCACCGATGACTCCCCCGGCCTCGGTGCGGATTGCTGCGGCAACGGTGGCGGGCACCGGAGACTGTGCCGAAGCAGCCAGCCGATCTCGTACGCGGTCGAGCAATTCGGCGGTGACGACTGCGCTCATGCGGCCCACCGCTGACCACCGGGCTTGTGCGCGAACGTATCGAGGACCACAGTGGCCGCCGCCGCCAGCGGTGATCGGCGTCCGAGAGCAAGCCCGCCACGCTCGAGACGCTCGGCCAACCCCGGCTCGGCCCGCATGGACGTCAGCAGCGACAGGTCGAGGGCGGCGGCGATGTCCGCGGCCCGCAGTCCCCCGGGTGCTGGCCCACGAACGACCAATCCGACGTTCGGATTGCGACTCGAGATCTCGTCCGCTACTGCTTCTGCCGACGTCACGGCCCGCAATTCCGCAGGCAGCACCAGTACGACGAGGTCGGCTGCGGCGTACAGGGCGTCCGAGAGGTCATCGGAGTGACGCGGGGCGTCGCACACCACGAGATCGCCTCCAGCGCGCCCTGCGTCGAGCACAGCCGCCGCGGCGACGGCCGAGAGTCCGGTTCGCCGGTCGTCGGTTCGCCCGAGTGCCAGCACCGACAATCCGTTCTTCGATGGCAGCGCGCCGTGGAGTGCGTCGCCGGATACTCGCCCGCCCTCGACGACGAGGCCGGACCATCGCAAACCTGGGGCGTTCTCCCAGCCGAGCAGCAGATCGAGGCCGCTGCCGTACCGGTCGGCTTCGACCATGAGTGTGCGTTGCCCCGTGCGACTGCTGCACAGGCCCAGCGCCGCCGCAAACGTGGAGGCACCCGCACCTCCGCGGGCACCGACGACCACGATGACGCCACCGCCGCCCGGCGATGTGGCGACGGGTTCACCGAGGATGCGAACGAGCGTGTCCTCGTCCGAGGGCAACGACACCACGTGTTCGGCACCGAGCGCTGTGGCCGTCCGCCAATCGTCGAGTGTCGGCGAGGCGGCCGTGACCAGAACGACGCCGGGCCGTCGCGGAAACCCGGCTGCGAGTGCCGACTCGGCAGAAGAAAAATCGATCAAAATTATTCCGGGGAATTCCCAAATCGGGCGCGCCGATCCGATACCGACCAGTAAGTTCTGCTCTTCCACAACACAATCCGCGGCTGCCGCGATTCGGTACACGTCCTGACGCAGTCCGTGATGGTCGATCGACATCGACGCGTACGCGTTCGTCCGCCGTGAAATCGGATCCGTTTTCATGGGCCCAAGCGTGCGTGAGAATTAGCTAGAGCGGCGCGCGACTTGGGGAAATGTGGATAGATCGGGCCCTGTGGATGAATACCGGTACCGCGGTACCAGTTTTCGGCCTACCCCGAAAAAGAGGACGACCCTCGCCAGGGGGGGGAGGAGGCGAGGGTCGTCTGGTTCAGCCCCGGGGGGTCGGGCTGAACACCGCCCGGAATGAACCGGGCTCGTGGAAAATACTACACCCGTGGACGTCCTTGTTTGCAAGTTCAACCGTCTCAATTTGTGGACTTGTTCGGAGCGAGTCGAGAAGAGAAGTTGCGCGACATCCACCGGTCACCACCGGCCACTATGGTGACAATCGTGACCCTCAGCGCAGACACCGACGACGCCCCCGCCGGCCGACGCGCAGCGCGCGTCGCCGCCTTCTTCGACCTCGACAAAACGATCATCGCGAAGTCCAGCACTCTGGCCTTCAGCAAGCCGTTCTTCGACCAAGGTCTGATCAACCGGCGAGCGGTACTCAAGAGCAGCTATGCGCAGTTCTTGTTCCTGCTCTCCGGTGCCGATCACGACCAGATGGAACGCATGCGCGCACACATCGCCGGCATGACCGCCGGGTGGGACGTCGAACAGGTGCGAGCAGTGGTGGCCGAAACCCTGCACGACATCGTCGATCCCCTCGTCTTCGCCGAAGCGGCCGATCTGATCGCGGACCACAAGCTTCGCGGACACGACGTGGTGGTCGTCTCGGCGTCGGGCGACGAGATCGTGCACCCCATCGCCGAACTGCTGGGCGCCGACCACAGCATGGCCACGACCATGGTGACCGTCGACGGCAAGTACATCGGCGAGGTCGACTTCTACTGCTACGGCGAGGGCAAGGTCGACGCCATGAAGTCCCTGGCGGCACAACATGATTACGACCTATCCAAGAGCTACGCCTACTCGGATTCGATCACCGACGTGCCGATGCTGCGGGCGGTCGGCCACCCCACCGCCGTCAATCCAGACCGCGCACTCCGCAAAGAGGCCTCGTCCCTCGGCTGGCCGATTCTGACATTCTCGAACCCCGTTTCGCTGCGCTCCCGCATTCCGAATCCGTCCGGAAAGACCGTAGTAGCCAGTGCTGCAGCAGGTTTCAGCGCCATAGCGGCCGGCGCGATCACCTACGGACTGCTCCGCAGAAAACGATGAGCCCAAACCCTTGATGTGAGCGGCGTCACGGGGTACAAATGACGTACGGAAGAACGGAAGGCCAAGAACGAACCGGAAGAGAAGGTTCGCTTCTCCCGACCGCGATTCCCAGCACGGACACCGGCACCCACGCGGAGCTTGCCACCTAATGGCAGAAGCGCTGTGGGCCTGCGATATTCGTGGGTGATCAGCAAGAACCCTGCACCGGTTGCAGGGATGACCTCATCACCGTCGAGTTCTCGCCGAGGCCACGTGGTAGTCCATCACAGCCCACCTGTGCACGCTTGGTAACCAGGCGCTCCGTGCTAACGGGCGGCGACGTCGACGCAAGTCGGCATCGCCGCCCTTTTACGTGTGCACAACTCCTACTGTGCAGCTTCGGCAATCGAAGTCGCTTCTGCCGCACCAGCTTCGAATGCTCCGAGGCAGAGGATCACCCAACTACCGACGCCCGTTGCCGTGCCCTCGGCGAACCCGGCGGCTCCATCCCGGTACGCGTTCGCTCGACGCATCCAGCTCACCTCGGGCACGCCCAGGTTGTGCGGATCGAATCCCGACGATGCGGCCACCAACCTCGATGCAGCACGCGCGACGATGCCGTCGGCAGTTCCGAAAGGCCGCAGCGTCACCAGTTCACCGTGCACAACTGCGGCGATCACCGGAGCCGGCGCGGAGGTTCCACCCGTCACCAACTGCGCAAGGAGATCGAGCCGCTCGCCGATGCCCGCGTCCGTGCGCGGTCGACCGAGCGAGGACGCGTCGTCGACGAGATCGGCGGCGGCCAACAGATGTAGGCGGGCCAGCGTCTGCAGTGGTGCGCGCTTCCATGTCGACAACGTGTTCTGCAGGGCGTCACCGTCGAGAGCAGCGGCCACTCGCAGCGCACCCGCCAGAAGCGGGTCGCCCTCCTCGCCTTCGCGAGGGAAATCCATCGAACCGCCCTCGAGCGCGGAGGACGAACGAGCTGCCCGGACAGCGGCCTCGGCCGCGGTCGCCGGCCACCCACGACGATTGGCCTTGTGCCGATGCACGGCACCGAGGGCATCGCGTGCCCGTTCGGCGGAATCGACAACTCCGGGCAATTCCAGCAGCGGGGCGAGGGGGTCCGTCACGACAGACGACGGTACCCCCTCACCCACCGCGGCTATGCGCCCAGCTGCACCGAGCCACCCGGAATGGCGGCGAGCAGCTTCTGGGTGTACTCCTGCTGCGGGTTGTCGAAGACGGCATCGGTCGACGCCGCCTCGACGATCTCGCCGCTGCGCATCACGAGCACGTCGTCAGCAATCTGACGGACCACCGCGAGGTCGTGCGTGATGAACAGGTACGTCAACCCGAGCTCGGCCTGAAGGTCGTTGAGCAGGGACAGGATCTGCGCCTGCACCAACACGTCCAAAGCCGACACTGCCTCGTCGCAGATGACCATTTCGGGCTCGAGGGCCAACGCACGAGCGATTGCGACACGTTGCCGCTGGCCGCCGGACAGCTCGTTGGGGAACCTGCGCATCACCGACGACGGCAGTGCCACCTTGTCCAACAGATCACGGACTCTGGCTTCCCGCTCGGACTTCGACCCCACCTTGTGGGTGCGCAGAGGCTCCTCGATGGTGCTGAAGATCGAATACATCGGGTCCAGCGTCCCGTACGGATTCTGGAAGATCGGCTGCACTCGACGACGAAATGCGAACGCGTCCTTGTTGTTCAACCCCGCCACGTCGCGCCCGTCGAACTTCACCGAACCCGCAGTGGGCTCGAGAAGTCCCAGAACCATCTGTGCCACAGTCGACTTGCCAGAACCCGATTCGCCGACGATCGCAGTGGTGGTACCGCGTGCGACTCCGAACGACACATCCTTGACGGCCGTGAACACGGACGACTTGAACGGGTTGCCGCCCCGGAGCTTGAATTCCTTGGTCAGCCCCTCGACCACGAGCACAGTGTCCGCGGCCGGCTCGAATGCCGAGTCGGTCTCCTCGGTGACGGCCTCGACCGCCACCTGCTTGGCATGCTCGACGATGTCCTTGCGCACCACCGACGACTTCAGTCGCTGCGACGCGAGAGACGGCGCGGCGGAGACGAGCTTGCGCGTGTACGGATGCTGAGGGTCCTGCAGGATCTCCAGTGCCGGTCCGGATTCCACGATCCGCCCCTTGCTCATGACGACGAGGTGCTCGGCTCGTTCGGCAGCCAGGCCGAGATCGTGGGTGATCAGCAGAACCGCGGTTCCGAGTTCCTTCGTCAAACCTTCGAGATGATCGAGAATCTGACGCTGCACGGTCACGTCGAGAGCGGACGTCGGCTCGTCGGCAATCAGTAGTTTCGGTCGTGCCGAAAGCCCGATCGCGATGAGCGCGCGCTGACGCATACCGCCCGAGAACTCGTGCGGGTACTGATTGACCCGCTTCTCCGAATCGCTGAGACCCGCTTCCTCGAGCAGCTCGGCTGCCCGAACCCGAGCCGCCTTGCCCTTGGCGATGCCGTTTGCAGCGAGGGCCTCCTCGATCTGGAAGCCGATCTTCCACACCGGGTTCAAGTTGGACATCGGGTCCTGAGGAACCAGGCCGATCTGGCTGCCGCGGATGTCGACGAAATCCTTCTCCTTGGCCTGCGCCAAGTCACGGCCCTCGAACAGGATGCGCCCCGCCGTCACCGTGCCGGTTCCGGGAAGCAGGTTGATGATCGAGTGCGCGGTGGTCGACTTACCGGAACCGGATTCGCCCACGATCGCAACGGTTTGCCCCGGGTAGACCGTCAGCGATACTCCGCGAACAGCCGGGACCGCACCGGAGTTGGACCGGAACGAGACCTCGAGATCTTGGATGTCGAGCAGCGGCTGCTCCACTGCGATGCGTGCTGGATCCGTCATCGCTTCCTCGCCTTCGGGTCGAGGGCGTCGCGCAGGGCGTCACCCATCATGATGAAGCCGAGCACCGTGATTGCCAGCGCTGCAGCAGGATAGAAGAGAATGGTCGAGCCCTGTCGCAGGGTGACCTGAGCGGCACTGATGTCGCCGCCCCAGGAGACCTCGGTGGGAGGCAGTCCGATGCCGAGGAACGACAGCGTCGCCTCGGCCACGATGAACGTACCGAGTGAAATCGTCGTGATGACGATGATCGGTGCCATCGCGTTCGGCAGTACGTGCCTCATCAGAGTTCGCAGTCGCGTCAAACCCAAAGCCTGCGAGGCCATTACGTAGTCGTTGCCCTTCGCCGACAGCACTGCACCGCGAGTGATGCGAGCCATCTGAGGCCAGCCGAACAACGCCAACACCAGAATCACCGTGAAGATCGTGCGATCGGTGAACAGCTGCATGAGGACGATGGCCGCCAGAATCAGCGGAACGCCGAAGAAGATGTCGGTGATCCGTGAGAGCAACGAGTCCGCGATGCCGCCGTAGAAGCCGGCCAGAGCACCGAACACGACGCCGATGACCAGCACGAGGAACGTGACCCCGACTCCGGTCAGCACGGACGCCCGAGCACCGAACAGCACCCGGGAGTAGATGTCGCAGCCCTGTCGGTCGTAACCGAACCAGTGTCCGGATCCCGGGCCCTGCATGCTGAACTGCAGATCGCAGAAGCGCGGATCGGTACTGGTGAACAGGCCAGGCACGGCTGCGACCACGATGACGGCCAGGATGATGATGGCCGAGACGATGAACATCGGACGCGTGCGCAGGTTCCGCCACGCATCCGACCAGATGCTGGCGGGTGCGTCGTCGATGACGACAGCGTCGGTCTGCGACACGTCGATGACCTCGTCGGCCTCGACGAAACGTGCTTGGCGAGTAGCGCGATCGGCGTCGACGCTCTTCGGGGTGATGGGATCAGACATAGCGAATCCTCGGGTCGAGCGCGGCATAGAGAAGGTCGACAATGAGATTGGCGACCAGATAGACGACGATCAGCACGGTCACGAAAGACACGACGGTCGGTGCCTCACCGCGGATGACGGCTTGGTAGATGGTGCCGCCGACTCCGTTGATGTTGAAGATTCCTTCGGTGATGATCGCGCCGCCCATGAGGCTGGCCAGATCTGCACCGAGGAACGTCACGACGGGAATCAGCGAGTTACGCAACACGTGCACGTTGACGACACGGTTACGCGAGAGCCCCTTGGCCGTCGCCGTCCGCACGAAGTCCGCACTGAGATTCTCGGCCACCGACGTGCGCGTCAACCGCACCACGTAGGCGAACGAGACGGCTCCGAGTACGAATGCCGGCAGCAACAGGTTGGTAAAGCTGGTGTTGCCTCCCACTGTCGGCGGCACCCAACCCCACTTGATACCGATGAAGAACTGCGCGAGAAAGCCGATGACGAAGATCGGCACGGCAATGATGACGAGGCTGACGACGAGGACCGTCGAGTCGAACAGCTTGCCCTTGCGCAGACCCGCGATGAGACCGAAGCCGATACCGAACACGGCCTCGATCACGAGGGCCATCGAGGCGAGCTTGGCCGTGATCGGAAACGCTTGTACGAGAACTTCACTGACCGGGCGGCCCGAGAAGGACATGCCGAAGTCGAACGTGAAAATGCCCTTGAGGTACAGCAGGTACTGCACGATGAACGGCTGGTCGAGGTTGTAGCGGGCGCGCAGTTGGTCGGCGACGGCGGGACTGATCGCCTTGTCTCCGGCCAATGCCGCGATGGGGTCTCCTGGCAGCAAGAAGACCATGGCATAGATCAAGAATGTCGCCCCGATGAACACGGGGATCATCTGAAGTAATCGGCGTCCGATGTACCAGAGCATCGGATCACCTCCTTTGGAGGAAGGTGGACGTCACCGCAGAGGCGCAAGGATCAGCTGCAGCGGGGCGTCGAACGTAGATACGGGAGTGAGCGAGCACACGAGAAGGGCGGTAGGTGGAAGACCTACCGCCCTTCTCGGTCTCTACAGCAGTGGAGCGAACGTGATCAGTTCTTCTCGATCTGGTTGTAGATGGGGATTCCGTCCCAACCGATCTTGACGTTGGTGACGTTCTCCGACCAACCACTCGCTGCGTTGCGGTACCAGGTCGGCACTGCGGGCAGGTCGTTGAGCAGGATTTCCTGAGCCTGGTTGGTCAGCTCCTGCGCCTTGGTCTTGTCGGTCTCACCTGCGGACTCGCGGAGCAGACGGTCGAACTCGGGGTTGGAGTACTCACCGTCGTTGGAGCTGCCACCGGTCTGGTAGTTCTGTGCCAGGAAGCCGTACTGCTGCGGGTAGTCACCCTGCCAGCCCGACCGGAAGGCGGTCGCGATGGTGCGGTTGGTGGCTTCGGTACGCAGCTGAGCGAACGTCGGGTACGGCGCACCCTGCGCCTCGATGCCGAGCGTGTTGCGGATGCTGTTGCTGACCGCATCCACCCATTCCTGGTGTCCACCGTCGGAGTTGTACGCGATGGAGAACGTTCCGGACCACGGCGCGATGGCGTCGGCCTGGGCCCACAGAGCCTTGGCACCCTCGGGGTCGTACTCGACGTTTCCGACGTCGGAGAGGTCGCCGGTCCAGCCGTCGATGGCCGGGCTGGTGAAGTCCTTGGCCGGGGTACGGGTCTTGTTGAAGATCTGCTCGGTGATCTGGTCGCGGTTGATCGCCTTGGAGATCGCCTGACGACGCAGCACACCCTCTTCGCCACCGAAGTGCGCGAGGCGGCCCGGAATCGTGAACGTCTCGATCGACGCGGACGGCTGGTTCACCGTGCGGTCGGGAAGATCGGACTCGAAGGTGGTGACGGCCGAGGCCGGAACGTTGTCGAGAACGTCGACGTTGTTCGACAGCAGGTCCGTGTATGCGGTGTCGAGGTTGCTGTACAGAATGAAGCTCACGCCGCCGTTGGCGGGCTTGCGGTTACCGGCGTAGTCGGGGTTTGTGACCAGGTCGATCCGCACGTTGTGCTGCCAAGCGCCCTCCTGGGCGAACTTGTACGGGCCGTTGCCGATCGGGTTCTCGCCGAACGCGGCGATGTCCTGGTACGCAACCTCGGGCAGCGGGTAGTACGCGGCGAAGCCGAGACGATCGGGGAACGCTGCCTCGGGCTGCTTGAGCTCGATGGTGAACGTCTTGTCGTCGACGACCTTGAGACCGGACATGGTCTGCACCGTCGGGTTCTCGGCTGCGACCTCGTCGTAGCCCTGAATCGGATCGAAGAACGATCCCTGCAGCTGCGCATTGGTCGACAGTGCGCCGTAGTTCCAGGCATCGACGAATGACTTGGCCGTGACCGGCGTGCCGTCGGTGAACTGCCAGCCGTCCTTCAACGTGACGGTGTAGTTCTGGCCGTCGGTGGTATCGATCGAGTCCGCGACCTCGTTCTCGACACCGCCCTCGGGGGTGTAGGACACCAAGCCGGCGAAGATCGAGTCGACGACACGTCCGCCGGTGTTCTCGCTCGTATTGGTGGGCACCAAGGGGTTCTGCGGCTCACCGCTCCAGGCGTTGATGATGCCGGAGCCGTCTCCTGACCCTCCGCCGCCGGTCGAATCGCTCGAAGAGCACGCCGTCACCAGCGCCGCTCCGACGACAACTGCGATTGCAGCTGACGCGATGCGTGTTTTACGCAAGGAAATCCTCCATCCAGATGTGAACACGGGGTCGTCCGTGCTCAGTTCCTCGGGCGCGACGCCCGGGGATTCGTGGGCGACCGCAAGACACGGCCTGTGAGCCGTACCAACGATCTGATGGAACGAACTTTAGACACATCCTGAAACGAACATGTGAACTCCCCCGGGTTTTGTTGACCGGCGAGTAAGTCGGAAACATGATCGAAACGTTTCGGCAAGTCGATTTCCCACAGTGCGGGCAGAGCCGCCGAGACAGCCTCCCGCCGACGACGGCGATGACCGTCCATCGTGCGGAAACAACCGATCACCGCAGATCAAGGGGTTGCAGCCGATTGCAACGGTGCGATCGCCATCACATGTGACTACCCTCACTAGGGGCTCGAGACCGGCTAGTGAGTGCCGTTTCATGGGCGAAAAGCATCGGACGAAAGAGAGCTATTCGAGATGACGACCAGTACCTCCGGCAGCGACGAGACCGCGGTTGCCTCCTACGCACCCTCGGCCGAGTTCGCGGCGCAGGCGAACGCTCAGGCAGATCTGTACGCCGCCGCGGAGAAGGACCGGCTCGCCTTCTGGGCGGAGCAGGCCCGCCGGCTGCACTGGCACACCCCGTTCACCGAGGTACTCGACTGGTCCGACGCCCCCGTCGCGAAATGGTTCGCCGACGGCGAGCTCAACGTCGCCTACAACTGCGTCGACCGCCACGTCCTCGGCGGCCACGGCGACCAGGTCGCCATCCACTGGGAAGGCGAACCCGGCGACAGCCGCGACATCACCTACTCCGATTTGCTCGCCGACGTCAGCCAGGCCGCCAACACCCTGACCGAACTCGGCCTCGTCTCCGGCGACCGCGTCGCTATCTACATGCCGATGATCCCCGAGGCCATCGTCTCGATCCTCGCCTGTGCACGCCTCGGCCTGACCCATTCGGTCGTCTTCGCCGGGTTCTCGGCCACCGCACTGCGCTCGCGCATCGACGACGCCGAAGCCAAACTCGTCATCACCACCGACGGCCAGTGGCGACGCGGCAAGCCAGCCCCCATCAAGGACACCGTCGACGAAGCCGTCGACGGAGCCGCCTCCATCCGGAACGTTCTGGTCGTCAAGCGCACCGACTCCGACGTCGCCTGGACCGAGGGACGCGACCTGTGGTGGCACGAGACCGTCGCGAAAGCGTCGAAAGAGCATGAGGCGCAGCCGTTCCCGGCCGAGCACCCGCTGTTCATCCTCTACACCTCGGGTACGACGGGTAAGCCCAAGGGCATCATCCACACCTCCGGTGGCTACCTGACGCAGACCTCGTACACCCACCACAACGTCTTCGACCACAAGGCGGGCACGGACGTCTACTGGTGCACCGCCGACATCGGCTGGGTCACCGGGCACTCCTACATCGTCTACGGACCGCTCTCCAACCGCGCCACGCAGGTCGTCTACGAGGGCACGCCCAATTCGCCCGACGAGCACCGGCACTGGAACGTCATCGAAAAGTACAAGGTGTCGATCTACTACACCTCCCCCACCCTGGTGCGCACGTTCATGAAGTGGGGCAAGGAGATTCCCGAGGCACACGATCTGTCCTCGATCCGCCTGCTCGGGTCCGTCGGCGAGCCCATCAACCCCGAGGCTTGGCGCTGGTTCCGCGACGTCGTCGGCGGCGGCAGCGCACCGATCGTCGACACCTGGTGGCAGACCGAGACCGGCGCGATCATGATTTCTCCGCTCCCCGGCGTCACATCCACCAAGCCCGGCTCGGCCATGACTCCGCTGCCCGGTATCTCGGCCAAGATCGTCGACGACGACGCCAAGCCACTGGGCAACGGCGGCAACGGATACCTCGTTCTCTCCGAGCCGTGGCCGGCGATGCTCCGCGGGATCTGGGGCGACATGGACCGCTACAAGGACACCTACTGGTCCCGCTACGCCGAAGAAGGCTGGTACTTCGCCGGTGACGGTGCCAAGTACGACGAGGACGGCGCCCTGTGGGTCCTCGGCCGCGTCGACGACGTCATGAACGTCTCGGGCCACCGCATCTCCACGTCGGAAGTGGAGTCGGCACTGGTCAGTCATCACAGTGTCGCCGAGGCTGCCGTCGTCGGTGCCGCCGACGAGACCACCGGTCAGGGCATCGTCGCGTTCGTCATCCTGCGGGGTGGCGAGGAGAACACCGGCGACGCATTGATCGCCGAACTCAAAGCTCAGGTCTCCAAAGAGATTTCGCCGATCGCGCGGCCACGGGAAATCTCGATCGTGCCGGAGTTGCCGAAGACCAGGTCCGGCAAGATCATGCGCCGCCTGCTCCGTGACGTGGCCGAGGGCCGCGAACTCGGTGACGTCTCCACCCTCGTCGACCCGAAGGTGTTCGAGGCGATCAAGAAGGGCCGCTAGCGGCCAGTGGTGTGGATATGCGCCCTATGAGGCACATATCCACACCACTGCCGAAGGCACCTAGACGCTGTCGAGCGACTGGTCTCGCGTTTCCTTCATGATGATCAGCGAGATCAGGGTCAGCGCAGCCGCGATGGCGAGATAGACGCCCACCCAGCCGACGCCGTAGGAACTCACCAGCCAGGTTGCGATGAACGGAGCCACTGCAGCTCCGAGGATCGACGCGGTGTTGTACGAGATTCCCGAGCCCGTGTAGCGCACGTTCGTCGGAAACAGTTCCGGCAGAACGGCACTCATGGGCCCGAACGTCAGACCCATCAGTCCCAGGCCGACGCACATGAACACCAGCATCTTGCCTGCCGACGCGGACGACGGGTCGGCGAACCAGTGGAACGACAGACCGAACAGCACGATCGCCGCGGTGATGACGATGAGCGTGGGGCGGCGGCCGTACTTGTCGGCGAGCAGCCCGGCAACCGGGATCAGCGCCGCGAAGAACAGCACCGCGATGAGCTGGAGCTCCAGGAAGTCCGTGTACGGGATCGCGAGCTTGGGCCCGTTGACGTCGGCCACCTTGCCTGTTCCGTAACTGACCACCCACGTCGTCATGATGTAGAAGAGCGTGTACGTGGCGAGCATGACGAACGTGCCGATGATCAGTTGACGCCAGCTCGTCTTGAACACCTGGGCCAACGGGGTCTTTACCTTCTGGCCGCGCTCGACTGCCAGCTTGAACACCGGCGTCTCCTCGAGCTTGAGGCGGACGTACAGGCCGATGATCACCATGATCGCGCTGAGCAGGAACGGGATGCGCCAGCCCCACGTGAGGAACGCATGGTCGGTGCCGGAGTTCGCGGAGTCGTAGCCGGTCGCGATGACGATGAGCAGGAAGATGCCGTTGGCGAAGAAGAAGCCGATCGGCGCGCCCAGCTGCGGGTACATCGCCGCCCAGGCTCGCTTGCCCGGCTTCGCGGTTTCGGTGGCCAGCAACGCCGCACCACTCCATTCGCCGCCGAGGCCGACGCCCTGAGTGAAGCGCATGAGCGCCAGCAGAGCCGGTGCCCACAGACCCGCCGCGGCGTACGTCGGCAGCAGGCCGATCGCGAACGTCGCGACACCCATCGTCAGCAGGGACCCGACGAGGGTGGCCTTGCGTCCGATCCGATCACCGAAGTGGCCGAACAGAATCGAGCCGATGGGCCGCGCGACGAACGCCAAACCGAACGTCGCGAACGACGCCAGCAGCGCGGTCGTGTCGTTGCCCGCGGGGAAGAACAGGCGGGGGAAGACGAGCACTGCGGCCGTTGCATAGATATAGAAGTCGAAGAACTCGATGGACGTACCGACCATCGAGGCGATGACGATTCGGGACCGAGGCACCTGAGGTGCGGGAATTGCGCCGTCGTCCGTGACGGCGTGTGGTGAACTCACGAGTGCTCCTGAAGGGGAAAGTTCCCTGAAAATTACCTGATGAACACCTGAGAATTTCACGCCCCCGGGCCGTTCGTTGCCGATTCGTGCAACATTCCCGTGTTTGTCGCGACGGGCGGAGAGGTAACCGACGACGGGCCGAGCGTCGCTCGGCCGCCGCGGGACAGATAATCTGCTACTTAGGCACTACTGTCGATACGATCTTCCGCAACACCGAGCAGAGCGATCACCGCAATACCGAGCACAGCGATTACAAGGGGTCGAGAGTTGAGCGTCAGCAATGACAAGGGATACGGCAACGGCGTCCCGAACACGATTTCGTCGATACCTCTCACCGATGTCGATGCCCGCACACCCGGTAGCGCGAGCATCGGAAACCTCGTCAAGGACGCCACGACTCAGGTCTCGACCCTCGTGCGTGCCGAGGTGGCCCTCGCCAAGGCCGAGGTCACCGGCGAGGTCAAGAAGGGTCTGCAGGGCAGCGTCTTCTTCATCGTCGCGCTGACGGTGCTGCTGTTCAGCTCGTTCTTCTTCTTCTTCTTCGCCGCCGAACTCCTCGACGTGTGGCTCTACCGATGGGCCTCGTTCCTCATCGTCTTCGTGTTCATGGTGCTGGTTGCCGGCCTGTTCGGGTTCCTCGGCTACCGCAGGGTCAAGAAACTGCGCAAGCCCGAGAAGACCATCGACTCCCTCAAGCAGGCGTCGACCGTGCTGCCCAACCAGCACGACAGCATTCCCGGAATCCCCGGCTACAAGAAGTAGACGACGCCCGGCGAGTCGAGCAGTATGAATCATCCCGATCCGTCCACGGTCCGTTACCCAGGACAGTGGATCCATCGCGACATCCATGCCAATGGAATTCGGTTCCACACCGTGGAGGTCGGCGAGCACAGTCCCGACGCTCCGCTGGTGGTGCTGCTGCACGGCTTCGCCGACTTCTGGTACTCCTGGCATCACCAGCTCGACGCGCTCGCGAGTTCCGGAGTGCGAGCGGTCGCAGTCGACCTCCGCGGCTACGGCGACTCCGACAAGCCCCCACGTGGTTACGACGGATGGACCCTGGCCGGCGACATCGTCGGTCTCGTTCGCGCGCTGGGTTACCCGCACGCGACGTTCGTCGGCCATGCGGACGGCGGCCTGGTGTGCTGGGCTAGCTCGGCTCTGCATCCGCGAATGGTCCGCTCGATGGTCCTGATCAATGCACCGCACCCGATCTCGTTGCGCCGCGCCGTGCTGAAGGATTCCGAACAGCGCGGTGCTCTGCTGCCGCACTTCGTTCGGTATCAAGTTCCGCTGCGCCCCGAGAAGCTGCTCACGCGCCGAGGGGGCGCGGCAGTGGAGGAGTTGATGCGCAGTCGCGCCGGGTCGCAGTGGCAGCGCACCGACGATTTCGCCGATACCGCAGGCAAGATGCGCTCGGCCATCCGAATTCCCGGGGCCGCGCACAGCGCACTCGAATACCAGCGCTGGGCGTTCCGTAGCCAGTTCCGCGCCGAGGGCCGACGATTCATGGACGCCGTCGACGTGAAGACCTCGATCCCCGTCGCGCAGATCAGCGGTGACCTCGATCCGTACGTCCTACCCACCACCCTCGATCGCGATCGGCACTGGGCACCGGGGCTGACGCGTCGAACAGTGCGGGACGTCGGGCACTACGTGCACCAGGAAGCCCCCGACGTCGTGTCCGAGGAAATCCTGCGCGTCGCGCTCGAAAGCTGACGTCCCGCCGTCAGACGATGCAGTCGCCGGTACCCACACTGACCGGCGCATCGAAGCTGCGGGCAAGCTCGTCCGAGATCTCGGTTGCGGTCAAGACGAATCCGGTATCGGGGTCGTCGACGGCAGCACCGAACACCACACCGAGTACCTCACCGTTCGAATTGACCAGTGGCCCACCGGAATTGCCCTGCCGCACCGATCCGCGAACCGTGTAGACCTCGCGTTGAACAGTTCCGGTGCGGTAGATGTCCGGTCCGCTGAGGTTGATGATCTCGCGAATGCGCGCTGGGCTCGCCGTGTACGGACCGCCGCCCGGGTAGCCCAGCACGATGGCGTCGGATCCGGATTCGGCCGGGTTCGGCGCGAACGGCAACACCGGAGCTTGCAGCTGCGAAACACGAAGCACTGCAACATCTTCTTCGGGATCGAACAGGACGACGTCGGCGTCGAGAGGGCCGTCCGGAGAATCGACGGTCACCTCGGAGGTACCGGCCACCACGTGGGCGTTGGTCATCACCAGATCCGGCCCGACGACGAAACCCGAACCCTCGAGCGCCTTCTGGCAACTCGGGGCAATTCCGTTGATCTTGATGACGCTCGCCTGCAACGCTATCGGGACGGGGCCTGCGGCGATCCCGGAGTCGGGAGCGGCGACCTCGGCGACCGGAGTGCGTCCGAACGGACCGATGACGTCCGGCAGCCCGGACGTGTCGAGCAGCGCCGAAAATTCCTTGGGCACCTGACGCAGCCACTCGGGTGCCACCTCGTCGACCTTGCCCAGGACCGTCGAGCCACGCACGGCACTGGCCACCTCGGGCTGCGACGAGGACGTCAGCGGAATGGCGAGCAACCATGCGGCAGCGAGCACGGCCGCGGCCTGCAGACCGGCCCCGATCGTGCTGTCGACCGATCTTGCTGAGCGCGAATGTATTCCGCTGCGCAACGCACGACCCAGAACCATGCCGGCCACCTCACCGACGATCACCAACACCACGATCAACGCGATACCGACGAACACCCTCGTGCGTGATCCGTCGACGTGTTCGAGCACGTGCGGTGCCACCAGAATTCCGGCGACGGCGCCCAGAACGACTCCCAGAAACGCCAGCGCCGACGCCACCGCCCCCTGTCGCCATCCCGACGTCGCCGCCAGCAGCGCGACGGCGAGCACCGCGATATCGACCCACCCTGAACCCGTCACCGATCGAGCCTCGCTCCTACCGCAGTCAAGCTGGCCTCCAGATCGCGTATATCCCCCGTGTCCCATTCGGACTCCCAGCCCGACACAGCGAGCAGGCCCGCCAGAATACCGCCCGTGAATCCCCACACCAGCATTCCCTGCACCGAGAAGGCCGGGCCCTGGTAGCCGGCGGGGTGACGCACCTGGAATCGGTTGGCCGGATCGAGCAACTCGCGCAGGGGAACTCGCACCACGCGCTCGGTTTCGCCGGCGTCGACCACGCGGACCGGGGTTGGACTCCGCCAGTACGAGAGCACGGGAACCACATCGAATCGAGACGGCGGCACGTAGATGCCGGGCATCGTCGCGAGCGGTACGACGCCGGCCGGGTCGAGACCGGTCTCTTCCTGGGCCTCGCGCAGCGCCGTTCCGATGGGCCCGTCGTCACCCGGGTCGGTGGCACCGCCGGGGAAGGCGATCTGCCCACTGTGGTCGCGCAAGGTCGACGCCCGCTGGGTCAGCAGTACGTCGGCCTCGGCGGGTAGCCCACCGGGCGCGGTCGGATCGGCGGCAGCCGGACCGCCGAACAGCACCAACACCGCCGCCGAGCGGGTTCGATCGGCCGGCTGCGCCTGCCGTTGCAGCACCGGGTTGATGCCGGTGGTGTCGGTCAGTCCGCTTTCGCTGCCGGCGACGTCGAGCATGCGCCCGAGCCACTCGGGTGCGCTCACGACGCGACTCCGAGGTTCTCGCGGACTGCGTCGGCGATGTCGTCGACGCTTGTGAAGGGTTCGGTCAGCACCTTGGCGACAGTGCCATCCGCAGATATCAAAACGGATACGGGCAGCACGTTCGGCGCTTCCGCCGCCGCGGCGACGCGTCCGGCACCGTCCTGAACGCCGGGCAGCGTGACGCCGTACTCGGCCAGACGGGTCAGCCCGTTGGACTCGTTGGCATCGTTGTGGACGGTCAACACCGTGACTGCATCACCCGCCCGCTGCGCGTATTGCTGCAGGTAAGGCAACTCCTTCGCGCACGGGCCGCACCAATAGGCCCAGATGTTGAGCAGTGCGGGTCGCCCGGCCAGAGCCTGGCCGAGGTCGATCGACGAGCCGTCGCCGATGCATTCGAGGGTGATGCCCGTCAACGGTCCTGCTGCAGCGCCCGACGGCGTCGGACATGCGTCGAGACCGGCGGTCTGCCGCAGCGGTGCCAGAGCCTCGGGAGTATCGGCGGCCCGACGCTCGGCCGTCGACGGTCCTTGCTGCCCCAGACCGGGACCATCGGCGCGCTGCGTTGCCGGAGATTCATTGCGTGGCCAGAGGGCATAGACCATCCCGACGACGAGAATGAGCGCGACCAGAGACCAGCGGAGTGCGGCCTTGTTCACGACACGATTCCGGCGAGAGCGAGCAGATGATCGGTCTCGGGACCTCTCACCAGGGCTGCAGCGGTCGCCGGATCGGTCGGGCCGAGGCCGAACGACGGGCAGTCCTTGGCGAGGACGCACACCCCGCACGCCGGCGTGCGGGAGTGGCAGACGCGTCGACCGTGAAAGATGACGCGATGGGAGAGCACGGTCCACTCCTTCCGCTCGATCAGCGCGCCGACGGCGTGCTCCACCTTGACCGGGTCCTCTTCTTCGGTCCACTGCCAGCGCCGTACCAACCGACCGAAGTGGGTGTCGACGGTGATGCCGGGAACGTCGAACGCGTTGCCGAGCACGACGTTGGCCGTCTTCCGGCCGATGCCGGGCAACGTCACCAGATCCTTCAACGATGCGGGGACTTCGCCGTCGAAGTTCTCGAGCAACTTCTGACCCAGCCCGATCAGCGAGTTGGCCTTGTTGCGGTAGAAGCCGGTGGTTCGGATGAACTCTTCGAGTTCGGTTCGGTCGGCTTCGGCGTAGTCGCGAGCTGTGCGGTATCTCACGAACAGGGCCGGAGTCACCATGTTGACGCGCTTGTCGGTGCACTGCGCCGAGAGGATGGTCGCGACGGCGAGTTCGAGGGGCGTGGTGAAGTCGAGTTCGCAGTAGACGTGCGGAAACGCGACCCCGAGCGTTCGGTTCATCCGCCGGGCCCGCCGCACGAGGCCGAGTCGCGTCTCCTCGCGTTTGCGCACGTCGGGGCGTTTCGGGGCTGTCGATTCCACGCCACAACTGTACGGACAAGAATGCGTAACGAACTATGCGAGCGCGCCGAGCTGTGTTTGTATCGAGACCTTTTCGGTGTTAACTGGCCGGTATGCAAGGACTCGCCGTGGTGCTCTTTCCGGTACTACTCATGCTCTTCGCACTCGCGATGGAGCGCGTCGAGTTCCGGCTCAGCAAGCTCGGCGTCCGGGAGCACGAAGTAGAGGAATTCCTCGATCAGGCGAGCAAGTCCGAGGTCGCCACACTGGCGAACGAGGGCTTCCCCCACGCCCTGGCTCGGTTCAACACCCGCAAGCGTCACCAGACTCCTCCGCGCACGATCGACACGCGCGACGGCATGGTCGACCAACGGGCCAGTTGAGCACCCATTTGTCCGCATTCGGATGAATTTACGGTGAACGCGAACAGACGTGCCGTTCCTCTGGCAACCTGTGGTGGCGTCGATCACTCGGTTTCGGCCGAGTCGAAGTAGACTCCCCTGAGGTAATTGTTGTGTTTGAACATTGCATCGGCATCGACGCCTGAATCGCAGCGCGATTCGGTGGTGAGACGAGTGTGTACAGACGCCTTCGGGGGTGCGGGTCACCGCATCGCCGACATCCCAAAAGGAGCGCAAGTGGACGACGTCCTGGCACGGGCCGGCATCTTCCAAGGAGTCGAACCCTCTGCGGTTGCGGCACTGACGAAGCAGCTGCAGCCTGTCGATTTCCCCCGGGGACACGTGGTGTTCAACGAGGGTGAGCCCGGAGACCGGCTCTACATCATCGTTTCCGGCAAGATCAAGCTCGGGCGACGCTCCCCCGACGGCCGCGAGAACTTGCTGACGATCATGGGACCATCGGACATGTTCGGCGAGCTCTCCATCTTCGACCCCGGCCCTCGCACGTCCTCGGCCACCACGGTCACCGAGGTGCGCGCAGTCAGCATGGACCGCGCGGCCCTCAAGGACTGGATCGATCAGCGCCCCGAGATCGCCGAGCAGCTGCTGCGCGTCCTGGCTCGCCGGTTGCGTCGCACCAACAACAACCTGGCCGACCTCATCTTCACCGACGTCCCCGGACGCGTGGCCAAGGCGCTGCTGCAGCTCGCCCAGCGCTTCGGCACCCAGGAAGCGGGATCGCTGCGCGTCACCCACGACCTGACGCAGGAAGAGATCGCTCAGCTCGTCGGAGCGTCGCGCGAGACCGTCAACAAAGCACTGGCCGACTTCGCACACCGCGGATGGCTGCGCCTCGAGGGCAAGTCCGTACTGATCTCGGACTCCGAGCGCCTGGCTCGCCGAGCTCGCTAGCTAGTTCTCCCTGAGGTAGGCCAGCTGCGTCTTGACCGACATCCGCGCAGCCGGCCACAACTTCTTGTCCACGTCCGAATAGACGTGGCGTACCACCTGCATCGGTTTGGCGTCGTCTCCGATCTCGGCCAACGCCGCCCGCACCTGATCCAGCCGCTGCCGACGGTGAGCGCGATACAGTCGCGCCACCTCGGCGGTGTCCGGTAGATCGGCCCCGTGCCCCGGCAACACCGTCTTGCCCGCACCGGCGGCCTCGAGTCGATCGAGCGAATTCAGATAATCCGCGAGCGAGCCGTCCTTCGGGTCGAGCACCGTGGTGCCGCGGCCGAGGATCGTATCTCCCGTCAGGACCGCGTCGTCGAGCACGAAGCTCACCGAATCCGCCGTGTGGCCGGGCGTGTGGAGCACCCGGATCCGTAGACCCGCCGCATCGATGACCTCGCCGTCGGCCAACCGCTCACCGCCGCCGTGCAGGAACTTCTCCCCCACCGCCCGCACCGGTGCACCTGTCTTGCGGTGAAACCGCTTCAACCCCGCCGTGTGATCGGCATGGCGATGGGTCACCAGCGTCAGAACCACCGTGCCCGACGCGGCGACGGCGTCGAGATGGGCCTTGTCCTTCGGCCCCGGGTCGACGACGATGCACTCCTCGGAACCCGGTGCCCGGAGAATCCACGTGTTCGTTCCGTCGAGCGTCATCTTGCCCGGGTTCTCCGCGAGCAGAACCGACGCCGTGGGCGTCACGTGCCGGACCAGTCCGTAGGCGGGATGCGTCAAGTTCGAGTCGGCCATTGAAACACTGTAGGACGCCCACTGTTCTCGAGGTGGAACAGGACCGGTGACGACGACTAACGTCGACGCATATGAAGATCGGACTCGTCGGAGCCGGCCCCTGGGCCCGCAAGACTCAGGCCCCCTCGCTGCTCGCTCATCCGGAAGTGGACTTCACCGGAGTGTGGGCCCGCAGACCGGACGCCGCGGCCGAATTGGGTGCACCCGTCTGCGAGTCCTTCGACGCCCTGCTCGATGCCGTCGACGCGGTGGCGTTCGCGGTTCCACCGGCTGTGCAAGCCGGGTTCGCGCTCCGCGCCGCGCGAGCAGGCAAACATGTGTTGCTGGACAAGCCCATTGCCGCAACCGTGGCAGAGGCCGAGGAACTGGCCGAGGCCGTCACCACCGCCGGAGTTCGTTCGATGGTGACTCTGACACTCCGATTCGCCCCGGAGACAAGGCAATTCCTCGCCTCGACAGCGGGCCGCCCCTGGGCAGGCGGCTCCGGAACCTGGTTCTCCGGCGCCACTCTCGGCGGGGCGTACTCGGAATCGCAGTGGCGACACGACGACGGAGCGATCCTCGACATCGGGCCACACGTGTTCGACCTCCTCGACGCGGCACTGGGAACCATTGCGCGCGTTGCCTACTCGCACCGCGAGGTGGCGTCGGACAGTTGGACCGTTCTGCTCGAACACGAGGGCGGCGCGCGTAGCACCGTCCAATTGTCGCTGCGGACACCGGTCATGCCGTCGCTCATGCGGATCGAGCTGTCCGGACCCGCCGGAGTCGACACCTTCACCGACCGATCCACGTCGTCGACCGACTGTTACGCCGTACTGCTGGACGAGTTCCTCGAGTCGGTGGAATCGGGTGTCGACCACGAATGCTCGGTACACCGAGGACTGCACTTGCAGAGGGTGATTGATCGGGCGCGGGAGTGGGCACCCTGATCGTGTGACCACCATGGACGTCAAAGATGCGATGTTCCACTACACCTCGGCCCCGCATCGCTCGATGGACCAGTACACGACGTTCGTCTTCGACTCGGGGGACCACGAGCCACCGACGTTCGACGACGTCGTGGCCCACGTCGAGAGACGCGCTCGATTCGTTCCGAGACTGCAGATTCGCATCGGCGATGCGGTGGGTCTGTTGGAGTACCCCCGATGGATCAGGGACCCGACGCCGCCTCGTGACCACGTGGTCGACCACGATCTCTCCGACGGTCGTCACACGCTGAATTCGTTTCTGGCCGAACGCGCGTGCGTTCCGGTCGATGCGACGACGCGGGCATGGACCGTGCACGTCGGCCGGGGCCTGTCGGGCGTCGACGGTATCCGCGGTGCGGCCACTGTCGTGATCGTTCAGGTCAGCCACGCATTGTCCGACGGGTCGGTCGGTACCCGCATCGTTCGCGCTCTCTTCGGACCGGACGAGCCGACCGACAACGTCACGTTCCCCGACGACCCTGCCGTCTCGCGTCCACGTCGCGTGCGAGATGCGGTTATTGCGACGGCGCTCCTGCCCTACCGCTGGGCGCGGTCGCAGCGGCGGATGGGGCGGGCACAGCAGACGTATCTTGACGCAGTGCGGACCGGGGAGCTGGTTGCTCCCGCTCCGGTCGAACCCACGCGCGTCAACGCCCATCCCGACGAAACGAGAGCGGTGCACGTCCTGCAGTTCCCGAAGTCGCAGTGGACGGGCGGGCCGGCCACCGTCACGGCTACCGCGCTCACCGCCGTCGGGGCGGCGTTGTCGACGTATCTCGCTGCGCACGGGGAGAGGGTCGGCACCCGCATCCGCGCCACGGTGCCCACCGCGATCGGCACATCGGCGGCCTGGCCTGCCGTCAACCGAACCGTCCCCGCTGCCGTCGATCTGCATCCCGAGCTCACCGACGCGTCCGACCGAGCATCGGCAGTGGTACACGCGCTGAACCTGCAGCGTGAACGCGTGAACGATCGCCGCCACATCGACGCCACCCGGTCGGCCGAGCTCTACCCCGCCGCTTTACTGCTCGGCTTCGGTCGCCGCGCCCGGCTCGTCGCCCCTCGCACCGGTACGCCCGAGCGTGTCACCAGCCATACCGTGGTGACGAGCGTCAACCGAACCGGTCTGGACCTCGAGTTGGGGTCGAGCCGGGCCACCCTGTGCGCGGGGGTCGCGTCGCTGAGCCCGGGCTGCAGCATCACCCACGCCGTGTACGGATACGGGGACGTCGTCACCGTCTGTGTGACGGCCTGCCCGACGACGGTCCCCGATCACGCCGTGTATGCCGACCTGCTGCGTTCCGCAGTCGACGAGACCTGCGGTGCACTTCATGGGACGTCGACTACTGCAGTTCGACGATGAGCTCCACTTCCACCGACGCACCGAGCGGAAGTTCCGCGACGCCGACGGCCGAGCGGGCGTGCTTGCCTGCGTCACCGAAAATCTCGCCGATGACGTTCGAGGCTCCGTTGACGACACCCGGCTGACCGGTGAAGCCCTCCGCGGAGGCGACGAAGCCGACGGCCTTGATCACGCGTGCGACCGAGTCGATACCGACCAACGCATGCACCGCGGCCAGCGCGTTCAACGCACAGATCCGCGCAGCTGCCGTGGCGTCCTCGGCCGACACGTCGGCACCCACCTTGCCGACGGAGGTCAGGTTTCCGTCCACGATCGGCAGTTGACCGGAGGTGTAGACGAGCGAACCCACCTGTACAGCGGGGACGTACGCGGCCAGCGGCGGAACGACGTCGGGCAGCTCGATGCCCAGCTCGGAGAGGCGTTCGCTCCAGTTCGCCACGGCGTCAGCCCTTCGGACGCTTGAAGTACGCGACCAGTGTGTCGCCGCCGTTCGGTCCCGCCATGATCGTCACGAGCTCCCAGCCCTCGGAGCCGTAGTTGTCGAGAATCTGCTTGGTGGCGTGAATCAGCACCGGTGCGGTGAAGTACTCCCAGATGATCTTTTCGCTCATGACTCGAAGCCTATCGCCCACCGGAGTACGAGGGGTGCGTCACTGCGATCGGGTGATTATCGGTTCTGTCGGACGACCGGCATCGCGTCTCTATATGGTCGAGGCGTGGGTACATCGAAGCAAGAGGGATGGCCGGCGAAGGCGGATGCCGCGCGGCTGCATTTCGTGTCCGGCAAGGGCGGTACCGGTAAGTCGACGGTCGCTGCCGCGCTGGCGTTGGCGCTGGCCGCGGGTGGCCGGCGAGTGTTGTTGGTGGAGGTCGAGGGCAGGCAGGGCATCGCGCAGCTGTTCGACGTGCCGCAGCTCCCGCCGGTGGAGACCCGCGTCGCCTCGGCGGACGGCGGCGGCGAGGTCTACGCGCTGGCGATCGACATCGAGACCGCGTTCCTCGAGTATCTCGACATGTTCTACAACCTCGGTTTCGCCGGCCGCGCGATGCGCAAGATCGGTGCCATCGAGTTCGCGACGACCATCGCGCCCGGCCTGCGTGACGTACTGCTGACCGGAAAGGTCAAGGAGTGCGTGGTGCGGACCGACAAGAAGGGCAACCGCGCGTACGACGAGGTGGTCGTCGATTCGCCGCCCACCGGCCGCATCGGAAACTTCCTCGACGTCACCAAGGCCATGGCCGACCTGGCGAAGGGCGGCCCGGTCCGCTCGCAGAGCGAGGGCGTGGTGCGGTTGCTGCATTCGTCGGACACCGTCGTGCACCTGGTCACCCTGCTCGAAGCATTGCCGGTGCAGGAGACGGCAGATGCGGTACGCGAGCTCGAAGCAGCCGACCTCCGCCTGGGCACGGTGATCGTCAACCGCACCGAGCCGACGTACCTGCCTGCCGACTCCCTCGAACCCATCGCCGAGGGCGAGATCGATGCCGTCGCAATTCAGGAGGGTCTGGCCAAGACCGGAATCACGTTGTCCGAGGCCGATTTCGCGGGTCTCCTGACCGAATCGATCGAGCACGCGTCGACGCTGTCCGCTCAGGTGGAGAGCGCAACACAACTCGACGAACTCGACGTTGCACGCATGACGCTGCCGATGTTGGCCGACGGCGTCGACCTCGGCGGCTTGTACGAGCTCGCCGCCACGCTCGCAGAACAGGGTGTCCGATGACTCGACCAGCCGCAACCGAACTCGACGTCGACCGCATCCTCACCGACCCCGCGTCACGAATCGTCGTGGTGTGCGGCGCAGGCGGTGTCGGGAAGACGACCACCGCAGCGGCGATGGCTCTGCGTGCCGCCGAGCAGGGCAGGCGCGTCGTCGTGCTGACCATCGATCCGGCTCGCCGACTGGCTCAGGCCCTCGGGCTCGGCGACCTCGACAACAGCCCGCAGCCGGTGAAATTGGGTGCCGACGCCAAGGGCGAACTGCACGCGATGATGCTGAACATGCGGCGCACGTTCGACGAGATGGTCATCGAACATTCGACGCCGGAAAAGGCGGCGCAGGTTCTGGCCAACCCGTTCTATCAGACTGTGGCGTCGTCCTTTTCGGGCACGCAGGAGTACATGGCGATGGAGAAGCTGGGCCAGCTGTCCCTCGACGCGTCGTGGGATCTGATCGTCGTGGACACTCCGCCGTCGCGCAACGCGTTGGATTTCCTCGACGCTCCGCAACGGCTCGGGTCGTTTCTCGACGGTCGTTTCATCCGGCTGCTGACCGCTCCCGGACGAGGAATCACCCGCGTCGTCACCAGCGCGATGAGCCTGGCGATGCGCGGCGTCTCGACCGTCATCGGCAGCCAAATGCTCTCCGACGCTTCGGCTTTCGTACAATCACTGGATTCGATGTTCGGCGGTTTCCGCGAACGCGCTACGCGCACATACCAATTGCTCCGCGAGGACGGCACCAGTTTCCTCGTCGTCGCTGCCGCCGAGCCCGACGCATTGCGCGAGGCCGCGTTCTTCGTCGAGCGACTCTCCGCCGAGAACATGCCGCTGGCCGGACTGGTGGTGAACCGGACGCATCCGACGTTGTCGTCGGTGCAGGCCGATCACGCCGCCACTGCCGCCGATCTCCTGGACCGAATCGACGACCCCGGTGCCGAACTGACTGCTGCGGTGCTGCGTATCCACGCTCAACGCGCAGTGACCGCGGCGCGCGAGGTGCGGTTGCTCAAACGCTTCACCGGCGCGCACCCCCGCGTGCCCATCGTCGGTGTTCCGTCCCTGCCGTTCGAGGTCTCCGACCTCGCCGCACTACGCGCGGTGGCCGACCAGCTGACCCGCAGAGGCTGATCGGCCGTACCGGCAGGCGGTCAGATCGCCGCCTGCTGCTGACGCTGGGTCTCGAAGAATTCGGACCAGGAGTCGACCTCGGGGTGCTGCTTGAGCAGTGCCCTGCGCTGACGCTCCGTCATGCCACCCCACACACCGAACTCGACGCGATTGTCGAGCGCATCCGCACCGCACTGCATCAGAACCGGGCAGTGCCGGCAGATGGTCGCGGCCTTGCGCTGCGCTGCACCCCGGACGAACAGCTGGTCCGGATCCGTGCCCTTGCACCGAGCGTGTGACACCCAAGCGATACGTGCTTCTGCTTCCTCTACATCGAGTCGCGTCGGCGCGGTTGTCGTGTGCATGGCGGATCCCCTTTACGTCTCGGTCGCCCTCACTGGGCGTCCTGGAGGCTCCGAGCAGTTTGTACCTCGGTGTCGAAGCACAAATTCTAGGAGCTGCCCCACATTCATTATCAAGTGTTATGCGAATCACACTGTGCTCATAATTTAGGTAAACCCGGCCCCGAATGCAAGACGGTGAGGTCACATTTCTGGTACGGGCGTCCCGAGCAGGGGCGCAGCGCACAACGCATGCGGGGCACTGCCGATCCGAACGAGGCACACGTACGCTGTGCTCTGTGTCAGTTGGAAAAACCGTGGCGAAGCTCGCCGGATGTTCAGCACTCGCCGGTGCATTGCTCGCCGGCGTGATGTTCCCCTTGGCCGGTGGGTTCGGGTTCGCGTCCAACCGCGCCGCCGATACCGTCGACAACGTCTCGGCCGAGTTGGTCGAGGGTGCCGTACCGGCTGTTTCGACGATGACCGACGTCAACGGCAACCCGATCGCGTGGCTGTACGAGCAGCGCCGCTTCGAGGTACCGAGCGACAAGATCTCCAACGAGATGAAGCTGGCCATCGTCTCCATCGAGGACCGGCGCTTCGCGGAGCACCAGGGCGTCGACTGGCAGGGCACGCTGCGCGCGTTCCTGACCAACACCACCAGCGGCCAGGTCCAGCAGGGTGCATCGACCATCGACCAGCAGTACGTGAAGAACTACCAGCTGCTGGTCGTGGCGAAGACCGACGCCGAGCGACGCGCCGCCATCGAAACGACGCCCGCCCGCAAGATCCGCGAGATCCGGATGGCGTTGACGCTCGACAAGGAACTGACCAAGGACGAGATCCTCACCCGTTACCTCAACCTGGTGCCGTTCGGTAATGCCTCGTTCGGCATCCAGGACGCGGCTCAGACGTACTTCGGTATCGATGCCAGCCAGCTCAGCGCCGTCCAGGCCGCGATGCTCGCCGGCATGGTCCAGTCCAGCTCCGCCCTCAACCCGTACACCAACGAAGAGGGTGTGATCGAGCGCAGGAACACCGTGCTCGACACGATGATCCAGAACCTCCCCGAGCGTGCGGCCGAGCTCACCGCACTCAAGGCCGAGCCCCTCGGCGTGCTACCGGTCCCCCAGACCCTGCCCCGCGGCTGTATCGCGGCAGGAGACCGAGGATTCTTCTGCGACTACGCGTTGCAGTACCTCGCTCAGGCCGGAATCAGCCAGGAGCAGATCGACAAGGGCGGGTACCTCATCCGCACGACGCTCGACCCCGCGGTCCAGAACTCCACCAAGTCCGCCCTGGTCAGCAACACCAGCCCCTCGCTCGACGGCGTGGCGACGGTGATGAACGTCGTCGCCCCGGGCCAGGACCAGCACCGCGTCCTGGCGATGGGCAGCAGCCGCACCTACGGCCTCAACGCCGACGCCGACGAGACCGTGCAGCCGCAACCGCACTCCCTCGTGGGTAACGGAGCCGGCTCCATTTTCAAGATCTTCACCACGGCCGCCGCCATGGAACGCGGACTGGGCACCAGCGCAACGCTGCAGGTCCCCAAGCGCGTGGAGGTCAAGGGCGTCGGCGACGGTGGTGCTCGTAACTGCCCGGCCTCCACCTACTGCGTGGAGAACGCGGGCAACTACCCACCCGCGCTGTCCATCACCGACGCGTTGGCTCAGTCCCCCAACACGGCCTTCGTCAAGCTGATCGAGTCCGTCGGCGTCACGCCGACGGTCGACATGGCCGTCCGTCTCGGCCTGCGCTCGTACACCGACCCAGGTTCCTCGGGTGCCGAGCAGTCGATGGCCGATTTCCAGAAGAGTCAGAACCTCGGCTCGTTCACCCTCGGACCCACCTGGGTGAACCCGCTGGAGCTGTCCAACGTGGCCGCGACCTTGGCTTCCGGTGGCAAATGGTGCCCGCCGACCCCGATCGACTCGATCTTCGACCGCGACGGCAAGCCCGTTCCCGTCGCTCACCAGGCCTGCGAGCAGGTCGTCGAACCCGGTCTGGCGAACACCCTCGCCAACGCTATGAGCAAGGACGACCAGGCAGGTGGCACGTCCGCGTCCGCCGCTGCCTCGGCCGGCTGGAACCTGCCGATGTCCGGCAAGACCGGTACCACCGAGTCGAACCGATCCTCGGGCTTCCTCGGGTTCACCAACAATTACGCCGCCGCCGTGTACACCTACGGCGACTCACCGACGCCCAGCGAGATCTGCTCGTTCCCGCTGCGGCCCTGCGGTTCGGGAAACCTGTACGGCGGTAACGAACCCGCGAGAACCTGGTTCGACGCGATGAGCCCGATCGCCACCAACTACGGGCCCGTCCAACTTCCACCCGTCGACCAGAAGTACGTCCGCGGTTCGGCCAACGGACAGGTTCCCGACGTCACCGGCCAGAGCCAGTCGTCCGCGACGTCCACGCTGCAGGGTGCGGGCTTCCAGGTGACAGCGGTGACGACGGCCGATCAGGCTGCGCGCGGAACCGTGGTGTCGACGTCACCGTCGGGCAGTGCGGTTCCCGGATCGAACATCACGATCTACGTCAGTGACGGATCGGTTCGCCCGGCACCGGCTCCGGCCCCTGCCCTGCCGCCGGGTATCCAGATACCGGACCTGCCGCCGGGTATCCAGATACCGGCGATCCCGGGGCTCACTGCTCCTCGCTGAGCGGCTTCGCCGCATGTGAGTGGAACTTCGTAGTGGACTACGAGGTTCCACTCACATTCGTGGTCACAAACGGTCTTTGACGGCCTTCGACAGGCGGGATCCATCGGCCTTACCTGCGGCGAGGCCCGACGCGATCTTCATGACCTGACCCATCTGCTTCATGGCCGGTCGCTCGCCCAATTCCTCGGCGACCTGGGCGATGGCGGTGTCGACGATGGTGGCCAGTTCCTCGTCCGTCAGCGGAGTGGGCAGGTACTCGTTGATGATCTGCGCCTCGGCGTGCTCGTTGGCGGCGAGCTCGCCGCGACCGTTCTGCGTGTAGATCTCGGCCGATTCGCCGCGCTTCTTCGATTCCTTCGCCAGCACCTTCAGAACGTCGTCGTCGGTCAGTTCGTGGGCCTCCTTGCCGGAGACCTCCTCGGTCTGAATGGCGGCGAGGATCATGCGCAGCGTTGCCAGCCGGAGCTTGTCCTTCGCTTTCATCGCTGTGGTCAGGTCGGTTCGGATACGGGCCTTGAGTTCGGACATGGCAGAAACGCTACGCGGCCCAGCCGTCGGCTCGCGCGTCCATATCGGCTTGCTGCCGTATCGTGGACTGGGTGGCCGTTCACTTCAGTTCCTCGTTACTGCCAACCTCGGCGCAACTGCGCAGCGCTTCCACGCAACTACGCGGTGCCTCCACGCAACTGCGGTCGGTTGCCGAGCACACGCGCGACGTCGTCAGAGCGGCACCGCTCAAGAGCTCGGTGATCGGGACGGCGGGTGCTGCGGCCTTGGGCATCGGCTACGCCACCCTCGTCGAGCGCAACGCGTTCACGCTCCGTGAGACGTCGATGGCGGTGCTCGAACCCGGCTCCGCGACGCTGCGAGTACTGCACATCAGCGACCTGCACATGATGCCGGGCCAGCGGATGAAGCAGAACTGGCTCCGCGAACTGGACCGCCTCGAACCCGACCTCGTGGTCAACACCGGCGACAATCTGTCGCACCAACGCGCTGTCCCCAGCGTCGTGCAGGCCCTCGGGCCGCTGCTGTCGCGTCCAGGGCTGTTCGTGTTCGGCAGCAACGACTACTTCGCGCCCAAGCCGAAGAACCCCTTCAAGTACTTCGACAAGAACCACAAGCGCACGACGGGCGAGTCGCTGCCATGGCGTGACCTGCGGGCTGCGTTCTCCGAACGCGGCTGGCTCGACGTGACGCATGTGCGCCGCGAACTCGAAGTCGCCGGCGTCCGGATCGCATCGGCGGGCGTCGACGATCCGCACCTGAAGCGCGATCGTTACGACACCATCGCCGGCCAGCCGAACCCGTTGGCAGACTTGCGCCTCGGCATCACCCACTCCCCCGAGCCCCGGGTGTTGGACAAGTTCGCGCAGGACGGTTACGACCTCGTCCTCGCCGGGCACACCCACGGCGGCCAGCTGTGCCTGCCGTTCTACGGTGCGCTGGTGACGAACTGCGAGATCGATCGTTCCCGGGTCAAAGGTCCGTCCAAGTGGGGCGCGCACACTCAGCTCCACGTGTCGGCCGGTCTCGGGACGTCGCCGTACGCGCCTGCCCGCTTCTGCTGCCGCCCCGAAGCAACCCTGATCACGCTCACTCCTGCCCCCAGAAAGGGCCCGAAGGACGTCTCCGACGAGGGCGTTTCGCGTTCTGAGGCAGTCGTGAGTTAGACTTCTACAGCGGTACACGGGGTGTGGCGCAGCTTGGTAGCGCGCTTCGTTCGGGACGAAGAGGTCGTGGGTTCGAATCCCGCCACCCCGACAGTTGGACCACGAAAAGGGACCCACTCGATTCAGTCGAGAGGGTCCCTTTTCTTTGCCTGATCGGCGCTACTGTGAGGCATGCCGACCCCCACCCGCGTTCATGTCACCCATCGGTTCGCTTCGTCTCCCGACGTCGTCTTCGCGGCGCTGTCCGAACACGAGAACCTCGGCCCGTTGTTCCTGGCCAAGATCCGCCGGGTGCGCGACGGAGACACCTCCCGCAACGGCGTCGGATCGGCTCGTAGCCTGAAGCTGGGGCCACTCCCCGCGTTCGAGGAGACCACAACCGTCTCCGAGCCGAACACCCTCATCGAGTACCGCATCACCAAAGGTGGCCCGCTACGCGGTCATTGGGGTGTGCAGAAGCTGACCCCCACCACTGACGGCGGTACCGAACTCGACTACACAATTGGATTCGACGCCCCGATCCCCGGTCTCGCCGCGATCGTCGGCAAAGCACTGACGTCGAGCATCTCGAAGAACCTGCCGCGCTTGGCTCGGTAGCACTGCCGCACAACGAAAAGACCCCGATCGATGGTCTCGATCGGGGTCTCGTCGTGTGTGCTCAGCTGGACGCAGCGCGCAGCTTCTCCAACAGCGGGCCTGCGGCCTCGGCGAGGAAGCGCTCCTGAGTTTCGTCGCCCACCTGGACCAGCGCGATGTCGGTGTAACCGGCCTCCCAGTACGGCTTCACGGCCTCGACGATGGCGTCCAGGTCCGGTCCACACGGGATCGTGTCGGCCACATCCTCTTTCCGGACGAACTTCGTCGCACCGGCGAAACCGGCCGTCGTCGGCAGATCCGCGTTGACGGCCCAGCCACCGGCGAACCAGCGGAAACGGTCGTGTGCGCGATCGATGGCTGCGTCCTTGTCGGGATCCCACGAAATGGGGATCTGTCCGATGGAACGCGCCGGGCCCTCGTGGTTGTCCGACCACGCCTTGACGAGATCAGCATCCGGCTCGGTGGCGATGAGGTGATCGCCGTACTCGGCGAACCGCGCCACTGCCTTCTCGCCGCCGGCGGCGATACCGATCGGGACGCCGCCCTCGGGTAGGTCCCAGATCCGAGCCGAGTCGACGCGAAAGTGCTTGCCCTCGTAGGTGACCAGGCCACCGGCGTGCAGTGCGCGGATGATCTCGAGTGCCTCGACGAACATGTCCTGACGCTTGTCGATGGAGGGCCAGCCTTCACCGACGACGTGCTCGTTGAGGTTCTCGCCGCTGCCGAGTCCCAAGGTGAAGCGTCCGTCGGCCAAGATCTGCAATGTCGCGGCCTTCTGGGCGACGACGGCCGGGTGGTACCGAATGATCGGGCACGTCACGTACGTCATCAGCTCGACGCGCTCGGTGGCCTGCGCGACCGCACCCAAAGTGGTCCACGCGTAAGGAGAGTGGCCCATGGACGAGAGCCACGGCGAGTAGTGGTCACTGCTGACCTCGAAGTCGAAGCCGACCTTCTCGGCTCCGACGGCGTACTTCACCAGCTCTTTGGGACCGCTCTGCTCGGTCATCAACGTGTATCCGAAATTGGTCATGCTGTTCTCCTAAATTGTTGCGACGGAACCGGCGTCGACTCGGTAGTTGGATCCGTTGACGAAGGACGCGCGGTCCGAGCACAGGAACGTGATCACCGAGGCCACTTCCTCGGGTTCGCCGCGGCGTCCCAGTTCCATGTACGGGCGCTCCTCGTCGAGGAAGCTCTCGATGGCACCGTCTCTGTCGGTGCCCTTCTCTTCGGCTCGCTTGTCCATCATCGCGTCGGTCATCGGGGTGTGAATGAATGCCGGGGAGACCGCGTTGACCAGCAGGCCCTCCGACGCATAGCTGCGCGAAAGCCCCTTGGCCAGAGCCAGAACTCCGGCTTTGGCCGAGCAGTAGGGCAATTCGTCGTCGTACGGCTGCACGGCGTCCTCGGACGTTAACAGCACGATGCGCCCCCATCCACCGCGCCGGAGGGCGGGGAGAAACGCGCGCAGTAGGCGGACCGGGCCCATGAGGTCGATGTCGAGGGTGGAGCGCCACCCTTCCTCGTCGATCTCGTGGAACAGCCCCTGCGCGCCGGTGACACCGGAGGACTGCACCAGAATGTCGATGTCGCCCACGGCCTGCTGCGTGCGCACTGCCAGGTTCTCGACGGCCTCGGTGTCGGTCACGTCCGCGGCGAACGCGAACAGCTGTCCTTCCGCTGCACCGAGTTTCGCTGCGGCTTCGTCCAGCGAACTCTGGTCCTTGTCGCTGACGACCACACGGACGCCTTCGGCCAGCAGCAGCTTCGCAGTGTGCCACCCGATGCCGGAGTCGGCTCCGGTCACCAGTGCGGCTCTACCGTCGATTCCCAAATCCATTCGATCCCACTTTGCGCTAGAGGTCGGTTGTCAGGCTGTGGCGTCGTGCGAACGCGCGATGGTCAACGCCGCATTCACCAGGGCCAGGTGGCTCAAGCCCTGCGGGAAGTTACCCAGAAACGACCCATCCGAAGCATCGATCATCTCGCTGTACAGCCCGACGTCGTTGGACATTTCCACCAACTGGTCCATCAGGGCCGTGGCCTCGTCGTCTCGGCCGACGCACGAGAGCGCCGACACTCGCCAGAACGCGCAGGCCACGAACGTGACCTCTTCCTCGGACACTCCGCTGTAGCGGTACATCAACGGCCCGGCACCGAGCTCCTCACCGAGCGCATCGATCGTGGCCGAAATACGTTCTCCGCGATCGAAATTCATCTCGGCTGCCAACAGCACCGACGCGTCGAGCCCGTCGGCACCCGGGTACGCGAGGTAGGTCTGCCGCTCCTCGGACCAGCACTCGGTTTCGATATACCGCCGTATGCACTCCTTCTCGGCCTTCCACCGATCCGGTATGCCCGGGATCTCCCCGGCTTCGGCCAGGTGCACCGCGCAGTCCAGCGCCTGCCAGCACCCGAGCTTGGAGCTCGTGTAGTGCTGCTCCACCTCGAGCTCCCAGATACCGGCATCCTTGCGCTGCCACGAGTCGCAGGCCTCGTCCGCGATGGTCGCCAACAGCCGGCCGGTTTGCGCGTCGAGGATGTTGCCCGCGTCCACGTACTGCCGAATGATCGAGAAGAGGTCTCCGAAGATCATCAGCTGGAGTTGGTCCGCCGCGGCGTTACCGTTGACCACCGGTCCGATGCCGCGCCAGCCGGGCACGTCGGGCTGCTCTGTGCCGCCCGGCAATTCGCCGCCGAGGGTGTAGAACACGTTCACCAACGGATCGTTGACTCGAATGACCTTCAGCAGCCACGCGACCGCCGCATGGATTTCCTCACGCAGACCGAACCGTTGCAGCGCCCGAATGGTGTACGCGGCGTCGCGAACCCAGGCGTACCGGTAGTCCCAGTTCTTGCCACCGGTGCGATTCTCGGGCAGTGACGTGGTCGCTGCCGCCGCGATAGCACCGGATGGGCTGTGCAGCAACAGCTTCAACGCCAACGCGCTACGAGCGACGTGCTTCGCCCACGGGCCCTCGTACGAGAACTCGTCCGACCAGACGCGCCAATTGTCGATGGTCCGGTCGATGCCCTCGTCGAGGTGTTGAGGATCCGGCAGCGGCAGTGGCTCGTTCTCGGTTCCGACCACACCGATGACGTGACGCGAACCCGAGCGCGTGGTGAAGACGCCGCTGATGTCGCGATCCGCGAGCTGCACGTCTTCGATCCCCAAAGTCCGGACTGCCAGCGTCAATCCGTCGACGCGCAGGACGGTTCCGTGCTCGGTGTCGTACGCCCACGGCGACGCGATACCGAGCATCGTGCCCGGTGCGACGGACCACGTCATGTCCACTGTTCCGTCCAGTCCGTCGATACGGCGCGCCAACTCCACCCACGGCAATCGACCGGCCACACCGGTGTTGAGCGAGTCGGTGATTCGGACGGTACCGCCGTCGGTGCGGAACGTGGTGGTCAGAACGTTTGTGCCGGGCACGAATTCGCGCTCGACGGTGAACTCGCCTCTGGGCGTCAGTTCGATGTACCCACCGTGCGGGGCGTCGAGCAGCGAGGCGAACGGCGGTGGCGAATCGAGATTCGGTACCGGGAACCAATCGATGCGGCCGTCGTCGGCGATCATCGCGACGGTTCGGCCGTCACCGATCGCGCCGTAACTTTCGATGGGGACGTACCCGTCGACCCTCGGACAAGGCTTTCGGAAGTTGCTCAAGCACTTGCCTTGTCGGCAAGGATCGGGCTCTCGGCGAGGTGTTCCAGCAGATCGGCCGGGTCGTCGAACACTGCCACCGCACCCGCGTCGAGCAGCTCTGCGCGTGAGATACCGCCGCTCAACACGCCGATGGCCCGCACCCCTGCCCGGCCCGCGGATTCGATGTCCCACACGCTGTCTCCCACCATGATCGCGTGTTCGGCGTCGACGCCGGCGCGCTCGAGCGCAACACCGATGATGTCGGGCTCCGGCTTCGCCACCTCGGCGTCCTCGCCGGACGTCACCACCGCTACCGAATCCTCGACCTCGAGCAGATCACGCAACGTCGACAGCTCGGACTCCGGCGCGGACGTCGCGAGCACCACGGTGACCTCGCGAGTACTCAGCTCTGCCAACAGCTCCCGTGCACCCGGCAGAATTTCCAAGGTCTTCGACGCGGCCGCGTAGTACTCCCCGTGCAGGGTTTTCGCTTCCTGCGCGAGCGCGCTGTCGGACGAACCGACCAACGCCTCCAGCAACTTCGACCCGTCCATCCCGATACTGCGATGAATGCGCCACGACGACACCTCGTGCCCGGCATCGCGGAACGCGCGGGACCACGCGTCGACATGGACGTAATTGGAATCGACGAGCGTGCCGTCGATATCGAACAACACCGCGTCGACCTTCGGAGCACTTTCAGACATGGGCGTACGAATACCCATGGGCTGTACACGCAAACAAAACGGGCCCCTCACCACCGGTGAGGGGCCCGCATCGAATTCAGGTTTCAGCTGGCCTGGGCCTGCCACATCCAGTGCAGCTGCTCGAGCCGAGCAGTGATGGCGATGAGCAGGTCCTGCGTCACCGGGTCAGCTTCCGCGGTATCGGCGACGCGTCCACGCAGCCGGTCGACGACGGCAGCGATGTTGTCGACGATGGCCGGCACCACTTCGCTGTCCTGGGTCCACCCGGCACCGAAGCCCTTGGTTCCGGCCGTCGAGGAGACGGTGGCTGCCCGGCCGTCCGGGCTGACACCGATCGCGGTGGCGCGCTCGGCCGCCTGATCGGTGAATTCACGTGCAGCAGTGACCAGTTCGTCGAGTTCGAGGTGCACGGACCGGAAGTTCTTGCCGATCACGTTCCAGTGCGCCTGCTTCGCGATGAGCGAGAGATCGATCAGGTCGACGACGGTGCCCTGCAGAGCGTCGCCCGCGATCTTCTGCTGACCTGCGTCGAGGGTGCTGGTGATGGGGTTCGTCATGATGTGGCCTCCCTGCCGTTGTACGACGGTGTGCATCGCACGCCATTATTGTGCTTCCGTCTGTATTGCACAACGGCGGCACTGCGCCGGTTGTTCCGGGATCGGCGTCGTTGTGACGCCGATCCCAGGAACGTGCGGATCAGACCTTGGCGGCCTCGTCGGCAGGATCGTCGATCGCGCCGGCACCGGTGGTGGGAGCGGTCTCGTTCTGCTGCGACCGAACACCTTCCTCGACCTTCTTGCCGAGCTCGGGGTCGACGTTGGTCCAGTACTCGAACACCCGGCTCAGAACCGGCTCGCTGACGCCGTTGAGGACGTGTCCGACGATGTTCCCGACCAGGCGCTCGCGCTGCGCGTCGTCCATGACCTCACGGACCAGGGCTCCCGCTTGCACGAAGTCGCCGTCCTCGGGGTGCTCGATGTAGCCGGTGCGGACGAAGCGAGGCTCGAAGTCCCACGCTCCGTCGTCGCCGTACTTGTTCGTGTCCGCCGACGGACCGCCGAAGGAGTTCGGCGCGTAGACGGGCGTCTCCGGAGAGTTGAACGAGTACCGCATGTTGCCGTCCTTGGAGTACGAGTTGACCTCGGACTTCGGGGCGTTGACCGGCAGCTGCGCGTAGTTCGCTCCGATGCGGTAACGGTGCGCGTCCGCGTAGGAGAACACGCGGCCGAGCAGCATCTTGTCGGGGCTGAAGCCGATCCCGGGCACGGTGTTGGACGGCTCGAACGAGCTCTGCTCGATCTGCGCGAAGAAGTTCTCCGGGTTGCGGTTCAAGGTCATCTTGCCGACCTCGATGAGCGGGTAATCCTTCTGCGACCAGACCTTCGTGAGGTCGAACGGGTTGTACTTGTAGTTCTCGGCCTCGTCGTACGGCATGAGCTGGACCTTGAGGGTCCAACTGGGGAAGTCGCCGTTCTTGATGGACCCGAACAGGTCCTGACGGTGGTGGTCGGGTGACGTACCCGCAACCTCGTCGGCCTTGTCCTGCGTCAGGAAGTCGATGCCCTGATCGGTCTTGAAGTGGAACTTCACCCAGGTCTTCGTGCCGTCCTCGGCGATGAGCTGGTACGTGTGCGAACCGAAACCGTCCATGTGGCGGAACGACTTCGGGATGCCGCGGTCACCCATGAGCCACGTGACCTGGTGCGCCGACTCGGGCGAGAGGGTCCAGAAGTCCCACTGCATGTTGTTGTCGCGCAGACCGGAGTCGGGCATGCGCTTCTGGCTGCGGATGAAGTCCTGGAACTTGATCGGATCCTTGACGAAGAAGATCGGCGTGTTGTTGCCGACGAGGTCCCAGTTGCCTTCCTCGGTGTAGAACTTCAGCGAGAAGCCGCGCGGATCACGCCAGGTGTCGGGGCTACCCTGCTCGCCGGCGACGGTGGAGAACCGTGCCAACATCTCGGTCTTCGCGCCGGGCTGCAACGCCTTTGCCTTGGTGTACTTGCTGATATCTCCGGTGATCTCGAGCTCGCCGAACGCGCCCGCGCCCTTGGCATGCACGACGCGCTCCGGGACCCGCTCGCGGTTGAACTGCGCCATCTTTTCGATCAGGTAGTGATCGTGCAGCAGGATCGGGCCCTGCGCGCCGGCGGTGAGCGACTGATCGTCGCTGGCTACGGGGATTCCCGAGTTACTGGTGGTGGGCTTGCTGGTGGTCGGCTTGGTCATACGAAGCCTCCTGATGGCTGTAGAGAGTCCGAGAGGGCTGTCCCGGACGAAATCTGTGCGGCCGAGGGCGCGGCCGGATTCTCATGGGGAATGCCCGTACTCACGCGGCATAAACCCTCGAGCTCGACCACCAGCATGCC
The DNA here is from genome assembly GCF_002259025.1 of Rhodococcus sp. 05-2255-1e. NCBI lineage: Bacteria > Bacillati > Actinomycetota > Actinomycetes > Mycobacteriales > Nocardiaceae > Rhodococcus > Rhodococcus sp. 05-2255-1e. Next base: position 361,911 of record NZ_NOZE01000009.1, on the reverse strand, counting down.
ATCAATCTGTACTAAGTCAAGAAAAGGACTGTCGTCAGGGCACCAGCCGCGCCTCACCCGTCCGCATCGAACCCGACACGATCTGCAACCCGAAATACGTGCCCGACGACATCCAGCGATCGAGCGTCGGGCCTGACGCATCCACCTGCACCCGAGCCAACCTGGCTTTCCCCTTCAAACTTGCGACGCCGAGAGCCGATCCGCCGGGCACCGGCTGCGCGAACCCGATCGATCCGCGCATCGGAAATGCGGGCCCGAAGCCGCGGGAGCCGGTCCGCACCGACCAGTCCCCACCGCTGACCCCGGCCTTGTTCAGCACGTCGCCGTCGAACTCGGCCAGCACCTTGGGCAGATGCCAGTTGGTCCTGCCGCCGTGCACCGACGTCGCGGAATCGACGGCAATGAACGGCACCGACATGCGCGGAATCTTTCCGACGTCCCGGCGCAACACCGGGCTCGCCAGTATCTCGCGGTAGGGACCGACGGGTGACGTCATGTAGTCGACGACCATGCACATCGTGATCGGCAGCGTCTTCGCGCCGGCGGGAGCGAAATCCGACGACCGGGCGCGATGCCACCAGATCGTGGCCCGGACGTTCGCCGGCCACGGCGCAGCGGGGCTGACCGGCCAATCGGTGCGCTCGGTCTCCGACTCGGCGACGCTCCACATCAGGAGTCCCTCCCCACGACGGTCAGCGGCAGGCGCAGCGCGCCCGGCGCGGTCACCGGCACCACCGGGTTGGACGGCTGAACCGGTGCCACCTCGACATAACCCGAGCCGACGGCAGGCCTACGGTCCGGCTCACCCTTGTTGGGCCACAACGCCATTGCCCGCTCGGCCTGCGCGGTGATGGTCAGAGACGGATTGACACCGAGGTTGGCGCTGACGGCAGAACCGTCGAGCACGTGCAAGCCCTCGTACCCGTACACCCGCTGGTAGCCGTCGATCACACCGGTGTTCGGTGAATCACCGATGGCGCAGCCGCCGAGGAAGTGCGCGGTCATCGGAATGTTGACGATCTCGGCGATCGACCCGCCCGGATCGCCGCCGATCTTGTCGGCGAGCAACCTGATAGCCGTGTGCCCCTGCGGAATCCACTGCGGCGGCGGATCGCCCGCCCCGGGCCGACTCGTCAGACGGCGCCCGAACGGCCCCTTCTTCGAGCCGAGTTCGAGGGAGTTGTCGTCGGTCTGCATCACCAGAGCGATGACGGTGCGTTCGGACCACCTGTGGACCGACAGACTGCGGGCCGCCGCGCCGGGGTGACGCAGCGCCACTCCGAGCGTCTTGAGAATCCGCGGCACCTTGCCGCCGCCGTCGCTGAGAACGGTTTGCAGCAGCCCGATTGCGTTGCTGCCCTTGCCGTATCGCACGGGTTCGATGTGCGTGTGATCGTCCGGATGGAACGACGAGGTGATCGCCACTCCCTCGTGGTAATCGACCTCGCGTCCGCGCGCCGTTGCGGCCAGCACGGCCTCGGAGTTGGTACGTACCAACGAACCGATCTTGTTCGACAGCCGTGGCAAAGAGCCCTTCTCCTTGGCGGCGAGCATGAGCTTCTGCGTTCCATAGGTGCCCGCCGAGAAGACCACCTGATCGGCGGTGATCGTCTTCTCCTTGCGGCGCAGCTTGCCCCCGGTCCTGCGCGTCACGACGTCGTAGCCGCTGCCGTTCGGGCGGACGTCCACGACGGTCGTCAGCGGAAGGATGTGTGCGCCTGCACGTTCGGCGAGATAGAGGTAATTCTTGACGAGGGTGTTCTTCGCGCCGACGCGGCAACCCGTCATGCACGAACCACACTCGGTGCACCCGGTCCGCTCGGGACCGGCACCACCGAAGAACGGGTCGGGTGCGGTCTTGCCGCGGTCACCGAAGTAGACGCCCACGGGAGTCGAGGTGAACGTGTCGCCCACGCCCATGTCCTCGGCGACCTCCTTCATGACCTTGTCCGAGGCAGTGATCGTCGGGTTCGTCTCGACCCCGAGCATCCGACGCGCCTGGTCGTAGTACGGATTCAGTTCACGCTTCCAGTCCGTGATGGCGCCCCACTGCGGGTCCTCGAAGAACTTCGTCGGCGGCTGGTACAGCGTGTTGGCGTAGTTGAGCGAGCCTCCGCCGACGCCTGCCCCCGCCATCACCAGCACGTCGGGCAACAGGTGAATACGTTGGACGCCGTAGCAGCCGAGCGCCGGAGCCCACAGGTACTTACGCAAACGCCAACTGGTCTTGGGCAATTCGTGATCGGCGAACCGTCGGCCGGATTCCAACACCGCCACCCGGTAGCCCTTCTCGACGGCCCGCAGCGCGGCAACGCTCCCGCCGAACCCGGAGCCGATGATCAGTACGTCGTAGTCGCTCATGCGGAAACCGCCTTCTTGTCTGATTCACGGGTGTCGGAGACGAGTCGGTAATTCGAGGTGTCGAACGTTCGCGTCTTGTTGCGGAACCGGAACGTGTACGTGGGCCACATCGTCGAGTTGCGTCCGTTGGCGTCGAGGTACCAGCTCGAGCAGCCGCCTGCATTCCAGACTGTGCCGTCGAGAGAAGAGTCGACCCACGAGTTGTGCTGCTGCTGAGCGGATTCGGACACCTCGACGGCGGTCGCATGATGGTCCCGCATCTCACTGAGCGCCGAGACGACGTAATTGGCCTGCGACTCGAGCATGTAGACGATCGAACTGTGCCCGAGATTGGTATTGGGGCCGTACATCAGGAAGAGGTTCGGGAACCCGGCGACGGTGGTGCCCAGGTGGGCCTGCGGGCTACCGCCCCAGCGCTCCGCGAGCGTACGACCATCGCTGCCGCGCAACAGATGCGACACCGGCGGTTCGGTCGGGGTGAACCCCGTCGCGAAGATGATGGTGTCCACCTCGTAGTTGCGGCCCGACGCGTCGACGACGCCGTTCTCGGTCACCGACGTCAGGCCCGATGTCACCAAGTCGACGTCTTGTCGATCCAGCGTCCGCAGCCAATCATTGGACAGCAGAAGACGTTTGCAGCCGGGTGCGTAGTCGGGTGTGAGGGCCGCCCTCTTCGTCGGGTTCTTGACCTGACGCTTCAGATTGGCCTTCGCGAATGCCTTGACGGCGGGCAACATCCACGGGTTGTCGGCCAGCACGGTCACGTATGCCTCGCGGTACCCGTAGATGATGCCGCGAACCGCGCGATGAGCCGCGGGGACCTTCTCGTACAGAGTCCGCTCGACCCGGCCGATGGTGCGGTCCAGACGTGGGATCACCCAGGCGGGTGTGCGCTGAAAGACGGTGAGCCGCTGGGCCTTGTCGACGATCTCGGGCACGAACTGCACCGCCGACGCTCCGGTGCCGATCACGGCGACGCGCTCCCCGGTGAGATCGTGCTCGTGGTTCCACGTCGCGGAGTGGAACACCGTTCCCTGGAATGTGTCGATGCCCGGGACGTCCGGGATCTTCGGCGTCGACAGTGCGCCGGTGGCAGCTATGAGAACTCTGACGCTCGCCGCACCCTTCGAGGTCTGCACGGTCCACCGCTGGTCCGTGTCACTCCAATCGGCCGACAGCAGTTCGCAATCGGTGACGATGCGATCCCGTAGGTTCAGTCGATCGACCACCGATTGGAGGTAGTCGAACAGCTCCGGTTGGCGCGCGAAGGTGTGACTCCACTTCGGGCTCGGCGCGAACGAGAACGAGTACAGCGACGTCGGAACATCGCACGCACACCCGGGGTAAGTGTTGTCCCGCCATGTGCCGCCCACCTCCGACGCTCGCTCGATGACGGTCACGTCGGCACTCGGATCAGCAGCGAGGATCTTCGCCACCGCGGCGAGGCCGGCGAAACCGGCTCCGACGACGAGCACGTCGAGTTGTTGGGGCAGTGCAGAATTCACGAGTCCATCACCTTTTCGGACCAGACAGGGAGGAGCCGTCCGCGCAGCAGCGCGTCGGCTTCGGGGGTACGGAACAGAGCCGATACAGCGAGCCCGCGTGCCAGCTCGACGCTGAGCTCGATGGACTCGGTGGACATGCGGCTACCCATGACGATCTGAGCGCCGCTCTGGATGGCCTCGGCGACGCGTCGTTCGAGCGGAACCATCGCCTCGTGCAGAGCCGGATCGGTACGGGCCGCGACCCACAGCTCGAGCGCGGCATAGAACAGCGGGCCCGAGAACGCGTCGACGAGGATCTCGGGTCCACGTTCCGGATCGGGTTCGGCTTCCAAGATTTCGGACAGGCGGCGGTCGACGAGATGCTCGACGGCAGCGGTCACCAACGTCTCCTTGGTCGGGAAGTGGTGCAGCTGCGCTCCGCGGGACACACCGGCACGCCGCGCGATCTCCTGCGTGCTGGTCTTCGAGAAACCCAGCTCGACGAGGCACTCGATGGCTGCATCGAGCAACTTTGCGCGGGTCCCCGCGGTGCGTTCGGCCTGCGTGCGGCGCGGGGTAGGCGCGCCGTCGCTGAGCTCTGTGTCGGTAGTCACACTTCGCACAGTAGCGTCAAAACAACAAACAGTCCAGCCTGACTTTAAGTTTTGTCACAACTGCGCTCATCCGCCTCCAGGACCGCTGACAGACCCGCGCGAAGGTCCCGGACGAAGTAGTCGCGCCGTTCGAGTGAAGGGAAGTGACCGCCGGCGTCGGGTGCCCGCCATCGAACGATGCGCCGGTACCTCTGCTGGGCCCATGGCAGCGGGCACTTCGCAATGTCCCGTGGATATGTCGTGATCGCGGCCGGGACATCGACGCGGAGGTCCGGGTCGAGTGAGTGGTGGCTTTCGTAGTAGATGCGGGCTGACGACGCCCCGCTACGTGTCAACCAGTACAGGGTGACGTTGTCGAAAAAGTCCGTGCGAGAGATCGTCTCGAACGGAGTGCCCTCGGTGTCCGTCCACTCCGCGAACTTGTCGAGAATCCAGGCCAACAGCCCGACCGGGGAATCGACGAGTGAATACCCGATCGTCTGCGGCTGCGTCGCCTGCAGTGTCGCGTAGGCGATGCGATCACGGTCGAACTCTCTGGTGTGCTGAACCCAGCCGAGCTCCTCGGCCGTCAGTCCGTCCGTCGACAACCCGGGCGGCGCTTCGGCGTAGGTCGTGTGGATTCCGATGACCTGCTCGGGGAATCGGCCGCCCAGGATCGTGGTGACGACACCTCCCCAATCGCCCCCGTGGGCGAGGAACCGGTCGTAGCCGAGACGGCCCATCAGCTCGACCCACGCGGCCGCGATCTTCTCGGTGTCCCACCCGGTCGTCGCAGGTTTGTCGCTGAACCCGAAGCCAGGAAGAGACGGGACCACGACGTGGAATGCACGTGCCGAGAGGTCCGACGGATCGGCCAGTTCGTCGATGATGTCGAGGAATTCGACAACGCTGCCCGGCCAGCCGTGCGTCACGATCAACGGGGCTGCGTCACCCCGCGGAGAACGACGGTGCAGGAAATGAATCCCCACGCCGTCGATGGTCGTGCAGAACTGCCCGACTCGGTCGAGCCTCGACTCGAGCGATCGCCAGTCGTAGTCGGTGCGCCAGAACTCGATCGCGTCCGTGAGCTCCGTGAGCGGTACCCCCTGCTCCCATCTGCGCGCGCCGGCCACGGTCTCGGATTCGGGCAGGCGAGCCGCGTCGAGCCGTGCGACCAGATCGGCGAGGTCGGCGTCGGTTGCGCGCCACTCGAACGGGCGGACATCGGGCTTGTCGACGCGCATCATGAAGGCTCCTTTGTTTACTTGAACCGGCTAAGGCAGTTCTAACAGTGCAGACGGCCCGGCGCAACCGGCTAAGGTGGTTCTATGGCAAGGAGCTTCCCCGATTTCCGACCCGGCAATGTCCTGTCGACGGCATTCACCGGAACCCTCACCGAGCGTCGCGGCGATGCCGTCGAACGAATCCCTGTGCCGGAACGGCTCGCCGACTGGTTGACTCTCCACGGACTCGCCGTCGAATCCTGCACCGACTCACAGCTCGACGCGGCTCGGGAGCTACGGGAAGCGATCCACCTCTGCGCTACTGCAGCCGCGACTGGAGATCGACTGCCCGCTTCCCCCGTTCGCGTTGTGAACGACCACAGCCTTCGGGGTCGGGCGTCGGCAATCCTGTCGCCGTCGGGCGTCCGGCAGTGGCAGTTGACGGCTACGACGGCGGTCGAAGACGCCCTCGGTGTCATCGCAGCCGACGCAATCGACATCGTCGCCGGTGAGCGAGACGGCACGGTGGCGTTGTGCGCATCCCCTACGTGCCGCGCGGCGTTCTTCGACACCAGCCAGAGCCGCAGTCGAAAATGGTGCGACATGAACACGTGTGGAAACCGTCAGAAGAAGGCCCGCATGGCGGCCAGCCGTGGCACCACATCGTCGCGCTGACGTCGACCACACTGGCATTCGTACGCTGCTTCGACGGAAGGAATACACAATGACCGGTCATTCCGTGCGCCCCGAGGACATACTTCCCGACGGAGCCGAGAGAGCCACGTTCGACGGTCACCCGATACGGAAAGGCACCGTGGCGGCGTTCGTCGCGAATGCGCGCGCGCTCCGCGACGTGGAACCCGGGACCGAGGCTCACGACGAACTGATCGCGACGCTGAAAGAGCTGGCACCGCAGCTGGCGGCAATCGGAGTGTTCGAGGTGTTCGAGCCACGGGACCCGCAGATCGCCCACCTGGTGGACGTCGCGACTCAGACCGACTGACCGACAGTTTGTGCCGACTCGCCGCGGGCAATACCCCGGCCATGGCTCTCCCCTCGCACGGCCGCTTCGAGTACTCCCCCATCGTCGATCGGCCTCGGTTCGAGTGGCCCGGCGGCGCGCGTCTCGCGGTGTATGTCGCGGTCAACTGCGAGCACTTTCCGTACGACGACGGGCAGCCCGGCCTCGGTTACACGCCTGCGATGGACCAACCCAACACGTACAACTGGGGCTGGCGCGAATACGGCAATCGCGTCGGCGGCTTCCGCATCGCAGAGACATTGCAGCAGTGCGGGATCCGGCCGACATTGCTGGTCAATACCGAGGTGTACGAGCACGCCCCGCAGCTGACCGCGGCGTTCCGAGCACTCGACGCCGAGGTCGTCGCACACGGCCGAACCAACGCCGTGCAACCGAACGATCAGGACGAGGACGCCGAACGTCGCTCCATCGAGGATGTCACCGCCGCGATCGAACGACACGAGGGAGCACCGCCCCGAGGATGGATGAGCCCCGGCGCCAACCCGAGCCGCGTCACCGAGGACCTCCTCGCGGAGCGCGGTTACCAGTACACCTTGGACTGGCCCGTCGACGACCAACCGGTGTGGCTACAGACCCGCGGCGGCCCGCTGCTCAGCGTCCCGTATCCCCACGAGATCAACGACTTGCCGATGTTCGTCCATCACCATCAGACCGCAGAAGCGTTCGAGCACAACATCATCGGAAGCTTCGACGAGCTGAAGGAGAACTCGGCAAGGCAACCGGTGGTGCTCGCGATCTCCGTGCACACCTTCCTGACGGGACAGCCCTACCGACTGCGACGGTTCCGTGCTGCACTCGAGCACCTGACCGCCAACAACGACGGCGTCTGGTTCACCACCCCCGGCGACATCGCGGCGCACTACCGCACGGTTGTACCTCCCGTCCGATAGATCTGCTGGACCGCTGTCGGCGTGGAGTCAGGCTGCTCGTTGTTTTCGTCGGTGGTAGCTGGGGAGGGGTTCCTGTCTGGGGTCGACGGATTCGGGTGGGATGGCGTAGGGGTGTCCGTCGTCGCCCATGATGAGCTGCCAGTCGCCGTGGTGGACGAGGCGGTGGCATTCTCCGCAGACGAGCGCGAGGTTGTTCAGGTCGGTGCGGCCGCCGTGTTCCCAGAATCTGATGTGGTGGGCTTGGCACCACTGTGCGGGGCGGCCGCACATGACGCAGCAGGTGTCGCGGATGGTCAGGGCGATGCGTTGGTCGTCGGAGGCGAGTCTGGTGGTTCGTCCGAGCGCGAGTGGTACGCCGTGGTGGTCGACGATGACGGGGGTCAGGTCGGCGTCGCAGGTGACGAGCTCGGCGAGGAAGCGACTGATGGGGCCGGTCCAATCGAAGTGGAACGGCCAGTCCGCGTCGCCCGGCTCGGGGACAGATTTCTGCCCGCCACCAGCACCATTGGCTGGAACATCACCAGCGACCGCCGCCTCTCCGTGCGCAGCTCTACTCCCTGGGCTGGAGGCAGACCTATGCCCGGCGCTACTACCACCGCCACCATGTCCGCCGGCTGACGCTTCGCCGCGAGAACCAGCGTCGCCCGGCTCGCGCACAGATTCTTGCCCGGCACCACCACATCCGGATGTCGCTTCGCCGCGAGCAGCGATATCCCCTCGAGCCACTCCATCCGGACGCGAGCCGTTGCTCTCGCCGCAGCTCGAGGAGCTCCCCGCGCCCGTACCGGTGTCGCCCGAATCCGCTGCAGTTCTGTCGGATTGCTTGTTGCCGCCGTGGGCGAGCAAGTCCCGCAGGGGGACGATCAGGTGTACCGACGCCCGCGACCCGCCCGCCGACCCCCGGGTGCCGCCGCGGAGGTGTCGGTCGAGGATCTGATCGAGTGCATCGGCCCGGCGCTTCGACGCACTCCGCGGGTCGCGCTCCCCGCCGGGCCCCGGCCGCGGTGCCGTCAACGGCGACAGAGCGGTCAGAAGCTTCTCGGCGAGCAACCGGTCCATATCGCCACCGAACTGAAAGCGGCCGTTGGCCAGGGGGTGCAGGTCGAATCGGTTCAGGTCCGGGTTTTCCGACACCGGTCGCGGTGCGGGTGTCGGCGGAACAGGCTCGGGCGCAGGCGGTTCCGGATCGGGAAGCCTGCCGGTAGAGGTCGCACCATCATCGCTGCGCCGCTCCTGATCGTGGCGTTCCTGTTCCCGCTGTTCTTGCTCTCGGCGTTGTTTCTCGGCTTTTTCGTGTCGTGCTCGGGCGTCGTCGGCGGCCGCATGCGCCAATGCCTGGGCGCGGGAGGTCACGTGGCCGGCGGTGTTGCGCATCGCGGTGTCGAGCAATTCGGCGACAATTCCGTCGCGGCGGTCCTTATTCAACGTCGGGTCGGCCAGCAGAACTACGTCGTATCCCTCGGCGATGGCGGCGGCGTGAGCGGCGTGAATGTCACCGCAGGCAAGGGCGTCGAGCACGGTGGGGTGATCGAACAGCCAGTACCCCAGTGCGTTCTGGCGGGCGGCGGATCCGTCGGTGATCCGTATCGATCGGGCGTACCAGCGGGTGACGGACGAGTGCCCGAGTTTCATCGCCAAGCCACGTCGGTCGATTTCCGCCAGCAGCGTCAATCGCTTTGCAGCCAAAGTGTTTTCGAGGGAGGTCACATCGGCGAGCTCGGAGACCAACTCCTGGTCCCCGAGCCCGAACACATCCCCCCATGTCTTCACCCCACGAAAGCTATACCTACCCACCGACAGACTTTTTCGATGACTCCGCTACAGCGCGCGCATGCTGTTGTTCCGCGCATTGTGGGTGAGCTCTGCAAGGCCGAGCTCTTCGAGTAGCGGTGGCAGATACATGCCGAAGCGGCCGCGGTATCCGTTCCTGAGCCCGTACCAACCACCGACCGGGTTGTCCGGCGAGCGCCCCCACGCTTCGACCGTGTCCGGCGCAGCCGGCTTCTTCTCGTCAGCGGCACCGAGCAATACCCAGTCGCCACGTTCGGTCAGCCAACCGTGCAGGTCTTCGATTGCCTCGATGCGGTATCGCAGAGTCGTCGACCCCACCTGGCACACGAGGGCAGGTGGCTCGTGGTCGGGATCGCGGTACATGGTGTACGCCGAGGTGCCGGGGGCGGTGGTGAGAGCCCACGGGTCGGATTTCGTTCCGCTGGTCATGGCCTGGGTCCGTTCCGTTGTCGCAGTCGGCCGACGGACAGAAAGATCGACCGAGCACGGTGATTGCCTTACACGGCACGGTCAGTGTGGGCCGACCTGACGGCGAGCACAACCAACTCCCGCCCCCTGGACAGGTTCGGGGTCGTACGTCACGGAGCGACGGTGCGGTACCGCAGCATCATCTCGTGGTCCTCGTGGTCGAGCATGTGGCAGTGCCACATGTACCCCTGCAATTCGGACGGACCCGCAGCCGGCATGTCGTGACCATTCATGTCGTGACCGCTCATATCGTGACCGCCGTGGTGTGCGGCCGGTCCCGCGAACGTGGCGTCGGGATCGAAGCCGAGTTCGTCGGCCGTCGGGAATCGAACGAGGATCTGGGTAACGGTGCCCGGGTACGTGTTGACGGTGTCTTTCCACCCGGCTTCCCAGGTGGCCGGCGGCACCGAGGGTCCGGTGAGGAACTTCTCCACCGGCGGAGCCCATTTGGCGCCGAACGTCGGCCGGGGGAAGTTGCGTTGGTACGCCGCGAGGTCGATGGGTATTCGCCCCAGCGTCCGGAAGTGCGCCAGGTGCAGGTGAATTGGGTGCGGCTCCACCGTCGTGTTGACGATGTTCCACATCTCCACGGTGCCCTGCTTGGGCATCTCGATGTCCGGGTCGGAGTACCGCAGGTTGTTCAAGTTCATCAGCGTCATGTCGAGGTTCAGCCCACCGGAGGGCTGGTTGACGGTGACGGTGCGCGTGAAGGTGGGTGTCGGCAACGCGGGCAACAGATCCGGCTGCCCCTTTCCCCCGCGCAGCAATGACGGCATCCCGCCCCGGAACCCCGCCGCGGACGCGACGCGGAACTGGCAGAACATCGGCATCGGGACGGCTCCGAGGGACGCGGCCTGCGCCGGCGGAGGCTCGTCGTTCAGCAGCTCGACGAGGGCACCTGCCTCGACGGCTCCGAAGTCGACGAGGATGTCGGCACGCTCGGCGGGCGCGAGCCGGATGCTGGTGGTCTCCACCGGCGCGTCGAGTAATCCACCGTCGTTTCCGATGACCCAGAATCGCAACTTGTTGGTGAAGAACAGGTTCCACACGCTGTACGACCCGGCGTTGACGAGCCGCAGCCGGTACATGCCCCGGGCCACTTCCATCGTCGGCCAGATCTTGCCGTTGACGACGCCGACGTCGCCGGTACCGCCGCCCTCCCACTTACCCTGCGGCACAGTGATATTCGAGCGGATACTCATGCTGCCGTCTGGATTCATGATCTTTTCCTGCAGCACCAACGGCAACTCGAATTCGCCCGAGGGCAGACCGAGGGCGTTGTCGGATGTGCCGGTGTCCCACCGATCACGGACGAGGTTCATCCCGAGCAGGCCCGCGTACACGTTGATACGTGTCATGGACATGGCGTGGTCGTGGTACCAGAGTCCGGCGGCGTCGTTCAGACCCGAGAAGTTGTGCGTCATCGACTCACCCGGGCGCACCAGCATCTCGGAGTGCCCGTCGCTCGCGGGTTCGGTGACGGCACCGTGCAGGTGCAGTGCCGTCGGCGTCATCGTGCGATCCATCTCGCTCATGCCGTGCAGCGAGGTGTCTACGTCGGCGGCGAGTGGGTTGCCTGCGGTGGTGTTGGAGTACTTCAGCGTCCACGGCTCGCCCTGCTGCGATTCGATGGTGGGCCCGAGGTAGTCGCACTGACCGTAGCCGAACGTAGGCCCGGGCCTGAGATCGGCGTGGAAAGAGTGGGTGGCGCTGTGCGCGTCGAGGGAGATCTCGGTACCGCTGATCAGCGGCAACCGCGGTAGCTCGTCACGGAACGGCGTCAGCTGCGGCGAATGGAACAGCAGTGGGCTCTGCCCTCGGAGGAAGTCGTCGGCCAGCGCTCGACGCGTCGTCGACGCCACGGGTATCGCGGCTGCTCCGGCTGCCACTGCGGCCGCCGCCAGCCCACGTAGGGCGGTGCGTCTGGACACGGAGCCGCTCACCCGGCCACCTTCCTCCTGGTTGTGATGGGGCCCATACTATGTGCTGGTCGGCTCCCGCCGTCACCCCACACTCGGATCGTCCGGCACGTTCCTGCCGGTGGAGGGATCTATTTCGTCATGGCAACAATTTCTTTCGAGCGCACGACCAGGCTTTTTCCCGGCTCCGACACCCCCGCGGTGAACGAGCTCGACCTGCACATCGAGGACGGTGAGTTCCTCGTTCTGGTCGGCCCCTCCGGGTGCGGCAAGTCGACGTCGCTCCGGATGCTCGCCGGGCTCGAGGAGGTCAACTCGGGACGCATCCTCATCGGCGGCAAGGACGTCACCAATTCCGAACCAAAGGATCGCGATATCGCGATGGTGTTCCAGAACTACGCGCTGTACCCCCACATGACCGTCGCCGAGAATATGGGGTTCGCGCTCAAGCTGGCGAAGGCGAACAAGGAGGACATTCGCACTCGCGTCGAGGAGGCCGCCAAGCTGCTCGACCTCGAGCCGTACCTGGACCGCAAGCCGAAGGCGCTCTCCGGCGGCCAGCGGCAGCGAGTTGCCATGGGGCGCGCCATCGTTCGGCAGCCCCAGGTGTTTTTGATGGACGAGCCGCTGTCCAATCTCGATGCCAAACTGAGGGTTCAGACGCGGACGCAGATCGCTCAGTTGCAGCGTCGGCTCGGCACGACAACGGTGTATGTCACGCACGATCAGGTCGAGGCCATGACGATGGGTGATCGCGTCGCTGTCCTGAAAGGTGGTGTGCTGCAACAGTGCGCCACCCCGCGTGAGCTCTACCGAACCCCGGTGAACGCATTCGTCGCCGGGTTCATGGGTTCACCGTCGATGAATCTGTTCCGCGCTCCGGTCACCGACGGCGGCGTCCGCCTGGCCGATCAGGTAGTCCCGGTCCCACGTCAGACCCTCGGTTCCGCGACCGAGGTGATGTTCGGCATTCGTCCCGAGCACATCGAAATCGCCGACAGCGGAATTGCTCTCGAGATCGACGTCGTCGAAGAACTCGGCTCCGAGGCCTTCGTGTTCGGCCGCGCGGACATCAACGGCCGGACCGAAACCATTGTCGCTCGGGCCGATTGGCGCAGCCCGCCCGAGAAGGGCGACCGCGTTCACGTCCGCATCGACGAGGCCCATGCGCACATCTTCGACGCCTCCGCCGAAGGTCACCGCCTGAACTGACCGTCGTGCGCGTTGTGCGTACCCCTGGGGACGCACAACGCGCACGACCTCAGACCAGCAGCTCGGCGATCTGAATGGTGTTGAGTGCGGCACCCTTACGCAGGTTGTCGCCCGAGACGAACAACGCGAGTCCGCGGCCCTCGGGGACGCCCGGATCCTGGCGGATGCGGCCGACGAGGGAGTCGTCCTTGCCTGCGGCTTCCAGCGGGGTCGGCACGTCGACCAGCGAGACACCCGGTGCGGAGGCCAGCAGTTCACGAGCGCGTTCCACCGACAGCGGTGAAGCGAACTCGGCGTTGATCGACAGCGAGTGCCCGGTGAAGACCGGAACGCGCACGCACGTTCCGCTGACCAGCAGGTCGGGCAGTCCGAGGATCTTGCGCGATTCGTTGCGCAGCTTCTGGTCCTCGTCGGTCTCGCCGGATCCGTCGTCGACCAACGCGCCGGCCAGCGGCAGGACGTTGAAAGCGATGGGCGCGACGTACTTGTTCGGGGCCGGGAAATCGACCGACGAACCGTCGTGCACCAGTTTTTCGACGTCGTCGATGACGGCGCGTGCCTGCGTGGCGAGCTCGTCGACGCCGGCGAGTCCGCTACCGGACACCGCCTGGTAACTCGAGACGATCAACCGCTGCAAGCCGGCTTCGTCGTGCAACACCTTGAGCACCGGCATGGCGGCCATGGTGGTGCAGTTGGGGTTGGCGATGATGCCGCGGGGCGGGTTCTTCGCGGCCTCGGGGTTGACCTCGCTGACAACCAGCGGCACATCGGAGTCCTTGCGGAACGCCGACGAGTTGTCGATGACGGTGGCGCCTGCGGCAGCGAATCGCGGTGCCTGCTCACGCGAAAGCGTGGCACCGGCCGAGAACAGTGCGATGTCGATACCGGTGAGGTCCGCGGTGGACGCGTCCTCGACGATGATCTCCTCGCCGCGGAACGGCAGCTTCTTGCCCGCCGAGCGTGCGGAGGCGAAGAATCGAACGGTGTCGGCGGGAAAGTTGCGCTCCTCCAACAGGGTTCGCATGACGGCACCGACCTGGCCGGTGGCTCCTACGACTGCAACTGTGGTCATGGCTATCGTCCTGTTCCTGCGTGCACGACGGCTTCTTCGTCGCCGCCGAGATCGAAGGCGGCGTGCAGTGCGCGCACGGCATCGTCGAGCTGAGTGTCGCTGCACAGCACCGAGATACGGATCTCGGAGGTGCTGATGAGATCGATGTTGATGCCGGCGTCGGCGAGGGCCTCACAGAACGTCGCGGTGACGCCGGGGTGGCTCTTCATACCGGCACCGACGAGCGAGACCTTGCCGATGTGGTCGTCGTAGAGCACCTGCGCGAAGCCGATATCGGCCTGCAGCTTGGTGAGCTTCTCCACGGCCGTCGGACCGTCGGCCTTGGGGCAGGTGAAGGTGATGTCGGTCTTGCCGGTGTCGATCTTGGAGACGTTCTGCAACACCATGTCGATGTTGATCTCGGAGTCGGCCACGGCGCGAAAGACCTTGGCGGCGTAGCCCGGTGTGTCGGGCAGACCGACGACGGTGACCTTCGCCTCGCTGCGATCGTGTGCGACGCCGGTGAGAATTGCTTCTTCCACTGGAATGTCCTCCATAGATCCGGAGACGATCGTTCCGGGTTTGGTGGTGTACGACGAGCGCACGTGAACGGGAACGTTGTAACGACGGGCATATTCGACGCAGCGCAGCATGAGCACCTTCGCCCCGCAGGCTGCCATTTCGAGCATCTCCTCGAACGAGACCGTCTCGAGGTGGCGTGCGTTGGGAACGATGCGCGGGTCTGCGGTGAAGATGCCGTCGACGTCGGTGTAGATCTCGCAGACGTCGGCGTTCAAGGCCGCGGCGAGCGCGACGGCGGTGGTGTCGGACCCACCACGACCGAGCGTCGTGACGTCCTTGCTGTCCTGGCTGACGCCCTGGAAGCCGGCGACGAGCACGATCGAGCCCTCGTCGAGTGCGCTGCGGACGCGGCCGGGGGTGACGTCGATGATCTTGGCGTTGCCGTGCACGCTGGTGGTGACGACGCCTGCCTGGGAACCGGTGAACGACCGTGCCTCGGCGCCGAGCGAGTGGATGGCCATCGCGACCAGTGCGTTGGAGATGCGTTCACCCGAGGTGAGCAGCATGTCCATCTCGCGAGCGGGCGGGGCCGGGCACACCTGCTGTGCCAGGTCGAGCAGTTCGTCGGTGGTGTCGCCCATCGCCGATACGACGACGACAACGTCGTTGCCCGCCTTCTTGGTCTCGACGATTCGTTCAGCGACGCGTCGGATACGTTCGGCGGTCCCCACCGACGATCCACCGTACTTCTGGACGATGAGAGCCACGCGTTTTACCTCCGCTGGATAGCCGACAATCGTTCGATTGTCCGCGGGTCACCTTACCGAGCGAATGCCCCGAGCAGTGGGCCGGGTAGCTCCGAGCTGGGACTTTAGGGCCTCTCGCCTGCCTTAACATGTTCGAGTGACCGTTCCCGAACATCTCCCACCACCGCCGGCTCGAGGCCTGAAGGTGCTCTTCGGGCTCCCCGCTGTCGGCCGGCGTTGGCCCGGTGGACTGCGTTCCGCCCTGGCGTTCGGTGTTCCGGCGATCCTGGCGTGGCTGCTCGGCTTCCACACCGAGGCACTGCTGGTGGTCTCGGGCAGTTTCGCGGTGATCTACGGCGAGGGCCGTCCCTACCGGTCGCGGTGGTGGGTGGTGCTGACCGCAGGGGCCGCCCTGGTGGCCTCGGTGTGGCTGGGCGCGACGGCCGGTCGGCTCGCCCTCGACTTCGGCGAGACCGGGTGGGCGCGGATGATCCCGGTGACTGTGTTGTCCGTTCTCGCTCTCGTCGCGGTCTACGTCGTGGCAGCGCTGCGACTCGGCCCGCCCGGAGCGTTCTTCTTCGTGCTGGTGTGCGCGGTGGCGTCGTACCTCCCTGCCGCCGACATCAGCGCGACCCGCGGTGCCGTGTGCGCGGCGATCGGGGTGGCGTCGGCGCTGGTGGTCGCGATGTCCGGGGTGGTGCGTGACCCGAGGGGTCCCGAACGGGCGGCCGTCGGTGCGGCCGTGGCGGCGATCGAGAAGTACACGACATCGCCGACGGCGTCCGTGGGCGATCGACATACCGCCGCCTCGCGTCTGCACGCGGCGTGGGCCGCGGTGTACGAGGCCGGGTCGACGCGCGGGACCTCGCGCCCCGCGCTGGTACAAACGCTGTTCGACGCCCATCTCGCGTTTGCGGCCGCCACGAGGGCGCGCGCCGGTGCAGTCCCGGATCCGGAAAGTGCGGTGGAATCGCCACGAGATCAGCTGCCGCTGGCGCGTCCGGGCATCGGGTATCGGTTGAAGCGGTCGTTGCATCGAGATTCGCACGCGGCGTCGACGGCGATCCGGGTGTTCTGCGCGGCGGCAGGTGCCGGCGGGATCAGTGTGGCGATGGGTTTGAGCAGGCCGGATTGGGCGATCCTCGGTGCCGTCCTGGTTCTCCAGCAGGGGCCGGATCGTGTGCACGGGACGTATCGCGGCATGCAGCGGCTCGGCGGAACGCTGGCCGGAGTGGTGCTGTTCTCGGCGATCTATCTTTCGCCGCTGACCGGTCTCGCGGTGATCGTGGTGTTGATGGTGTTGCAGTTCGCGATCGAGATCAGTGTGGCGCGCAATTACGGTCTCGCCGTCACGTTCATCACCCCACTCGCGTTACTGATGGGGACCATCTCGCATCCGGGCGCTCCACTCGGCGGCATCGTCGTCGATCGGGTGGTGGAGACCGCGGTGGGCGTCGCCCTTGCCTTCGCGGCGCTGTGGTTGTTGTTACCGGGCGCTTTTCGGCGCGCGCTGCTGTGGTCCGATCGGCGGGTTCTGGAGTTGACCGACCGATTGTTGACGGCCCTCCGAAGCGAAAACGCCTCGGCAGCAGCCACTATGGAGCTACGACGAGATATCCAGTTCGAGCTGGTCGGTGCCGCGCTCGCGGGAGCCGAAGCGGCGCACAACGATCGCCGCTGGGCGCATCGGATGTGGGACAAGCATGCAGAGGTCGATCATCTCGGATACGAACTGCTCGCACGGTGTTGGACCGCGGACGATGTCGGACGACCGAACGACATAGATCAGTGGCAGCGCAGGCACGACACCGTGACCGGAAAATTCGACTCCCGAACCCTGGGGTAGGCGGTCGGTCTGCGGTAGTACACTCACCCCATGCTGCGAGCTCTCCTTCTTAACAGCCGCGACGGGGTCTGAGACCAGACTGGCTTCCCGTCGCGGGGTTCGTTGCGCCGGTCGAACACCATTGCTCTGATCTGTACGGAGAGACGAAGACCATGTCACCAGCCGACGCATTCACCTCGGGATCCCGCACCATCACCCCGCCCTCGCGGCCCGCGCCCAGCGACCAGCCTGCGTGGAACACCCAGAAGAACTCCTCGATGCCCACGTTCCGTTATCGGCCGTTCGCCGAGGAAGTGGAGCCCGTCACCCTCCCCGACCGCACGTGGCCGGACAAGATCATCGACCGGACGCCGCAGTGGTGCGCAGTCGATCTGCGTGACGGCAACCAGGCGCTGATCGATCCGATGAGCCCCGCGCGCAAGCGCCGCATGTTCGACCTGCTCGTTCGGATGGGCTACAAGCAGATCGAGGTCGGCTTCCCGTCCGCCAGCCAGACCGACTTCGACTTCGTCCGCGAAATCATCGAGGACGGCGCGATTCCCGACGACGTCACCATCCAGGTTCTGACGCAGTGCCGTCCCGAGCTGATCGAGCGCACGTTCGTCGCGTGCGAGGGCGCTCGCAGCGTCATCGTGCACTTCTACAACTCGACGTCGATCCTGCAGCGCAAAGTGGTGTTCCGGGCCGATCGTGACGTCATCAAGAAGATCGCGACCGACGGTGCTCGCAAGGTACTCGAAGAAGCGGCCAAGTTCCCCGATACCGACTGGCGCTACGAGTACTCCCCCGAGTCCTACACCGGCACCGAACTCAGCTACGCCAAAGAGGTGTGCGACGCGGTCACCGCGGTCATCGACCCGACGCCCGAGAAGCCTCTGATCCTGAACCTGCCGGCCACCGTCGAGATGGCGACGCCGAACGTCTACGCCGACTCGATCGAGTGGATGAGCCGCAACCTCGATCGTCGCGACAGCATCGTGCTGTCTCTGCACCCGCACAACGACCGCGGAACCGGTGTTGCCGCAGCCGAACTCGGCTACCAGGCCGGTGCCGATCGCATCGAGGGATGCCTGTTCGGCAACGGTGAGCGCACCGGCAACGTCTGTCTGGTCACGCTCGGCCTGAATCTGTTCACCCGCGGCGTCGATCCGCAGATCGACTTCTCCAACATCGACGAGATTCGCCGCACGGTCGAGTACTGCAACCAGTTGCCCGTCGCCGAGCGCCACCCCTATGGCGGCGACCTGGTGTACACCGCGTTCTCGGGCAGCCATCAGGACGCCATCAACAAGGGCCTCGATGCCATGAAAGTCACCGCCGACGAACAGGGTTCGGACATCGGCGACATCACCTGGCAGGTGCCGTACCTGCCCATCGACCCCAAGGACGTCGGCCGCACCTACGAGGCCGTCATCCGCGTCAACTCGCAGTCCGGCAAGGGCGGCGTCGCGTACATCATGAAGTCCGATCACGGACTGAACCTGCCGCGTCGCCTTCAAATCGAGTTCTCCCAGGCAGTCCAGCGCATCACCGACGGTGAGGGCGGCGAGGTCTCGCCGAAGGAGATGTGGGACGTCTTCGCCGAGGAGTACCTGACGCCGATCCGTCCGCTCGAGCGCATCAAGCAGTCGGTACAGGCTGCCGAGATCGACGGCGGAACCGACACCATCACCGCCACGGTCAAGGTCGACGGCGTCGAGCAGGAAATCTCCGGCTCCGGCAACGGGCCACTCGCCTCGTTCGTCGACGCGCTGTCCACCATCGGTTACGACGTCAGCGTCCTCGACTACTCCGAGCACGCACTGTCCGCAGGCGACGACGCCCAGGCCGCCGCCTACGTCGAAGCCTCGGTCACCTCGCCTGCAGGTGTCGCCACCACCGTCTGGGGCGTCGGAATCGCTACCTCGATCACCACCGCGTCGCTGCGTGCTGTGGTGTCTGCCGTGAACCGCGCACTGAAGTAACTTCGCTGCTCGACGAAAAGCCGCCCATTCGCTTCGAGTGGGCGGCTTTTCGCGTCCGCGGCTCACCGCTGCTCGGCAGTTCTGGAGTGCCTGGCTGCGATGGACACGACCACGGTGAGAGATGCGATGACGATCATCGCGCCGAGGGTGCGGCCGTATCCGGTCAGCAGCTGATCCACCGCGGCCTCCGACACGTCACTGACCGTTCCCGCGAACACGTACTTGCGCAGTTCCAGGGGCATTGCGCTGGTCACGACCGACAGAATCACGGCTGTCCCGACGACGAATCCGCTGGTCTGCAGAAGCAGGCGCATGGCGTTGGCGATGCCGAGACGTTCGTCGGGGAGATCACGCATCAAGGCCGTCGCATTGGATGGCATGAACAACCCGGAACCGAATCCTGCGAGCGCCAGCCCGGTGAGGACGACCGCCGCGTGCATCCGTCCCGTTGTCGACACCAGAAGAATCAACAGAGCGACCACGGTCAGAACATTGCCGGCGACGGACAGCGACGACGCAGAGATCTTGCGCTGCAACGGCCCGGATCCGAGCGAGGCGACAAGCGCTGCGACGGCGACAGGCAGCACCATCAGCCCTGCTTCGAGTGGGCTGACTCCCGAGACTGCTTGGAAGTAAAGAGCGAACAGAAGCACGATCCCGCTCTGTGAAATCGAGTTCATGAAGGACGCCAGGAGGCCGAATCCGAACGGCCAGTGTTTAAACAAAGCGACGTCGATGAGTGGGTCGGGCACACGCCGCTCGAACCACAGAAACAGCGGGACCACCACGACTGCCACCGCCAGACCGCCGACCACGAGTGGGTGCGACCAGCCCAGTGACGTGGCTTGCGACAGTGCGGCCAGACCACTGGTCAACGCCACGAGAATCATTGCGTTGCCTCGCAAGTCGAGCGAATAGCCTTTCGCACCACCACGGGGCGGAGACTTCAGCGCGATGGCACCCCAGATGAGACAGAGAATCCCGATCGGAACGTTGAACCAGAACACCCAGCGCCACCCGGCTTGCTGCGCGATCAAGCCACCCAAGGTAGGCCCGCACAGCTGCGCGATGGAGAACGACGCCAGATAGATGCCCATCCCTTCCCCGAGTCTGTGACGGGGAAACGCTGCGGTCACCAGTGCCGCACTATTGGTGAGCAACATGGCACCCCCCGCCGCCTGCAACACGCGAAAAGCGACGAGCCACCACGCATTCGGGGCGAGACCGCACAATATGCTGCCGGTGGTGTACAGGCCGAGACCGGTGAGATACATGGTTCGACGGCCGAACATGTCGGCCATCCGTCCGAACGCAACCAGAAGCACGGTATTGGTCAGCAGGTACGCGAGCAGGATCCAGCTGGCGGCCACACTGCTGGCGTCGAAGTGGCGAACGACCGTCGGCAGAGCAACGTTGAGGGCGCTCCCGGACATCCCCGACACCATGCTGGCGAACGCAACCACCGACAGCGTTCTCCACGCATCGTGCATGACCTGACGCTCGGATCGGGGTTCCACCTTCCGCCGCGGTGCCGTGCATTCGGTGTCGGGCCGAGCCGTCATTGTCTGCGCCCCGAATTCGTTGTGGGCGAACCGAAGCCCGACTCGAGAAAGACCACCATCGACTCGACGGATGAGTGTGCAGCTTTCAACACGTCTGGATCCTCGATGTGCCGATACATGACGCCCACCAGATCCTCGACCTCCGTCGTTCCCGAATTTCGAAGAGCTGCAACCTGTTCGATGCGTCGTCTTCGTGCGGCAACTCGATACAGCGCCGCGGCCTCCACATCAGCGATCACCGGCCCGTGCCCCGGCAATCCGACTGTCGATCCCCCGTGACCGACCTCCGCCAACATGCGCAGGCTCTCGATCATGTCCGCCAGCAACGCCGGGTGGACGACCGGTGAGCCGCCGCCGAGCAGGGTGTCACCGGTCAACACGGCGTCGTCGTCCGGCAAACTCACGCACACCGAATCTCGAGTGTGCCCGGGCGTACCCAGAATTCGAGCCGTCACGTGCCCTGCCAACACCATTCGTTGCAGGTGCTCGATCGGGGTTCGCCCGAATACCGCACGCTGCGCAAGCACCGGTGCCTTCGTACGTTCGGCCAGCGCATGCGCCCCATCGGCGTGGTCGTTGTGTCCGTGCGTCAGTACGATTTCCGTCACTGTCCGACGGCCGGCAGCGGCCAGGATCGACTCCAGGTGTCCGGCATCTGCCGGCCCCGGATCGATCACCGCGCACTGCGAGGCATCGGGAGCACCGATCAACCACGTATTGGTGCCCTCGAACGTCCACGCCCCGGCATTGGGAGCCAGTAGTCGCTCGACACGAGGTGCAACCCGAACGGCGACACCGGGTAGAGGTATCGCCTCTCTCGATCCAGACATACACGCCCTCCCTAGAAGCAACTTCTAGAATCGTACTCTCTAATTGACCCGAGGTAGGTACGAAACGGCACGACGTTCGAGCCGGGAAAGCCAAAAAGCCCGGTGCGCAACAAAATTGCACACCGGGCCGAGAGGTCGAGGCCTAGTCGGAAGCGATCTTCCGAATCAGGTCGCACATGATGTCGGCGACCACACCTGCCTGCTTCTTCGTCCGGCAGTTCAGAATGACCTCGCGCGACGATTCGACGATGATGTCGGTCAGCACCCCGACGGTGATTCGCTGCGCACTGTCGTCACCCGGGCCGAGCAGCGCCGAGTTCTGCCTGATCCATTCGATGCGATTCTCCCTGCGCAGCTTCTCGAAACCAGGCGGCCCGTCGTTGTCCACAAAAACGAGAGCGACTTCGCGGCGCTGCCAACTTCCGTTGAGGAACGCACGTGCGCCGACACAGAACAGGTCGAGCGGATCGGTGGTGCCGCCCCGGCGCTCGGCGATGACCGACGCCCTGACCTGTTCGAGGTGTGCCGTGTTGTGACGATCCCACAACGCGGTGAACAGCTCGGATTTGCCGCCGAAATGGTGGTACAGACTGCCCGTGCTCGATCCGGCCCGCTCGACGATGTCGGAGATGCTCGCGTTGACGAAACCCGACTCCGCGAACACCTCTTGAGCCGCGTCGAGGAGCTTGCGCTGGGTCTCGCCGGTCTTGCTCCACTGCCACGTCGTCGAACCGGCCCGTTCGGTCATGATCCCCACCAATCCTCTTCGCTTTCGCCCCACCCGAGGGGTAAAGCGTAATTCTAGAATTGGCAGCTGGTCAAGCCGAATCCACCCACCGACCTCAGGCTGCAGCGAGGATCAGAGTCGAGCCTGCCGCGAACATTCCACCGTTGCCCTGCACCAAGCTGGTCTGCACGCCGTCCACCTGTGCCGGAGCCGTTCCTCGTAGTTGACGGACCGATTCCATGATGGCGAACATGCCGTACATCCCTGTGTGGGTGTACGACAAGCCACCGCCGTTGGTGTTCATCGGCAGCGAACCACCGGGAGCTGTGTGACCCGAACGGACGAACTCGCCCGACTCCCCCCTGCCTACGAAGCCCAGATCCTCGAGTCCGTACAACGGCAGATGCGCGAACGCGTCGTAGATCATCAGATGGTCGATATCGGCAGGCGTCATCTGTGCCGCCCGAAACGCGTCGGCACCCGAATTCTTGAATCCTTTGAAGGTGGTGAAGTCCTCCATCATCGAGATACCCGACGACTCATAACCCTCACCGGTCCCCAGCACACGAACCGCCGGAACGTCGAGATCCTTCGCCCGTTCTCGTGTGGTCAGCACCAGAGCTCCACCACCATCGGTGACCAGACAGCATTCGAGAAGATGAAACGGCCAGGCTATGACCGGCGAGTTCTGCACGTCGTCGACCGTGATCGGTTCACGAAACTTGGCCCGTGGATTCAGTGAAGCCCACTTCCGTTGCGCGACGGCCACATCGGCGAGATGGCGCGCCTCGGTTCCGGTCTCCTTCATGAACCTCAGGAACGGGAGGGTGAATCTGCTCGGCGGCCCGGTCACGCCGTAGGGAGCCTCGAACTGGCCGACGACCGAGGCCGGATCGGGCGTGTAGCGAGGCGCACCGACCTGAGATCGACCGGATTCACCGTGGGTGATCAGTACGACGGAGCAATGCCCTGCTTCGATCGCCGCCACGGCGTGTCGAACATGAGTGAGGAACGACGTTCCTCCGACGCTGGTGGTGTCCATCCAGCGTGGTTCGATCCCCAGGCTGTGTGCCACCGAGATCGGCCCCGGCATCGACACGCCGGCGATACCGTCGACCTCACTCTTGTCGATTCCGCAGTCCCGTAGCGCATTACGTGCAGCTTCGGTGTGCAGCCTCATCGTCGAATGATTCGGGAGCGTTCCGATCTCGTCGGTTTCTGCTGCCCCGACGATGACCACCCCGCCGCTCATGCCGACGCTCCGGTCGGTGCGAACACGGGGACCCACATCTCACCGCGTGGCTCGAACTGCACACTCAGCTCCATGTCCAGCGGCAGATTCTCCGGGAGCGGTTCCACGCCGACGATATTGGTCATCATGCGCGGCCCCTCCTCGAGCTGTACTACGGCAACGACATACGGACCGTCGTTCTCGAAGCCGGGCCCGGGCCGATGTTCGATCACGTAGGAGTACAAGGTCGCACGTCCCGAGCACTTGATCCACTCCACCAGGTCCGAACTGCACGCCGGGCAGAAGTCTCTCGGATAGAAGTACACATGGGAGCACGCCTGGCAGCGCTGGACGGACAAACGCCCCTCCGCTGCCGCATCCCAGTACGGTCGTGTCTCGGGGGTCGGCGACGGTGCCATTTTCGCACGTGGCTTCCTGACCGCCTCGGCCTTGCCACGGAGTTCTTCGATCGTTCCGGTCATAATCGGTCGCTCGATTCTGTCGTCGAATTCTTCTGTTGTGCAGTCGATGTGCTCAATAGGGCAACGCCGCGGACGCGGCCGTCCCGATGCGACCGACAGTGTCGTGCAAGGCGCATACCGACACCGCCACTCCGCCGCTCTGTACGTGGTCGAGGTTCTCGAAACCGATCCACGGCCCCACCGGAAGACGGCTGCAGTAGAGGGTCACGTCAGCGTTGATGTACGCCAATCGATCCGCGCCCATGTTGGTGAAGGGACTGACCCAGTCCGCCGCAGCCGCCAACGTCCCGAACGGGGTGTCCCGCCGGCCCTCCAGCAGCTCGCACGTCTCGCGGAACCAGGAGAAGCGACGGCCGTCGACCGACTCGTCGACGCGACGTACCTCCCCGAAATGTCGTGGAGCCACCCGAGTCGGCGGACCGACCACCTCAGGGGAGGGGGCGGTGTAGTACTCGGGTACCCATACGACGTCGGGACCGGGCGGACCGGACCGCAGAATCTGCACCGTCGCCAACGCGACCGGGACATCGCCGGAGCTCACGGTCACCTCGACCACGATCAACCGCTTGCCCTCGCGGCGGACGACCGTGTCGATCGTCAACGGAGACATGGGGATCGGCCGGAACAGATCGGTCGTCATCCGCGCCGGATGCAGATCGGCCCCCAGGTGCCGTCGTTCGACCTCGTGGGCCATCAAACCCGAGACCAGCCGACCGTGAACGAGATCCTCGGACCATGGACTGCGAGCATGAGCGCGCGGGACGAACACGCCGTCGACGGACTCGAAGAATGCTGCACCCGACGAGGAGGATTCGGATCGGGTCGACACTGCCCTGTCGGCCTGTGCCGTTGTGTCGATCATCGGATTTCCACCGTTCCCCGGTCGATCACCGTCGTGCCGTCGTCGAGTGCGGTTCGGAAACGGATCCCGTCCGCGGTGTCCCACAGGGAGACTGTCACGTTCTGACCTGGGTACACGGGGTGGGTGAAGCGCCCAGCCATCGACCGAAGTCGCGTGGGATCCGAGCCGCACAGTTCGTGCAGCAATGCCCGACCGGTGACACCGTATGTACAGAGTCCGTGCAGGATCGGCCGCGCGAAACCCGCCCGCGCGGCGAACTTCGGATCGGAGTGCAACGGGTTCCTGTCGCCCGAAAGCCGATAGAGCAGAGCCTGTTCCGGGCGGGTGGAGTACGTGACCTGCGAGTCGGGCGTTCTCTCGGGCATCGGAGCCGCAGAAGTCGACGATCCCCGACGGCCACTGCCACCCTCCCCGGTGATGAACACCGAGGAACGAGATGTCGCCAGGACCGCACCGGTTTCCGCGTCGCGAGCCTCGGCGCCACTGACCACCAGAGCCCCCGATCCCTTGTCCTCGATCGCAGTCACGGTGGACGTGACGTCGACACAGCCCTCCACCGGAAGGGTTCCGAAGAGCTCGAAGGCCTGTTCGGCGTGGACCAGCTTGGCCGGGTCGAAATCACCGAGTGTGCGGCCCGACGGGGCCTGAGTGGCCAACACCGCGAAGGTCGGGAGCACCGATTGCTCGATGCCGGAGGAGTTCTCGGTCGTGAATGCCGATTCGTCCAGCGCCGAGTCCTGACCGGCTCCCACCCCGACCGCATACAGGAGCGCGTCTTTCGACGTCCAGGCCTTGCGCGTCGGCGGGCTCGGTATTCCGATGACGCCCTGGTCGAGTGTCATCAGGGCACCTGCTCGGGGACGCGCCCGTTCATGGCGGCGTTGTCCGCCGCCTCCGACACCAGGCGGGGAATCACCTCACCGAGCTCACCCGGTGCCCATTTGGCACCTTTGTCCATCTCGGGACCGGACTTCCAGCCCTCGGCAACACTGATCAATCCTCCCCGCACGTTGAACACTCGCCCGGTGATGCTTCGCGACTGCTCACTTCCCAGCCACACCACGAGTGGTGAGATGTTCTCCGGTGCAGCCGCATCGAACTCCCCCGGCTCAGGAGCAGAGCGCGAAAGGTTGCCGTTCAAATTCTCGGTCATTCGGGTCAGCGCGGCCGGAGCGACGGCGTTGACCGTCACGCCGTACCTCGCCAACTCCATCGATGCGATGATGGACAGGCTTGCGATACCCGCCTTGGCTGCACCGTAGTTACCTTGCCCGATATTGCCGTAGATCCCCGACGACGACGTCGTGTTGATCACCCGTGCGTCCACCGCGGATCCGGACTTGTGTTGCGTCTTCCAATGATTCGAGGCGTGATGCAGCGTCAGGAAGGTGCCCCGTAGGTGCACTCTGATGACGTCGTCCCATTCTGCGACGGTCATGTTCGTGATCATGCGGTCGCGCAGGATCCCGGCGTTGTTCACCAGTACGTGCAGGTCCCCGTAGTGCTCGATGGTGCTCTCGATCAGACGTCGTGCGCCGTCGTCGTCGGAGACATCGGACCCGTCCACCCGGGCCTGCCCGCCGGCAGCACGAATCGTCTCCACGACCTCGCCGGCCGGCCCCTCGGCGCTTCCCGATCCATCCACCTCTGCACCGATGTCGTTCACCACCACCGACGCGCCCTCCTTCGCGAACTCGATCGCGTGAGCTCGGCCTATCCCGCGGCCGGCTCCGGTCACCACGACCACGCGGCCGTCACAGATTCCCGTCATGACACTGCCTCCGTCTCGTTACCCGTCTCCGACCACGTGATCAGAGCATCGAGTGCCTCGCATTCGCTTCCGCGAACCATCAGCGGATTGATCTCCAAGGCCTGCAGCCGATCCCCCAGTCGATAGGCGACGTCGCCGATCTGGGCCACGCACGTCGCGAGCGCGTCGATGTCCACCGGTTCGGACCCTCGGGTTCCGCGCAACAGGGCTATTCCGCGCAGGCTTTCGATCGCATCGCGAACGTCGTCCACGCCGACCGGCAACACCCGGATCGCCGCGTCCGCCAACACCTCGACCCACACACCGCCCAGACCTACTGCCAACGTCAGGCCCCACACCGGATCGCGGACCACGCCGACGAGCATCTCCAGGCCGTTCGACGGCCGCTGCGGTTGTATCAGCGCCGCAGCCCCGGTGGCGCCTGCATCGGCGAGTGTGGCGAGCACCGAGTTGTAGGCCTCGGCCACATCTTCCGCCGATCGTAAGTCGAGGCGAACACCACCGATGTCGCTCTTGTGGCCGAGTCCGTCGGCGACCGCCTTGAGGACCACCGGATACCCGTAAGCGGCTGCACACTCCTGCGCTTGTTCCACCGATCCGACCGGACTCGAGGGAACCATCGGTATTCCGTTGCGGGAAAGCAATTCCGAAGACCGGTACTCGGTCCATACGCCGGCCGGCTCGGTTTCGAAATCCACCGGAACGACGAAGGGATCGAGCTCGGCCGGCTTCGAGGATGCGGCTCCTCGAAGCGCAGACCACCGAACTGCATTGCCCAGAGCGGTCAAACCGTGTTCGATTCCACCGACCACGTGCGGGAACTCGGTGGCGTCGGCGACCGATCTGCCGTAGTCGGTGACGTCTGTCAGCACGGTACTCAGAACCACGGTGGGTACGGCGGTCTCACGAATGTTGCGGGCGGACTCGCCATAGGCGGTCAGCGTCAGCGACGGGTCGGCGGCCTGTACCCGCGGCAGTTCCGAAAGCAGTACTGCAAAGTCCACATTGGGATCTCGCGCCACCACTGCGAGCGAGCGCCGCATCAACGTGCGGTCGATGACGACGTAACCGGTCACGTCGAGTGGGTTCTGCACAGTCGCGAACGCAGGCACGATCTCACCGAGTGCTGCAGTGGTCTCCTCCGAGAACCCTGGCAGCACCAGTCCCTCGTCCTCCGCACGATCGGCGATGATCTCCGAGGCTCCACCCGACGGCGTAACCACCCCCATTCGCGGCCCCGGCAGGCCACCACCGAGGCCGGCCATGAGACCGGCGGTGGTGATCAGATCCTCGAGCGAGCGGACCCGGATGACACCCATCTGCTCGAAGGCGGCGTCGATGACGGCGTTGTCACCCACCAGAGCCCCCGTATGCGCGAGGGCAGCACGGGCACCGAGCACACTGCGGCCGATCTTCAGAGCGACGATCGGTTTGCCGGCATGCAAGGCGCGCAGAGCAATCCGACGGAATTCGACCGGGTCACGGACGGACTCCAAGAACAATGCAATGACCGAAGTGTTGGGATCGTCGACCAGGTAGTTCATGACGTCGGTGACCGACATCAGGGATTCGTTGCCCATGGCGGTCAGGAAGCTCACCCCGACGTTCCGCGACTGGGCGAACTGCAGAACCGAACTCGCCAACGCCCCGCTCTGCAGTACGAAGCCGACCGTTCCTTGGATCAGCGGTCGACCTATCGGCAGACCGTACGGCGTGATGTTCTCGGCGGCATTGATGAATCCGTTTCCGTTCGGCCCGAGGACGGTCAAGCCGCTCGATCGTGCGAAATCGATGATCTCGTCTTCCATCTGCTGCCCGGCGGGGCCGGTCTCGCCGAAACCCGCAGTGAGGATGACCGCGGACCGAACGCCGCATTCGACCGCTGCACGCAGGGTCGGCAGCACCACGGTGGTGGGAACCATCACGAAGATCAGGTCCACCACCTCGGGCAGGCCTGCAATCGAGTCGAATGTTCTCTCTCCGTGCACGATCGGACTGGTCGGATTGACGAGGTAGACGCTTCCCCCGAATCCGGAGTCCTTGATGTTCTGGTAGGTGTTGAGCGACCACGGTGACTTGTCCGTGGCTCCGATCAGTGCGATGGATCGGGGTTCGAACAGTGTGCGTAGGTCCATGCCCTGAACTGTCGCTTTGGTCATGAAGAATCCTGTCATCGAGTGACTACGAGTTGTGAGCCAGCATGGCTGTGGTCAGTGTCCGAAGCCGTCGGAATTGACATATCCCTTGATCAGATTTCGAGCGATGGTTCGCCGCTGGATCTCGTCGGTCCCCTCGAAGATGCGCAGTAGTCGCAACTCGCGGTACCAGCGCTCGATCGGGAGTTCCTTCGTGTAGCCCATTCCGCCGTGAATCTGCAGCACACGGTCGACGACGTTGTTGGCCATGATGCTGCCGTGCAACTTGGCGACCGAGGAGACGTGGCGGGCGTCGACGCCCTGCGCGACCGTCCACGCCGCCCGTAGCGTCAGCAACTTGCTCGATTCGATTTCCACGTGCGAGTCCGCGATCTGCCACTGAATGGCTTGATATTCGGCGATGGGATGTCCCATGGACACTCGATTCTTGGAGTGTTCGATCGCCATGTCCAGCAAGCGCTCGGCCGAGCCGATCGCACGGGCCGGAATCATGTACCGCCCTTGACCGATCCAACTCATGGCTAGATCGAAACCCTTGCCGACCTCGCCGAGAACATTGCTCTCGGGTACCCGAACGTCGACGAACGACAGCGCAGCAGGACCCCACTGACCCATGGTGGGGATAGGAGTCGATGTCCACCCCATGTCGCGGTCGACGATGAAGCATGTGACGCCGCCGTTGGCCCCCTTCTCTTTGTCGGTCACCGCGAAGACCATGACGAAATCGGCTTCGTTACCCCCGGTGATGAAAATTTTCTCACCGTTGATGACCCAGTCCGACCCGTTCTTGACCGCGCGAGTCTTGATGCTGCGGGCGTCGGAGCCGGCTCCGGGCTCGGTGATGGCGAAGCACGATCGGCGCTCGCCAGCGATCGTCGGGATCAGGTATCTCTGCTTCTGCTCCTCGTTGGCACCGTAGAGAATGTTGTCGGCCGAACCACCGAAGGAGAACGGTACGAAAGTGCGGCCGGCCTCCGCAGCGATGATTGCGCTCATGACGGGGCCGAGATTCGCGCCACCGTATTCCTCCGGAGTGTTGATTCCCCAGAATCCCGACTTCTTGGCTTTCTCCCGCAATGCTTTGATCTCGCCGTCGGGCAAACCGGGTCGGCCCTCACGTTCGTTCCTGAGGACCTCGTTCTCCAGGGGGAAAACTTCCTTCTCCAGGAATGCACGCACCGACTTGCGCATCAATTCCTCTTCTTCGTTCAGGGCGAAATCGACCATGTTCTGACTTCCTTTCGATCGGTGACGAGGACGCGCGCAGCGCATCCAGAATGCGATTCTAGAACTGAAATCTAGCAAATCGTGACCGACGCGCACCTCGATTGTCAAGACCCCCATGTCCGGTTCATACCAATTCGGCCGAACCCTTGACAGTCCTGACGTTTTAGAACATCCTTCTAGAAATCGCCTGCCACACAGGCACCGACCACCAGCGAAGTCTCGACGGCCCACCCTCCCAGTCGATCTGGGAACGCTGCGGCTTCGCCGCCCGACCGGGACGTGGTCCGCTGCATCGAATTGGAGGGCCAATGCCGGCCAGGCCGCTGTTCACCGCCGCAGTCTCGATTCTCACCGTCTGCCTACTCGGCACCGGCTGCGCGGGAATCGACCAACAAACGTTCGATCCGAATGCCTTGGATCGCGACGCCGAAGTCGTCTACGGACAGATCGTGGTGCCCAGCAGCCTGGACCCACATCGTGGAGTCACCGAAAACGACCTACCACTGCTCGCGGTCATCTACGATCGAATCACCGACGTCGACACCGACGGCAACCCGATTCCGATGCTCGCCGAGAGCTGGGCACTCGACGAGTCCAGTAAGACGTTCACGCTCGTAATGCGGTCGGATGCAACATTTTCCGATGGCACTCCTGTCGACGCACCGGCTGTCAAGGCCAACTTCGAACGGATCCTGACCGACCCGCAATCGACGATCAGGGGACAGATCGCCACGACGATCGGTTCGGTGGACGTCCTCGACTCACGCACCGTTCGGCTCAATCTGGTCGGACCGGGTGGAGCGCTCCCCACGCTGCTCGCCTCACGTCCGGGAATGCTCGTATCGCCGGCCGCACTGGCCAACCCGGACCTCGATCAAAACCCCGTCGGTGCCGGAGCATTCACGATGACCCGCTCCATCCCAGGAACCGCGTACTACTTCGAGCGCCGACAGGACTACTGGGACGACGACGCGTACCGATTCAGCAATCTGACCTTTCTCATCCAGCTAGATACGGCTACTCGCATGAACTCGCTGCAGGCAGGCGAGTCCACGATGACCGGTGTAGTGGGTCCGCAGAAGGAAGAAGCCGCGGCAGGCGGACTTCAAGTGTTCACCTCCTCCGGCGCAAGTACCAGCATGGCTCGAATTTCTCTGAACACCGAACGGAGTGAATTCGCCAAGAAACAAGTGCGCCAAGCGATGAATCTCGCGATCGATCGTGAAGCGATATCGAGGGTGCTGTATTCGGGCGATTGCATCCCCGGGGCTCAGCCTTATCCCGAGGGGTACTTTGCGCACAGCGACGAATTGGACGATTCCGGTTGGTCGTCCTACGACCCCGATCGCGCCCGAGAGCTACTCGCCGAGGCCGGACTGCCGAACGGGTTCACCTTCACCGCAGCCGTTCCCAGCCTGTCGATCTACCAGAACAATGCGCAGGTCGTTCAACAGAATCTCGCCGACGTCGGCATCGACATGCGGATCGAGGTGATGGACGCGACCCAGGCGAGGGCGCGATTCGTCACCGGCGATGCAGACGCGCTGGTCGGGCAGTACGGCGGCGGAACCGACCCCGGCCTTTATGTCCAGTCCGCCTATATGTCCGGGGGTGGCGACAACCCCGGCAACCTCTCGACTCCCGAGATGGCCGAGCTGTTCGCCGAAACAGCCCGCTCCACCGACGTCGAGCAACGCTCGGCAGCGTACGCGGATCTGCTCGCCGAGGCCTTCGACATGGGGCCCGCCCAGATCGTTCTCTGCCACTCCGTCGCGTCGGTCGCTACGCAGGGGAATCTCGCCAACTACGAGTTCTACAAGACCGGTGGAACCGGCCTACGAACCCTCGACATCAGCAAGTAGCTGTCCGCCGCGTACGAAGAAGAGGTGATCGAATTGTGTTGATCTTCATGGTCAAACGAATTCTTGCAGCCATTCCAGTCCTGTTCATCGTCACGATACTGAGCTTTTCGATGATTCATCTGATCCCCGGTGATGCGGCGGTGGTCGCGGCCGGGGATGCAGCCACCGCCGAACAGATCGCAGCCACCAGGAGCCAACTCGGCCTCGACGAGAACATCGTCGTGCAGTACTTCGGCTGGATCGGTAACCTGCTGACCGGCGACCTGGGCACCTCGTTGCTGAGCAGCCACCGCAACATCGATGCCATTCTGGAGGCACTTCCGGTCACGTTGTCCCTGGCCTTCGTTGCACTGTCCTGGTCACTCGTCGTCGGCGTCCTCGCGGGCGTCTTTGCCGGACTACGCAGAGGCACCTGGATCGACCGGACACTGACCGGCCTGACGACACTGGGCATCTCGATGCCGAGCTTCTGGCTCGGCCTGTTGTTCGTGACCTTCTTCTCGCTGCAACTCCGACTCTTCCCCGCCACCGGGTACTCCCCGCTCAGCGACGGATTCTTCGCCTGGTTCGCCCATCTCGCGCTGCCCGCCTTCGCACTGGGTACCGTCACCGCCGCGGAGATCGCCCGCCAGGCTCGTGCCGGCGTCATCGACGTCCTCGAGCGGGACTACATCCGAACGGCAACAGCCAAGGGACTACCCCGGTGGAAGGTGGTCGTCAAGCACACGGCCAAGAACGCCGCCATACCGGTCGTCACCGTCTTCGGGCTGCAAGCTGCAGCACTTGTCGGCGGTGCGGTGATCATCGAGCAGGTCTTCGGAATGCCTGGATTGGGTTCGGTAGCGCTCAAGGCGATTCTCGAACGAGACTTCCCCGTCATCCAAGCGTTCGTCGTAGTCATCACGTTGTTCGTATTGCTGATCAATCTGGCCGTGGACATCTCCTACGCGTACTTCAACCCGAAAGTCAGGCAGGCATGACCATCAGTCGTTCGGTACCGCGCGTTGCACCGGGTGTCCGCAGAACTGTGGGCGCACCGATCGGCGCAGTGCATTCCAATCCTGCGCCGCCGTCTCCCGGACGGGTCTTCGTCCGTCGAATCCTCAAGTCCCGCACCAACGTGGCCTGCCTGATCTTTCTCGGACTGCTGGCGGTGGTGGCCGTAGCTGCACCGTGGATCGCCCCCTACGATCCCGCTTACCAGAAGTTGGCCTCGGCGTTTCTTCCCTTGTTCTCGGACAACCACCTGCTCGGGACCGATCAGCTCGGACGAGACACCCTCAGTCGACTCATCTACGCGACGCAGATATCACTGGTCGCACCGCTGATCGCAGTCGGATTCGCCGCTGTCACCGGCTTGCCGCTCGGCTTGCTGGCCGGGTACCTCGGGGGCAAATTCGACTGGATCGCAGGACGAGTGGCCGACGCCCTCATCGCATTGCCCGCACTGGTTCTCGCGCTCGCGATCATCGCGATCTTCGGCCCCGGATTGACCAACGCGATGCTGGCGGTGGGAGCGGCCACCGCGCCTCGACTGTTTCGCGTGGTCCGCGGCGCTGCCATGAACGTTCGAGAAGAGACCTACATCGAGGCCAGCAAGGTGGTCGGATGTTCCACCGGGCGAACCGTTCTGGTCCACGTGTTACCCAATGTGAGGTCTCCCCTCCTGGTGCAGCTGACCCTGATGCTGTCGCTGGCGCTGCTTGCCGAGGCGGGCCTGAGCTTTCTCGGTCTCGGCGTGCAACCACCGACCGCGAGCTGGGGCTCGATGCTGCGCGGCGCATTCGACAACAGATTCCAGAGTCCCTGGATGGTGGTGCCGCCCGGGCTTGCCATCATGCTGACGATTCTGTCCCTCAACATGCTCGGCGACGGCATTCGCGACGCCGTCGGACAGGAACGGAGAAAGGCATGACCGCACTCGATATGAGGGACGAACGGCTCGAAACGGACAGCCTGCTCTCGATCCGGGATCTACAGGTGGAGTTTCGCACCGAGAGCGGCTGGACACCCGTTGTTCTCGGCGGAAGGCTCGATCTCGGGCGCGGTGGAACGCGGGCGCTGGTCGGCGAATCCGGCTCGGGCAAAACCGTGACCGCCCTGTCGATCCTCCGCTTACTGCCGGACAACAGTCGAACAACACACGGGCACATCGACTTCTGCGGTGCAGATCTTCTGACGAAGTCCGAGCGACAGATGCGCGCGATCCGCGGCCGTGAGATCGCGATGATCTTCCAAGAGCCGATGACGAGTCTGAATCCGGTGTTCACCGTCGGCGAGCAGATCGCGGAAACGGTACGTACCCACTTCGGCAAGTCCAGAAAGCAAGCGTGGGACCGCGCCGTCGAGGTGCTCGACCTCGTCGGGATACCCGCTGCAGCCAGACGGGCCAAGGACTACCCACACAGCTTCAGCGGGGGAATGCGTCAGCGGGCGATGATCGCGATGTCGATCGCCTGCGATCCGAAACTTCTCATCGCCGACGAACCGACCACTGCCCTCGACGTCACGGTCCAAGCGAGCATTCTTCAACTGCTGCGCAGGCTGCAGGAGGATATGGGCACCGCCGTCCTGCTCGTCACCCACGACCTCGGCGTCGTGGCCGACTTCTGCGACGAGGTGACGGTGATGTATGCCGGCGAACCCGTCGAAATCGCCCACGCGGATGCGCTGTTCACGCGGCCCCTGCATCCGTACACCGCAGCCCTGCTCGAGTCGTTGCCTCAACGCATCGAACCGGGAAACGACCTCGTTGCGATACCCGGAATGGTGCCTCGGCCGGACAACATGCCATCCGGCTGCCGGTTCAGCCCACGATGCACCTATTCGATTCCGGGACTCTGCGATTCGGATCACCCGCCGCTCGTTGCGATGGACGACGAACGAAGTACCCGGTGCATCCGCATCGTCGACGGCACCGTGACGACGCTGGTGCCCGAAATTCCCACTCCGCAGTCCGACATGTCGGCGGACAGAACGACGATGGTCGACTCCGAGAGGAAAGGTCAACTGTGACCACCACCGAAAAGCCGGTCCTGTTGGACGTCGTCGGCCTGTCCAAGTCCTTCGTGCGCTCACGCGACCTGCTCGGCCGACCACGCGAGACCGTCCGAGCGGTTCGAGACATCAGTCTTACTGTGCGGCAGGGCGAAACTCTGGGGATCGTCGGCGAGTCGGGATCGGGAAAGTCCACTCTCGGTAGATCCATTCTGAGGCTCGAGACGCCCGAAAGCGGCAAGATCGTCTACGGCGGCGACGACCTCCTGACTCTCGGCCGTAGGGCCATGCGCAGGAAGCGTCGAGATCTCCAGATGATCTTTCAGGATCCGTTCGCCTCACTCGACCCCAGCAAGACGGTGGGAACCTCGATTTCCGAGCCCCTGCGGATCTACGACCACGCCGATCGATCCTCGTGCGAGGCGAAAGTCGCCGAGCTGTTGTCCAAGGTCGGCCTACGCAGCGATTTCGCCGCGCGCTACCCCGCCGAGATGTCCGGCGGACAACGTCAGAGGGTGGCGATAGCCCGAGCGCTGGCGTTGGACCCCAAGATGATTATCGCGGACGAGGCGGTCTCGGCGCTCGATGTGTCGACGCAGTCCGAGGTGATCAATCTGCTGGTGCACCTGACCGACGAATTCGATCTCACGTGTATCTTCATCTCTCACAATCTCAGTGTGGTTCGACATATCAGCGACCGAATCGCCGTGATGTACCTGGGACGGATTGTCGAAATAGGCTCCGCAGCACAGGTGTACGACCGTCCTTCACACCCGTACACCAAAGCATTGTTGTCGGCCATCCCGGTTCCCGACCCGTCGATCCAACGGGCACGCCCCAGAACGATCCTCGAGGGCGACTCCCCCGATCCGGCCCATCCACCTGCCGGGTGCGCCTTCGTCTCGAGATGTCCGTACGCGATGGACCTGTGCCGACAGGTGGAGCCGATGCTCGAGCAGCATGGAGACGGTTCGATGTCCGCATGCCACCTGGTCGATTCAATGGAACCTCAACCAGTTGGAGCCGGCCCGGAGAACTACTGATTTGCCCGCTTGTCGACCGTGGCATCGCGACCTCGATCACCACCGCGTCGCTGCGTGCTGTGGTGTCTGCCCTGAACCGCGCACTGAAGTAACTTCGCTGCTCGACGACACGCCGCTCACCTTCCGGGGTGGGCGGCGTGTTGCGTTGTCGAGCCCTCACGAAACGAAAGCGGGCGCGGTCGACGTGGGGCTCACTGGGATTTCCGGTCGACGAAAGGGACCAAAGACCCGTGTGCACGGGGTGCCGCAAATGCCACACTGAATCAGCCGTCGGGGCACCTTAGAGAATGGAAGTTCGCCATGGATTCTTTCTGGGATTTTCTTTGGCTTCTCATCGTCGGGTTCGCCTTCGTGGCCTACCTCATGGTGATGTTCTCGATCATCGGAGATCTTTTTCGGGACCACAAGACATCCGGGTTCGTCAAAGCCCTGTGGGTGCTCTTCCTCATCGTTGCGCCGTTCCTCACCGCGCTGGTCTACCTCATCGTGAACGGCAGCAACATGGCCAAGCGTCAGGTTGCCGCCCTGCAGCACGCACAGGACCAGCAGGAGGAGTACATCAAGCACGTCGCCGGTCGATCTGCGTCCGAAGAGATCGCACACGCAAAGGCGTTGCTGGACAACGGAACCATCGATCAGGACGAGTTCACGACGCTGAAGGCCAAAGCGCTGTCCTGAACGTCGCTTCCGCTCCGAACGCATCGAGCACAGCGGCGATCGCGGGTAGTCGCCGCGCATCCGTCCTCGTCGCGAGTTCGTAGATTCGCCCGGCTCGAACGCCGGCGAGCTCTCGACGTACCAGGCCCGGATGCACAACGGCGTAGCGCGGCATCAACGCCACTCCGTGCCCGGCCGCGACGAGTGTTTCGGTCACTCGAAAGTCGTTGATGCGTTGGACAACTCGCGGCTGAACTCCGGTCACCGAGGCCACGGAAAGCAACACGTCGTCGACCGGAAAACCGCCGCGAACGCTGATCCACCGCTCGTCGATCAAGTCTCGCAGATCGATCGAGCCTTGCTGCGCCAGTGCGTGATCGAGAGGCAACACCAGATCGATGGGCTCGCGCATCAGGGTCGTCACCTCGATCCGTGGACCCGCCGTCGACGGAGCTCGGTCGTCCCGGTGGGTGAGCACCACGTCGTAATCGGCGAGTAGCTCGGGCACAGAGGAGGCGGGCAGGTCCTCGTCGCGCGCATCGATGTCGACGTCCGAGTCCGCCAACCGCGTCAGGACCCCGGGAAGCAGCAGTGCCGCACCCGACGGGAACAGGGCAACTCGGACGCGTCCCCGCGGAGACGCTCGATAGCGATCCATTTCTGCTGTGGCGCGGGCGAGGGCAGCGAGAACCTCGTCGGTTCTGAGTACCAGTGCCCGCCCGGCGTCGGTGAGGCGCAGCCGACGCCCGTCCGGTTCGAGCAATGTCACGCCGGCCTCGCGCGCCAGCAACTTGAGCTGTTGAGACACCGCCGACGGAGTCATCGACATCGCCTCGGCGACCGATGCAACGGTTCCGCGGTCGGCAAGCTCGGCGAGGATCCGGAGCCGCTCCACGTTCATACAGAAAATCTTAACTGTTGGTGCGGATATATTCGATTGTGCTGATTGTTTGCACCCGTCACGATAAATGGCATGACCACACGCGACCGCCTCCTCGGACTGACTGTCGCCGTTCTGTGGGGACTGAACTTCCTCGCCATCCGCGTTGGTCTCGACCATTTTCCGCCCTTCTTCTTCGCGGCACTGCGTTTCCTGGTCATTGCCATCCCGGTCGTGATGTTCGTTCCGCGACCGAAGGTGCCCCTGAAATGGTTGTTGCTCTACGGCTTCGGCTTCGGTTTCCTGCAGTTCGCCTTCCTGTTCGCGGCGATGGCGGCAGGCATGCCCACGGGATTGGCGTCGCTCGTGCTGCAGTCGTCGGCCCCGTTCACCGTCGTTCTCGGCGCGCTGCTGCTACGCGAACACGTGAGCCGCAGGCAGGCGATCGGCATCGGCGTGGCCGTCCTCGGCATGGTTCTCATCGGGTGGGATCGCGCCCAGAACGCCACCCTGCTTCCTGTCGTCCTCACCCTGCTCGCCGGTCTGGGCTGGGCCTTCGGCAATCTCGGAAACCGACTGGCCAAATCCGACTCCCCGATGACACTGATGCTGTGGATGACCGTCGTACCGCCGGTGCCGATGTTGGCGCTGTCGGCGGTCGTCGAGGGCCCGAGCACGGGCTGGCACGCGCTGGCCGACTCGTTCGGATCGCAGGGCTGGCCCGGTCTGGTCGCGTTGGCGTACATCGTGATTCCCGCCACGATCGTGGGCAGCGGCCTGTGGAGCATCCTGATGAGCCGCAACCCGGCCGGTCTCGTCGCACCGTTCTCGCTGCTGGTTCCCGTCGTCGGTATCGCGGGTGCCTGGGCGTTTCTCGACGAAACCCCGTCGCTGTTGGCCCTGCTCGGCGGAGCGATCGTCATCGGCGGCTGCCTGGGCGGAATGGCTGCCAGGAAGCCTGCCCCAGTTCTGGAGAAAGTACCGGTATGAGGACGGGAGTGGAGCCTGCGGAATGACCCAGGGGTAGCGGGAGTGGAGCCTGCGGAATGCCCCAGGGGTAGCGGGAGTGGAGCCTGCGGAATGACTCAGGGGTAGCAAGCGTCGACGTGAAACTGCACGCTCTTCTGTGCCAGACTCGGCGGATGGCTGAACTGGGTGAGCGCAGACGTATTGGCGCCCGTGGCCGCGTGGCATTACGCGCGGCGGAGCTGGCGACGTGGGCGTCCCGCAAGGCGGGCCGAGGCAAGGGCTCGATGATCGGTGGTCTGGTCGCGCTCAAGATCGATCCGACCATTCTGGGCGGCCTGGGCCGTGGGCGACGCACCGTCATCGTCACCGGCACCAACGGCAAATCGACTACGACGCGGATGACGGCCGCAGCACTGGCCACTCTCGGCGACGTCGCCACCCAGGCCGACGGAGCGAACATGGATGCCGGCATCGTCGCGGCATTGCACGCTCATTTCGACGCGGAGCTGGCGGCCCTGGAGGTCGACGAACTCCACGTCCCCCACGTTTCCGACGCGGTCGATCCAGCGGCGATCGTGCTGCTGAATCTCAGCCGCGACCAGCTCGACCGTGTCGGCGAGATCAATATGATCGAGCGAGCCCTGCGCGCCGGGTTGGCCCGTCATCCCGACACCGTCGTCATTGCGAACTGCGACGACGTCCTCGTCACCTCGGCGGCATTCGATGCGCCGAAAGTCGTGTGGGTCGCCGCGGGCGGCGGCTGGGCCGGCGACTCCGTCAGCTGCCCGCATACCGGCGAACCCATCGTCTGGGACGGCGAGCACTGGTACAGCACCGGAAGCGATTTCAAGCGTCCGACGCCGGATTGGTGGCTCGACGACGAGAATCTCTACGGCCCCGATGGGCTCGTTCTACCGATGACATTGGCGCTGCCGGGAAAGGCCAACCGCGGCAACGCAGCTCAGGCCGTGGCCGCAGCCGTCACTCTCGGCGCAGCACCAGCCGACGCCGTCGCTGCCGCATCGGGAGTCGACGAGGTGGCCGGACGCTACTCCACCGTCCAGTACGGATCGCATTCCGTCCGAATGCTTCTGGCCAAGAATCCCGCCGGTTGGCAGGAAGCGCTGTCGATGATCGACCCCACGTGCGACGGTCTCGTCATCGCCGTCAACGGGCAAGTTCCCGACGGTGAAGACCTGTCGTGGCTGTGGGACGTGCGTTTCGAGCACTTCGAGGACGTTGCTGTCGTCGCGGCCGGCGAACGCGCGACCGACCTGGGCGTCCGCCTGCTCTACGCAGGTTCGCAGCACACCACCATCGCAGATCCGTTGCAGGCCATCGCATCCTGCCCGCCGGGACGCGTCGAAGTGCTGGCCAACTACACCGCGTTCCGCGATCTCGGTCGCGCACTGGCACGGGAGACCAAGGATGTCTGAGTCCACCGTTCGCATCGGCCTCGTTCTGCCCGACGTCATGGGCACCTACGGCGACAACGGCAACGCCCTCGTTCTCCGCCAGCGACTGCGGATGCGAGACATCGACGCCGAGGTC
The DNA here is from genome assembly GCF_002259025.1 of Rhodococcus sp. 05-2255-1e. Classification (NCBI taxonomy): domain Bacteria; kingdom Bacillati; phylum Actinomycetota; class Actinomycetes; order Mycobacteriales; family Nocardiaceae; genus Rhodococcus; species Rhodococcus sp. 05-2255-1e. Next base: position 321,992 of record NZ_NOZE01000009.1, on the reverse strand, counting down.
GTGCACATCACGCTCAACGATCCGGTCCCGGATTCGTTGGACGTGTACACCCTTGGTGGAGCAGAGGATTCGGCTCAGCGCCTCGCGACGCGTCACCTCACCCGATACCCGGGCCTGCAGAACGCAGCTGCTCGCGGTGTGCCGGTACTCGCTATCTGCGCCGCGATCCAGGTGCTCGGGCACTGGTACGAGACCTCCGCAGGCGAACGCGTCGACGGCATCTCCCTCTTCGACGTGACCACCGCGCCCCAGGCCACCCGATCCATCGGTGAAGTCGTCACCGAACCCACGCTCGACGGTCTCACGCAGAAGCTCAGCGGATTCGAGAATCACCGCGGCGGAACGACACTCGGGCCTGATGCGGCACCACTCGCCAAGGTCACGCACGGGGTGGGTAACGGTGTCGGCGACGGACGTGAAGGCGTCGTGCAGGGTTCGGTGCTGGGCACCTACATGCACGGGCCGGTACTCGCCCGAAACCCGGAGTTGGCGGACTACCTACTCGAACGGGCGCTGGGCACTACTCTCGCTCCCCTCGACCTCCCCGAGGTCACGCAACTCCGCAGGGAGCGGCTCCGCCGCACGTGAGTGAAACTTCGTAGCCCACTACGATTTTCCACTCACGACGTGCACCGTTCACAGGGGTACGACGAGTCGTTCCATCCCTCCCTGACCAGCACCTCGCGGACTTCGCGGTACACACCGCACGGGTCTTCGGTCACTTCGTGCCAGCCGTACATCAGCCGCGGCAGGTTCCGTAGTTCCGCGGCATTGTCGCGTCGTCGATCGCGAAAACGCCGCTGCTTGGCGGAGTGGAAAGCCTGGCCGTCCAGCCTGACGATGAGGTCGCATATTTCGTAACGAATGTCCTCGAAGAGCTGACGGCCGTCGACGAAGACCGGTGCCTGTCGCTTCCCGGCCGGAAGTCCGTGCGCCTGTTCGACATCGAGCACGTAGCGGTGCTCCAGCGCAGAATGGACCCCGTCGCGCATGAGAGCCAACGTGTGCAGAATCGCCTTCAGGTAGCGCATCGGCCGTCGGACCTCGATCTTGCGCGTCATTGCCGCGACGTTCACGCCGCCCGATGACATCGCTGAAACCAGCGTGATCACCGCCTGCCTCGACGACGGTTCTGCGACTGTCAGATCCAGCACCGTGTCGGCAGCGCTCGTTCGCGCCGGATTCGTCTCGACGCCGATGTGGCTCATGGCTCGGGAACGGTGCACGATCACGCCGGGATGAATTTGTTCATTGCTCTTCGACGTGAAGTTCTGCTTGGCGTGTCGCATTGTCGGCGGCCTGCTGATTGCCGAGCACCCGTAGGGAACGGTGAGATGAACCGGCCCAGAACCGACCCGACGCCACCCCCACTCCTCAGCGGCGGTGGTGTGGCTGAGCAACGCTCCCCGGCCCGCGAACAACAATGCCGCCGACAGCTGCATCTCACGAGTCAGCGGCCCGTTGGTCACCGATATGACTCCGCGAAACACCCTGAGCCACTGCCCAGTTTCCACACAGTGGTCGATGGAGTCCTTGTTGACCCCGTTCTCGTGCATTTGCTTCGTGGTGATGATTCCGTGCTGATCGTCCAGTAGTCGCTGCCAGGCACCCGCCGGTCTCGTCCTCATGTACCTCAGGATGGCCGGTTTACGGTGACCGCGTCAGAATCTATCCACAGGCTGTGGATAGACCGGGTCGTGAGTGGAAACTCGACCCCTGCTACGAACTTCCACGCACGTGCGGCGAAGCCGCTCTCACATACGACGCCTACCGGTGAGAGCTCGGCCGAGTGTCAGTTCGTCGGCGAATTCGAGGTCTCCGCCCATCGGTAGGCCGGAGGCGAGACGGGTGATGGCGAGACCGGGGAAATCGCGCATCATCCGGACGAGATACGTCGCCGTTGCTTCGCCCTCGGTGTTGGGGTCGGTGGCAATGATGACCTCGGTGACGTCGACGCCGTCGTCCTGAGTTCCGACGCGGGTCAACAACTCTCGGATGCGCAGCTGGTCGGGGCCTACTCCGTTGAGTGGGTCGAGCGCTCCGCCGAGTACGTGGTATCGGCCTTTGAATTCGCGCGTACGTTCCACGGCCTGAACGTCTTTGGGCTCTTCGACGACGCAGATCATGGACCTGTCGCGTCGGGAGTCGGCGCAGATTCGGCACAGTTCCTTGTCCGATACGGTCCCGCAGACGATGCAGAACTGCACGCCGTCGCGGATGCGCTGTAGCGCGCGCATGAGGCGATCGACCTCGGGTGGCTCGACGGCCAGGAGGTGAAACGCTATGCGCTGAGCGCTCTTCGGACCGACTCCGGGGAACTTTCCCAGCTCGTCGATCAGATCCTGTACGGGACCTTCGTACACTCGTCTCGCCTAGAAGCCGGGTAGTCCGAGGGAGCCGCCGCCGAGACCGCCTGCGAGGGGGCCGAGCTTCTCGCTCGCTACGTTCTGCGCTGCCTTCGACGCGTCGGCGATGGCACCGATCACCAGGTCCTGCAGTGTCTCGACGTCGTCGGGATCGACGATCTTGGGGTCGATGGTCAGTCCGACCACTTCGCCCGTTCCCTTGACGGTCGCCACGACGAGTCCGCCGCCGGCCTGGCCGGTGACCTCGGTTTCGGCGATCTCCGCCTGTGCCGCCATCAGTTGCTGCTGCATCTGCTGAGCCTGCTGCAGAATCGAGGCCATGTCGGGCTGTTCACCGGGTTGCACTGTGCCGTCCTCTCGCGTGGGTCTAAGCGACCTCCAGCGTAGTCGCACGGTGTCGGACGACGTTCGGCCGCACGATCGGGTTCGACACTCGGCTGAGGTTCCGTCAGTTCTGAGCCCACGTAGCCTGAGGGCATGAACGCGCCGGCGAGCTCGACCCCTCGCAAGCGCCGAGTGACTCCCGAAACCATGGCAGAGGCAGGCATCGCCCTGACGCTGCCCAAGGTGACGGTGAAGTCGGTCGCCGACGCGCTGGGCGTGTCGATCGTCGCGATCTACAACAACATCGACGGCCCGACCGCGCTCAAGGCCCTGGTCGCCGAGGAGATCCTGCGACGATGGTCACCGCCGCTCCCCGGAGACGACGAGTCGATGCACGACGCGTTACTGGGACTCTCGTCCGCACTGCGGGTGCTCGTACTCGAGAACCCGGGCATCGCCGCGTATTTGATCGGACTGACTCCCAGTTCCATCGACGCCCTTCGGATGGCCGACACCGTGCAGACCCGATATCGAGTGCGCTACGAACTGACTTCCAAGCAGGCGACGTGGGCTGTCATCACCGTCAGCGAACATGCACTGGCGTTGGCGCAGATGGTGTACAACGCCGATCGCCGCGACCGTCAGTACGACGACGCGATCGCGGCGCGCACCGACCTCGACACCCTGCCGGGGGCCTACGACACGATCGACCGTGGACCCGACGGGATGTTTCTGTGGTCGATGCGCACCGTGGTGGTCGGCACGTTGGCGTTGATCGAAGAGCCGGATTTCGAGCGGGTCTAGATCAACTCGCGGCGCAGGTTGTCGAGGGTCGCGGCCTGGATCTTCTTCAATCCGAGGGGCGCGAACGTCTTCTCGAAGAACCCGCCGATTCCTCCGGCACCCGTCCACTCGGTCGTCGTGGTGACGACGGTGCCGTTGCCTTCGGGGGCGACGGTCCAGGTGGTGACCATGGAGGAGTTGGCGTCGCGTTCGGTGATGGTCGAGCCGGAGACCGTGACGGAGGCGCTCACGTTGCGCACTCGCTTCTCGGTGGCCTGCAGGGTCCATTCGGCCACGGTGCCGTCGCCTTGTCCGCCCTGCACCACCCGGTAGTCGCGATACTGCTCAGGAAGGATGCGGGGCCGCACGGTTTCGTAGTCGGCGAGCGCGGCGAGCACCTGATCGGGTGTGGTGGCGATGGTGGCGGAACTGGATGCGCTGACCTGAGCCACGAGAACGTTCTCCTTCGAGTCGATTGGGGTTGCAATCTCCATCCTGCCTCGCGTCGCTCCCGATGTCGGCACTGCCGCCGAGGGTGTGTGAGGTGGTTCACATACGTTCAGTTGTCATCGAAAAACACATGCATGATGCAACCATTTGTCCGAATAGTTCTGTTTGAGCCGTCCGATTCGACAACAGTTGCGTGAAGTTTCACCGGACCGTCGGCAGCTTCGGTGGATACCGAGCAGTACGAGATATAGCGTCTACTCGTGGCTTCAGTGAATGCTCTTCTCGGACGACGGCCAGAACCGAGGGAGAGCGGTTACGCAGCGCATCGGTCGGGTGTCGAGAAGTTGCTTCGCAGCTATCGCGCAATACCGACCGACGCGACGGTGCGTCTGGCTAAGAAGACGTCCAACCTGTTTCGGGCCAGGACGACCTCGAAGACGCCGGGACTCGACGTCTCGGGATTGAGCAAGGTCGTCACCGTCGATGCCGCGGCTCGCACCGCCGACGTGGCGGGGATGTGCACGTACGAGGATCTGGTCGACGCGACGCTGCCCTACGGCCTCGCCCCTCTCGTCGTTCCGCAGCTCAAGACGATCACCCTCGGCGGCGCGGTCACCGGACTCGGCATCGAGTCGACGTCGTTCCGCAGCGGGCTTCCGCACGAGTCGGTACTCGAGATCGACGTCCTCACCGGTAGCGGTGAGATCATCACGGCAACACCCGAGGGCGAACACGCGGACCTGTACTGGGGCTTTCCCAACTCGTACGGCACTCTCGGCTACTCGACGCGGCTGAAGATCGAACTCGAGCCGGTACTTCCGTTCGTTGCTCTGCGCCACTTGCGATTCCACGATCTGGACACGCTTCAAACGACGATGGACACCATCGTCGCTCGGCGTGAGTACGACGGCATCGAAGTTCAGTACCTGGACGGCGTCGTCTTCAGCGCCGACGAAAGCTACCTCACTCTCGGGGTTCAGACCGACGAGCCCGGCCCCGTCAGCGACTACACCGGTGCCGACATCTTCTACCGCTCGATCCAGCATTCGTCGGACACTCCGAAGACCGATCGGCTCACCATCCACGATTACCTGTGGCGCTGGGACACCGACTGGTTCTGGTGCTCGCGTGCGTTCGGAACCCAGAACCCCCGGATCCGACGCTTCTGGCCGCGCAAGTACCGACGCAGCAGCTTCTACTGGAAGTTGATCGGTCTCGATCGCAAGTACGACATCGCCGATCGACTCGAGAAGCGCAAGGGAAATCCGCCGCGCGAACGCGTCGTACAGGACGTCGAGGTTCCCATCGAACACACCGCCGGCTTCGTACGCTGGTTTCTCGACGAGATTCCGATCGAGCCGTTGTGGTTGTGCCCCTTGCGTCTTCGCGAACCGGCCGCCCCCGGAGCCGATCCGTCCAGGCCGTGGCCGCTGTACCCGCTCGAGCCCAAGCGCACCTACGTCAACATCGGCTTCTGGTCGTCGGTGCCGATCGTGCCCGGTCGACCCGAGGGTGCCGCGAACCGCGCCATCGAGAAGAAGGTCACCGAGTTCGAGGGGCATAAATCGCTGTACTCGGACGCTTACTACACCGAGGATGAATTCGCCGTTCTCTACGGCGGCGAGAAATACAGAGAACTGAAGAAGAAATACGATCCCGAATCCCGATTGCTGGATTTGTACTCGAAGGCGGTGCAGCGCAAATGACGACGTTCAAGGACTCCGGCAATCGCACGGTGAACGGGCCACAGAAACTCAAGATCTCCGAGATCCTCGAGCTGATCTCCGACGGCAACATTCCCCTGCGTTTCACCGCGTACGACGGCAGCGTGGCCGGCCCCGAGGATGCCAAGATCGGCCTCAACCTCAAGAGCCCACGCGGAACTACCTATCTCGCAACAGCTCCCGGCGATCTTGGCATGGCCCGCGCCTATGTCTCCGGCGACCTGGAGGCCACCGGTGTTCATCCCGGTGATCCCTACGAACTGCTCGCGCTGATGGGCGACGAGCTCCATTTCCGCCGCCCGTCGGCCATGACCTTGACCTCGATCGCTCGGTCGCTCGGCTGGGACGTGCTGCGTCCCATCGCTCCTCCGCCCCAGGAGGCGATTCCGCGGTGGCGTCGCATCGCCGAAGGTCTGCGGCATTCCAAGACACGCGATGCCGAAGCGATCCACCACCACTACGACGTGTCCAACAGGTTCTACGAGATGGTCCTCGGTCCCTCGATGACCTACACCTGTGCGGCATTCGAGAACGTCGAGCAGTCTCTGGAGGCCGCGCAGGAGAACAAGTATCGGTTGGTGTTCGACAAACTGGGTCTGCAGCCCGGTGATCGCCTGCTCGACATCGGATGCGGCTGGGGTTCGATGGTGCGCTACGCAGCGCGACGCGGAGTTCAGGTCATCGGTGTGACTCTCTCGCAGGAGCAGGCCTCGTGGGCGCAGAAGGCCATCGAAGACGAGGGTCTTGCGGACCTCGCCGAGGTTCGCTTCTCCGATTACCGCGACGTGCCCGAGACGAATTTCGACGCGATCTCGTCGATCGGGCTGACCGAGCACATCGGTGTCGGCAACTACCCGGCGTACTTCACGTTCATCCAGTCCAAGCTGCGTGACGGTGGTCGACTGCTGAACCACTCGATCACCCGGCCCGACAACCGCGCGCACGCCAAGGCAGGCAGCTTCATCGACCGGTACGTCTTTCCCGACGGGGAACTCACCGGATCGGGTCGCATCATCACCGAGATCCAGGACGTCGGCCTCGAGGTCCGGCACGAGGAGAACCTGCGCGAGCACTACGCGCTGACCCTCGCCGGGTGGTGCCAGAACCTGGTGGACAACTGGGATGCGTGCGTCGCCGAGGCCGGCGAGGGAACCGCCCGTGTCTGGGGCCTGTACATGGCCGGGTCCCGTCTGGGATTCGAGCGCAATGTCGTTCAGCTGCACCAGGTTCTGGCGGTCAAGCTGGGACCGAAAGGTCAGGCCGACGTACCTCTGCGTCCGTGGTGGAACGGCTGAGCCTTGTGAGTGGAACTTCGTAGCAGGCTACGAAGTTCCACTCACATGGGAGCTAGCGACCGGTCGCCCGCAGGACGACTCGGGCGGTTTCGGCCGGCTGGTCCCAGTGCGGGAAGTGTCCGCATTTGTCGAACCAGTGCAGGGTGGCGTCGGGGAAACGCTGCATCGCCACCTCGGCCTGGCTGGGCGTCGTCACTTTGTCCTGACGGCCCCAGCCGATGAGTAGCGACCCCTGCAGGGAACCTTTCGGGGCACCCTGCTGCTTGGGCCCGTGAATCAGCGCCTTCCGCGCCGCATCGAGTGAGGGTGAAGTCTTGGCAGAGAAGCCCTTCAGCTCCCGTTCGACCAGTCCGCTCGGCAGTTTCCACGGCGCGGCCGAGAACTGCGCCAGCGCAGCGGTTCTCGTGATCGGATTTCCGGCCAGGAAGGGCACCAGCGGTTGCGCCCGCTTCATCAGCGCCAGCGATGCCGTGATGGTCGCCCCAAAAACCTTGACCTGACGGTCGTTCCAGAAGCCGCCCGGATCGAGGGCCACCATCGACCCACGGTGACCCCGGCGGGCCAGTTCGACGACCATCCGAGCGCCCATGGAGCTGCCGACGAGATCGACGTCGGATAATCCCTCGCTGTCGAGGTACGCGCGCAAGGCATCGGTCAACGACGCGATGGACACGTCGGCCAACGGCGGCGTCCGTCCGAACCCGGGCAGATCGAGGGCAATGACCTCGCGGTGTTCCGCAAGTGCCGGGACGATCGGATCCCAGTTGCGGTGCGAGGACCCGAGCCCGTGGACGAGGACCAGCGGCGACCCGCTGCCAGTTCTGACGTTGTACATACCCGCGTTGTACCCAGAGACCGGAAACCTACACTTTCGGGCTGTAGTGCGACGGGTGCGAGCGACGCTGTACCGGCGGCAGATTGCGGGCGGGCGTGTGCGCCAGAGGAGCCGATGCCGGCCTGCGGCCCGCGACGCGATCCCAGCCGGCCCGGGCGCGCGGATGGAGTCGGCGACGACGCGGCACCAGCCCGAACGCCAGGTTCACTGCCCTGCCGAACAGTGCGAACCGTCGTGCATCGCGCTCCGACCAGGTGTATCCCAGTAGCTCGCGGACGGGCGGGTCGTAGAGCCCGACGGTGATCCAGACGAACAACGATGCGACCGGGCGGCGCAGTACTGCCCACAGTCGTTCCGGTAGCCAGGACGCGTACGGAGGTGGTCCGAGCGCGGACAGATCCAGTACTCCGCGTGCGGCCATGTTGTCCTCCAACACGTTTCGGCACATACGATCCCAGTACCTCTGGAATTCGCTCCAGGTCTCGGGCACCGATCGCATGCTCATCCCGTAGAGCCGGTACCACTGCACGTGCTCGTCGAACAGTGTCTGCTTCTGATCCTCGGTGAGTCCGCCCATGAAGTTGTCCGCCGTGAGAACCGTGCCCATGAAGAACGTCGCGTGTGCCCAGTAGAAGGTGTCGGGATCGAGGGCGTGGTACGTGCGCCCTTTCGAGTCGATTCCCTTGATGTCGTTGTGGTAGCTGCGAACCTGGTGGGCGGTCTCCTCGGCGCGGTCGCCGTCGAACACCACTCCCCCGATCGGATACAGGGAGCGGTAGAGCCGCTGCCATCGCTCGTCGAAGAACGTCGAATGCTGTTCGACGCCCGCTCCGAGGCCCGGGTGCATGTTCTGCATCGACCCCGCCCACACGCCCTGCAGTATCCCGCGCCAGTCACCGAAGTACTTCCAGGTGAGCGAGTCGGGACCGAGTGGGACGGGTCGATCGAACTGACTACGCATGTTGTCAAAGTAGCCTCGACAACATGCGTAGTCAACAGTTGGAAGAGCGCAGATCCAAGCGATACGACGCGTTGCTCGATGCGGGGATCGAACTCCTCGGCGCGCAGGAGGGACCTGCGGTCAACGTGCGCGCCGTGTGCCGCGCAGCCGGACTCACCGAGCGCTACTTCTACGAGAGCTTCACCGATCGCGACACGTTCGTTCGCGCGGTCTACGCCTGGGTAGGGGCCCGAGCGCAGGAGGCCCTGGAGAACGCCGTCGCCGGAGCATCACCGAAGGACGCCGTGGCCGCGCCCGTCCGGGCGTTCGTCGAAATCGTCGTCGACGAGCCTCGGATGGGACGAGTGCTGCTGATCGCTCCGTTGGCCGAACCTGCGCTGAGCCGACGCGGACTCGACCTGCTGCCCGGGTTCGTCGAACTGGTTCGTGCCCGGCTACCCGAGTCCGCCGACCGGCAGCTCGTCGCCGTCGGAACCGTCGGCGCGTTGACGGCTCTGTTCATCGGTTTTCTGGACGGCACCCTCGACGCCACTCGCGACGCTCTCGTCGCGCACTGTATTCACATCCTCGAGCAGGCCGCCGTGCAAGGATGACGGCACCTACAGCCGAAGGAGCTCGTTCATGTCCGATCTCGACCAGTCGTTCGCCGATGCGCAGGTTGACGTCAAGAAGCTCACGTCCAAGCCGAGCAACGACGATCTGCTGCGCCTGTACTCGCTCTTCAAGCAAGGTTCGATCGGAGACGTGACGGGTAAGCGACCCGGACGGCTGGACATGGTGAATCGGGCGAAGTTCGATGCATGGGCGAAGCTCGAAGGTACGAGCCAGGATTCAGCGAAACAGCAGTACGTGGATTTGGTGACCGCGCTCCTCGCCGGCTGAGCCTTCGGGCTATTGTCGGTTTTCGGGGGTAACGCAACGAAGGGACCCGCATGAGACGCACCGACAGCGACGTCGACGAGGCCGAGCTCGATATCGAGAAGCCGAAGACCCATGCGGCAGGTGCCACCGCCGTTGCGGTGTCGATGAAGCGCGCGCTGGGACACATGGGTCCCAAGCGCACCGCGCAGACGCTCCTCAAGCTGAACCAGGCCGAGGGCTTCGACTGCATGAGCTGCGCGTGGCCCGATCCCGATCCGGGTCATCGGCACGCCGCCGAGTTCTGCGAGAACGGTGCCAAGGCCGTCGCCGAGGAGGCGACGACGACGCGAGCCACTCCGGAGTTCTTCGCGCAGCACAGCATTGCCGAGCTCGATGCGCACACCGAACACTGGTTGGGTCAGCAGGGCCGCATCACGCATCCGATGATCAAGCTCCCCGGCGGCAGCCACTACGAGCCCATCGAATGGGACGACGCGTTCCGTCTGATCGGCGACGAGCTGAAGAGCCTCGCCAGCCCGGACGAGGCCATCTTCTACACCTCGGGTCGTGCGTCCAACGAGTCCGCGTTCATCTACCAGTTGTTCGCTCGGTCGTTCGGCACCAACAACATGCCCGACTGCTCCAACATGTGTCACGAGTCGACGTCCATCGCGCTGCAGGAATCCATCGGCATCGGCAAGGCCAGCGTCACGCTCGACGACGTACACAACGCCGAACTGATCATCCTGGCCGGCCAGAATCCCGGCACGAATCACCCGCGCATGCTCTCCGCCCTCGAGCTGGCGAAGCAGAACGGCGCAAAGATCCTGTCCATCAATCCCCTTCGCGAAGCGGGACTGCTGAACTTCAAGAACCCCCAGACCCCGCGCGGCATGGTCGGTCCCGGTACCGATCTGTCGGATCTGCACCTGCCGATCAAGCTCAACGGCGACCTTGCTCTGTTCCAGGCCCTCGGGGCGCTGTTGGTGAAGTGGGACGCCCTCGATCACGAATTCCTCGGCGAGTACACCGTCGGATTCGACGAGTGGAAGGCACACGTTGCCGAGGTCGATTTCGATCTCGTCACCGAGGTCACCGGCCTGTCGATGCAGCAGATCACCGAGGCCGCCGAGATGCTGCGCGACTCCAAGGCCACCGTCTTCTGCTGGGCGATGGGTCTGACGCAGCATCGCAATGCCGTCGCCACCATCAAGGAAGTCACCAATCTCGCGTTCGCGCAAGGAAACATCGGTAAGGCCGGTGCCGGTTTGCTTCCCGTCCGTGGCCACTCGAACGTGCAGGGCGACCGAACGATGGGCATCTGGGAGCGCCCTCCGGTGGCCTTCCTCGACGCCATGGCGGCGGAGTTCGACTTCGAGCCGCCCCGTGAGCACGGCTTGGACACCGTCGACTCGATCCGCGCCATGCGCGACGGCAAGGCCCATTTCTTCCTCGGCCTCGGCGGCAACTTCGTACAGGCGACGCCCGACAGCGATGTCACGTTCGAGGCGCTGCGCAAGATGCGCATGACCGTGCAGATTTCCACGAAGATCAACCGTTCGCATCTCGTCTGCGGCGAGACAGCTCTCATTCTGCCGACCCTCGGACGCACCGAGAAGGACGTGCAAGCCAGTGGCGAGCAATGGATTTCGGTGGAGGACTCCACCTGCTCGGTGCACTCGTCACGAGGACCGCTGAAGCCCGCGAGCCCGTACCTGCGCTCGGAGGTCGCGATCGTCAGCGGAATCGCCGAGGCGACACTCGGCGATCGATACGGTCTCGACTGGAAGGGTTTCCGCGACGACTACCGCAACATTCGCACGCACATCTCGCGCGTCGTCGCCGGTTGCGAAGGGTACGAGGTCAATGTTCGACGCCCCGGCGGCTTCGTCCTTCCGCATCCCCCTCGCGACAGCAGGACGTTCGAAACCAAGAGCGGCAAGGGTGAATTCGCTGTTTCGCCGATCGACGTGCTGCAGGTTCCGCCCGGCCATCTCATTCTGCAGACGTTGCGCAGCCACGATCAGTTCAACACGACGATCTACGGCCTCAGCGATCGCTACCGCGGAATCGAGAACGGCCGACGCGTCATCTTCGTGCACCGAGAAGACATCTCGACGCTCGGCTTCCGCGACGGCGACATGGTCGATCTCGTCACCAAGTGGGACGACGACGACGTGGAACGGTGCGCGCCGTCGTTCCGCATCGTCGAGTACGACACCCCGCGTGGGTCGGCTGCTGCGTACTACCCCGAGACCAATCCGCTGATTCCGTTGGATTCGACTGCCCTGCAGAGCAACTGCCCTACCTCGAAATCGGTGATCATCTCGATGGTTCCGGCGGGAACAGGAGCGCAGGGCACGTCGAACGGTCATCAGGACAACGAGGGTTCGGACGAGGGGCACAAGTCGCACCCCCAGCCGCATCACCTCAGCTGAGCGAACTCAGCTGAACGATCGAACCAGGGTCGCTGCGTCGGTGAACTGATGTCGCATCAGTTCACCGGCGGCCCGGTGATCGGCTCGACGCATCGCCTCGATCAATTCCTCGTGGCCGCGTACCGCCCGTCGTCCCCAGTCGGTGTCGGACGCATGTAAATGCGTCGGGGTGTACTTGACGGCACCGAGCAGAAACCACGCCAACGTGGTGCCGCCTGCGATCTTGTTGATGGCGCGGTGAAACTCGAACTCGCACCGTTCGACGGCATCGGCGTCGGCGCGTGTCACGGCGTCGCGTAGATCGTCGTTGAGGGTGGTCAACTGCTGGAGATGCTCCGCCGTCACCCGGCGGGATGCGCGCTCGGCCAGGGCCGCGGCGATCGTGCCCTGCAACCAGAAGATGTCGTCGATGTCCTGCTGTGTCAGTTCGACGACGCGATAGCCCCGATGCGGGACCGATTCGAGCAGCCCTTCGCCGCGCAACGACACCAGCGCCTCGCGTACCGGGGTGGCACTGACTCCCAACTCGGCTGCGGTCTCGTCGATGCGGACGAACGTCCCCGGCTTCAGCGCACCGGCGACGATCCTTCGGCGGATGCTCACGGCGACGTCCTCGGACAACTGCGGTCGTCGCAGAATCGGCTGTTTCGACGACGCCGTGCGCGTGAGATCGAGGCTCATTCCACATCTCCTGCACAGCGGGGCGGCGGGGGTTGTTGCAACGGTGACGGACGCATAGTGTGTCCTGGACAACATTGAATCACATCAAATATATGTGATGCGATCTGCTGGAGGATAGAGCCCGTGACGGACCAGATCGAACGAACGAACGAGAGCACCTTCGAAAGCCTCGATCCCAGAACGGGTCTCGCACTCGCCACGTACCCGATCGCCGACGCCGCCGAGGTCGAGATCGCCGTGGCCCGCGCCCGCTCGGCCGCCCGGTGGTGGGACGCGCAGGGATTCGAGGGCCGTAAGCGGTGGCTCCTGGAATTCAAGACCGCGATCGCCCGCGACGCCGCGAGCCTTGCCGCCGTCATCGCCGCCGAAACCGGCAAGCCGGACGAGGACTCCCTGCTGGAAGTCATGTTGGGCGTCGAGCACATCGATTGGGCGGCGCGCCACGCCGGCAAGACCCTGAAACAGCGCAGGGTCGGATCGGGTCTGCTCGCCATCAACCAGAAGGCCTACGTCAGCTACCGCCCGTTCGGCGTCGTCGGCGTCATCGGGCCGTGGAACTACCCGCTCTACACCCCGATGGGGTCGATCGCGTACGCCCTCGCCGCAGGCAACACCGTCGTCTTCAAGCCCAGCGAACTCACTCCGGGTGTCGGGGTCTGGTTGGCCGAGAAGTGGCAGTCGCTCGCCGCTCCCCACCCGGTGTTCCAGACGATCACCGGCGACGGTTCCACCGGCACTGCCCTGGTCGAAGCCGGCGTCGACAAGATCGCGTTCACCGGGTCGACCGCGACGGCCAAGAAAGTCATGGCCACGTGCGCGAAATCGTTGACGCCGCTGATCGCCGAGTGCGGCGGTAAGGACGCGATGCTCGTCGACGCCGACGCCGATATCTCTGCGGCCGTGGAGTTCGCGACGTTCGGCGCGATGGGCAATGCCGGGCAGACCTGCGCCGGAGTCGAACGCATCTACGTCGCCGCCCCGGTGTACGACCGGTTCGTCACCGAATTCACCAGGGCGGTCAAGGAATTGAAGCCCGGTGGATCGAAGACCTCGTCCTACGGCCCGATGACGCTGGGCAAGCAGAGCGACATCGTCCGCGGCCAGATCGAGGATGCGTTGGCCAAGGGCGGCACGGCATTGGTGGGAGGTCTCGACTCACTGCACGGGCCGTACATCGACCCCGTCGTCCTCACCGACGTTCCCGAGGATTCGACCGCGATCACCGAGGAGACGTTCGGGCCCACCGTCGTCGTCAACAAGGTCCGCGACCTGGACGAGGCCATCGCCCGTGCCAACGCGTCCTCCTACGGTCTGGGTGCATCGGTGTTCACCAAGGACACCGCGGTCGGGCGACGCGCCGCCGAGAAGCTCGATTGTGGTGTCGTGACGGTCAATTCGGTGCTGGGCTTCGCCGGCGTCCCGGCCCTACCGTTCGGCGGAACGGGCGACTCGGGCTTCGGGCGCATCCACGGCGACGACGGCCTTCGTGAATTCAGCACCGTCAAATCACTGACCGTGCAGGGCTTCGCGGCACCGATCGATCTGTTGACGATGAAGCGCAAAGCCCGGAACATGAAGCTCTCGGTGCTGGCGCTCAAACTCCGCCACGGACGAGGCTGACCATGGACATCGCGCCGGGTCGGGGTCGATACGGGTGGTTGCGCCGCGTCGAGGAACTCGACCCGGTCCGCGACTGTCACACCATTCACCGGATCACCGCGGGGTACGAGTTCCCCTGGGATTATCAGCGGGCCCTCGAATTCGCCTTGTTCCGAACCTATTGCGTGCCGACGATCTCCGCTCTGCTGGCCCGGACCGGCGAGTTCGAGAAGCGACCGCAGAAGCGGTACGACGACACCTCGCTGCTGATGTCGGAAATGGTCGAACACGGATACGACTCCGAACGAGGTCGCGAATCGTTGCGGACGGTCAATCGAATGCACGCGCAGTACGACATCTGCAACGACGACATGCTGTACGTGCTCACGACGTTCATCTACGAGCCCATCGAATGGATCGACACCTACGGGTGGCGTCGCCTGCATCCCCACGAGCGGCTCGCGACCTTCCACTTCTACAGCGAAGTGGGTAAACGCATGGGCATCAAGGACATTCCGGAGTCGTACACCGAGTTCGCACAGTTCAAGCTCGATTACGAAGAACGCACGTTCCGCTTCAGCGAGGACAACCGTCGCATCGGCACCTACACACTCGATCTCTACTGCTCGTGGTTTCCCGCCGCGCTCACCCCGGCCGTCCGGCAGGGCGTGTTCGCGTTGCTCGACGATCGGATGGCGAACGCATTCGGCTTTCCCGCGGGCTCACCCACGCTGGAACGGGCCGCGGTGCGGGCGCTGCGGACCAAGGCCCGCGTGGAGCGTTTCCTGCCCACGAGAAAACACTCACGCACGACAGCCGACGCAGGCAACAAGACCTACCCCGGCTATCCCGTCGGGTACAGCCCGAAAGATCTGGGCACCCAGGCCGCATCACCGATTCGCGGTTGTCCGGTACCGACGACGTAACTGCGCACTCGACGGGTCAGAGTCCGTCCACCCACCGACCGAACGCATCGCGAAACTCCCCCGAGAGCGGCAGCGGTGCCAAAGCGGTGTTCGGATCGGCGGGCAGCGGGCCGAGCTCGCCCAGCATGTGCGAGCTGTTGGCGAAGTGCGCGAAGTGGAGATCGGTGTGGCCCAGGGCCACTCGCACGTTCTCGACCTGGCCGCAGGACACGTTCAGGTCCTTGTCCGAGCAGGTCAGGAACGAGGAGTACGAGTCCGGTAGCGCGGCAGCCAGATCCGCCGGGTCCGTGGCATCCGCTTCCCGCAGGAAGGTGGCGCTCTGCCGCAGTCCCAGACCGTCGACGATCGGGTCGGGTTCGGCAGATAGCGGTCGTCCCGCGCGAATATCGGCGACGGCCTGCGCGAAGCGATCCCGCGACGACGCGGCCTGCTCCTCGGTGAACTGGCCGACCGCCACGGCCTCGCCGATGTTGCGATCGACCTGCGCGGTCAGCAGATCCAGGTAACGGATCGACAACGGCTCGAGCAGGCCGACATGGGTGAACGCCGCGCTGTCGGCATCAGCAAGGCGCAGTGCCGTCAGTGCGCCCTCGCTGTGCCCGATCACCGTCGTGCGATCTGCCCCGACACCGGTGCGCTGCTGCAGGAAAGCCAGTGCGTCCGCGGCATTGTCGACCTGCGCATCGAAGCCGGGCGGGTTGTTCGGATCCACCCCGGCCAGACCGGTGCGGCCGCTCCCGAGCTTGTCGAAACGCAGGCTCGCAATACCGCGTCGGGACAGCTCGTCGGCGACGTATGCGGTCGTGTTCAGCTGCAGATCACCCGAGTTCCCGTTGCGATCGGTCGGCCCGCTGCCCGGCAGCACCAATGCCACGCCGCGGGTGTCGCCGACCGGCATGCGAAGGCTGCCGT
The DNA here is from genome assembly GCF_002259025.1 of Rhodococcus sp. 05-2255-1e. Lineage (NCBI taxonomy): Bacteria > Bacillati > Actinomycetota > Actinomycetes > Mycobacteriales > Nocardiaceae > Rhodococcus > Rhodococcus sp. 05-2255-1e. The sequence goes on along the minus strand of NZ_NOZE01000009.1, from coordinate 305,837 downwards.
AGAAGGTGACGCCACCGGACTCGAAGCTGACCTCCGAATCGAGCGCGTCGTCGGGTGACCACGGAACGTTGATCGGAGCAGCGGCCGCGGTGCCCGCGCCGACGAGCAGGAGCATCGACGCGGCCAGTCCGGCCAGCAGTCCTCGGGTGCGCATCATGCCGCCAGAATAACAATCCGACCGACCGTTCGGATATGGGTACGCTGCCCGTAACCCGCGGCACGGCACTCGACGTCGCCCATCGAAAAACGCACGCGACCGCTCCCGACCGGGCCGGCTCGAGGCGTCGAACACCCAGCACACACCGGCTCCGGAAGGCCGAAGTGCTGGTCGGGGCACACCCCGAATCGGATAGGACGTAGCCTGGCGAGGGAGGTTCGGTGGTTCGACCGTGAATGACACCCGTGTTGTTCGGTTAGATTGGAAGAGCCACCAGGCACGATGCAAGAGGGTCGAGACCTGTCAACGAGCGACGGGTCACCACAATCGAGGAGAACAGGCCATGGCTTTACCAGTATTGACACCGGAACAGCGCACCGCGGCGCTGGCCAAGGCGGCCGAGGCACGCACTGCGCGGTCGAAGCTGCTCGCATCCGTCAAGTCCGGCGAACTGAGCGTCGCTGACGTCCTCGCCAAGGCGGAGAACGACGAGATCGTCAAGAAGACCAAGGTGTCCGCGCTGATCAAGGCCCTGCCGGGCGTTGGATCCGTGCGCGCCGCACAGCTGCTCGAGCAGCTGTCCATCGCAGATACGCGCCGCATCGGCGGCCTCGGCGCAAACCAGCGCGAAGCGCTGCTCGCTGCCGTCGCATCCTGATTCAGGTTTTCACGGGTCGTTCCTGCAGGCTCCACGCCTGATCCTGCGATAACGCGTTGCCTGCAGGGCTAGCATTTCGACCATGAACGTCGAAGTGACCCTGCTGCCCGGAATCGGGGTGCGGAAAGATTTTGCCCTCGCTTCCGGGCGCCGCATCGGCGTCATCACCCGCAAGGACGGCGCGAACGAGTTGATCGTTTCGCGCAAGGACGACCCCGATGCGACGCAAGCGTCCATCACCCTGAGCAATGAGGAAGCGGCGGCCCTGGGCAATCTGCTCGGGTCGCCGCAACTCATTGCTCAGCTCGGGGAAGAGCATCGCGACCTCCCCGGAATCAACACTCGTCAACTCCCCATTCGCGCGAATTCACGGTTCGTCAGCCGCACACTCGGCGACACCGCCATGCGCACCAAGACCGGAGTATCCGTCGTCGCTGTCATGCGCGCCGGCCAGGTACAACCGTCACCCACCCCCGACTTCACGCTCGCCGCAGGTGACCTGCTGGTCGCCGTCGGCACCGCGGACGGACTGGACGCAGCAGCCAAGTTGCTCGGCAATGCCTGAGATCAGTCGGGGCTGACCCGTGGCCGAGAGCGCGCTCGCCCTCACCGAGCTGGGTGCCGTGTTCTTCGTTCTCGGACTTCTCGCTCGTCTCGCGGGGCGGATCGGCGTCTCTCCCATCCCGTTCTACCTGCTCGGCGGACTGGCCTTCGGCAACGGCGGCTTCGTCAACCTCGGCGGCATCGACGAGTTCAGCGAGATCGCCAGCGAAATCGGCGTCATTCTGCTGTTGCTGCTGCTCGGCCTCGAATACACCGCAACCGAGCTCGTCACCGGCCTGCGTCGATCGTGGATGGCCGGTCTGGTCGACATCGTCCTCAACTTCGCGCCCGGTGCCGTCGTCGCGCTGCTGCTCGGCTGGGGCGGAGTCGGGGCGCTCGTGATGGGCGGCGTCACGTACATCTCGTCGTCGGGAATCATCGCCAAAGTTCTCACCGACCTGGGCCGACTGGGAAACCGTGAAACCCCCGTCGTGCTGTCGATCCTGGTGTTCGAGGACCTCGCGATGGCCATCTACCTCCCGATCCTCACCGCCGTCCTGAGCGGAGTCAGCTTCCTCGGCGGACTCGAAGCCCTCGGCATCTCACTGTTGGTCATCACCTTCGTGCTCGTGGTCGCGCTGCGCTACGGCAGATTCGTCTCCGCGATCGTCGACAGTCCCGACCGTGAGGTCGTCCTGCTCAAAGTCCTCGGATCCGCCCTGCTGGTGGCCGGCATCGCGTCGGAACTGCAGGTCTCGGCGGCTGTCGGCGCGTTCCTTCTGGGAATCGCGATCTCCGGCTCGACGGCCGACAACGCGACCCGCGTCCTCGAACCCCTACGCGACCTGTTCGCTGCGATGTTCTTCGTCGTGTTCGGTCTGGGCACCGACCCGTCGACCATCCCGCCCGTGTTGGGCTGGGCCGTCGTCCTCGCCGTCACCACCGCCGCGACCAAGATCGCGACGGGCTGGTGGGCGGCAGGTCGGCAGGGAATCGGCAGGCCGGGACGACTGCGCGCCGGTGCGGCTCTGGTGGCGCGCGGAGAGTTCTCCATCGTCATCGCCGGACTGGCCGTCGCCGCGGGAGCTGTCGAAGGCGAACTGGCAGCCCTGGCGACCGCATACGTGCTGCTGATGGCCATCCTGGGGCCGATTGCTGCCCGCGTCGTCGAACCCGTCGCGAAGGTTGTGCTCCGGACCAAGCCCGCGGTGTGATTGGCTTTTCGACATGGCAGACAAGCGGACGGCTCTGAGGCGACGGCCGCAGTTGTCCGAGGAAGTCGCCAGCCACGTCCGGCACCTGGTGATGTCCGGAGAGGTGAGTCCGGGAGACTTCATCCGGCTCGACGAGACCGCAGCCAAGCTGGGCGTCAGCGTCACCCCGGTGCGTGAGGCGCTACTGACCTTGCGCGGTGAGGGCATCGTCGAGCTCGTCCCCCACCGCGGCTATGTGGTGTCTGCGCTGACGCCGAGCGACATCGTCGACATCTTCTGGCTGCAGGGTGAGATCGCGGTCGAACTCGTGCGCCGGGCGGCACCGAGGATCACCGAGGTCGAACTGGATCGGCTCACCGAGCTGACCGCTGCCCTGTCGGTCGCCGTCGAGAACGGCCGGGCCGAGGACGTCGAGAACATCGAGTTCGAGTTCCATCGTGTACTGAACCGTCTGGCCGAGTCGGCCAAGTTGGCGTGGTTTCTCAACAACGCCACCCGCTATACCCCGACCCGTCTCTACGCCACCGACCGCGACTGGGGCCGAGCAGCCGTGCGTAACCACGAGGATCTGATCGCGGCCCTGGATCGAAACGACGTCGACGCCGCCTGCGAATTGATGAAGCAACAATTCACAGACGGCGCCGAGAGGTTGATCGCGCATCGCGGTTGAGTGCGCTCCGCGCAGTGGTGCGGTTATGTGCCATGGGCGGCACATAACCACACCACTGCCTTGGCACTAGCGCAGCGAGGCCGGAACCTGGAAGCGCTCGCCGTACTTCTTGGCCAATTCGTCCGCGCGAGCGACGAATCCGGCCTGACCACCCGGGTAGCCGACGACGTACTGGTGCACGCCACCCGTCCACGCCGGGAAGCCGATGCCGAAGATCGAGCCGATGTTGGCGTCGGCGGTGGTGTTCAGGACACCCTCGTCGAAGCACTTCTGCGTCTCGATGGCCTCGATGAACAGCATGCGCTCCTTGAGGTCCTCGAACGGGATGTCCGCCGAACCCGACTTGAACGCATCACGCAGTCCGGGCCACAGGCCGGCGCGCTTGCCGTCTTCGTACTCGTAGAAGCCCGCACCCTTGGCCTTCGACGGACGCTCGAACTCGTCGACCATCTTGTCGATGACCTCGCCGGCCGGATCCTCGGGAGGGGTTCCACCGGCAGCCTTGATGGCGTCGTAGGTTTCCTTGCGGATTTTCTGCATCAGGTTGAGCGTGAGCTCGTCCGAAAGCTGCAGCGGCGCAGCCGGGTAACCGGCCTGCAGACCGGCCTGCTCGATGGTCGACGGCTCGACGCCCTCGCCCAGCATCGCGATGGCCTCGTTGATGAACGTACCGATCACGCGAGAGGTGAAGAATCCACGACTGTCGTTGACGACGATCGGGGTCTTCTTGATGAGCTGCACGAGGTCGAATGCCTTGGCCAAGGCCGCATCCGACGTCTTGTCGCCGCGAATGATCTCCACCAGTGGCATCTTGTCGACGGGTGAGAAGAAGTGGATGCCGATGAAGTCTTCCTGACGCTTGATGCCCTGAGCGAGGCTCGTGATGGGCAGCGTCGAGGTGTTGGAACCGAGCAGCGCCGTCGGATCGACGAGGTCCTCGATCTCCTGGAAGACCTTCTGCTTCAACTCTTCCGACTCGAAGACGGCCTCGATGACGAGGTCGGCACCTTCGACGTCCTTGGCATCGGCGGTCGGGTGGATACGTGCGAGCAGAGCGTCCGACTTCTCCTGGGTGGTCTTGCCACGCGAGAGTGCCTTGGCCTCGATGGCCTCGGAGTACGCCTTGCCCTTCTGTGCCGACTCGATGGCAACGTCCTTGAGCACCACGTCGATTCCGGCCTTGGCACACACGTACGCGATGCCCGCGCCCATCATGCCTGCGCCGAGAACCGCGACCTTGGTGAAGGTGGTCTTCTCGATGCCGTCGGGACGAGACTTGCCGGCGTTGATCGCCTGCAGGTCGAAGAAGAATGCCTGAATCATGTTCTTGGACACCAGACCGGTGACCAATTCGGTGAAGTACCGCGACTCGATGGTGCACGCATTGTCGAAGTCGACCTGCGCACCCTCCACTGCCGCAGCGAGAATCGCGCGCGGAGCCGGCATCGGTGCGCCCTTGATCTGCTTGCGCAGGTTGGACGGGAAAGCAGGCAGAATCTGCGCGAGCTTCGGGTTCGACGGCGTGCCGCCGGGGATCTTGTAACCCTTGACGTCCCACGGTGCGACGCCACCCTCGGGGTTGGCCTTGATCCATGCCTTGGCGGTGGGCACCAATTCGTCGATGCTGCCGACCAATTCGTGCACCAGACCGATTTCGAGAGCCTTGGCCGGACGGAACCGAGTGCCCTGAGCGAGGACCGTCATGAAGCCGGTCTGGATGCCGAGCAGCCGGGTGATGCGGGCAACGCCGCCGCCGCCGGGCAGGAGGCCGAGCGAGACCTCGGGCAGACCGATCTGCACGCCGGGAACATCGGCCGCGATGCGGTGATGCGTTGCGAGAGCGATCTCGAGTCCGCCGCCGAGTGCCGCACCGTTGATGGCGGACACGACCGGCTTGCCGAGCTTCTCGAGCCGACGCAGCTGTCCCTTGACTTCCTGGACCTCGTCGAACACCCGCTGGGCGTCCTCGGGCTTGGCTGCGATGAGGGTGTGCAGATCGCCGCCGGCGAAGAACGTCTTCTTGGCGGAGGTCAGCACGACTCCGGTGATGCTGTCCTTCTCGGCCTCGAGGCGGTCGACCGTCGCGCCCATCGAGTCCTTGTACAGCTGGTTCATCGTGTTGGCGCCCTGGTTGGGGTCGTCCATCGTCAGAACGACGATGCCGTCGGCGTCCTGGTCCCACTGAATCATGTTGTCAGACATCGTTCTACCTCAGACTCGCTCGATGATGGTGGCAACGCCCATGCCGCCGCCGATGCACAGGGTGATCAAGGCGTACCGGCCGCCGCGGCGCTCGAGCTCGTCGAGCACGGTGCCGGTGATCATGGCTCCGGTGGCACCGAGCGGGTGGCCCATCGCGATCGCGCCGCCGTTGACGTTGAGCTTCTCGTTCGGGATCTTCAGATCCTTCTGGAAACGCAGCACCACGGAAGCGAACGCCTCGTTGAGCTCGAACAGATCGATGTCGTCGACGGTCAGTCCCGCGGTGGCGAGAACCTTCTTCGACGCCGGGGTCGGTCCGGTCAGCATGATCGTCGTATCGGCGCCACTGGTGGCCGTCGCGACGATGCGGGCGCGCGGGACCATGTTCAGGTCCTTGCCCGCCTGCTCGCTGCCGACGAGGACGAGGGCTGCGCCGTCGACGATACCGGAGCTGTTTCCGCCGGTGTGGACGTGATCGATCTTCTCGATCCAGTGGTACTTCTGCAGCGCCACGTCGTCGAATCCGCCCATGGCCGCGATACCGGTGAATGCCGGGTTCAGCTTGCCCAGCGACTCGACGGTGCTGCCCGGACGCATGTGCTCGTCCTGATCGAGGATCAGCAGACCGTTCTGGTCGGTGACCGGAACGACGGACTTGGCGAAGTAACCACCGGACCACGCCGCTGCGGCGCGCTCCTGGGACTGGACGGCATACGCGTCGACGTCCTCGCGAGTGAATCCTTCGATGGTGGCGATCAGGTCGGCACCGATGCCCTGCGGGGCGAAGTAGGTGTCGTAGTTGGTGGCCGGGTCCATGGCCCATGCGCCGCCGTCACTGCCCATCGGCACGCGAGACATCGACTCGACGCCACCGGCAACAACCAGTTCGTCCCAGCCCGAGCGCACCTTCTGCGCGGCCAGGTTGACGGCCTCGAGGCCCGACGCGCAGAAGCGGTTGAGCTGGAAGCCGCCGACGGTGTCGGGCATCTTGGCTGCGAGCACGGCCGTGCGGGCGATGTCGGCACCCTGATCTCCGACGGGCGAGACCACGCCCAGGATGAGGTCGGAGATTCGGTTCTCGTCCATGTCGGGGAAACGTCGACGAAGCTCGTCGATCAGCCCGGTCACCAAGGAAATCGGCTTCACCGAATGCAGGGAGCCGTTCTTTCCTTTACCTCGGGGAGTCCTGATGGCCTCGTAAATGAATGCCTCTGTAGTCACAGCGCGCAGTTCCTTCCACATACTCGATCTTGTCGCGATCGCCGTGCCGGCCGATCGCGTCGGTGCGAGGCCATGACAGACCTCAGCTCATGCCACAGTAAGTTGGCATACCGATCCGACATAAGGACCGAAACGAGCGTTTCGCATGACCCACGATGCGGTTCAGGTTTGAACGACCCCGTCATGGGAAATTACGATGCGTCAGATCGACCGAAGGCGAAAGAAGACCGACCATGGAAACCGACAACGAACCGACCGTGGGCGCTCGCGTCAAGGTACGCACTCGCAACGACGACAAGTCCGGAGCCGACAGTTCTGGATCCGACGCCTACGAGACCGGCGCGATCGTCGACGACTTCGGAGTCCAAGCGACCGACAGCACCTCGCGGGACTGGGCCGTCGCCAAGCGTTGGGCCGTCGCTCTCGACAGCGGCCGATTGGTATTCGTCGACACCGACGATCTCACGCTCGCCTGAGCCTCAGATCTCCTTGAGCGGTACCGCTCCGAGTTCGCTCACCAGCAGCTCCATGGCGACCGTTTCCGGGTCCCGACGAACCGACGGGTCCGCAGGCTCGGCCGCGGCCTTGAGCAGTTCTTCCTCGTCCTCCGGCGTCTCCGGAGGCGGCGGACCTACCGGCTCGGGATCATCGGGATAGTCCGGGGCCTCGGGCATCGGAATATCTGCGTCCGATCCATCGCCCGCTGAACCGAAACCGTCCGACGTCGGACGGGGAGCCCCTGCCTGGCTCGGCCTCGAGAACTTCGGCAGCGACGCGGGTTTCGCTGCCGGTTCATCTTTTTTTGCTGATGACGGTTCCGGTGGTGCCGCAGCACCCACCAGACAGACCACCGACCATTCGACGCCGAACACGTCACGCAACGCGTCCCGAATGACGTCTGCATTGCGGGGTTCTTCGAGACGCTTCGCCAGCGGTGCCGAATCGTGGCCCAGAGTGATGGTGCCGTTCTCGACGGTGCGTACCGACGCACCGGACAACATCACCTCGACGGTCCTGCTTCGCTCTCGTACCTTGGTTCGCACCTCGGACCACACTGCGCGGACGGCCGCCGCATCGGGCTCGTTGGAGGCAGCCGCGGGTGCCGCGACAGGCTCGGGTTCGGATTCGTACACCGGCTCGGGCTCCGGGCCGTACTCGTCCTCGGGCTCCGGCGGAAAATCCTCGTGAGAAAGCGATGGTTCCGAATGCTGTTGCGCTGCAGCGGAAGTCGTGACCGGTGCGGGCGCGGGTTCCGGTTCGGGTGTCGGAGCCGGTTCGGGTGTCGGAGCCGGTTCGGGTGTCGGAGCCGGTTCGGGTGCGGGAGCTGGCTCGGGTGTCGGAGCCGGTTCGGGTGTCGGAGCCGGTTCGGGGGTCGGAGCCGGTTCGGGGGTCGGAGCCGGTTCGGGTGTTGGAGCCGGTTCGGGGGTCGGAGCCGGTTCGGGTGTGGGAGCGGGCTCGGGAGCCGCAGGCTCAGGCACCGGCGAGGGTTCCGGGACCGCAATGGGTTCGGGTGCCGCGACAGGCGCAGGTGCCGGGGCCGGGGCCGGTGCCGCGGGTGCGGACTCGGCGGCCGGCTGCCGTTGGGACGGTCGCTGGAATTTGTTCACCGGGGGCGGGCCGGAGGGCGCAGGCTCGTCGGTCGCGGGCAGCTGTGGTCGTGTCGGGTCTGCGGCTGCCTGTGCCACTGCCGCCTGCTCACCGGCAGGGAGCGTGACGTCCAGGCGACGTTCGACGCGTTCGAGCCTCTGCAAGACGGCCGATTCCGCATCGGAGGCCGAGGGCAGCAGCATCCGTGCGCACATCACTTCGAGCAGCAGGCGCGGCGCGGTGGCCCCTCGCATTTCGCCGAGGCCCGAGTGGACGATCTCGGCGTAGCGAGTCAGCGTCGCCGAGCCGAGCAGGTCCGCCTCGTCGCGGAGTCGTTCGAGGACGTCGCCCGGCACGTCGACCAGGCCACGTTCACCGGCGTCGGGTACCGCCTTCATGAGGATCAGGTCTCGCATGCGATCGAGGAGGTCGATGGCGAAGCGACGTGGGTCGTGGCCCGCGTCCATCACCTTGTCGACGGTGCCGAACAGTGCGCCGCCGTCTCCCGCGGCCAGTGCGTCGACGGCCTCGTCGATGAGCGCGACGTCGGTGACGCCGAGCAGCGACAGAGCTCGCGGGTACGTGACGCCTTCCGGTCCGGCTCCGGCCAGCAACTGGTCCATGACCGACAGCGAGTCACGCGGAGAACCGCCACCCGCGCGGATGACGAGTGGATAGACCGCGTCCTCGACCGGGACCTGTTCCTGACCACAGATCTTCTCGAGCAGGCCGCGCATCGTCGACGGCGCGAGCAGTCGGAACGGGTAGTGGTGGGTTCGCGAGCGGATGGTGGGGAGCACCTTCTCGGGCTCGGTGGTCGCGAAGATGAAGACCAGGTGCTCCGGCGGTTCCTCGACGACCTTGAGCAGCGCGTTGAAGCCGGCCGGGGTGACCATGTGCGCCTCGTCGATGATGAAGATGACGTAGCGCGACTCGGCCGGGGCGTACACGGCTTTGTCTCGAAGGTCGCGGGCATCGTCGACGCCACCGTGGCTGGCTGCGTCCATCTCGACGACGTCGAAGTTGCCGGGCCCGCCCGGTGCCAGTGCGACGCAGGAGTTGCACACACCGCAGGGGGTGGAGGTCGGTCCTTCGGCGCAGTTCAGCGATCGGGCGAGGATGCGCGCCGAGGACGTCTTTCCGCAGCCACGAGGGCCTGAGAAGAGATAGGCGTGGTTGATTCTGTTGGAATCTAGCGCCACGCTGATCGGTTCGGTGACGTGCTCCTGACCGACGACTTCGGCGAACGTCGCAGGACGGTACTTCCGGTAGAGGGCCACGCCCGAAAGGGTACCGGCGACCGACGACACAGTTGCATCGCGCGTCGGTATGCGCGAGGAACCAATGGTTCAGTTGCATCGTGCATCAGTGCGGACCGGCAGACACCGCTCTGATGTTCATGATCGCGAAGCTTTCCCGGGTGCCGGTGGACGTCGACAGCGCGAGTAGCCAGTTGCCGTCCTGCAGCGCGTCCGAGATCGCGTGCCGCACGATTGCGCCTTTGGAGTTCTGATAGTCGATCGAGACGGGTGCGCCGCGCGCTGCGGCGTCGGTCAGCGCATCGAGCTCCCGTGGCAGCAGTCTGCTGTGCCTGCTGAGTGCGGAGCGCACCCGCGCGTCGTCGACGGTGCCGGGGTCGCCCGTCCGCAGCAGCTGTGCCAGCTCGCGTGATTCGCGTCGAGCCGGTGCTGCGGGTGCGCTCGGGTGCGGGGTACGGGTGGTGTTGGCGCGGACCTTGGTCGCGCTGTCCAGCTCGAGCCGGCCGGTGTCGGAATGTCGCACCGGGGAGTATCCGTGCCTGCGCAGCACCGCGAGAGTGTCGATGGGTGTGGCAGAACTGATCAGGACTGTCGGCGCGAGCCGCTGGAACTTCAGCACCGCCAATGCCTCGTCCGTCTCGATGTTCGTCAGCAGTACGACGTCCTCGGAGACGATGGCACACGGGATCTTGCGCACGGCCAGTGCGCCGTAGGTGCGCCAACAGTCTCGGATCGTGTAGGCCAGGGCTTGGGGAACGTCGGTGTCGGCCATCTCGGCAAGGGCGTCGATCAACTCCTCCCCGGTACCACCGGTGTCGAAGAAGCTGCGGATCGTCGCCGGCGTGAACCGCCAGACCGACGCCACTTCCCGCGACTCGGGTTGCGCGGCCGCACCGAGTATCGACGCCACCTCGGTGCTCGGCGGCCCGGTGACCACTGCGGTCGAATCGGGCAACAGGCGCACCGAGAACGGCACCCAGTCGGCCATATCTTGTAGCTGCGTTGCCAGCGCGGAGGCGATCTGGCGCGGATCGCCGTCTCGGCCCACTCGGAAGTCCGTCAGGGTGGCGCACAGATCTGTCGGTGCGCCGTCGACCAGAACTCCGAGGCGGGTGGCCTCGGCCCAGAGTGCGCGCACGTGGCCAGGCCCGGCGCTCGTCGAGACGACCGGAATATGCCACTCGAGGTAGCGGGCGAATTCGTCGGGATCGGACAACACCGGCGTCGGGCTGTCGGATCCGCCGAGGCGCAGAAGAGCCGCCAAGGCAGTCGAGCGCACGTCTGCGGCCGCGGGATCGTCGAGCATCTTCTTGAGTACCGGCGCGGTCTTCTGGGAGGATCGCGGCACCCGGTGGGTCGGCGTGAAGGGCGAGCACCACCACGCGGCCAGCAATGCGGCCGCCTGCTCGGATCGCGAGCTCGTCGACCATGTTTCGTAGGTCGAGGTCAATGCGACGCCGGTCTTTCCCCGGTCGGCGAGCAACCCGGCTTCGCGCGCCAGCATCAGCATCAGCGCGGTGTGATGCTCGTCGGCGAATCCCAGACGAGCAGTCAGCGCACGGAGTTCTTTGGCGCTGAGGCCACCGGTCTTCATCATTGCCAGGCCACCGGTGTCGATTGCCGTCAACAACGCCTGCGTGTGCTCACAGAACTGCAGCAAGGCGATGGAGCGCGCTCGCCGCGAGTCATTTTGCGACAGAACACGAGTGGCGAATTCCGGCGGCCTGAGCTCGATGGGCAATCGCCACCCGTCTCCTCGCAGCGCGATGCTCACTTCCAACGGCATCTCGACGCGATGCCCGTCCAATCGATACAGCAATCCGCGCTCGAAGGCGGCGGTACCTGCGGTCGGAGGCACGTCGAAGATCAACGACGCCGGTTGTCCATCGACGAAGCGAGACAACATCTCTCGCATCTCGGGCGGGCCGTCGTCGTACAAAGCTCGGATACGTTCGGGGGTCATCGCGGCCGCGACGGCTTCGGCGCGTTCGGCTCGATCGAGCGAGGAGCCGACTCCGAGGCGAGCCAGCAGAGCAAGTCGGTCCTGCTCGACGGCACAGTGCAAGAACAACTTTCGCTGCCTGCGGGCAAGCCCGAATGGGTGCGAGAACACGCCGGACAGATCGACGGGGCGGTACTCGACCGCGTCCGAGCCCTCTGCCGTGTGCGGCCAGATCAGGCCGTAGGCCATCAGCGTGTTCAGGGCCGTATCGATATGCGCCGTCTCGTTCGAGATTCCCTCGCCCGTCCAGTGGCCGATCTCGGCGCGGCTGAGATCTTCCATCAGCGCGAACAACTCGAGCAGGTCGAGCGCTCCCCTGTCGAGTTTTCGAGGTAACGCCGCCACCCGCCAGGGCGCGCCGAGCAGTTGCGCGAGCAACCCGAACGAGCGGGGTGGCGGGTCGGTCGCCACGTCCGGTCGACGCCGCAGCAAATCTGTCAGTGCGTCCTCGTCGAGCGAGGCCAGCCACCCCTCATACGTCCCGATCTTCTCGGTCATCTCGTCCCCCCGGTGCAAGTTCTGCCACAACGTACCGACGGGCACCGACAGACTTATTTGTTCTTGGCTGCCGCTTTCGCTGCCTTCTTGAATTCGCGTACCTCGAGCAGGGACTTCTCGTCGACGACATCGGCGATGGATCGACGTGCGCCCTCGTCGCCGTACACTCCGGCGGCCTTTCGCCACCCGTCGGGCGTCACGCCCATCTGCTTGCCGAGCAGCGCGAGGAAGATGCGCGCCTTCTGATCGCCGTAGCCGGGAAGTGCTTTGAGGCGCTTCAGAACCTCGGCACCGTCGGGGTCGTCGCGGGTCCAGATTTCCTGCGGCTTGCCGTCGTAGTTCTCGACGAGAAATGCGGCGAGTCCCTGGATGCGCTTGGCCATCGAGCCGGGAAAACGATGCACGGCCGGGGTCTGCGCGCACAATGCGGCGAAGTCGTCCGGATCGGCGTCGGCGACGGTATCGACTTTCAGATCACCGAGGCGGTCGACGAGCTTCTTCGGCCCGGCGAAGGCGGATTCCATCGGCACCTGCTGATCGAGAAGCATGCCGATCAAGAGCGCGAACGGATCCTCGGCGAGCAATGCATCGGCCTCCGGATCGCCGACGAGGTTCAGAGTGCGAGACATGGCCTCGATCCTGCCATGCGTCATCTACAGCGGATGACGATTGCTCCCGCAGGCCGGTTCAGTGGCGCGCGAGGCGGCAGTGACAAGCCCGCGGATTCCCTCGAGAACCCGCCCAATCAAACCGATACAGTTCGCCGTGCAGGCCGGCGGACACGTCAGGAGCTCACGACCGCGCACGGCCGGCGCGTCGCCCGAGAGCAGACAGTCTCACTACGACGACAGTCAGTGCGACCACCGCACAGGTCACGGCTGGATACACGATCATCGTTGTTACCCAGCCAGTGTGCTCGACGATCACGGTGCCGGTATCGGAGTCGCGGCCGACGCATTCTCGACCGAGAGGCCACCACGTCTGCCGGTCCTCGACGGGAAACGGCTCCACCTCGTAATCCGGCGGCCGGTACCCGAAATACTCGGGAAAGGCTTCGCGACAACCTGATTGGTTTGCCCACCGATAGCTGAACGCCCAAATGGTCAGGAAAGCAATGCCGAGGGGAAGCCACACCAGCGCGACGGCGGCCTTGCAGAGACCGTCACGTGAACGAACAGCCGCAGTCGATAGCACCACCACGATCATGAATCCGGCAATGAAGATCACGATTCTCAGTCGACCGAACCGGCTACAGCCAGCGCGATTGCCTGCAGAAGTGTTCGGTCGACACTGGTTGCGCGAGCCGCAATCTGCACATCCACGCGGGTGCCCGACGGTTTGACCAACGTGACGTCATCGATCGGGTCGCCGTCGAGTGTCATTGCACTCACACCTGGGTTGTCGTCGCGGAATTGCGATCCGTCAGGCAATGTCAGCGCACCCCAGGGGTTTTCGGAGGGCTCGTAGTCCGCGTCGATCACTCTGATCGTCAGGGTGCCGTCGCCGACCATCACGGCTCCGCACGCTCCGGCCGATCCCGACGGGGAGGTTCGCATCGAGCCCAGCGGTCTGTCGAGTTCGATTGGAAGCTGGGCCGCTCGCCAGAACTCGTCCAGAGACGCGTTGAGGCGATCGACGGACTGAGACGAGAACTGCCCTGCGCCCTCGGAATTGGTGTCGCATGAAATCGGGAGCGGAGGCATATCGATCGGAACCGGTGTGGACCACAGCAACTCCGGCCGCAGCGCTATCGAGCGCAACTCCTCGATCGACAGTGGCACGGTACCGGTGGTCTCGAAATCGGCGTTCTGGTCCGATGATGACGCTACGACGACGGAACCATCGGGTGCGTACACGCGCGCGAAGTTCGTATGGGAGCGGTCTCCGTCGAATTCGTCCCAGGTGTCCCGCGTGTCGACGACGGTTCCGTCGGAGAGTGTTTCGCGAGCATCGAGCCAGCCGGCTTGGCAGGGCTTGGGACCGTCGTCGACGCGGGTGACGTTGACCGTCAGCGAACCTTCGACTCCGTCGCGTGTGACCTCCGCGTTCGCGGAGGTACCGGGGTCGTATGCCGCGTCCGCGCTGGCTACCGGCTGGAAGACCAGTGGATCACCGCCGGGCCAGAACGACGACCCGGCAACGAGGGAAACCTGTGAGGGGAGGGCGTCGCGCGCTGCGATCGACATTGCGTGCGCCTTCTTCGACGTCAGCCAAGGGTAAGCGGGATTGTCGTAGCTCTCCTGGCCTGATGTGAATACACCGTAGAACTGCTCTTCCTCGGGCGGCTCCACGGATTCGCACCCCGGAATGTCCACAGGGTATTCGACAGGCTCACTGACATATCCTGACTGCCCCATCGGCTGGTGGGTGAGACCTGCGGCAACGACACCGACGGCTACGACCACGCCGACGACGATCGCATCGGTCCACACACCACCACGCCGCAACGACATTCGCACGGGCCGCAGCCTAACGCGCCTCGAAGCGACCGGATCAGGTGATCGACACCAATTGGGTGATGTCGTCGAAGGGCAGCGGCCCATCCACAACGGCTCCGACGACGGCGCTGTTGAGGATGATCGATCCGCCGTGATTGTCGAGGAATGCGGTGTCGGCTGCGTCGCGTCCGGTTGCGATGCGCACCAGGGTCGATCGCGGCGCGAGGCAGGTGGCGTCGACCACTCGCCATTGTCCTTCGACGAAGGCTTCGGCAACTGCGTGGAAGTCCATCGGATCGCAGCCCGGCGCGTACACGGCCACAAGTCGAGCGGGCACGTTCACTGCGCGGAGCAGTGCGACGACGAGGTGGGTGTAGTCGCGGCACACCCCGGCACCGGCGAGGAGGGTGTCGACGGCGCCGTCGATGGGGTCGCTGCTTCCGGGAACGTAGCTCAGCCGGGCTCCCACCCAGGACGACACCTCGGCCAGCAGCTTCTCCGACGGCGGGTACGAGCCGAATTCCGTTGCGGCGAAACCGAAGAACTTGTCTGCCTCGGCGTAGCGGCTCGGCCGCAGATACAGCGACAGGTCGTAATCGGACACCGGTGCCGGGTCGGTGTTGCCGTAGATCGTCGCCGAGTACGACGCTTCGAGCTTGCCGACGTCGGCGTGCAGCTTGTGGATGCGGGTGCCGTGCGCGCCGCTGATTTCCTGCGCTTCGACGGGCTGGCCGTCGAGCGTGAACGAGAGTGCTTCCCACACTTCGGTTCCTGGATGCGGCGCGATCGCGATCTGGAACTCGAGGGTGCTGGCCTCGGTCACATCGACATCGAGGTACGCGGAGACGTCACGTTTCATCGTGCCGATCCTGCCATCTCCGAGCGGTTCTCGCAGACTAAGACTCGTCGGTGGGGCGCGCTCCGGTCACCAGGAAGATGACCCGTTTCGCGACCTCGACGGTGTGGTCGGAATACCGCTCGTAGAAGCGGCCGAGCAACGTGATGTCGACGGCGGCCGGTACACCGTGCGGCCAGTCGGGCGCGGAGGTCAACATGAACAGGCTGCGGTGCAGAGCGTCCATCTCCTCGTCCTGCGTTCGCAGACTCGCGGCGAGTTCGGCGTCCCGCGTCTCGAGCACTCGTTGGGTCGCCTCCGCTTGAGCGATGGCTACCCGACCCATCTCGGTGAACACGCCCTCGACCTCGGGCGGCAGCACATGCGCGGGGTGACGGCGGCGGGCCAGCTCGGCGATGTGCACCGCGAGTCCACCCATGCGCTGGAGGTCGGCCACGATGTTGATCCCGGATACGACACGGCGCAGATCGTGAGCAACCGGCGACTGTCGAGCGAGGAAGGCGAAGGCCTCGTGTTCCCATTCGACGGCGAGAGTGTCGATCTCTTCGCGGTACTCGATCGTCTGCTCGGCGAGCACGATGTCGGCGGTGAGCAGCGCGCGCGTGGCGTCAGCCATCGCTCGTTCCGCGATTCTCGACATTTCGGACAGCTCCGACGCCAACGTGTCGAGCGCCTCCGTGTAACTGTCCCGCATGTTCACTCACCCCAACCGCTCGACAGCCCAACCTCAGGGCATTGCAGGGCAGTACCCTGCTGCGCATCCTTCTACACCCTCACACCGCTGTGGGCTCGTTGGAGAACTCGACGGTGTGACGTCGGTCATGCCTGCTGAACACGAACCGATGGCCGACATGGGAGGGAACGCCGAACGGCCCGCGCTCGGTGAGCGCGGGCCGTTCCATCATCGGTTGCCGATCAGCAATTCGACGGGGCGGGCACTCCGTAGAAGCGATCCTTGATCCAGCTCTGAGCTTCGCCGAGACCGAGGATGTCCGGGATCAGATGCCCGGCACCGGAACCCGGCACGATAGCCGGGACCTGCGCGGAACTGAGCTGCACTGTTGCACCCTTGCCGCACCAGTCGCCGGCCAGTTCGACGGCCTGACCGTGGGGCACGATGTCGTCGGAGGTACCGGACTGGATCAGCACCGGGGCATTCGGCGTACGTTCGCCGATCTTGTTCTTGGCCAGGATTTCCTGCGCGACGGGCAACCTGTCCAGCACGACCGACAGCGGCTCGCCGGTCTTGGTGTACTCGTTGGTGCGGTGCAGCCCGACGTTCAGAATCGTCTCTCCGACACACTGATTCGCGACCAGGTTGAGCATGGCCTTGCCTGCGTCGTTGATGTTCTCGTCGACGATCGGCTGCAGACCGGGGTCGGAATTGAGCAGGCCGTTGAGGGTGTAGCCGATCACGCCGGTGAGGATGGTGCCGTCTACCTGCTCGAGGGTCGCCTTCAGATCCGCGGGCGGTGCTCCTGCGTAGGTGCCGACCAGATCGAGTTCCGGGGCGTATTCGTCGGCGATCTCGGCCGCCGCTGCGGCAGCTCCGCCGCCCTGCGAGTAGCCGTAGGCCGCGACCGGGCCGTCGCCGGAGATCTTGGTGCCCTGCAGCTGCTGAGCTGCGCGGGCCGCGTCGAGCACGGCATGAGCCTCGGACGCGCGGTTCACATAGGTGTGCGCGCCCGGCGTGCCGAGACCCTCGTAATCGGTGATCACGACGCCATAGCCCTGGGAGAGAAGCGAATACGCGGCCAGTACCTCGTACTCGACCATGAATCCGAGCGGCGGGGTGTAGGTGATGACGTTGTTGAGCATCTTGGACGGCGCGCACTGATCGCCCTGCCCCTGCGTTCCCGGTGCCAACACCACGAGCGGGCGCGGCCCCGGACCGGTCCACGGCGCGGCCGGGTCGATGTAGGTACCCGTGACAGCGTTGGCGTCGTCGTTGGAATCGGTGCTGCGGTACATGATTCGGGTTGCCTCACCCGGCAGGGTGCCGCCGATGCCCGGCACCGACAGCGCGAGATGCGAAGGCTCGGAACGAATCACGTCGCCCGCCGCGCCGGCAGGCAGCGGATTCGGCGGAATGTAGAAGTCGGATTCGACGGTCGAACCCGTCGACGGTGCTGCCGACACGGCCGGCGCAGTCACCCCCATGAACACTGCCATCACTGCCACGGCCGAACCGAAGACACGCGTCGAACGCAAATCGAACCCCCAACGTCTGAACACCTGCTGCCAGGTGTGCGCTACCCCGCGTAGCACTTACCGTGACGCACCTTACGTGACGGCGCACACAACGTACAGACCGAAGTTGGACGAATCACCAGTCAGCGGCGGCGACCGTGCATGGCCGCCTTCGCCGTATCCACTTCGTCGTCGGTGAAGGGACGTCCGGGGAGCTCCGATCGGGGTACCGAATCACCGCGCAGGCCGTCGAGCAGCACCGTGAAGTACCGACGCCAGTTCGCGGGATCGACATGACTGGAGAATTCGACGGTCGAGCCGATCATCCCCAGCACCGGATAGAAGTCGGTGACGGCCACATCGGGACGCAGCTGACCGGATTCGAGGGCGCGATCAACGATTTTCGCGAAGAACGGATCGATCCGTCGGCGCATCTCCGCGATGCCGCGGCACCCCTCGTCCGACCCGAGGACCACATCACCGAGGCCGCGGTCGGACGCCATTTCCTCGCATACGTCCGAGAGAAAGCCCACCAACCCACTCCAGGGATCCTCCGCTTCGAGGGCGCGTTCGGCACTGGCGAGCATTCCCTCGAGGCGCTGCTCGAAGACGCCGTCGATGAGCTCTTCCTTGCACGAGAAGCGGCGATAGACGGTGCCGACGCCCACCTTGGCGTGCGCGGCGACGTCGTCGAGCGTGATGTCGATACCGCGGGAAGCGAACAGCTCGCGAGCCGCGTCCACGATGCGGCGTCGGTTGCGTTCGGCATCCGCCCGTAGGGGCTTCGATGCCGCTGTGTCCGCTCTCACACTCATTCGATGTCCGTTTCACCCGATAAGCGGAGGACATTCCTCCACTTAGCTGCTATCTTTGCCCTACAACCGGAGGATACACCTCCGCATAGTCGAACCGAGGACACCATGACCACCCTTTCATCGGAGAACGTGGACGGCTCAACGTCGACCACGACGCCGGCGGACGAGCGTGCGCACCGGAATCGCTGGTTGATTCTCGCCACTCTCGGACTGGCCCAGCTCATGGTCGTGCTCGACGCGACCATCGTGAACATCGCACTCCCCGCCGCCCAGCTCGATCTGGGCTTCGACAACGCCGACCGCTCCTGGGTCGTCACCGCCTACGCACTCGCGTTCGGCAGCCTGTTGCTCCTCGGTGGACGCCTGAGCGACCTCTTCGGTCGACGAAACACCTTCCTCATCGGCCTCGTCGGCTTCGCGCTGATGTCGGCAGTGGGCGGCGCGGCCGTCAACTTCGGCATGCTCGTCGCAGCCCGCGCCGGTCAGGGCGTCTTCGGCGCACTGCTGGCACCCGCGGCTCTGTCACTGCTGGCCACCACCTTCACCGACACCAAAGAACGCGCCAAGGCCTTCGGCATCTTCGGTGCCATCGCCGGCGGCGGCGGTGCACTGGGTCTACTGCTCGGCGGCATGCTCACCGAGTGGGCCAACTGGCGCTGGAGCCTGTACGTCAACCTGATCTTCGCTGCGCTCGCCTTCGTCGGAGCCTTCCTGTTCCTGGCCAAGCACAAGGTCGACGTCCGGCCCAAGCTCGACATCCCCGGAACGATCGCCGTCTCCGCCGCGCTGTTCTCTATCGTCTACGGCTTCGCCCATGCCGAGTCCGACGGCTGGAGCAACCCCGTCACCCTCGGCTTCCTCGCGGCAGGTGTCGTTCTTCTCGCCGTCTTCGTGACCATCCAGAATCGCGTCGAACACCCTCTGCTGCCGCTGCGCATCGTTCTGGACCGCACCCGGGCCGGATCCTTCCTCGCGGTGTTCGTCACCGGCGCAGGCATGTTCGCGGTGTTCCTGTTCTTGACCTACTACCTGCAGAGCACGCTGAAGTACACCCCGATCACCACCGGGTTCGCGTTCATGCCGATGATCGCGTCGCTGATCCTCACCGCGACACTGTCGACGGCACTGATCCTCCCCCGGTTCGGACCACGCATCCTGATGACGACCGGCCTGATCGTCGCGTCGATCGGAATGGGACTGCTCACCCAGATCGATCTGGACAGCAGCTACGTCACGCACATCCTGCCCGGCTTGATCATCATGGGCCTCGGACTCGGTGCCACCATGGCACCGGCCATGCAGGGCGCAATCTCGGGCGTCGCCCCGGACGACTCCGGAGTCGCGTCGGCAACGGTGAACACCATGCAGCAGGTGGGCGGCTCGATCGGCACCGCACTCCTGAGCACCGTGGCAGCCAACGCCGCCACCAGCTACGTCAGCTCCAACATGGCGACGGCAACCGATGCGGCTCTGCTGCAGGCCAACGCCGAAATTGCCAGCTACACGACCACCTTCTGGTGGGCGTCGGGCATCTTCCTACTGGGCGCGGTGCTCTCTGCCACGCTCTTGAAAAAGGGGCCGTTGCCCTCCGCTCCCGAGGGTGCGGTCGTCGTCGGGCACTGAGAGCGGCTTCGCCGCATGTGAGTGGAAACGCGTAGCCTGCTACGAGTTTCCACTCACATGCGTTCAGCCTTCGAGCAGCTTTTCCGTCGCGGCCAGCAGAACGCAGGTCGCGACGCCGTCCATCGACTTCTCCAGCTCACCGAGCGACGGGAAGCTCGGGGCGAGGCGAATGTTCTTGTCTTCCGGATCTTTTCCGTACGGGAAGGCCGAGCCGGCGGCCGTCAGAGCAATTCCGGCGTCCTTGGCCAGCGCGATCGACCGCGCGGCCGTGCCTTCGAGCACGTCGAGACTGATGAAGTAGCCGCCCTTGGGTTCGGTCCACGACGCGATCTTCGACGCACCGAGCCGGTCCTCGAGGATCTGCTGCACCAGCGCGAACTTGGGCTTCAGGATCTCGCGATGCTTGGCCATGTGAGCCCGCACCCCCTCGGCGTCACCGAAGAAACGCAGGTGACGTAGCTGGTTGAGCTTGTCTGGTCCGATGCTCTTCTTGCCGAGGTGCTTCTGATACCACGCGAGGTTCTCCTCGGAACTGCCGAAGAAGCTGACCCCGGCACCGGCGAACGTGACCTTCGAGGTCGACGCGAACACGAACGCACGATTGGGGAAACCTGCCTCCGCCGCCATCCCGATGACGTCATAGGACGGCGCGAACTCCTCGGTCAGCGGATGCACCGCGTAGGCGTTGTCCCAGAACAGACGGAAATCAGGCGCAGCAGCAGGCATGGTGGCCAGCGCGCGAACGACTTCCTCCGAGTAGACGGCTCCGGTGGGGTTGGCGTAGTTCGGCACCACCCACATGCCCTTGATCTGCGGATCCGACGCCACCAGGTTGGCGATCTCGTGCACGTCCGGTCCGTCGGGACCCATCGGCACCGTAATCATCTCGATGCCGAAGCTCTCGGTGATCGCGAAGTGACGGTCGTAGCCGGGGGCCGGGCACAGGAAGCGAACGTTCGGCTCCGCCGACCACGGGCGCGGCGAATCCGACAGCCCGTGCAGCAGAGCCCAGACCACGAGGTCCTGCATGATTTCGAGGCTGGCGTTGTTGCCGGCCACCAGGTTCTTCACCGGGATGCCGAGCAACTCGCCGAAAATGGCACGCAGTTCCGGCAGACCCGCGAGGCCACCGTAGTTGCGGCAATCGGTGCCGTTGCCGTCCTTGTAGTCCGCGCCGGGGAGCGTCAACAGATCGGCAGCGAGATCGAGCTGCTCGGGCGACGGCTTGCCGCGAGTGAGATCCAGCTTCAGATTCTCGGCTTTGAGCTGCGTGTACTTCGCGCTCTGCCGCTCGTGCTCGGACGCGAGCTCCTCATGGTTCATCAGACCCAACTGGGTTTGCGCTGGCATGCGGAGCGGCCTCTCGGTGACTGGGTTCCCCGGACAGTGTCTATGTCACTGAAATAAAGGGGACCCCGCGCACCCGGCAGAGCCCATTGACCCTTGCTGCCTTCCGGCCCTGGGGGAGTTCACAGGATGCGCGCCGCGCGGGATCCGTTAGGAAGTGTAGCCGCCTCCCGTCGGGCAACGCATCACCACCCTTCGCGCCTCCCGATTTGGGAGATGGTGGGGGTAACCGGGTAAGCTCCCCCACGGAGGATTCGCCTAGTGGCCTATGGCGCTCGCCTGGAACGCGGGTTGGGTTAACGCCCTCAGGGGTTCAAATCCCCTATCCTCCGCCAAAGAAGCCCCCGTGACCTGTCACGGGGGCTTCTTGCTGTTCAGGGAGGGGTGCTCCGGCTCGCGCCCACCCGTCTCCCGATCAGCCCACCCGTCTCCGGATCAATGGGCGTTCGAGTCCGTCTGAGTGCAACAAAGCCGCATTCATCCGGTGGGGTGCGGCGACCCGATCCGGATGAATGCGACTTTGTTGCAATCTGAGCGACTGAAACCCACATTGATCCCAAAGTGGGGGCGCAGCAGACGGGCGGCACCGAACCTAACGAGCCGACCAACCACCATCCATGGTGTAGGACGCCCCGGTGACCATGCCTGCGTTCTTGGACGTCAGCCATCCCACCAGTGAGGCGACTTCGTCCGGTTCGACGAGTCTCTTGATGGCGGCTTCGGTCAACAGCACCTTTTCGAGTACTTCGTCCTCGGGGATGCCGTGCGCCTTGGCCTGATCGGCGATCTGTTTTTCCACCAGCGGTGTGCGGACGTATCCGGGGTTGACGCAGTTGCTCGTCACGCCATGCGCGGCACCTTCGAGGGCTGTCACTTTCGACAGTCCTTCGAGTGCGTGTTTGGCGGTGACGTAGGCGACCTTGAATTCCGATGCCCGCAGTCCGTGCACCGACGACAGGTTGATGACCCGGCCGAACCGGCGGGCGTACATCCCAGGCAGCGCCGCACGAATCAGCAGGAACGGCGCCTCCACCATCAGCGTTTGTATGCGACGGAACGCGCCGGGGTCGAAGTCGACGATAGGTGCGACGGTTTGAATACCCGCGTTGTTCACCAGGATGTCGACGTCCAACCGAAGGTCGTCCAGTGCGGCGGTGTCGAGCAGATCGACCGACCACACCTCGCCGTCGAGCTCGGCTGCCAATTCCTTTGCTGCGACGTCGTTCACGTCGGCGATGGTGACGCGGGCACCGCGGCCGGCGAGCTCACGCGCGCACGCGGCCCCGATGCCGGACGCTCCTCCGGTGACGAGGGCGGAGCGTCCGGTCAGGTCGGTCACCGCTTTACACTCGGATCGAGCAGACCGGCCTTCGCCAGCTCGGCTTCGGTGGCCAGGTTCTTGGCGTCGGCGATGTCGATGCTTTCGAGCGCCAATCCCTTTGTCTCCCTGGCTACGACGACGGCAACCACGGTGATCGCGCAGGCCACGGCCAGGTACACCGCGATCGGGACGGACGAGCCGTAGATGTCGAGCAGCTTCACCGCGATGATCGGGGCCAGCGAGCCGGCGACGATCGAGGTGACCTGATAGCCCAGGGACACACCGGAATACCGCATCCGCGTCGGGAACATCTCAGCCATGATGGCGGGCTGCGTGGCGTACATGAAGGCGTGGAACATCAGACCGATGATGATGGCCAGCAGGATCACGACGTTGTGGCCGCTGTTCATCATCGGGAAGGCGAAGAAGCCCCACGTTGCCGCGGTGAGGGCACCGGCGAAGTAGACCGGACGGCGGCCGATGCGGTCGGCGAGCCTGCCCACCAACGGAATTGTGCAGAAGTGGATCGCGTGGGCGATGAGCATCCACCACAGGATCGTGCTGGTGTCGGTGCCGACCTCCACCTTGAGGTACGTGATGGAGAAGGTGACGACGAGGTAGTACATGACGTTCTCACCGAAGCGCAGGCCCATTGCGGTGAATACGCCACGCGGGTAACGCTTCACAACCTCGAAGACGCCGTACGACGCCGCCTTGATGACCTCGGCCTGCTTGTGTGCCTCGATGAAGATCGGGGCGTCGGAGACCTTGGTACGGATGTAGTAGCCGACGAAAACGATGACGGCAGAGAGCCAGAACGCGACGCGCCAGCCCCAGCTGAGGAAGGCTTCGTCGGACAGGGTTGTCGTCAGGACGAGCAGTGCGACGGTGGCAAGGAGGTTACCGGCGGGCACGCCTGCCTGCGGCCAGCTGGCCCAGAATCCGCGGCTCTTGTTCGGACTGTGTTCTGCGACAAGGAGAACCGCGCCACCCCATTCGCCGCCGACGGCGAAGCCCTGAATGAATCGCAGGGTCACCAGCAGTGCCGGGGCCCAGTAGCCGATGGCCTCGAATGTCGGTAGGCAGCCCATGAGGAACGTGGCACCGCCGACGAGGACGAGGCTGAACTGCAGCAGCTTCTTTCGGCCGTATTTGTCGCCGTAGTGCCCGAAGACGATGCCGCCCAGGGGTCGTGCGACGAAGCCGACGGCGTAGGTGACGAAGGCCGCGAGGATGGCGTCGAGCTCGCTGGTTCCGGCGGCGAAGAAGATCTTGCTGAACACCAGTGTGGCGGCGGTTCCGTAGAGAAAGAACTCGTACCATTCGACGATGGTGCCGGCCATCGATGCTCCGACGACCTTCTTCAGGCCGGTGGGGGTGGCATCGGGGTCCGGCTCGGACCTTTCTGCCAGCGGTTGGTCGACGCTCATAGCTTCTCCTGTGTTGCTCGGCACTGCGTGCTCGTGTTTGTGACAGACCACACATGTAGCGGGGTTGGTCTGAGTATTGGTGCAGATCTTTTTCTGCGCAAGAGGCATGGACGCAGGTTCGATCTGCAAAACTGCACACATGACACGCGGTGACGGGAAGGTTCCCAGTGCCGACGACCTGCTGGTGCTGCTCGCCGTCAGTCGAACCGGACGCTACAGCTCCGCTGCCGACGACCTCGGCATCAACCACACGACCATCTCCCGACGCATCGCCGCACTCGAGGACACCCTCGGCGGACGAGTGCTCACCCGTGCCGGCGGAGGTTGGGAACTGACCCAACTGGGGCACGGCGCACTGGCCGCTGCCGAGGCCGTCGAAAACGCGCTGCAGACGCTGGTCTCGAGCGACGCGGGTGCGCTGAAGGGCGTCGTACGCATCTCGGCCACGGACGGTTTCAGTGCGTACATCGCAGCCCCTGCGGCTGCTCGCGTGCAACGCACCCATCCGCTGGTGTCGGTGGAGATCGTCGCGACCACCAGACGTGCGTCGAGGCAACGGTCCGGACTGGACATCGAGATCGTCGTCGGACAACCGCAGGTGCATCGGGCGGAGGCCATCCGGCTCGGCGACTACGTGCTGGGTCTGTACGCGTCGCAGACCTACGTGGACGAGCACGGCACACCGCAGGTGCCGGCCGACCTCGCCGCCCATCCGTTCATCTATTTCATCGACTCGATGCTGCATGTCGACGATCTGGATCTGGCCCCCAACTTCACTCCGACGATGCGCGAATCGGTGACGTCGACCAACGTGTTCGTCCACGTCGAGGCCACACGAGCCTCGGCAGGCATCGGATTGTTGCCGTGTTTCATGGCCGACCGACACCCCGACCTGCAACGAATCCTGCCCGACGCCATCGCCGTAACACTGACGTACTGGCTCGTCACCCGCACCGAAACTCTCAGACGCCCCGAGGTGTCCGCGGTGATCGACGCAATTCGCGCGGTGGTCACCGAACAACGCTCGGCTCTGCTGGGTGAGAAATGAACGCACGGAACCTACGCCCCACAAGGAGAGTCCCCTGATGTCCGATATCGACTTCTATTTCGATCCGGTATGCCCGTTCGCGTGGATGACCAGCAAATGGGTTCGCAAGGTTCAAGCCCAGCGCGATTACACCGTCGACTGGCGGTTCATCTCGCTTCGCCTGCTCAACTCCCACATCGACTACGACGCCCATTTCCCACCCGAGTACGAGGCCGGCCACACCGCAGGTCTGCGACTGTTGCGGGCCGCTGCCTCTGTTCGTCGTGAGCATGGGTCGGACGCTGTCGGGCCGCTGTACGAGGCCCTCGGCACCCATATCTTCGATACCGAGATCGTGCCCGACGACGCTGCGAGCCACGGACATCGCGGCACCGCCGCGTTCCTCGGGCCGATCCTCGAGGAAGTCGGGCTGCCCACCCATCACACTGCAGCACTGGACGATTCGACGATCGACGACGAGATCCGGGCCGAAACCGATCATGCGCTGTTGCTGACCGGTAAGGACGTCGGAACTCCCATCATCGCCTTCGAGCCGCCGGACGGTGTCGCGTTCTTCGGTCCGGTGATCAGCCGGCTTCCCAGTGACCAGGAGGCAGTAGCGCTGTGGGACAACGTGATCGGACTCGCACGATTCCCTGGATTTGCCGAGATGAAGCGCAGCATGCGTGAACTCCCCCAGTTGAAGGCACTCGGGGTGAGAGAGGACGAGGTTGGCGTGCAACAGGATTGGCACGGCGGGAGCCGGCGGCAGAAGAAGTGAATTTCCCTCCGAGCTAGTCGGTCAGTACGTCGTCCATGTTGCCGACGTCCGGAGTCCCGGCGTCGAGGCCGTATCGCAGGTAGACGGTGCCTTTGCTTCCGACGGCTGGTGGCTCGAGCAGCGTCAGGTTGCTGGGCACGGTGCCGTCGGCGAAGACCTTCTTTCCGACTCCGAGAAGGATGGGGTGCACCCATAGATCGAGCCGATCGAAGAGCTTCTCGCGCAACAGGGTCTGCACCAGATCGAGACTTCCTACCACCTTGATGTTGTCGTGTCGATCTCGGATCTCACGCACCGCCCCGGCCAGGTCCGGTCCGAGTTGAGTCGAACCGTCCCACCGCAGATCGGGTGTGCCGCGCGAGGCCACGTACTTCGGGATGGTGTTGAACAACGTTGCGAACGAATCGTGTTGGTGTGGCCAGTACGCGGCGAAGATGTCGTAGGTGCGCCGCCCGAGCAGGAGCGCATCCGTGCCCTCGTAAGCGGCGGCGACCTGCGCCCCCGAAACCTGGTCGAGCAGAGGAGCCTGCCAGCCGCCGAAGGGAAAGTTCTCGGGGTCTTCCTCCGGGCTTCCGGGTGATTGCGCGACGAAGTCGAGGGTGGCGAACAGCTCCAACGTGATGAGGCCCATGATTGCTCCTGGTTCTGTAGGACGAAAGCTTCTTCAGCTCAATACTTTCCGTAGTGTTTCGGCAAATTCGGTCGGCTTTCCCGTCTGACCGAATTCGCCGCCGAGGAAGCCCGAGTGGCCGCCCGGAAAGACGATCGGCTCCGATCCGAGGAGCGCCGCAGTGGAATACGCTGCGCGAGCGGCGATATGACCGTCCCCGGGACCGCCGGATTCCTCGCCGACTCCGATCACAACCGCGGTGGGAGCAGCACGCACCGCATCGACGTCGGGTGCGAAATCGACCCCACCACCGCGCATGTTGGCCATCAGGGCGTCGTCGCGGGTTCCGTCGTCCTCGGCCGAGAGGCCGAACTGCGCCGGGTCCGGTGCCGGGCGATCGAAGAACGTGTTGTCGATGGGGCCTGCGTGCATGAGCAACGCCATGAACTGGGCCATGGCCGGACCGCGGCCGTGAGCGTCGTATGCGGCCACCATGTTTGCGCACACGGTCGCGATGTTCTCGCGGTCCGGCAGGGTGCCTCCGGCGGGTGGTTCGTGGGCCACCAACGTCCGCACATCGGACGGGTATCGGCTGACGAGTACCAGCGCATTGACCGCACCCCCGCTCGAGGCGAACACATCCACAGGCCCATGTCCGACGGCGGTGAGCACTGCGTGCAGGTCGTCGGCATGTTGGCCGAAGGCGACCGCGGCCGTCGTGTCGTCTCGTCGACTGCGTCCCACATTTCTCGGGTCGTACGTGACGACCACTCGGTCGCGGAAGTGCGATGCCAACGTCCCGAACCCGCTCGCATCCATCGGTGAGCCGATGAGTACCAAGGGAGTGACCCCGGGCTCGAGTTCGCCGACCACGTCGTACGTCAGGGTCGCACCGGGAACGGAAACTGTGTGTGTGGTCATGCTGGGGTGGACCTCGGTACGAGCGAAAACTCACCGGTTAGTCGTAGAGAATCGCAGTTCCCGTCTGTCGCAACTTCTCCAAACCTTCACGAAACCGGCTCAGGTATTCGGGCGAATGCCCGACCCACTCGGACGTCTCCTCGACGACACGAACCGGTTCTGCGCTGCGATAGGAGTGCGTCGGATTGCCGGGAAACTTCTTGTCCGTCACGTTCGGATCGTCCTCGACACTGCCGGTCGGCTGCACGATGTAGACCCGAGGACGCCCCTCGCCGACGGCCATCTCGGCCGCGAGCACGGCACCGTCCAGCACCTTGGTCATGTAGATGTAGTTCGAGATGTGCTCGGGACGGTAATTCGAGCGATAGCCGGGAGACAAGTAATCGCCGGCCTTCAGATCGGCCTTCGTGCCATGAAAGTAGGCACCGGACTCGTGCACGCGAAATCGCTCCGGTGTGTCGGCCATGTCTGCCATAGAAATTCCTCCGTGTCGGTAGCCGGAAGAGTGTGCACCGCCGATGGGGTCTTGCCGCAAGCCCCCAACTCAGCGATAAACTGAAGGCAACGGTGGCAGGCACGGCCACATCACGTCGCGCATTCACTCGACACGAGAAAGTCACGCGTAGTTCGTGGTTCGCGACCGAGCAGTTCGCCCAACAGCGGGTCGGTACCGGCGAATCGGCCGTCGTGGGCGGCGAGAAAGAGGCCAAGAGTGAAGCGAGCCATGAACTCGTTCGCACCTGCAGCCACGCGATCGGCGACCCACTGCTCCTCACCCACGATCGATACCTCGATCTTTCGACCCACGACTTTCGACGCGATGGCCGCTACCTCGGTCATTGTCGGGGCATCGCGGGCCGTCAACACCGTGGGGCCCTCGTATGCGCCATCCGACGTGAGTATCGCGGCGGCAGCTTCCGCCGAATCCGCTCTGTCGGTCCACGAAACAGGGCCGTCCACGGGTATGGATGCAACGCCGGTCTCGCGCCAATCGCCCATGACGAAATCGAGGCTGTGTGCGTAGAAGCCGTTGCGTAACGACGTCCACGCCACACCACTGTCGGCCAACATCTGCTCGGTCGCAGCATGATCGCGCGCAGGCTTGAACGGACTGTCGAGCCCCGCGCCCTGGTGACTCGTATAGAGAATACGTCCGGCACCGGCGGCGACCGCCGCGTCGATCGCGTTGCGATGCAACGCTGTCGCGTCGGCCCCGGGATCGCTGGACGAGACGAGCAACACCTGGTCTGCCCCGTCGAACGCCGTCGTCAGCGAGTCCGAATCGTCATAATCGCCTCGACGCACCTGCACGCCACGATCCGCAAAGCGCTGCGCCCGAGCCACATCGCGAACCGCGACGGCGATCTCCGAGGGGTGAACGAGTTCGAGTAGATGGTCGACGGTGGCACCGTTCAACGCCCCGGTAGCTCCGGTGATGACGATCATGACGACCTCCTGTTATCAATGGAATTAGACAAAAGATAACACCGGAAACACAACGATAGCAACAGTGCGTTATCGTCGATACGTGAAGGATTCGTCGACGAGCACCAGAGACAGCACACGTCGACGAATCGTCGATGCCGCAGCTCGGCTTCTGCAGGAAAACGGCCCGGGGGCGGTGACCACTCGCGGCGTCGCCGAGTCGGCCGGGGTTCAGGCACCGGCCATCTACCGATTGTTCGGGGATAAGAATGGTCTGCTCGACGCCGTCGCCGAACATGTCATGGCCACCTATGTGTCCACGAAGTCCGAGATCGCAGACAATGAGCTCGCCGAGAATGGTGACCCCGTGGAGGATCTGAGAACCGGATGGCGCGCACAGATCGAGTTCGGGATCGCCAACCCAACCTTGTTCGCTCTGCTCAGCGACCCTGCTCGAGTGCCCGATTCTCCCGCGGTCCGGGAAGGAGAAGCCGTTCTCGCGGCACGGATTCGCCGGATAGCCCGCACCGGCCGACTTCGGGTCACCGAGCAGCGCGCGGTGGAGCTCATTCATGCCGCGGGTACGGGTGCTGTCCTGACCATCCTCGGCACACAGCACGATCGCCGAGACGTCGGACTCGCCGACGAGCTGTTCGATGCAGTCATGCGCCACGTCGTCGTCGACACACCTCGGTATCCCGAAAGCTCTGCGCACGGTGCAGCGATTGCCTTGCGAGCCTCAATTTCCGACATCGACGTACTGAGCGATTCGGAGCGGCAGTTGTTGGCCGAGTGGCTCGATCGGATATCCGGGTGACGATGCACCCGATGCGCGGACGCTGGTGGTATGGCCGCACTAATTGACTCGATCGCCGTTCGACGAGGCAGACCTCGCGCGACGACGAGCCGTTCGACGCCACCGTTCATGAACTCGGCTCTGCCGAGCCAGAGTTGACAGTCCCGACGCGAATCTGGATATGGCCTCCGCGGACAGCGCGGGCC
This sequence comes from Rhodococcus sp. 05-2255-1e, assembly GCF_002259025.1. Classification (NCBI taxonomy): domain Bacteria; kingdom Bacillati; phylum Actinomycetota; class Actinomycetes; order Mycobacteriales; family Nocardiaceae; genus Rhodococcus; species Rhodococcus sp. 05-2255-1e. Next base: position 276,040 of record NZ_NOZE01000009.1, on the reverse strand, counting down.
GAAAGATCCTGCAGCAGAGGCGTCATCGCCGTCCACGGATGCGCCTCGATATCCGCCCCTCCGAGTCGACACGCAAGCTTCGCGAGCGGCGTCCACGCAGTTGCTCGTCCGACGGGCCGCTGCATGTCGACGACGGCCACAACGCCGCCCACCCGCGTAGCCGAGATCATCGACTCGAGGGCCACCTGCCATGGCGTCATCAGGGACAGCGCGTAGGTGCTCAGGGCCGCATCGAACGGGACCTGCTCCCCCAGATCGGCGGACGTCAGGGCGGTGGCGTCGGCGGGGATCAATGTGACATTCATCCACCCTGCGCGGGCAGCTCGAAGTCGGGCCTGTTCGAGCATCTGCGGGCTGGCGTCGATTCCGGTGATCGAGCCGGTCGGGCCGATCATCCGCTGCAACCCGGCGAAGTTCAGCCCCGTCCCGCAGCCGAGGTCCAGAACATGGCTCCCCACAGGCAGATTCATCAGCTCGAACGCCGCGTCCCGTCCGGCTCGGTACACCGGCCATTCGGCGGAGATCACGTCGTACAGGCGCGCCGAGAAGGTGTACTTGGTCGGTCGTCTCATCTCGGGTCTCTCCAAGGCGCGGGCATAGTGGGAGGTATGGGAATTCGTCGTTCGTCTTCGAGTGTGCCCGAGAACCGCGCCGACGTGGTCGTGGTGGGCGGCGGTACCGCCGGCATCGTGGCGGCAAAGACCGCGGCCGGCTTCGGCGTTCGCGTCGTGTTGATCGAACGGGACCGCACCGGCGGCGACTGCCTGTGGACCGGATGCGTGCCGTCGAAGGCCCTGCTCGCGGCGGCCTCGGTGGCAGCTACGGTTCGATCCGCGTCCCGGTTCGGCATCGACACCGAGCCACCGCGCGCGGATTTCGCGCGCGTGATGCAGCACGTGCACGGGTCGATCGCCGAGATCGCGCCGATCGATTCACCGGAGGCACTCACTGCGGCCGGGGTCGACGTCATCAGCGGTGACGCAGTCTTCACCGGTCCGAACACCGTTTCCGTCGGTACGCGGATACTGCATTTCGGTCAGGCGATCGTGACCACCGGCGCGCATCCCACGGTGCCGGCGATCGACGGCATCGAGCAAGTGGACTACCTGACCAGCGACACCCTGTGGGATCTGAAGGACTTGCCGCAGCGACTGCTGATCGTCGGTGCCGGGTCGGTGGGTTGCGAAATGGCGCAGGCATTTTCGCGCCTCGGTTCGGACGTGACCCTCGTCGGACGGTCAGCGACGATCCTTCCCCGCGAGCACCCTGAGGCCTCGTCGATACTGACGAAGGCCCTGACCGACGAGGGCGTGCGCGTCCTGACCTCCACCGCCGTCGTGCGCATCGAGAACGGCTCGGCCGTGACCGACGCAGGTGTCGAGATCCAATTCGATCGAGTACTGATCGCCACCGGACGGACTCCGCGGACCGCGTCACTCGGGTTGGATTTGGCCGGTGTGGAATTGGACGACAACGGATTCGTACGGGTCGACGAGCATCTACGAACCACCAATCCCCGCATCTGGGCGGCCGGAGATCTCACCGGCCATCCGCAGTTCACGCACACTGCCGGCGTGCACGGCAGTCTGGCTGCGAGCAATGCTGTTCTGGGACTGCGGCGCAGGGTAAGTACGACGGGAACTCCGCGGGTGACGTTCACCGATCCCGAGATCGCATCGGCCGGAATCGATGTGCGGACTGCAAGGGAGCGTGGTTTGCGGCTGCAGACGCTCGAGCACCACCACGTCGATCGCGCCGTGACCGAGAGTGCAACGAACGGATCGACGACGCTCGTGCTCGACACCAAGCGACGTATCGTCGGAGCCTGCGTGGTGGGTCCGCGAGCGGGCGAGACGATCGGGGAGCTGATCATCGCCATCGAGCAGGGTTTGCGTACTCGCGACCTCGCCGGGACCACGCATCCGTATCCGACGTACAACGACGGGCCGTGGAATGCGGCGATCGCAGACGTGAAGGCGCAGTTGGGTTCTCCGGTGATTTCCCGAGCAACGGCCGCACTGGCGAAGGTCCGGGGCAGGTGGATCAGGAGAGGGCGCGATACCCGGCGATGATCCGCTGGGTGGAGCTCACCGCGACCACCGCCGCCCACACCACCGCAATCTGCCACGAGATGCCAGGTAGCAGTAGCCAGAGACTGTGCACCGCAATTGTTTCGGCACCCTCGGCCAGGCCCCCGAGGAACGACAGCGAGCGGCCGTCGTCGATGGTGCGACCGGTGCGCTCGGCAATGGAGGAGAACGCAAGAAACGCGGTCCCGTTGATGTAGTACGCCAACAGCACCAGCAGGAACGGCCACCACGGGGCGTCGTATCCGGCCGAGGCACCCACCGCGACGCCCACCACCGTGGTGCCGTACACCACGAAATCGGCGGTGATGTCGAAGAATCCGCCGGCACCTCCCGTATTGGAACGCCTACGCGCCAGAGGCCCGTCCAGACCGTCGGCGATGCGGGAGACGATCCACAACGCCAACGCGAGCAGCCAGAACTGCAGGCCGGCGGCCAGTGCACTACCGAGGCCCAGAACGAGTCCGGCAGCGGTGATCCGGTCGGGTGTGATCGCGGGGCGATCGAGTGCGCGGGCACAGCGATCGAGTGGGCCCTCGAGGTGTCGGCGCAGGAAGCTGTCGATCATTCGGCAGCTCCGGTGAGTCCCAGACGCCGCGCCAACAGCGCCGAGCCGGCCGCGATCGCCAGGACCGCGAGCAATGCGATGGCGAACGGCCATGAGAGCGGCGAGGTCCCGTAGGCACCGAGCGCGGTGTACGCGACGGTCGCGGGCACGATGCCGATCATGGTGCCCACCACGTAGTCACGTTGCCCCACGGCACTCACTCCGGCCGCGTAGTTGACCAACGAGAACGGCAGCGGCACCAGTCGCACGAGCAGTACCGACAGCAACCCGCGTCGTCCGAGCATGGCGTCGAGCCGACGGAGCCTGTCCCATTCGGTGCGGGCCACCTGTCCACGGCCGAGCGCCCGGGCCCCCCAGTACCCGAGATATGCCCCCATCGTGGCGGCGAACACCACGACGGTTGCGCCCACCGCCAATCCGAACAGCAGTCCCGACGCGATAGTCAACGTGCTGGCGGGGAACGGGGTGGCCGACAGGACGGCATAGAGCACGACGAACAACGCGATGCCCCACGGCCCGGCCGACGCCACTCGGTCCCGGATGAACGACGGATCGGGTAGGTCGACGGTGCCGAGCACGATCACCACAGCGACGACGACCACGGCAGCCGCGAGCAATTTCAGGGTGGTGCCGCGGCGACTACGCGTCGGGCGGTCCTGCGTCACGGTGGTGCCTCTCGTCCGGCGGTCAGGATCCATTGTGCACACGACCGGTGTGCCCGCGTGTTCAGCGGTTGTCCCATACGACCGATTACGGTGGTGAGGGCAGCGTCGACGACGGCTGCTTCGGTTGATCTGGAGGGCCCACGGTGATTCGTTCGGTACGGCGCGCAGTGACGATTGCCGCGAGCGCTGGGCTGTTGCTCACCGCATGCGCAGCACCATCATCGGAGGCTCCGCGCGCCGAGGAGTTGTCCTGGAGCGAGATCCAGGAGCAGGCGCAAGGACAGACGGTGTCGCTGTGGATGTACGGCGGCGATGAGCAGGGCAATGCCTATGTCGACGACGTGCTCACCCCCGCGGCCGCCGCGGAGGGCGTGACGCTGCGTCGCGTTCCTGTGGAATCGACGACCGATGCCGTCAACCGCATCCTGTCCGAGCGGCAGGCCGGGGTCACCGACGGCGAAGTGGACCTGGTGTGGGTCAACGGCGCGAACTTCGGCACCGGTAAGCAGGCCGGGGCGTGGCTGTGCGGGTGGACGCAAAATCTGCCGAACATGGAACTGACCGATCCCGAGGATCCACTGTTGCTCGACGACTTCGGCACTCCGGTCGAGAACTGCGAATCACCCTGGCACAAAGCTCAATTCACCCTGGTCTACAACGCAGCAGCCATCCCCGATCCGCCGACGACATTCGACGGCGTGCTCGACTGGGCGCGAGCGAACCCGGGCCGCTTCACCTACCCCGCTCCCCCGGACTTCACCGGTTCGGTGTTCGTGCGTGAAGCCTTGATCAACGCCTCCGGCGGTGTCGACGAGGTTCCCGCTCAGTTCGATCAGGACTCCTACGACCGACTCGCCCCGGCATTGTTCGATCGATTGAACGAGCTCGCCCCGTCACTGTGGCGCGAGGGAACGACGTATCCGCAGTCCTCCTCCGAGCTCGACGCCCTCTACGCCGGTGGCCAGGTCGACATGACCATGACGTACGGCCCCGCGACCCTCCCGAAACTTGTCGCCGACGGCACCTTCCCGCCGGAGACCCGCGTCCTGACTCTCGACGAGGGAACCGTCGGGAATGCGAGTTTCCTTGCCATTCCGTCGACGTCGGGGAAGTCGGCCGCGGCGCAGGTGGTTGCCAATCTCGCGTTGTCGCCCGAGCAACAGCTTGCAAAGGCGACGCCGGACGTGTGGGGCCAGTTCACCGTGCTCGATATCGAGCGATTGCCCGATGACGCCCGCGCCCGGTTCGAGGCGTTGCCGAGTTCGACGGTGCTGCCCTCCTACGAGGAGTTGTCGGCCAACGCGCATCCCGAGCTGTCGGCGGACTGGGTCTCGCCGGTCGACGAGGGTTGGCGTCGAAGCGTGCTCGCCGGTCAGTGAGCGCGTCCACGAAGAGCTTTCGCGGCACGGCTGCGGTACTCCCCGCCGTCGTCTTGGTTGTTCTCGTCGTCGGCGGCGGTCTCGGAACCGTGGTGCTGCAGAGCCTGGGTCTGATGCCGTTGGTCGGAACCCCCGAACTATCGGTCGACGCGTACTCCGCGCTGGGCGACGACCTGTGGCGCTCGGTGGTGCTGACACTGTCGATCGCCATCGTGTCGACCGCCTTGGCCACGGTGATCGGGCTCGCGGCGGCGCTGACGGCTTTGTCGGGTGGACGCGCCGCGTTGGTTGCTGCCGGGTTGACGGTCACGGTGCCGCACCTGATCGGGGCCGCCGCGATGGCATTGCTGTTGGCGGATTCGGGCATGCTGCCCCGCATTCTCGGCATGACCGACGGCGGCTGGCCGGAGTTGGTCGGTGGGAAGTGGTGGATCGCCGTCGTCGCCGAATATGCCTGGAAGGAATCGGCTTTCGTCGCCGTCGTCGTGGCGGGCACGCTCGCCACCCGAGTCGCCGCATTCGACGAGACGGCCGCGACCTTGGGTGCAGGCCGGTGGGCTCGACTCCACTTGGTCACCCTGCCGTTGGCGCGGCCCGCACTGATCGCGTCGGCGGCCATCGCGTTCGCCTACACGGTCGGATCGTACGAGGTGGCCCGCATTCTGGGTCGCCCGTATCCGGAGCCGTTGTCGGTGATGGCCATTCGCCTGTTCACCTCGATCGATCTCGAGACGCGTCCGCAGGCAGCGGCCGCCGCGACGATCGCCACCGCGCTGACGGTGGTCGTGGCCGCCGTGGCCCTGCACTATCTGCGCAGATCGGCAGCGTGGAAATGAACAAGGTGAAAGTGACTCGGGTCTTTCCAGCGTTCGGCCGGGCCGTGTTGATCCTGTGGTTCCTGCTGCCGCTGATTCCGGTTGGCTTGTGGGCCATCAGCAATCGCTGGTCGTTTCCCGGTTCGGTTCCTCAGGAGTGGGGATTCGACGGCGTTCGGAGTGCTCTCGACGCCGGTGGCGTCGATGCGTTCTTGCGCTCGACCCTGCTCGCTCTCGCCGTCGCCGCCATCGCAACACCATTGGGCGCGTTGGCCGCTCGCGCCCTGGTGAACGGTACTGTGCGTTTCCCCGCTGTCGTGGCCGGCGTTCTCTTCGCTCCGCTGGCCCTGCCCCCGTTTGCCGTGGCATTAGGGCTCGATGTCCTGGTGCTGCGCTCACGCGTTCCGAGCACGGTGGCGGTGATCGCATTGCTGACCGTTGCGGCCATTCCGTACACGACGTATTTGATGCGAGTGGCATTCGGCGCGTACGACATCGGCTACGAGGAGGAGGCACGCACTCTCGGTGCGTCGAGTGCCATGGTTCTGCGACGGATTCGCATTCCGCTGTTGGCTCCGGCGTTGGCGGGTGCGGCGTTGCTCGCGTTTCTCCTGGCGTGGAGCGACTACGTGATCACGCTGCTGATCGGTGGAGGCAGACTGGTCACCGTGCCCATTCTCGTCGCCTCGTTCGCCGCAGGCACCGGCAACGATTCGGTGGTGGCTGCGCTGTCGGTAGCTGCCGTGGTTCCGCCATTGTTGTTGGTGCTCATGCTCGCTCGGTTGCGTCGTAGGAGTGCACGATGAGCATCGAATTGTCCGTTCACGGACTCACGAAAGTGCATGCCGGTCAATCGGTTGCGGCTCTGGATTCGTTGGATCTCACCGTGTCACCGGGGTCATGCACGGCGATTCTCGGGCCGTCGGGTTCGGGCAAGAGCACTGCACTGCGACTCATTGCCGGCCTCGATTCACCCACTGCCGGAACGGTGCGCATCGATGGCCGCGAGGTGAACGGCGTTGAGGCCGAGAACCGCGGAGTGGGCATGGTGTTCCAGCGTCCGATGTTGTTCCCGCACATGAGCGTGCTGGACAACATCGGCTTCGCCTACCGCGCTGCCGGGGAAAGTCGCAAGCGGTCGCGCCAACGTGCCCGCGAGTACCTCGACCTAGTCCATCTCGGTGACATCGGGGATCGAGCAGTGTCCGAGGTATCGGGCGGGCAGGCCCAGCGGGTGGCATTGGCGCGTTCCCTCGCCGGTTCACCGCAAGTGTTGTTGTTGGACGAGCCCTTCAGTGCGCTGGACCCGGTGCTGCGCACCGAGATGCACGACCTGGTGCGCGAATTGCGTTCGACGTTGGATCAGACTCTGCTGCTCGTCACCCACGATCAGCAGGAAGCGGCTGTGCTGGCCGATTCGGTGGCGGTGCTCATTGATGGCAGGCTGGAGCATAACTCTGATATCGCGACGGTTTATACGCGGCCGAGCACGCTGGCCGTGTCACGGCTGATGGGCGGAATCAACGAAATCGCGGGGCAGTGGGATGGGGTTGGGGTACATCGCTCCGAGCTCGGGGAGTTCGAGGTCGACGGAGTTTCTCTGCCGGCCGGGCCTGCCGTGCTGCTGTTGCGACATGAGCTGATCACTCTGGATGACAACGGGGTTCGTGGGGTTGTTTCGGGCTTGAGACCCACCGGATTTCGCAGCATTGCCGATGTGACGGTGGGTTCGCTGACCGTGAAGGTGGAGTTGGAGGCGGGATCTACGGTGCGGGTCGGGGATGCAGTGGGATTGGAAATTCCCAGTGGGGTGAGGTTTGTTGTCACGGGCTGAGGATGTGGCTAATCACAGTCCTCACGCTCCTGGATCCGGATGTAGTGCCCACGTCACTCAATCTATTAAAACTACAGTTTCCGCACCGTCATCGGCATATTGACGGTTAGGTACCCGAAGAGCAGAACTAATCAAAGACAGTGGGGGTAGAATTGGCTCACGCGATCACAGACGTCCCAGCAACCAGGGGCTAATGACACCACGCGCACCATTGCCCGGGAGCGCGTGGTGCCGCACCAACAGGTCTATCTTGATTCCAATTCCTAAATCCCTATACATAAGATGCGCCACGCATATAGTCAATTGGCCCACGCATATAGAGTTAATAAAGCTCCTCACGGAGAGGTCAGCCAGGGTCTTCACCGTCGCCAGCTGGAGACGATTCTCGGTCAGTCATGTTCAACATAATGAGAAGTGCTGATTTTAACAAGCACAGGTAACGCATGGCGTCAGGACTTTCAAGGGAAAGAGAGGAAATCCGTCGAATTGCATATCTCGCACGGAGAGGTTTGGAGCTTCCGACGGCCTCGGCGCTCTCCTCGTACAGCTTCTCCCAGTGCTCGCAGAACAACTTTCCTGCCATCGCCTCAAAATTCGGGTTCTGAGTAGCATAAATAGGGTTAACGTCTAGAGGATCTTCACTCAGATTTTTAACGTCTGCCATTTCAGGGTCAAATCCAAAAGATTTGAAAATATCTTCCCTTGCGGTCTGGGTACTTGAAATGTCGCTAGTTTTCGTTTTGTCGCTGTCAGTATCGAAAATGCAGTAAACCGGAATTCCCATAGCCGAGTACAAACGTCGCCACTTCGCAATATTACTAAGCCCTTCAGCTGATACCACGGCGATCCCGTGGCGGAGAGGATCGAGGCCGGCAAACCTCAACATCTCAGGTAAGGCAATAGCTTCGGTTGGACCCTCGACCAGAACGCACAGACGAGCGAAAAGTCCGTTCTTGATTTCTGTCGTAGCGGCAGCCGAGTAGAATGAACCTACACTGTCCGGGGTAGTACGGGTCTCATCCGCACCAGCCTCGATCAAGCTAGCCGCCAAGTTCGCTCGGGATAGCTGCGTTGTTCTCGTTGTGCGCCCGTCTGGCTTTCCAACAACAACGAGGTTTTCGGGCCGGGCCAGGTCCACAAAGTGTGGGCTGTGCGTGGTAATGACTAGCTGCAAGCCTTCGTTCGTAATATTATTAAGTTGAGTCGCTAGCCATTGCTGCGCAAGTGGATGCAGATGCGCCTCGGGCTCGTCAATTACTAGTATCAATGTTTCGTGATCACCAAACGATTTTGAATATGCGTAGGCGAAAGCCATAGCCAACACCTGTTCTTGGCCTGTCCCAAGTTCGTCGAACGATCGAATTTGCGAGTCTAGTTTCGGATTTACGCGCAAGGAGCGGAAAAAATTGCTGGGATCGTAAGCAGAGAAATCGATGTCCAATCGGTAAGAAAGATTTTGCCCAAAGTCTTCCGCCGTTGAACCCAGTAGGCTTCTAAACGTTTTGAACTCCGCCACCCCGCCGAATTCCTCTACCAGATAGTTGAACGTATTCTCAAGGCGTTCTTTACGTTCAGGGTCGCCAACCAACTTCTCGTGGAAACGATGCATCAGTTTCGATAGAAGCGTGTACTGATTCGTATATGAAAGTTGATATTTAAGGCCTCGGTCAGCCTGCATCGAAAAAGCAAACAGACGCGACCTCAGATCCTTATTTATGTAATTTCTAGTGCCACATTGCGTGCACGACATCCAGTACTTGGCCGGCCCGCCATCTCCCTGTTCGTCGTATTTCCAGGCAGCAAAATTGATATTTCCACCACATTTGTCACACGAAAAATTAGAAATTTCTGCCTGAACTGTGATTGCTATGCCATCGGAGTCGCGTCCATGGAAGTCATGCTGTTGGATTTGGTGGGTGGTGGGCCAACGATCGCCGAACAAGATATCCACGGCTTTGGTGAGATTACTCTTGCCCGCGTTGTTTTCGCCGAGAAGCACCACGGGTCCCTCAGCTGGAAGCTCAAATACCTGAAGTTCATTACCGATCGAGCGGTAGTTACGAACACCAATCCGTGTAAGGCGAGGGGGCACTTGCGAGAGCTCCGTTCTCTTACCACCAGGCATTATTGCTGGCTACTGACAGCGTACTAGCCGTTCGGAGCAATACGTCGGACGACACGGCCGCGAGGTCGAACCCATTTAATCTGGATGACCAGGCGGTGACACGCCATGGGTGGGTCGGGTGTGTCCGCGCTGGGGTGGGGACCGTCTTGCGAAGACTGTCAGTGAACAAACCTGGTTTGACAAACCCATACCGTTGCTTAGTGGCAAGCTGATTGGCATGACACACCAAACAGCGGACCATCCAAATCCTAGCGTTGTTCTATACCAGAATCCAGATTTCGTGTCCGGGCTGATCCAAGAGATGCTGCAGACCGGCCTACTTGAATCGGCCGAAACCGACGCCCAGAGTCAGTCGAACAGTTCCGAAAGCGCAAATCTTTCGACCGACGGTAAGGCATCTGCCGAGGTAAGCGTGCCAGGTTTCGGCGGCGCTGGTCTCGGTGGGGGTCGCAGTAAAGTTCGTGAAACGATGAAGGCAGATGAGAGCAGCAACGTCGAACGGTTAAGGTATGTGTTTTCACAAGCATATTATTTGGATCAAGTTCGAAAGCGTCTGAAGGCCGACGGACGAATCAAACAGGTGCACGCGTTGACAGAGGCCCAAGGGTTGAGGCCAGGGGACATTGTCGAGTACTCAAGTAGTTTCGTGCCCAACGAAATAAATACGGTGCTAGACATTGCGACGCCTGAACTTGTCTCAACAATTGTGAAGTTTTGGAAGCTTCGTGAGAACCGCCAACTGATGAGCAGTATCGACAACGTCGACCAGCTCCGGGTTCATAGGCAAGCTGGCGAGTACCTTGCGGCAGACTATGCGGAACTGGGGGCGGCGATCAGCTCGGCCCTCCGTAAAGATTTTCGCTCAGAACATACCCGCGAATACCACGGTGTGATCGTGGAGGGGTACGCCGGTGAGTCAGTCGTTGACGGCGCTCCTGAGGCCGCCCTGACAGCGTTAACCATATGTGAAACCGCGCATTTTGTGACCGCAGACCCAGACCGGTTGCTGGATGGAGAGTTCACCGTGCTTGGTAAGGTGGTGACGCTCCTGGCCAAGGACGTTCCAGTCCTGGACAGAAACAAATTACTAAACCGTATTGATCCTCAGTTGCTAGAAAAGACGCTCGCAAAGATGCAGCCAGATGAGGCCGCTCAACGGCTGGCTGGCGACGACTACTCTGGGGCTGGCGTTGATTTGACGTTCTCAGCTTTGATTGAGGGCAACTCATTCACGGTTTTACCAATAGCAATTTACGTATGAACGTGGTGGGTCTCTCTACATAGTGTTGGTCTCGGCGGCCTGGATTGTCCCCGCTTAGTTACTACAGCCCAATGCCGGAAACTACGTTGTCGATGATGGGTGCGTGTTCGCTGCGGTACACCTCTACCGAGCCGAGCCGAGCCGAGCCGGGGCTGGCGTGGCCGGTCTGTCGAGCGACGGCAGATCCGTCGGCACGTTGCGGGTGCCTCAGTGACGAATCCAGCGCGGAGCGGGTGGCCATTAAGTTTTATCAGAGCGGCGGGGTCGAAGCCGGCGTGTTCTGCGCGGCGGCGGCCGGTCTGGTGGACCGCAGCCCCGGACAGCGGCGTGTCGCTGAGGTTACCGTTCTTTGCGACTGCCCAGAGTAGCGGTGCGCGGGCAGCGGTGCGAGGCACTCCCCACGGCACGCATGTGCGTCGAACGGTTCCCGCTTACGGAGCCACCGGATCACTGAAGGCCTGCCGCCAACATCGAATGCGGCGACCACCTGCACCCACGATGGTGCGGAAAATGCAATTTGCAACGCCTAGGTCTGGTCGGTCGGGGCGAGCTCGGGGTCACAACTTCTGTGTCCGACAACCAGAAACTAAGCTGCTCCCATGCCCGCCGGCCGCTTCGCTCCCAGTCCCTCCGGCGACTTGCATCTCGGGAATCTAAGAACCGCCTTACTGGCCTGGCTCTTCGCCCGCTCCACCGAACGTCGTTTCGTCATGCGCGTGGAAGACCTCGATCGCGTCAAGGCCGGCTCGGAGCAACGCCAACTCGACGACCTTGCCGCCATCGGACTCGACTGGGACGGGCCGATCATGCGTCAATCCGAGCGTCGGGAGATCTACGACGCCACGATTCGGGCGCTCGCCGCAGCGGGGATGACGTACGAGTGTTTCTGTACGCGTCGGGAAATCCTGCAGGCCGCATCCGCGCCTCACGCTCCCGACGGCGCATATCCCGGAACCTGTCGCAATCTCACCTCGGACCAAAGAGCGGCGAAGGACCGCCCACCAGCCATTCGACTACGTTCGCAGGTAACCGAATTCACCATCGTCGATCAGCTGCACGGCCTGTTCCGAGGCCAGGTGGACGACTTCGTTCTCCGTCGATCCGACGGTGTACCTGCCTACAACCTTGCCGTCGTCGTCGATGATGGTGCGCAAGGCGTCGACCAGATCGTGCGCGGCGACGACCTTCTCACGTCCGCGCCGCGGCAGGGCTACCTCGCTCAACTCCTGGGCCTGACCCCCGCGACGTACGTCCACGTCCCCCTCGCACTGAACGTCGAGGGCAAGCGTCTGGCCAAACGAGACGGCGCGGTGACGCTGCGCGAACGACCCGATGCATGGGTGCTCATCACAGCATCCCTCGGCATGCCGGACGTCAAGAACGCCGAGGAACTACTCGAGCGGTGGAAGCCGAGGCTGGTGCCGCGCGAACCATGGGTGTTCGACCCCTCGATCGTCTAACCACGGACCGATCGAGATCACGTTGCAATGCGACAGAACCCGACTCGAGGACGAATCGGACGTACAGTGACCGCGACAAACTTATCCCGAGGGAGAAGGACACCATGACCTCAGGCGGCTACGACCCCGACAAGGATCCACAGAACCCCGGTGGTTATCCCCCGCCGCAGGGCGGCGGCTACCCACCACCCGGCAACTACCCACCACCCGCGCAGGGCAACTATCCGCCGCCCGGGAATTACCCGCCTCCTCCCGGCGATTACCCCCAGCAAGGCGGTTACCCGCCACCCGGCGGCTACCCACCGCCCCCACAGGGCAACTACCCGCCTCCTCCGCCGTTCGGTAACTCGCCGACGGCGACGCAGCTATCCGTGGGAACAGCCATCGGCTACGCGTTCGAGAAGTTCAAGCAGAACGCCCTCGTCTGGATGGGCATCGTCCTGATCGCCGCGATCATCCAGGGCGTGCTGAACTTCGTTCTGAGCTCCGACAGCATCGTCCTCAGCCTGGTCTTCAGCATCATCGTCGGTGTCGTCGCACTCCTCATCCAGGCGGCGCTCGTCCGCGGCGCTCTGCACGAGGTGGACGGGATCAAGCCCGCGTTCGGGTCCTTCTTCCAATTCGGCAACGTCGCCGCCGTCATCATCGCCGGCATCCTCGTCGGCATTGCAACCAGCATCGGCTTCGTCCTGCTGATCATCCCCGGCATCGTCATCACGTTCTTCACGTGGTGGACCTTCCAGTTCGTCATCGACCGCGGCGACGAGCCGATTCCCGCCATCAAGGCCAGCGCGCAGGCAATCGCGTCGAACGGTGGGACCCTCTTCGTGCTGGCCCTGGCCTTGGTCGGCATCAACATCGTCGGAGCGATCCCCGTCGGCCTCGGTCTGCTGGTGACCATTCCGATCACGATCATCGCCGGTACCTACGCTTACCGCGTCACGGTGCGCGGCAACGTTGCCTGACCTGTAATCCGCCTCGATGGGCGCGCATCCCTCACCCGGGGATTCGCGCCCATCGTCGTCTCGGTGCTTGGATCGTCAGGTGACTACTACCCAACACACCGCCCCCGACGGCGGCGCCGAGTCTGGGCAGGCCACGTTCGCTCACATCAGCCGGGGCTACTACCCCACCATTGTCGCGTTGTTCGTCGCGACGCTGCTGATCTCGAATGTGGCCGCCAGCAAAGGTGTCGCCTTCTTCGCCTCGTCCGACGTCATGCTCGGACCGTTCCAAATCCTGCCGATCAATACCGACGGCGCATTCTTTCTGTTCCCCCTCGCTTACATCCTCGGCGACGTGCTCAGCGAGGTCTACGGCTTCAAAGCCACGCGCCGCGCGATCTACCTCGGTTTCGGCTCCCTGCTGCTCACGTCCGTGTGCTTCTGGATCGCCATCGAACTCCCCGCCGCCTCGTTCTACGAGAACCAGGCCGCCCTCGAAAGCGTCGTCGGCGTCGTTCCCCGTCTGGTCCTCGCCGGTCTCGCCGGGTACACCGTCGGGCAGCTCCTCAACTCCGTCGTGCTGGTCAAGATCAAGGAACGCACCAAGGAAAAGCACCTGTGGGCGCGACTGATCGGCTCGACCATCGTCGGCGAATTCTTCGACACCCTGATCTTCTGCTCCATCGCCGCCGGAGTCATCGGCATCACCACGTGGACCGACTTCATCAATTACGTCATCGTCGGATTCCTGTGGAAGACGCTGGCCGAGGTCATCGTCATGCCCATCACGTACCGCGTCATCTCGTACATCAAAAAGCGCGAGCCGTCGTACCAGGATCGCTAGAACGCGACCCACTCCATACTCAGATCGAAGTAGCGCTCCCGGGCCGTCTCGAACGTGGCGACGGCCCGGGTGCCCGGCCAGTCCTCCGGCGTCATCGACGGCGGGAGACCCGGGTCGACGTAGGGAATGACGCGCCATTCGTCGAGCAACGGCACGAATGTGACAAACGCGTCGCGCGGGTTCCGCGCCGGCGACCCGCCGTCGAAAGCGTCGAGAAATGCCCGATGCCGATCAGCGATGCCGGCCAGATCCCACCACTGCTCGGCACTTTCGCGCAGCGTGCCGGGAGGCGCGACCTCGGACGCGACGAACGTCGTGACGTACTGCGACAACTCCAACGCGTCGACGATGGCAATGGCCTCCGCCGCGAGATATTCGGGCGCGATCCACAATCCTGGTGAGACGGTCCCACAACCTATCGACGTGAGCCGACGCCTCAGCTGGTGCCGCGCCGCGCGTTGCGTCTCGGGAATGGTGAACGAGATCAACCGAAATGGATCGCCGTCGGCCATCCGCCGGAAGCCGAAGATGCGTCCGTCTCCCCGAGCGAACATTGCGTCGGCCTGCTCGGTGATCCGATAGCCGGTGCGGCCCTCTCGATTAGCTGATTCGACGACGCCCTTCTTCTTCAACCTCGTCACCGCAATGCGCGTGCTTTCCGGTGGCACTCCCAGCGTGTCCATCCAGACGACGAAATCGGCGATGGCAAACCACCCGCCGAGAGGGCGAACGTAGGCACCGAGCACCGTGCGCACCAACGACGTCGCACTCCCCGGACGCGACTCGAAGTCGTCGAGGATGGCCCCGGCAGTGCTAGGCGCGGAGTTCGTCACGAATCGCCACGATACCCAGGTACACCTCGCGATACGAGGTACTCAGTGGGCTCAACCCCAGCCGAATACCCTGTGGTGCGCGGTAATCCGGGATGACACCCTGCTCCCACAGCCGAGCAGTGATGGCCTTGAATTCCGGATGGTCGATGGTGACGTGACCACCGCGCCGATTCGAATCCTCGGGTGAGGCGATCTCCACCCCGAGCGGTACCAGCATCTCGCGCACGAGCTCGAGGGCGTATTCGGTGAGCGCAACGGACTTCGCACGGATCGCGTCCATGCCCACCTCGGCGATCATCTCGATGGTGTCCTGCATCGCGATCATCCCGAACACCGACGGCGTGCCACTGATGACGCGTCGAATACCCTGCGCCGGAACGTAACCCTGCGCCATCTCGAACGGATCGGCCCGGCCCATCCAGCCCCAGATCGGCTGCACGAAGTCGGCCAGAAGGTCACTACGCACGTACGCGAAGGCCGGCGAACCCGGACCGCCGTTGAGGTACTTGTAGGTACACCCGACGGCCAGATCCACTCCCCACGAATCGAATTCGAGCGGAACCGACCCGACGGAATGGCACACGTCCAACAGCATCAGAGCGCCGGCCTCGTGCGTGATGCGCGTCGCCTCGGCCACGTCGACGAGGAAGCCCGACCGGTACGCGACGTGGGTGATCACGACCAGTGCGGTGTTCTCCCCCACCACCTCGGCGAGTTGTTCCGGTTCGATACCACCGCGGCGGTCCGTCTCGATCCACCGGAGCGTCATATTCATCTCGGCCGCAATACCTTCGAGCAAGTATCGGTCGGTCGGAAAGTTGTCCCGATCGATGACGATCTCGCTGCGGCCCGGCCGCATGGCGATCGCCGCCCGTGCCAGTTTGTACAGCAGTACCGTCGTCGAATCACCGATCGTGGTCTGGCCGGGCGCTGCTCCGAGGGTGGCGTCGGCCAGGGCGTCGCCGATGGTGACGGGGAGGTCGAACCACTGCTCGTCCCAGCCGCGGATGAGGCGTCCGCCCCAGGCGTCGGTCATGAAGGTGTTGATGCGTTCGACGCTGGCTTTGGTGGGCCGACCCAGGGAGTTGCCGTCGAGATATGCGGTGATCGACGGGTCGTCGCTACCGAGGAACTTGTCGCGATAGCTGCGGAGCGGATCCGTGTTATCGAGTTCGACTGCGAGTTCCATCATCGACCGATCTCCGTTCTCACAGCGAGCAATTCGGGGAAGAACGTGAGTTCGAGTGCTTTCTGTAAGAACCCGACGCCGCTCGACCCTCCCGTCCCGCTCTTCATTCCGATGGTGCGCAGCACCGTGCGCATGTGGCGGAATCGCCAGAGCTGAAAGTTCTCCTCCAAGTCGACGAGCTCCTCGAATGCCTCGTACACCGCCCAATGTTCGGTGTGGTTCTCGTAGACGAACTTGATCAGCGGCATCAGGTCCTCGTTGAACGTGTATGCCGTCGTGACATCACGGTCGAGGGCCGATGCCGGTACGTCGTACCCTTGCCGCGCCAACGACTGCCAGAAGGCGTCGTACAGGCTGGGTTCGCGCAACAGGGTCGAAAGCAGCTCATGCGCAGCAGGATCGGACTCGAAGACCGTCAGCATGCCCGCATTCTTGTTGCCGAGCACGAACTCCACGGCCCGGTACTGATACGACTGGAACCCCGAGGAGTTGCCGAGGAAGTCGCGGAACTGGGAGTACTCCGTCGGGGTGAGTGTCGCCAGTACCGACCACTGCTCGGTCAGCGTCTTCTGGATGTGCTTCACCCGGGCCACGCATTTGAGTGCGGTGCCGATGTCGTCGGCATCGAATGCGGCTCGCGCAGCGAGTGTCTCGTGCAGCACCAGCTTGAGCCACAGCTCGGTGGTCTGGTGCTGGATGATGAACAGCAGTTCGTCGTGATGCTCGGGGGTGCTCACCGGCTTCTGAGCGCTGAGCAGTGTATCGAGGTCGAGGTAGGACCCGTAGCTCATGCGGTCACTGAAATCGGTGACGACGCTCTTCTCGATCTTCCGGGTGTTCGCTTCGACGCTCATGGATCGTCCTCGAGGTGGTGGGCTGGTGAGATCAGCGTATTACATCAATGTGCCGACCGCTATGCATCTGTAAGCTAGCGAATGCCGCGAATCCGTACGGCACCGATCAGCGCAGCGATGCTGACCAGGGACACCGCCAGGATGTAGTAGCCCGGGGACACCGCCTGACCGGTAGCGGCCACCAGAGCGGCCGCGATGGTCGGAGTGAATCCACCGAAGATCGCCGTGGTGACGTTGTATCCGAACGACAGGCCGGTGGCCCTCGAATGGACCGGGAACGCGTCGGACATCACCGACGGCAGCGCACCGAAGTACAGCGCCTTCAGCAATCCGAGCACGGTCATGACGAGCGCGAGGGTGAGGAACGACGGCACCGCGATGAGCCACATGAAGAGCGGGACGACGCTGACGCCGATCGCGATCGCCGACGGCAACATGATCTTGATGCGGCCTACCTTGTCGGACAACTGACCGACGAACGGCGTCACCACGGTCAGAATCACGCCGGTGATCATCAGTGCGACGAACGACAGCGAATTGTTCAGTCCCAGTTGCTTGATACCGAAGGTAGGCAGGTATTGCAGAATGAAGTTCAGCGCGGTGGACACCACCAGCACACCGCCGGCAATGAGAATTCCGCCCCACTGATTCCGAAACAGATCGCGTACAGGCGATTTCGGGGTGTCCGACGCGGCGACGACGGCCGGTGATTCGTCGACGTGACGTCGGATGAACCATCCCACCGGGCCCACCATGAGCCCGAAGACGAACGGCACTCGCCAACCCCAGTCGACCATGTTGGCCTCGGACAACACCGCGGTCAATCCGGCGGCGAACGAGGCCGCCATCAGTGTGGCCAGTCCCTGGCTTGCGAACTGGAAGCTGCCGAAGAATCCGCGGCGCTTGCCGTTCTGTTCGACGAGAAAGGATGTGGCCGCGCCGAATTCGCCACCGGCCGCGAAGCCCTGAATCAGGCGCGCCACGATGATACCGATCGGAGCGAGGATGCCGATGTCGTCGTAGTTGGGCATGAAGGCGATCAACGCGGTGCCGAGCACCATCAGGCGAATGCTCATCACCAGAGCCTTCTTTCGCCCTTTCCGGTCTGCGTAGGAGCCGAGGATCAGTCCGCCGAGGGGACGGATCAGATACGAGACTCCGAAGACCGCGAACGTCTGCACCAGTTGCACGCCGGGGTCGGCCGAGGGAAAGAAGTTCTGCCCAATGTAGATGGCGAACAGCGCATAGATGGCGATGTCGAACCACTCGAGAGCGTTGCCGATGGTGGCGGCCGCGATGGCGCGGACCGGATTCTTGACGGACACAACGGCTTCACCCGCGCCGTCTCGATCGGGAGTTCGATGAACGTGTGCAGTGGACATGTAGGATTCTCCGGTGGGTTCAGGAGCGCGAGGCGCTGGCGGATTCGAGCGATGCGTCGCGGTCGTCGTCTGCACCTGCGCCGAGGTCGAAGAACAGGCCCGTGGCCATGGCGAGTCCTTGGCGCGCAACGGATGCGAGCATGTGTTCGTCGGGTGCATGTTGACGACATCCGGGGTAGGAGTGCGGCATCCAGACCGTCGGAATGCCGAGGGTGTCGGTGAATACGTGATTGGGCAGTGACCCACCGATGTTGGGCAGCACGGTGACCGGGGACCCGACGGTGCGCTCGACCGACTGGGCGACCGTGCGAACCCAGGGGTCGTTCGGGTCCGTTCGGCTCGCAGGAAACGAGATGCCGAGTTCGACGGCGACCATCGAGTACCCGTGCGCGTCGAGGTGTCGTCGTAGCCGCACGCCGAGATCGTCGAGGTCGGTCCCGACGACGTACCGCAGCTGCAACCGCGCTCGCGCCTGGCCCGGAATCGCATTGACCGGTTCGAGAATGTTGCCAGCGTTCATAGCGATCACTTCGAGAGTGTTCCACCCGAAAACCCGCTCTGCAGGCGACAATTCGGTCGCCGACCAGCCGGAGTCGACCACCGGATCGCCCGGGGTGCGTCCGACCTCGATAGCTCTGAGCGCGTCGACGACGGACTCGGGAATGTGCTCGGGTACGAGGCTGTCGAGCTGGATACGGCCGTGGCCGTCGACGAGGGTCCCGATGGCACCGGCCAGGGTGGTCGCGGGGTTGCGGAGCAGTCCACCCCAGTTGCCCGAGTGGTAGCCGCGCTCACGTAGGTCGACGACGAGGTCGAAGTCCACGCCCCCACGGGCACCGAGAAACAGTGTGGGCGTCTGGGCGTCGAGGCGTGGTCCGTCCGAGGCGATCAGCACGTCGGCAGCGAGGTCGCCTCGGTGATCCGACACGAATTGTTCGAGTCCGGGTGAGCCGATCTCCTCACCGGTCTCGAACAACAGCGTCAGGTTGAATCCCAACGATCCGCGGGCGTCGAGAACCGTCCGCAGTGCCGCGAGGTTCACCAGATGCTGACCCTTGTTGTCGGCCGTTCCGCGCCCGTAGAGCCGGCCGTCTCGCTCGACGAGAGTCCACGGCGACAATCCGTCCGACCAGTCCTCGGCCATGCCCAGAACCACGTCGGCGTGGCCGTAACAGAGCACGGTCGGCAGTTCGGGGGCCTCGTGACGGGTGGCGATCAGGAAGGGACCACCCTCCTCGACCGGGTTGGGATAGGTCTCGACCGCACACCCGAGTGCCTCGAGCCTCGGCACGAGCAGATCCTGAAGATATGCCGACAACGCAACTCGACCGGCCGTCGACTGGCTTTCCGAGGGGACCGACACGAGCTCGGAGAGTTCACGATGGAACGCACCCGAATCGTAGAAGTCCTGGGCCTGCGCGATCACATGCTCGCGGTTCATCGAATCTCCCTCGCCGTCGGCCTGGTGTTCGCCTGACAGTAGCGAGCCCGATACCGTCTACACCATTGCCGATTGACGCTCCCTGCGTTGCCTCAGAAGCAACGCTCGGACCGACAGAGGCTCGATGACAATCACGTGTCACCGCCGTGAGAGTGCTGTGAAAGAAGAGGTGATTTCGTTGCATCTGATGCCCTCTGCGCTGACGTACTTCTGCGAAGTAGCGCGAACGGGGTCGGTCACCGAGGCGGCCGCAACACAACATCTGGCCGCGTCGGCGGTCAGCAGACAGATCGCCAAGCTCGAACGTGACATCGGCGTGCCGCTCTTCGCGCGACATGCCCGGGGAATGACGCTCACCGAAGCGGGCCATCGCCTCCTCGCCCACGCGCGCAGACACGAAGTGGAATCGTCGACTCTCATCGCCGAAATACGCAGTGTCGACGCCACCGAACACGGCAGCGTCACCGTGGCCTGCACCGAAGGTTTCTCGCAGTCCGTCGTCCCACGGGCCATGGCGTCGGTCCATCGGACTCACCCGTCGGTCACGTTCACTTTGGACGTGGTGGGGCCGGACGAGGCCAGCCGACGGGTGGTCGACGCCCGCGCGGACGTCGCGGTCACCTTCTCGCTCGGTCGACGCACCGACGTGACGGTCGAACATTCCGTCACCGTGCCCATCTGCGCCGTCGTCGCGCTCGGTCACCCGCTCAGCGACCGAGCCAGCGTCGATCTGGCCGATATCTGCGCCTATCCCCTCGCGCTGTCGACCACCGGATCGAGTCAACGCGAATTGTTCGACGCCGGAATCCGTCTGGAGGGACTCTCACCCCACGTCGGTCTGCAATGCGAGCGGCTGGCTCCGATACTGGAGTTCGCTCGCTCGAGCGACGGCGTCGCACTCGTCAGCGACCTCGGTGGTGACCGCAAATCGGGCCTGACGTACATCCCCCTCGTGCATCCGGTGTTCGCTCAGCGCCGGGCCGAAATTCACACGATGCGCGGTAGGCCGCCGTCGGCCCGAATCGTGGCCCTGATCGACGCGTTGACCGACATTCTCGAGGCCGCGGGATAAAATCGGACGCAGCCGAGCACCATCGATGCCTCCGCTCCTGATCGTCGCCGTCTTGCCGTGGGCGCTGTCGCTGCTCCTCGGATTCGGAGCCGACCGCATCGACCGTCGTCTCAACCCCTCGACCGCCGTCGTACTGCTGCCCGTTCTGTCTGTGGTCACGGCGTTCTCGCTGCTCGCGTCCCTGACTGCGCTCGCCGCGGTGTTTCTGACGACGAGTCGGGCCGTGTGGGTGACACTCGGAATCGTAATCTGCGCGTGGGCAATCTGGCGGTCGGTCGAGGTGGCCCGCCATGTTCGACGCGTCATCGCCAGTACGTCCATCGCATCCGAATGCGGCGGCGAGGCGCGGACGCGGGCGGCATCGTCGTCGTTGAGTCCGAGGTTCCCGACGCTTTTGCCGTCCCCTCCGGCGGAGGTGCGGTCGTGATCACCACCGGACTCGCGGAAGCGTTGTCGAACAACGAATTGCGAGCAGTGATCGAGCACGAGCGCGCCCATCTGAGGCACCGTCACAGCGTGTGGATCCAGATGTGCGAAATCGCGGCCCGCGTCGATCCGATTCTCGAACCGTTGACCGCGAAGGTACGGCACGCGGCGGAGCGTCGAGCAGACGAGAGTGCGGCAAGGCTGGGACGGCGAGAGACGTTGTCTGCCATCGCCAGGACCTCTCTGCTCCGGAATCATTTCGACCGTGGAACTCGCACTCTCGCCGGTACCTGGGGCGACGTCGTACAAGATATGGTGGCACCCGAAACCGGAGAAGCAGCCACCTCGATCTTCCGCTGATCTCAAATACCCGCGACGCCCGCGAGTTGCCCGATCGCGTAGGTGACGGCCATCGCGATCGCACCACCGATGACGATGCGAGTCACCGCCGGCCGACTCGGCGCTCCACCGAGGCGTGCGCTGATGGTTCCGGTCAACGCCAGAGCAAGCAACACGACGACGAATGTGACCGGAATACGTTGCGAAGCAGGCAGAAGCAGGATCGAGAGCAACGGCAAGAGCGCACCGCTGATAAACGACACCGCCGACGACGCGGCCGCCTGGCACGGATTGGTCAGCGCATCCGGATCGATACCCAACTCGACGTCCACGTGGGCGGCAAACGGATCGTGTTCGGTGAGTTCCTGCGCGACCTTCTGCGCGGTCTCCACCGAAAGCCCCTTGGCCTCGTAGAGCGCAGCCAGCTCGGCCAACTCTTCCTCGGGTTCCTCGGCCAGCTCTCGCCTTTCCTTGATCAGCAGAGAACGCTCCGCGTCGCGCTGCGTGCTCACCGACACGTATTCGCCAAGTGCCATCGACACCGCTCCGGCGACGAGACCGGCGATTCCTGCTGTGAGCAGCGACCCACGATCGGTGGTGGCAGCGGCCACGCCAACCACGAGGCCCGCCGTGGAGACGATGCCGTCGTTCGCGCCCAGTACCCCTGCTCGTAGCCAGTTCAACCGACCCGAGAGATCACTGTGCGGTTCATGCTCGTGCAGGGCCGGCTCGGGTTCAGACATGACCGACCGCTGTCACGTCTTCCCACGCGGCACGCGCGCCGAACTCTTCGATTCTGTACACCTGCACGATTGTCGTCGTTCCGAAGCGAACAACCAAGACGGCGACAGAGCCGCTACCAGCCCACCAGTTCCCGAAGACAGGCTAGGCTACACTCACCAACTGGCTGATTGTCTCTGTCGAGAAAGTAGCGTCGTTCGTGTCGGTGTCTGATTCCGCGGTACCACTGATATTCGATGCGGTGACGGTGTCGACGGTGTTCGTGACTCCGTCGATGATCAGGGTTCGATTCGGAGGTGCCGGACTCGACGGGTTCGAGAGCACCGGGGTACCCGACGAGCGGCTACGACTGCTGTTCGATGACGGCACCGAACAGGTCGCACGCAGCTACACAGTGCGTGCATTCGATCCACAGGGACCATTTCTGGATGTCGACTTCGTCGTCCATGACGGTGGAATCGCGGCCGCCTGGGCGCTTCATGCGGAGCCAGGCGATCGTCTTCGAATTTCCGAGGCCCGCGGCTGGTACGAGCCTCCTGCCAACACCGACTGGCAACTACTGGTCGCCGACATGACCGGGCTCCCGGCTTTGACCCGTGCCATCGAACAGCTCTCTGCGGGCGCTCGCGCTTTCGTGATCGCTGCGGTTCCCGATCGCGCCGATCAACAGATCGTTCCCACCCGGGGCGACGTGTCCTACCTTTGGCTTCACACAGATCCATCACGGCGTGAGCAGACCCGAGGACCGCAGGCCCCGTCGCTTCCCGACGCGGTACGAAACTTCGACCTCCCCTCCGGTGCCGGGTACGTGTGGGCGGCCACCGAGGCATCCGAGGCCCGATCCATCCGAAAGTACTTTCATCGCGAATTACGCTGGGATCCAAGATCTTTCGATATCAAAGGCTACTGGCGGCACGACAAAGAACGATGGCAGCAACGCTTCGCCCAGGTAGAAGATCGCATCGACGCTGTCCGTGAACAGGCCATGGCCGACGGGAAATCCGGTGACGAGCTCGCCCGGATCGTCGACGACGCACTCGAACAAGCTGGATTGTAGATCGCCCCTTCGAACCACCCGACGATGTAAAGGAACTCTCATGCCCTCCCTCAGCGTCCACGACAACCCCGTCACCGATGACCTCTCACGCCGGCGCTTCGGTGCTGCTGCAGGGCTGTCCCTCGCTGCCTGGTTCGGCGCGGCATGCTCCACCGCGAGCCAGAACACCGACGACGGTGCGAGTAGTGAGACTCGCACCGTCGACACGCCGATGGGCCCGGTCGAAGTCCCGGTGGATCCACAGCGGGTCGTGAGCTTGGACGCATACGTCGGCTTGCAGGCCCTCGACGAACTCGGAGCCCCGGTCATTGCAACCGGAACCCTCGGCGGTGGACTACGCACACTGGTCAGCGCCGCGTCACAGGAATTGCCGTCGATCGGTGTCACCGCGCTGGGGGACATGCAACTCGAAGCGATCGCCGCCGCTGCACCCGACCTGATCGTCGGACGCCAACCGATCGGCGAGGAGTATTACGCCGAACTGTCCGGTATCGCTCCCACCGTGCTGATCCCGTTCACCTACTGGCGTGACCAGTACATCGATGTTGCCGATTCCGTAGGACTCACGGCGCGGGCCTCGCAGAACTTCACCGGTCTCGACGAGCGCATCGCCGCCCTCCGCTCCGACCTCGAGCAGGCTTGGCCGAACGGACTACGCCTGTCGGTGGTTCGAGTCTCGGACACATCGGGCGATGTGCGCTCCTACAACACACTCACCGCCTCGGCCACATTCCTGTACGCCGACATTCTTTCCGGAGCAGGAATCGTGCCCAGCTCCAACTTCTTGCCCGGAGCCGACCCGAGCAAGGTCAACACCGCTGTCAGTGCAGAGAATCTCCCATTCATCGACGGTGACGTGATCATCTATTACGTCGGAGCAGGCGGCCAAGCCGACGCCGGTGTCGCCGTCGAGCAGGCTCTCACCTCGAGCCCTCTGTGGTCGAGACTTTCTGCCGTACAGGCAAATCGGGCCTTCAAGGTCGATTCTGCGCCGTGGTTCGACGGCTACAATCTGAGCGGGGCGAACGCAGTCATCGATGACCTGCGAAGGATACTTCTCTGACGGTAGAAATGGGCGGGATCGCATCTGGCACCCGCCCGCTCGCAGCTCTATGGTTGCACTGTGACACTGCCTGAACGTACGAGCACGCCGTCGGCCTTCTGACATGCCGCCGAACAACCACTATCACCACTTGATGTTCGGTCCTGCCGCGATTGCGCGGCAGCAGGTCGACGGCAGTTACACCGCCTACGGCTCGCAGACCGAGCGACCCGACGACGGCCCGATGCCGCTCGACGATCGCGAGAAGGCGATGATCCGAGCCCTGGATCAGTTCCAGATCGCCACCGTCACCGAGTCCGGGTGGCCCTACATTCAGTACCGCAGTGGGCCGAAGGGGTTCCTGCAGGTACTCGACGACCACACTCTCGGTTTCGCCGATTTCGCCGGCAACCATCAGTACGTGACGGCAGCCAATCTCGACCATGACGATCGCGTCGCGATCTTCCTCGTGAATTATCCTCTGCGACAACGACTCAAGCTCTACGGACGGGCACGTACGATCGAGGCCGCGGACGATCCCGAACTACTGGAGCGACTCAAAAAGATCGGCGACCTGACCGTCGCCGCCACCTGCGAACGCAGCGTCGTCATCCACGTCGAGGCATTCGACTGGAATTGCACGCGCAGCATCATCCCGCGCTACGACGCGGCGTACCTCGCGGACCTGTCCGAGGTGTACCAGCGCAAAGCTGCCGAGCGGGAAACCGAACTACTGCAGCGTATTTCGGAGCTGGAGGATCAGCTCAGGCAGTCTTCGACGCATAGAACCGGCCCAGAAACTCCGACTTGAATTCGGCGAAGCGTCCCTGCTCGATCGAGGCGCGGATGTCGTCCACCAGTTTGACCGTGAAGCGCTCGTTGTGGATGGTGCACAGCGTCGACGCGAGCATTTCCTTGGCCTTGAACAGGTGATGGATGTACGCCTTGGTGTAGTGCGCGCAGGTGTAGCAGTCGCAGTTCTCGTCGATCGGGGTGAAATCGCGCCGATGCTTCGCGGTGTTGATGTTGAAGCGGCCCGTGGGCACGTAGATCGCCGCATTGCGCGCCACCCGTGAGGGATTGACGCAGTCGAAGGTGTCGGCACCGTTCTCGATCGCAACGAAGAAGTCGTCCGGCTCGCTGATCCCGAGCATGTGGCGCGGCTTGTGTTCGGGCAGTTCCTCGTTCACCCACCGAGTGATGGTGCCGAGGTTCTGCTTCTCGAGTGCGCCGCCGATTCCGTAGCCGTCGAACCCACGGCCCGTGTCCCCCGTGATGGTCTCGAGGTCGTGCGCGGCCTTGCGTCGCAGGTCCTCGTACTGCGCTCCCTGCACCACTCCGAACAGCGCCTGGTACGGCTTGTCGGCACGCTCGACGGTGAGGCGTTCGTGTTCGAGGACGCATCGCTTCGCCCATGCCTGGGTGCGGTCGACCGACTTCTCCTGATACCCGCGGGTATTCATCAAGGTAGTCAGCTCGTCGAACGCGAACATGATGTCGGCACCGAGCCGATGCTGAATTTGCATCGACACCTCGGGAGTGAATCGATGCTTGGAGCCGTCGAGATGGGATTTGAACGTGACTCCGTCGTCGTCGACGTGGGCCAATCGCTCTTTGCCCTCGGCGATGACGTCGTCGGACTCCACTCGTGAGGCGTCCATCGAGATGACCTTCTTGAACCCGACACCGAGGGACATCACCTGGAAGCCGCCGCTGTCGGTGAACGTGGGCCCGTCCCAGTTCATGAATTTGCCCAACCCACCGGCCTCGTCGACGATGTCCGAGCCCGGCTGCAGGTACAGGTGATACGCGTTGGCGAGTACCGCCTGAGCGCCGAGTTCCTTCATCGCCTCCGGCAGCACTGCTTTGACGGTCGCCTTCGTCCCCACCGCAATGAACGCCGGGGTGGCGATGTCGCCGTGCGGAGTGTGGATGGTGCCGGTGCGGCCGAGCTCGCCGTCGAGCCGGGTGCCGATATCGAAGCCGAAATTGGAAGAACTCACCGCGTCAGTATGCGGCTTCGCCGCATGTGAGTGGAAATTCGTAGCCCACTACGATTTTCCACTCACGTGCGGCGCCAGCCGCCTAACTGCTGTAGAGCCGGTAATACGCGCCCTTGGCCTCGAGCAATTCCTCGTGGTTGCCCTGCTCGACGATGCTGCCGTTTTCCATCACGACGATGGTGTCGGCGTCACGGATGGTCGAGAGACGATGCGCGATAACAAAACTGGTGCGGTCGTTGCGCAGCGCTGCCGTCGCCTTCTGCACGAGCAGTTCGGTGCGGGTGTCCACCGAGCTGGTGGCCTCGTCGAGGATCAGGATCAGCGGCTTGGCCAGGAAGGCACGGGCGATGGTGATGAGCTGCTTCTCACCGGCGCTGACGTTGTTGCCCTCCTCGTCGATGATTGTGTCGTATCCATCGGGCAGCGAATGCACGAACTTGTCGACGTAGCTCACCCGAGCCGCCTCGAGGATTTCTTCCTCACTGGCGGTCGGGTCACCGTAGGCGATGTTGTCGCGGATGGTGCCGCCGAACAACCACGTGTCCTGCAACACCATGCCGGTTCGTGAACGCAGCTCGTCGCGCGTCATCTTGCGGGTGTCGACGCCATCGAGTGTGATTCGGCCGGAATCGATCTCGTAGAACCGCATGATCAGGTTGACCAGTGTGGTCTTGCCGGCACCGGTCGGTCCGACGATCGCCACCAGATGTCCCGGATCCGCTGTGAGCGACAGGTTCTGGATGAGCGGCTGCTCCGGCGAATAACTGAACGAGACGTCGTCGAACACGACGAGTCCGCGGCGCTCCATGGGGCTGGACGCAGGCACGACGTCGGGGTCTTCCTCGTCGGCGTCGAGCACCTCGAAGATGCGTTCGGCGGACGCGACTCCGGACTGAATCAGGTTGATCATCGCGCCGACCTGCGACAGCGGCTGAGTGAACTGCCGCGAATACTGAATGAACGCCTGCACTTCGCCCAGGCTCAATGTTCCCGACGCCACGCGAAGACCGCCCACAACGGCGACGACGACGTAGTTGATGTTTCCGAGGAACATGATGATCGGCATGATCAGACCGGAGATGAACTGCGCCCGGAAGCCTGCTTGGAAGAGCTTCTCGTTGCGGTCACCGAACTCGCGTTCCACCTCCGCCTGGCGGCCGAACGCCTTGACGATCTCGTGGCCGGTGTAGGTTTCCTCGATCTGGGCGTTGAGCTTGCCGGTGTGCTGCCACTGCGCCACGAAGTGCGGCTGCGACCGCTTGGCGATCAGGGCGGTCACCAGGAACGAGGCCGGGATCGTCAGCAGCGCAACCAGAGCGAGCAGCGGCGAGATCCAGATCATCACGCCGAGGATGCCGAGCACGGTCAAGATACCGGTGATCAGCTGGCTCAGTGTCTGCTGCAGGCTGGTCGAGACGTTGTCGATGTCGTTGGTGACGCGGCTGAGTGTCTCGCCTCGGGCATTGTTGTCGAAGTACTGCAGCGGCAGACGATGCACCTTGGCCTCGACGCTGCCGCGCAGCAACAGAATTCGACGTTGCAGCGCGATGTTGAGGATGTAGCCCTGTGCCCAGGCCAGCAGTGCAGACACTACGTACAGTGCGAGAACCCAGAGCAACACCGTTCCGACGGCACCGAAATCGATTCCCGCACCCGGCGTCACGTCCATGCCCGAGACGAGGTCGGCGACGGTGTCGTTACCGGCGGCCCGAAGGCCGTCGACCGCTTGCTCTTTCGTCTGCCCCGGTTCGAGATCTCCGCCGACGACTCCGTTGAAGATGAGGTTGGTGGCATGCCCGAGGACGGTCGGCGCAGCGACGCTGAGGACCACGCTGACGATTCCCAGCACGAGCATGAGGCTCAGCAGGAATCGTTCCGGAGCGAGCAAACCGATGACGCGTTTGAACGAGCCCTTGAAGTTCTTGGCTTTCGTGGCCGGCAGTGCCTTCGCGACGCGACTGCCCTTCTTCTTCTCCAAAGAGGGCTTGGCCGCGGAATCCTTGGTGGTGTCGGTGTCGGTCACAGTGCACCTGCAACTTGCCGCTGCGAGTCGACGATCTCGGCGTAGGTGGGGCAAGTGGCCATGAGTTGCTCGTGGTTACCCACGCCCACCGGCTTTCCGTCGTCGAGCACGAGTATCTGGTCGGCGTCGACGATGGTCGACACCCGTTGAGCCACAACGATCATGCATGCATCTCGCGTCACCGGCCGCAGCGCCGCACGCAGTTTCGCGTCGGTGGTGAGGTCGAGAGCGGAGAAGGAATCGTCGAACAGGTAGATCTTGGGTTTGCGTACGAGTGCCCGGGCAATGGCCAGTCGTTGCCGCTGCCCTCCCGACACGGTGGTGCCGCCCTGCGCGACGGCAGTCTCGAGGCCGTCGGGCATCGCGCGCACGAAGTCGGCTCCCTGGGCGATCTCGAGCGCCTCCCACAGTTCCGCGTCGGTGGCGTCGGCCTTGCCGTACCGCAGATTGCTGGCGATGGTGCCGGAGAACAGGTACGGCTTCTGCGGCACGAATCCGATCTCCGATCGCAGCAGGTCCAGATCGAGTTCGCGAATGTCGACACCGCCGACCCGCACCTGACCGCCGGTGACGTCCATCAGCCGTGGAATCAGATTGACGAGAGTCGACTTACCCGATCCGGTGCCGCCGATGATGGCGGTGACCTTGCCTGCCTCGGCAGTCAGATTCACCCCGCACAGCACCGGGTATTCGGCTCCGGGATAAGAGAATTCGGCCCCGACGAGCTCGACCGTGCCCGGTGAGGACACGAACGTCCGGGGATTCTCGGGCAGCACCACCGAGGATTCGGTCGCCAGAACCTCGCTGATGCGATCGGCGCACACCGATGCGCGCGGCACCATCATCGCGATGAACGACGCCATCATCACCGACATCAGGATGAGCATGATGTAGCTCAGAAGCGCAGTGAGCGAACCGATCTGCATCGTGCCGTTGTCGATGGCGTGACCGCCGAACCAGATGACGGCGACACTGGTGACGTTGCTGATGAGCATGACGGTCGGAAACATCAGGGCCATCAGCCGGCCGACCTTGAGTGCCGTCTCGGTCAACGAGGTGTTCGCTGCGCCGAAACGGTCGACCTCGAACTGTTCGCGAACGAACGCCCGCACGACGCGAATACCGGTGATCTGTTCGCGTAGTACGCGATTGACCGCGTCGATGCGCTTCTGCATGGAGCGGAAGGCCGGCACCATACGAACGATGATCAGGCCCATCGCGAGTGCGAGGCCGGGCACGGCGATGAGCAGGATCCACGACAGGCCGATGTCCTCGCGTAGCGACATCACGATGCCGCCGATGCACATGATGGGAGCCATCACCACGATGGTGAATCCCATGATGATCACCAACTGCACCTGCTGCACGTCGTTGGTGTTGCGCGTGATCAGTGACGGAGCACCGAATTTTCCGACCTCGCGGGCGGAGAACGTCCCGACGCGTTCGAGGATTGCTCCGCGAAGGTCGCGTCCGACACTCATGGCCGTGCGTGCACCGAGGAACACCGCTGCGGCAGAGCTGATGATCTGTACTGCCGAGATCAACAGCATGACGCCGCCGGCGGACAGGATGTAGCCGGTGTCGCCGACGGTCACACCGTTGTCGATGATGTCCGCGTTGAGGCTCGGGAGGAACAACGCGGCGAGGGTGGCGATCAGCTGCAGCAGCACCAAGCAGAGAATCGGCAGCTTGTACGGGGCGAGAAACCTACGCAGAAGGGGGATCAGCATGATGACCGAAGATTACTCGTACACATGGATAACAGTCTCTCCGTTTCGAGTATTACGAGCAATCTTCGGCCTCTCAGCTGCGACGCGAGTACTACGCGCGCTTCTCCGGGGCCGTCTTCAGCTTGGCCCCTTCGATGTCGACGTTGGGCAGGATCTTGTCCAGCCACTTCGGCAACCACCAGGCTTTGTCGCCCAGTAGCGCCATCACCGACGGAATCAGCACCATACGGACGACGAACGCGTCGAAGAAGACGGCGGCGGCCAATGCGAAGCCGATGGACTTGATGAACGAGTCCGGCTCGGCGATGAAGGCGGCGAACACCGAGATCATGATGACCGCTGCCGAGGTGACCACGCGTGCGCCGTACTTGAAGCCGTTGACGACGGCGTCCTTGGCGGCCGCGCCGTGCACGAACTCCTCACGCATGCGCGAGACGAGGAACACCTGGTAGTCCATCGCGAGGCCGAACACCACACCGATGAGGAAGATCGGCATGAAGCTGACGATCGGCTGCGGGTTGGAAATGATGCCGAGCCCGCCCTCTTGGAAGATGAACACCGTCGCGCCGAAGGTGGCGAGCACGCTGAGCAGGAACCCGACCGTTGCCGTCAGCGGCACCAGAATCGAGCGGAACACCAGCATCAGCAGCACGAACGCCAGTCCGACGACCACGGCCAGGTACGGAATCAGCGCGCTCTGCAGCCGCTCCGAGATGTCGATCCCGATCGCGGTTTCGCCCGTCACTCCGTAGGAGACGCCCGAGCTCTCCTGCAATCCGCTCTCGGCATCGCGCAGGTTGGTCACGAGCGCCTTCGTCTGGTCACTGTTGGGTGTGCTCGACGGGGTGACGAGTATCTGCGCGGTGTCACCCGCCGGGTTGACGGCGACGATCTGTGCATTCGTGACGTCGGATTGTGCGGTGATCGTCTCGATGACCTTGCCGAAGGACGCGGTGCGGTCGGCCTCGGCGACGTCGGACGCGTCGGCGATGACGAGCAGCGGTCCGTTACGTCCCGGCCCGAATGCCTCTTCGGTGATGTCGTAGGCCTGACGGGCAGGCGTGGACGGGTCCGAGGTGGCGATCGACGGGAGAGCCAGCGACAGCCCGGTGGTCGGGCCCGCGATGACACCGAGCAGCACGATGCCTCCGACGAGGCCGAGGATCGGCTTCTTGACCAGGAACCGTGCCCACCGAAGACCGTTGGTGGGGGTTGCGTTCGGGTCCTCCGGGTCGGTGGTGTTGACGAACTTGAGCTTGCCCGCGAAGGCCTTGCCCTTGTAGACGCCCAGCATGGCGGGCAGGAACGTCAGGGCGATGAGTACCGCGACGAACACTGCGAAGCCTGCTGCCAGACCCATCTGCGACAGGAACGGGATGCCGACGACGCGCAGGGCGACGAGGGCGATGAGCACGGTCGCGCCGGCGAACACGACGGCCGATCCGGCGGTACCGACCGCTCGACCGACTGCTTCTTCGCGGTTGTCGGTGAGCGTGAGCTCGTGCCGGTACCGCGCGAGGATGAACAGCGAGTAGTCGATCGCGACGGCAAGACCGATCATGATCGCGAGAATCGGGGTGAACGAGGACAGGCTCGCGAACCCGGAGGCCGTCGTGATGGCCAGACTCGAGATACCGATACCGACGATCGCGGTGATCAGCGGCAGGCTGGCAGCGGCGGCGGAGCCGAACATGATGAGAAGCACGATGGCGGCGACGGCCAGACCGACGATCTCCGAACTTCCGCCGGGCGACGGGTTCTCCTGGGCGACGGTGCCACCGAGGATGACGGTCAGTCCTGCGTCACGCGCGGGTTGCGCCGCGGCATCGAGATCGCTGCGAATCGCGTCGGTGACGTCGGCCAGCTCGACGTTGATCGGAACCGTGACGGTGCCGACGTTGCCGTTGGGGCTCAACGGCGACGTGGCTGCCGCGTCGGCTGCCACCTTGTCGGCCGGCGTTCCTGCCTCGGCGGCGGCGTCGGTGTACTGCTGCACGATGGCCTTGTTGGCCTCGACCGGATCGGCAAGCGGCGGAGCGCCTTCCGCCGGCTTGGCCGCATCGACCTTCTCGATCTCGGCGATCGTGGCGTCGATGGCCGAGGTGTACTGCGGGGTATCGAGCGACTGACCGTCGGGTGCCTGGAACACGTACTCGGCGTTGACGGCCTGAAGGGGATCCTCGGCTCCGCCGAATCGTTCCTTCTGCAGATCCAATGCGGCCTGAGCAGGCGTTCCGGGGATGCTGAACGAGTTGACGGTAGGCGCGGACAGCGTGGCTGCGCCCACTCCGGCCAGGATCAGAATGACGAGCCAGAGGCCGAGGACGACCCCCTTGCGGCGGTAGGCGAATCTGCCGATTCGGTACAGATAGGTGGCCACTGTCAGGCTCCTCGGTTGTTATCGGATACGTTCTGGCGAGATTTCGGCTCGGGGATTCCGGCGCGGAGTTGTTGGAATGCGTTCTCCACGAGTGCTTTCGGAGTGTTCTCTCCGCCGGGGTCGTTGATCCACAGGTTCAGTGCGGCGGTCACGGCACCGCCGACTGCCATCTGCAGCAGGTTGGGGTAGAGGTCGGAATCGATATCGGTTCCGGTGCGCTCAGCGATTGCCTCGCCGAGTTTGCGGGTGAGCGAGTGGTGCATTTCGAGCTTGCGTGCCATCAGCGCCGGGTTGGCCTCGATGAGTCGTGCTGCGGCGAATGTGTCGTCGAGGTCGCGGCCCGGGTCGGCGACGAGGTTGACGGCGATGTGCTGCAACGAATCCCAGATGGGTTCGGCCTCGGGTCTGGCGCGAAGCAGCTCGAACCATTCCAGAGCCGAGGCCTCGATGTTGTGGAGTACCGCTTCTTCCTTGTTGGAGAAGTAGTTGTGGAACGTTCGGGTCGACACTCCGGCTTCGTGTGCGATGGCGTCGGCCGTCACGGCATCGAGTCCGTGCTCTTTTCCCAGACGGACTGCGGCAATGCCGAGGGCGTCGCGGGTGGCTGCCTTCTTCTGATCGCGAAGGCCGGTCGGGGTGGTCACCCTGTCCAACATACGGAAGTTGCACAGCTCGGCAAGTTTGCAGAGCTGTGCAATATTGACGACCGCGCCACATCGGCGTCCGACTGTGACTCAGGTCATCGACGGGACCATGCGGTCGGCTCGCTGATCAGCTCTCCGACAAAATCCGGGAGGTCGTCGTCGACGATGTCGGCCAGCGATACCGATTCGAGAACCGCACGCAGATTGACTCGGACGGCCAGCCACACGCGCGTCAACGGCTCGGCGGGACCGGCGTACTGCGCATCCTCGGGCCGTTGCCCGCGAACCGACGCGAGCGGCCCCTCGACGGCACGCATCACGTCCGCGACGGAAATGTTCGACGCCTCCCGCGCGAGCCAGTATCCGCCGTCGGGTCCCCTTCTACTTCGCACCAACTCGGCGCGACGCAGGTCCGAGAGCACCGACTCGAGAAATTTGTGCGGTATCCCTTGAGCGGCGGCCAGCGCCTCGGCCTTGGCGGGTGCTCGGCCGCCGACCGCGGCGAGCTCGACGAGAGTCCGCACCGCGTAGTCCGCTTTCGCCGTGATGTGCACGATTCAATTCCTATCATTTCGATAGGAAATTAGCGACCGGGTACGTACCGATGCTCGACGGCTCTGCGCCCGTCGGGCAACACCCAGTCCGCGGGCACGGTACCGGTCCGGACCCAGCCCGACTTTTCGTAGAACGCGATCGCCGCAGCTCACGCTCCTCCAGCACGTCGAGCAGATCTGTCAGGAACCGTCCGGCACCACCACGACCACCTCGTTGCGACGGAGTGGTGCCAAGGTCCAGGGCGGATCGTAGAATTAGGTCATCGGCTCGCCTTGCATCTCGATGCCGTGTGCGCGCAGCGCTTCGGTCAACGCCGCTATCTGCGGTTCGATGTTGTCCCGGCCCCGCCCACCGCTGAACCGCAGCACGGCCACTGTCTCCGCCGGAACCGACGTCAACGTCACGCGGTCGTCGTCGGGCTTGGGCAGCGTGTCCATCGTCCACTTGGACGGCATGAAGAACCGGACTACCCAGCCCCCGCCGCCGGGCGTGCTCGACACGGGGGCCGTCATAGCAATCTTCTGCGGGCCTGCAGACGACTGACTGACGGGAGCGGTCATCGCAACCTTCTGCTTACCTCCGTTTCCGCCGAAGATGTACCGGGCCAGGCGACGGAAGCCCTCCTGGCGTGCCTCTTCCTCATCTGCGTCGACGGTGGTCTGGGCCGCGATGCGTGGCTCGTAACGACGGATCTCCACCGCATCTGTCAGTCGCCGGCTCGTGTGCGGCGGCTCCTCGGTGCCGACGCGAATGCCGACGACACCCAACACGGACTCGCCCACCTGCCCGATCGTGGACGTGATCTTCTCCAACAAGTCCCACTCCGCTCTCTCGGCAGCTCGGTACCCACGCTCCACAGTACGAGCCGCGCCCGTTCACCCGCAGACAGTCGCCCGACACCTGACCGCCACGCTGCGGCCCGCCGAATGCGTAAACAAGGGACAGCAAACAGCGTTACACTTCGCACAGCAGTGTCACGCACGGGAGGGCCGTACACATGAGGGACCAACTCGCATCGGCGTGGAACGCGCTACCCGAACCGCTGCGGGATCCGGTCGCCCTGGCCGTCCCCGCGTTCGCTCTACTGCTGACGATCGAGTGGATCGCGGCGAAGAAACTCGAAGACGGAACCCCCGGCGCGTATTCGGCCCGGGACGCACGGGCGAGCCTGAGCATGGGCTTGGTCTCGATCGCAACCACGACTGCATGGAAAGCGCTGGCCCTGATCGGCTACACGGCCGTCTACGTCTACATCGCGCCGTGGCATCTACCCGCCGACGCCTGGTACACGTGGGTCATCCTGATCCTGGGCGTCGATCTGCTGTTCTACGGCTACCACCGCATCGCGCACCGAACCCGATTGATCTGGGCGACCCATCAGGCTCACCATTCGAGCGAGTACTTCAACTTCGCCGCGGCGCTGCGGCAGAAGTGGAACAACAGCGGCGAGATCATCATGTGGCTGCCCCTGCCGCTGCTGGGGATGCCGCCGTGGATGGTGTTCGTGGGCTTTTCGATCAATCTCGTCTACCAGTTCTGGGTACACACCGAACGGATCGACAAGTTGCCGCGGCCGTTCGAGTTCGTCTTCAACACGCCTTCTCACCACCGCGTCCATCACGGTCGCGATCCGCAGTACCTCGACAAAAACTACGGCGGCATCCTCATCGTCTGGGACCGGCTGTTCGGCAGCTACGCAGACGAAGTGCAGCGGCCGAACTACGGGCTGACCAAGCCCGTCGACACGTTCAACATCTGGACGCTCCAAACACACGAATACCGCAACATCGCACGGGATGTTGCGGCATCGAGGTCATGGAAGGAACGCGTCGGATATGTCGTCGGACCGCCGGGATGGACACCGGCAGCCCCACGAGAACGGGCTACTGCCGACTCAGATTGATCAGGAAGTCGACGGTTCCCGAACCCTCGACGGTCACGAAACCGAGCGACGGCGGCTCGATGCCGTAGTCCGACCACGTCGTCGGAATTGCGCCCGACGCGATGAGCGTGTCACCGGACTGCAGCACCTCCATCTCGACCGACACCGGACGCGTCTGATCCTTGAGCGTCAATGTGCCTTCCGCCGTGACGGTTTGGGTGGTGCCGTCCTTGGGCAACGACGAGAGGTCGACGGGCTGGTCGATGGTGAACGTCGCCGTCGGATATGTGGCGGTGTCGAAGATGTTGCCGCGGAACTGACCGTCTCGACGGTCACTGTCGGTGGTGATCGAATTGGTCTGCACCACAACCTCACCGGCGGTCAAAGAATTGTCCGCCACGGTCACCGAGCCGCTGACCTCGGGCGTCGACCCGACGACGGTCACGTCAGATCCGTTGAGCACCTCGTCGACGGTGTAGCCGGCCGCGGTCTTGTTCGACGCGTCGCCTGCCGTCACCGTCCAGGTGCCGTTCAGATCGTCGGTGGTGGCAGCCTGCGCACCGGAGGTGTCGACGGTCGCCGCCGGAGCGTCGTCCTCCTGGAAGGACGCGTAGATCTTGGGGCCGAAATACAGCCCGAGGGCCACGAGCACTACGACAACGACGCCGACTGTCCACCATTTCTTGGTCATGACCGACGATGATAGTTGCAGCTTCAAGCCCATGGGGAGTGAGCGACCTGGCAACTCCCTGAGAATTTTGTCCGATTACCCCGTGCGCAGGTGTCGGTGGTGCCAGGCACAATGGAACCCATGGATCCGGTGGAGGCACTTCGTGAGATCGGCTTCTGGCTCGAGCGTTCGCGCTCGGACACCCATCGCGTCAAGGCCTACCGCCGAGCCGCGGATGTCGTCGAATCACTCTCTCCTGCACAGCGATCCGAGCACGAGAAGGCGGACAGCTGGTCGTCGTTGGCCGGAATCGGTGCCAAGACCTCGCTGATCATCCGGCAGGCGCTGACCCAGGACGTTCCGGACTACCTGGCCGAACAACGCGACGCCGCAGAACCCATCGGCAACAACGCACTACGGGCCGCGCTCAAAGGCGACCTGCACACCCACTCCAATTGGTCCGACGGCGGCAGCCCCATCGACGAGATGATGCGCACCGCCAAGAACCTCGGGCACGAGTACTGCGCGCTGACCGATCATTCACCGCGGCTCAAGGTCGCCAACGGGCTCAGCGCGGAGCGTCTGCGAAAACAACTCGACATCATCGCCGAGCTCAACGAGCAACTCGCGCCGTTCCGTATCCTCACCGGAATCGAAGTGGACATCCTCGACGACGGTTCGCTGGATCAGGACGAGGGATTGCTCGCCGAGCTGGACGTGGTGGTGGCCAGCGTGCATTCGAACCTGCGGGCCGATTCTGTGGCGATGACGAAACGCTTGGTCACCGCTATCGCGAATCCGCACGTCGACGTACTCGGTCATTGCACCGGCCGACTGGTCGAGGGCGGCCGGGGAAAGCGGCCCGAGTCGACGTTCGACGCCCCGGTGGTGTTCGAGGGATGCCGACAGTTCGGCACCGCGGTGGAGATCAACGCCAGGCCCGAACGCCAGGACCCGCCCGAGCGCCTGATCGACATCGCCCTCGAACGCGACTGCCTCTTCTCCATCGATACCGACGCACACGCACCGGGCCAGCTCGACTGGCAGGGCTACGGCTGTGTCCGCGCCGAAGCCCAAGGCGTTCCCGCCGATCGCGTCATCAACACCTGGTCGCTGTCCGAGCTGCTCGATTGGACGGCTCAGGGCACGTGAATCGTCGCCACTTCCTGTCCGGCCTGCTCGCTGTCACGCTGGTCGGCTGCAATTCCACGGACACCGCATCCTCACCGAGCACAGCAGAGACGTATTCGGCTGCACTGCAACCTGTTTCGGGACCGACCGGAGATCCGATCCGGCTGAAGTACGGGTACCAACCCGACAACATCGGAGACCTGTATCTGCCTGCCAACGCTGCGACATCACTGCCGGTGGTGGTGATGATTCACGGCGGTGGATGGCAGGAGAACCTCGATCTGTCGTACTTCCAGCAGATGTCCAAGGCCATCGCGGACCAGGGCATCGCCGTGTGGAACGTCGAGTACCGGCGCGGTCCGAACAATTGGGCCAACACCCTCACCGACGTCGACGACGCCACCGAGGCACTGGCAACCGTCGTACAGAACGCCGCCGACGGGCGACTCGACCTCGATCGAGTGCATGTCGCCGGACATTCGGCCGGCGGACAGCTGGCCGCGTGGGTCGCTGCGCGTCATCTGATGCCGATCGACGCACCGGGAGCGGACCCCAGAATCCGGCCGCGCAGTGCCACCATCATGGCCGGGGTGTTCGACATGAAACGAGCGGCGAACATCGGCAACGACAAGTTCGTGCCCGCATTCCTCGGCGGCATGCCCAACGACGTTCCCGGTCGGTACAAGATCGCCTCCCCTATCGAATACCTCCCGCTCGACGTCCCGTTGACCGCGTTGCACGGTGATGCAGACCAGACCGTGTCGGTGAACCAGAGCCGCGTGTACGTCGACGCCGCGACCCGCGCAGGAAGCACCGACCCCGAGCTGGTCGTACTGCCCGGAGCCGGACATGGAGCGTTCCTGGACCCCAAGCACATCGCCTGGTCCACCGCATTGAGCACCATCACCGGGCGCGCGCAGACACTGCTCTGAGCCGCAGGTGGTACACAGTGGCGATGAAACGAAAGATCGTGACCGGATTGCTCGGGCTGATCGTGGCCACCTCTGTAGCCGGATGCGGCGACGACGCGTCGACCGAGAACGCGTCGACCACGTCCGTTCAGGCCACGTCTGTTCAAGCCACGTCAGCTCCGGCTACGACGACGCAGGCGACCACAGCAGCTGCCACTCCGACGGCCGATGCACCCGCTGACAGCCCGGCTCCCGAGGCCCCGTCCGCCGCTGAACCCGAAGCCCCAACCTCGGGCGTCACCGGCGAAGCGCTGTACCAGCAGACCTGCACCCAGTTTCTGCCGTCCATCGATGCACTCGAACAAACCGGGATCTCCGATCGCGCGAAGTCGGTCGAGGGTCTGCGCACCGAAATGACCACCGCGCCGAGTTGGTCCACGGTGCCCGAGGCCGATCAAGGCGAAATTCTGCGGGGACTCGACGCCGCCGGTGCGGGGCAATGCTGAGCGTCTGAGTCGGTCGCCGCCCCTCTACCGCCGCAAACGCGCGCGCGTTCGCTAGGTGCGCGCGAAATAGACCCCGAATCGGTGGCAAATTCGCTCGCGTCTGACAAATGCGCACGCGTTTGCCGCGCAACACCCGCCCGGTGATCCCGTCCGGGCCCTGGGGGTTCGATGCCCGGGCCCTGGTGATCCCGCAAACGCGCGCGCGTTTGCCAGGTGCGCGCGAAGTAGACCCCGAATCGGTGGCAAATTCGCTCGCGTCTGACGAATGCGCGCGCGTTTGCCGAGCAACAACCAGCCACCACCCCGCGCACAAAAAAACTCCCCACCCGACGGATCGGGTGGGGAGTCTTGGCGGTGGCGGAGGGATTTGAACCCTCGGAGGGGGTGAACCCTCACACGCTTTCGAGGCGTGCTCCTTAGGCCGCTCGGACACGCCACCGCAGAAGACTGTACCGGAATGAGCGCCTGAGGCTAAATCGCCTGCTCAGAGCGCAAAGTTACTTACCGGTGAGCTTGTCCTTGATGTTCGAGGCCGCGTCCTTGACCTTCTCGGCACCGTCTTTGAATGCGGCGGAGGTCTGATCGCCCTTGCCCTCTGCTTCGAGGTCCCTGTCTCCGGTTGCCGAACCTGCGGCTTCTTTTGCCTTGCCGCCGAGGTCTTCGGTCTTGTTCGAGATCTTGTCGTCGAGTCCCATGAGTGTCTCCTTCGCAAGTTCGGAGCGCAGCGTTGCGCCCTGCCCTCCACCCTCCCCAATGTTGGACATTCCGGCCACCCTGTGACGAGATCGTTATCTCTGCCGGGCGAAGAACTTCGTCAGCACTTCGGCGCATTCGGCTTCCAACACTCCCCCGCGCACCTGTGGGCGGTGGGTGAGTCGACGGTCTCGGACGACATCCCACAGCGAGCCGACGGCCCCGGTTTTCGGTTCCCAGGCTCCGAACACCACGGTGCCGACGCGGGCCGCAACGAGGGCACCGGCGCACATCGTGCAGGGTTCCAAAGTGACTGCAAGAGTGCAGTTTTCGAGTCGCCAGCCATCTCCGTGGACGGCGGCTGCTCGACGTAAAGCGAGAACTTCGGCGTGCGCAGTGGGGTCGCCCGACGCCTCCCGCGCATTGCAGGCTCGCGCGATCTCACGTCCCGACGCGTCGTACACGACTGCTCCGACGGGGACGTCGGCGTCCGATGCCTCGGCTGCGGCCGACAGCGCTGCGCGGATCATGTCCGCGTCGGGCAGCGGCATCGGTTACCGCCGCAGCTTGTTCACCGCTGCGGCGAATTCGTTCTCGAAGCCCAGGCGCTCGGCAATGGATTGCAGTTGTTCGTCCGGATAGTCGTCGGTCTCGGCGACGATGATGCCCAGGACTGCCTCGGGCAGGCCCAGGTCGGCGAGGAGAGCGAGGTCGCCTTCCTCGTAGGGTTCGATGTCGTCGAGTTCGTCGGGGTCGACGTCGGGGATCTCGATGTTGAGTGCGTCGAGGACGTCGGCGGCGATTTCGTAGTCGACGGCGGCGACCGCGTCGGACAGCAGCAGGCGGGTGCCGTTGGGTGCGGGACGCAGGATGACGAAGAATTCCTCGTCCACGTCGAGCAGTCCGAACACCGCTCCCGAGCTGCGTAGTTCACGCAATTCGGTCTCTGCTGCCGACAGGCTGGTCAGTGCGTCGTCGGACAGTGGCGTCACGGTCCACTTGCCGTCCTCTCGGACAACTGCAACGCCGAATCCTTCGAGGTCGTCGTACTCCGATGCGGAGGCACGGTTGTTGTTCGCGCGCTGTGCGGCCATGTGCGCAACGGTAGTCCGGTAGGTGCCGGAATTCGAAGTCCACCTCCCTTGGAAGTCACCCACCTGTGCCAATCTGATCGGGTGACTTCTTCCTCGGTGTGCGTTCTCGGTCTGGGACTGATCGGTGGGTCGATTCTGCGGGCGGCGCACGACGCCGGTCGCCGGGTGTGGGGCTGGAACCGATCGGCCGACGCGATCGCCGGGGCTGCGGACGATGGCTATGACGTCGGCACTGATCTGACAGCCGCTTTGACCAGGGCTGCAGAAGAGGATGCGCTGATCGTCATCGCCGTTCCGATGCCTGCCGTCGACTCCGTTCTGCAGGCCATCGCCGAGCACGCACCCGCCGCCCCGATCACCGACGTGGTGAGCGTCAAGGCCGAGGTTGCCGCGGCCGTCGCTGCTCGCGGACTACAGGCCCGCTATGTCGGCGGCCATCCGATGGCGGGTACCAACCACTCGGGCTGGTCGGCGACGGACCCGGCACTGTTCGCCGACGCGGTCTGGGTGGTGTCCACGGATCCCGGGGTCGACGCGCACGTGTGGGTCCGGGTGGCCCAGCTGGCCCTGGACTGCGGTTCGGTGGTCGTTCCGGCCGGCAGCGTCGAGCACGACAGTGCCGTCGCCCGCATCTCGCACCTACCGCATCTGCTGGCCGAGGCGTTGGCGATCGTCGGGGCCGCGGGCGGGCCGTTGGCGCTCGGGCTCGCCGCGGGGTCGTTTCGCGACGGCACCCGGGTGGCGTCCTCGGCCCCGAACCTTGTCCGTGCGATGACCGAGGGCAACGCGACCGCGCTACGAACCACGCTCGACGAGGCGCTGCATACGCTCACCGCAGCGCGCGAAAAATTGGACGAGAACTCGACCGAAACGCTGGTCGACGCCGGACACGCAGCGCGACTGCAGTACGAGCAGCATCAGCGATTCGACATCACCGACGTCACCCCGGGCGAGCCGGGGTGGCGAGAGAACCTGCAGGACGCGGGGCGACGCGGTGGCGTCGTGCGTCAGATCCGCTCGGCGAGTCCCGGGTAGTCGACGACGAAGCCGTCGGCGTCGACCGTCACCGACGATGTCGAGACCGGCGAGATGACGTGGATGCCGTGCGCGCCGCTGCTGTAGGTCAGCGTCGCTTCCTGGATGCTCAGATCGAGGAGGTTGACGTAGACCGTCGGCACCTCGAGGTCCTGTACCTGGGTGTGCAGACCGAATCGTCGGATCGGCAGGGTGTTGAAGAACGGGCTGAGCACCATGTCGACGTCGAGGGCACCGCTGTAGGTCGAGCGCTGGTGGTTGGCGGAGTTCTCCACCATCCAGTAGCCCTCGTCGTCGCGGCTGACCGAGGCCTGCCGGTCGCCCGACGCGAGCGAGGTGCGCACCGAGAGCCTCTTGGTGACGCCGTATTCGTCGGTCACCAGGTCGTACGACGCACTGAACGCGGGATGATCACTGCAGGCGGCCCCGATGATGCGTCCGGCAGCTTTGATGCGGTTGCCGGAAAGCTGGACGCGCACGGACTCCATGCGGGGAACGTCGTGCGCTCGCCACGTCAGGATCGAGGGCCAGGATTTCGCGTCGGTGGTGGCGGTTGCGGGAACGGAGACGTGCTCTGCACCCGATGCTTGAGTGATCACAGGTCCTACGGTATGCGACAGGGCCCCCTGTAGAACAAGCGGACGCGACTTTTCTTTGCACCGACCCGGCCGTTCATGCTGCGCTCGACCCCGGCCGACCCCCGTCGACGTCGACTTCTGGCCCGCTACCGTGTGCGACGCCTTACAGCGGCCGGGCCCTGTCGATTTCGCTCACGATTACTAAGGTGATGGCCGTGACGACAGGGAACCCAGGCGGCGGCCAGTTCGATTTCGCGCATTCCGAGCAGGCCGCGAAGAGCCGACAGGACAAGGCGACCGCTCTGGCGCGCTACGTCTGGGAGCGCGGCATCAGCGGCGCGGAACTGCTCGATCTCACCGACGCCGCCCGTCGAAAACTGGCCCGCGCAGCGGACCTGCATCCACCGAGCACGATGGAAACGTGGACCATCGTGGCCGAGTTGCTCGACCGCAAATCCGCGTGGGCGGCCGAGCACCCGGGTCACGACGGGGCGACGCCCCAGCACGCCGACGAGAAGATCATGTGGGTCAAACCGCCGATCACCCCCTGGACCTAGACGAGCGAGTCCTCCCACGCCTCGTGCAGGTGCGCGAAGCGGCCCTCTCCCGCAATGAGGTCCGCCGGGGTGCCGTCCTCGACGATGTTCCCGTCCGCCATGACGAGGACGCGGTCCGCGATGGCCACCGTCGACAAGCGGTGCGCGATGATCAACGCCGTCCGGCCCTGCAGAATCGTTTCGAGTGCGCGCTGCACCAACCGCTCGCTCGGGATGTCGAGACTCGACGTCGCCTCGTCGAGCACGATCACCGACGGCGCAGCGAGGAACACCCTCGCGAAGGCCACCAATTGCCTTTGGCCCGATGACAATCGGCCTCCGCGTTTACGCACGTCGGTATCGATCCCTTCGGGGAGCGAGGCGATGAACTCGGTCAGTCCGACGGCCTCGGCGGCAGCGCGGACCTCGGCGTCCGTCGCGTCGGGGCGTCCGAGGCGGATGTTGTCGGCCACCGAGCCGGAGAACAGGAAGGACTCCTGTGTCACCATGACGACGTTGCGGCGCAGGTCTTCGTCGGAGATGTCGCGCATGTCGATGCCGTCGAGTCGCACGGATCCGGCGGTCGGATCGTAGAAGCGCGCCAACAGCTTTGCCAGCGTCGACTTTCCGGCTCCGGTCGCGCCGACCATGGCAACCACCTGTCCCGCCGGCACGTGCAGCGAGAACTCCGGCAGCACGACGCGCTCGGTGCCGTAGGAGAAGTGCACGTCGTCGAACGTGATGTCTCCCTTCACCGTTCCGATCGACACCGGGTTTTTCGGGGCAACCACCGACGGCTCTTCCTCGAGTACGCCGGAGATCTTCTCCAGCGCAGCGGCGGCCGACTGGTAGGCATTGAACACCATCGCCAGCTCGTCGAGCGGGCCGTAGAACCGGCGAAGGTACAGCACGTACGCGGCGAGCACGCCGACGTCCATGTGCCCGTTGATCACTCGCCAGCTACCGAACACCAGGATGATCGCCAGAGTGACGTTGCCGATCCACCGAACGATTCCGGTGTAGCTCGCCATGCCACGCAGGGCCGCGGTGGTGGCGTCTCGGTACTCCGAGTCCTCGGTCTCGAGGATCGCGTCGTTGCGACCTTCACGCCGAAAGACCTGTACGGCACGGATTCCGCCCATCGACTCCACGAAATGAACCACCACACGCGCGATCGCCACCCGTGTTCGACGGTATCCCTGGCGTTGGCGTCGCTGTGACCACCGGGTGACGAGCACCAGCGGTACGAAGCCGGCGAGCACGATCATCGCCATCGGAACATCGAGATACACGAGGATGACGGCAATCGAGACCATCGACAGGATGGCCGTCAACGCGTCGTTGAGCGCACTTTCGAGCAGTGTCTGCAACGACTCCACGTCACTGGTCAACCGCGAGATCAACCGTCCCGACGTGTATTTCTCGTGGAACGACAGACTGAGTTTCTGCGCGTGGTCGAACACGCGTCCACGAAGGTCGTAGAGAATGTTCTGACTGAGTCGGCCCGAGACGGTGAGAAACGCGTAGGTGGTGAACATTCCGAGCAGGCC
The DNA here is from genome assembly GCF_002259025.1 of Rhodococcus sp. 05-2255-1e. NCBI lineage: Bacteria > Bacillati > Actinomycetota > Actinomycetes > Mycobacteriales > Nocardiaceae > Rhodococcus > Rhodococcus sp. 05-2255-1e. Next base: position 231,761 of record NZ_NOZE01000009.1, on the reverse strand, counting down.
GAAGCCGGTGTATCCGCCCACGGCCCACAGCAGCGGACCCCAATCACCCTGTCCGGCAGCACCGACGCCGTTGTCGAGGGCGTAGGCGACGAACAGCGGGCCGGCCACATAGGTGATGTTGTCGATCAGGATGATGACGAAAGACAGCAGGGCCTGCTTCTTGTACGGGCGCACCAACGAGGCGAGCAGCCGCCGAGAACGCCCGGCCAACACCAGGTTTCCGGTGGCGTCCACCTCGGAGTCCTCGCCACCCACTCCCCGCCAGTCCGCGGTTGCGGTCTGCTCAGCCATGGATCGACCCCATCACGTCGCGGTACCGCGGCGACGTCGCCAGCAGTCCCTCGTGCGTTCCCTGCTCCACAATTCTTCCGTTCTCCAGATACAGCACCCGGTCGGCCAACGCCGCAGTCGACGGCCGGTGAGCCACCAGCAACGTCGTCGAATGGGCCAGCACGCGACGTAGTTCCTTCTGCACTTTCGCCTCGGTGTCCACATCGAGTGCAGAGAGCGGGTCGTCGAGCACGAGCACCCGAGGCTTGCCCAGCACCGCACGGGCCAGTGCCAGACGCTGCCGCTGCCCGCCCGACAGACTCATGCCCTGCTCACCGATGCGCGTGGCCAGGCCCCACGGCAGCCGGTCGACGAATTCCGTTGCGTGGGCAATCTCCAGCGCCTCGGTGATCTCGGCATCGGACGCGCCGGGAGAGCCGAGCGCGATGTTCTCCCGCGCACTGGCCGAGAACAGCACCGGATCCTCGAACGCTACCGACACGATCGAGCGCAGATCGGCCAGCCGCATCGACGCCACGTCGATACCGTCGATCGAAATGGTGCCCTCGGTAGCGTCGAACAAACGAGGAACGAGGTTGGTCAGTGCCGTCTTTCCGCTGCCGGTGTTGCCGACGAGCGCGACGGTCTCCCCCGGCTCGACGACGAAACTGACATCGGTGAGCAGCGGCGAGGACGCGTCGGGAAAGGTGAATCCGACGCGGTCGAATTGCACTCGGCCACGGATCGTGTCGGGCAGTTCGACGGGGTCGTCCGGATCCGTCACGGTTTCGGGGGTGTCGATGATCTCCCAGTACCGATCGGCTGCGGTACGCGCATTGTTCAACTCCGCCAGCAGGTATCCGAAGGATTCGATCGGCCACAGCAGGAACGTGACGATGGCGATGGCAGCGACGAGCGTGCCGACCGTCATCGTGCCCTGCACGATCGAGTAGGTCCCCACGGCCAGAATCGCGCCGATGGTGATCGGCTGCAGTCCGACGATCACCGCCCAGATGATCGCGAGATAGCGCACCTTCTTCAGCTCGGTGCCGCGAAGAGTGTAGGCCTGACGCAGAAACTGCTTGCCCAGGTGCGCACTTCGCCCGAACGCCTTCAGAACGCGGATGCCCTGAATGGACTCCTCGACCGTCGTCGTCACATCGCCCGCTTGGTCCTGAGCATCACGCGCGACGACGCGGTACAGCGTCTCGAACCTGGTGCAGGCGATCACCAGCGGAACCGATGTCACCAACATGATCAGACCCAATTGCCATGCCTGAACGAGCAATACACCGATACCCACGACGAGCGTGACGGCATTGATGATGATGAACGGACCGATGAACGCCATGAACCGGCGCAGCGACCCGAGATCGGCGATGGCACGGGAGAGCAGCTGACCCGATTCCCAACTCTCGTGCGCCGCGACCGACAGCCGTTGCAGCTTGTCGAATACCGTTGCCCGAGCACTGATCTCGAATTGGCTCGATGGGCGGGAGACCAGGTATCGACGCACCCAGATGCCGGCCGCGTCGATGGTGCCGAGCAGCAGGATCAAAGCCGCGGGCCACCACACCGCGGAAAAGTTGCGGTCGGCGATGGGCCCGTCGATGACGCGTTGCATCACCAGCGGAATGATGAGGCCGGTCAAAGTCGCGATGAGCGAGACCACGATGGAGCCGATGTAGAACCACTTGTACGGGGCCAGGAACGGCGCGAAACGCTGCAGCGACGTGGGTGTCCGCGCAGCATTCGGGTTCGGCTCAACGACGGTTGGGGCTTCGGGGTCGAGCACACCCGTGGACACGTGTTGTTCTCCTTATTGCGGTGCCCGAATGATTTCATTGCTCAGGCTCAGTTTCCAACCTATTTTCGGCGGCGTGCATTCCAGTGTGGAACCTCGAGCGCGGTCGAGGTCAAGTTCGACCGACGCTCAGCTTGTGGACCTTCAGCGCACCGGCTCTCGAGTAACGTGAAACCGTCGGGCGAGGGAAGGGCACACGTGAGCACACGGTCGATGGTCGGGTTGTTCGCCGGTATCGGCGGGCTCGAGCTGGGGTTGGCCGAGGCAGGCTGGACGACTCAGCTGTTGTGCGAGATCGATCCGGGTGCCGGCGCGGTGCTGTCGGCGCGCATGCCGAACGTTCCGCTGCACACCGATGTCACCACACTGCGCAGCCTGCCCACCGGCACCGAGCTCGTGGCCGCCGGCTTCCCCTGCCAGGACCTCTCCCAGGCCGGACGGACGGCAGGCATCACCGGGGCTCGCTCCGGGCTGGTCGACGAGGTGTTCCGGCTGGTCTCACGTCGCCGCGGCCCGCGGTGGCTGTTGATGGAGAACGTGCCGTTCATGCTGCAACTCGGACGTGGCGCAGCGATGCGACACATCACCGACGCGCTAGAGGACCTCGGCTACATGTGGGCCTACCGCGTCGTCGACGCCCGTGCGTTCGGGTTGCCGCAGCGTCGACAGCGCGTGGTGATGCTGGCCTCGCGCACCGACGATCCGCGTGAGGTGCTGTTCTCGCAGGATGCCGGGCCGTTGCCCGACGGCGATCCGAGTACTGCGCCCTGCGGCTTCTACTGGACCGAGGGCACCCGCGGACTGGGCTGGGCCGTCAACGCCGTCCCCACCCTCAAGGGCGGCTCGTCCCTCGGCATCGCCAGTCCGCCGGCCGTGCGGTTGCCGTCCGGGGAGATCGTCACGCCCGGCATCATCGGGGCCGAGCGGCTGCAGGGGTTCGATCCTGACTGGACGCTGCCCGCGGTGGAGCGCGCCGGAGTGCGTACCGGGCATCGCTGGAAGCTCGTCGGCAACGCCGTCAGTGTGCGGATGGCGTCGTGGGTGGCCGGTGCACTCGACGACCCGAAGCCCTACGACGTCGCAGGCGACACCGCATTGCTGCCCGGTCAGGCCTGGCCGACGGCCGCGTGGGGCCGAGACCGCGCGAGCTTCAAGGTGACCGTCTCGACCATGCCGGTGCACGAACCGCCCGAGGACCTGATCGACTTCCTGGACGACTCCACCCTGCTGTCAGCGCGAGCCACGGCCGGGTTCCTCAAGCGCGCGCGAGCCGGCAACCTCCGCTTCGCCGACGGTTTTCTCGACGACCTCGACGCCCACCTCGAGCGCATGGGTGGGTACACGCAACGGGTGTCGGTGTGAGCGCGACACGCCCCGCCACCGACGCGAAAACCAGTGCACGGCTCAGTAAGCAACGCCGCCGCGACACCAAGCCAGAAGTGGCGCTGCGTCGAGAGTTGCACCGACGAGGACTGCGCTATTTCGTCGACCGCGCCCCGCTGAAGGGCATGCGGCGTCGAGCAGATCTGGTGTTTCCCCGTCGCAAAGTGGCGGTCTACGTCGACGGTTGCTTCTGGCACAGTTGCCCCGTCCACGCGACGAAACCACGCAACAACGCCCAGTGGTGGGCCGACAAGCTGGCTGCCAACGTGGCCCGCGATCGCGACACCGACACCCGCCTGATCGAGGAAGGCTGGCGCGTCGTGCGGATCTGGGAACACGAGGACCCGGTCGTCGCCGCCCAACGCGTCGTCGATGATCTTGCTGCAGATCCGATAGTGACCGACTGAAACCCACAGCACTCCCCGCGCGTCCAACCTGATGATCGGTCGATTCGAGTCGGGGGATGAGGACAGTGCGTAAAAGTTGGGTGCTTGCGGTGATGGCAGCGGCGATGTCGGTATCGACCAGTGGATGCGCGGTGGTGTTGCTCGGCAGCGCATTCCCCGCCGGCAGTGCGTCGCCTGTGGGGCAGAACCGGTACGGATTCGAGATGTCGGAGGCAGACCGCTATCTGGCCGACTCGGCGGCCTTCGTCCGCAGCCTGGATCCCTGCGGCTTCCTCACCGAGGACGACCTCACAGCTCTCGGCACCGTGGTGCAGCTCCGGCCGGACGGCGAACTGAGTAGCTGCTCGGCAGAAGTCAACCCTGGGCGATCGGACGCCACGGACTCCGTGTCGATCAAGCTGAACGGATACCAGCCGACGCCGGCCGACCCGAACTTCGAGCAAGTCACGATCGGCGACGAACAGGTGTACCTCGACGACGCCTCCCGAGGGACGTGTCGCGTCAGCTTCCCGCTTCGCGACGAGTTCGACGGCACCACCTCCGGGCCCATGGACGATGTTCTCACCGAATCCGGTCGTAGTTTCGCCACGATCGACGTCTATCTTGCTGACGGGGACGCCTGCAGTGCAGCGAAATCCGTAACCGAGACCGCACTCGGCCTCGTGAGCGATCCCCCACTACGTGCCGATTCCAGGTACAACCTTCCGTTGGCCACGAAGGATCCGTGCAGCGTTCTGGAGCATCTGCCCGAGACCTGGACGGTCGACCGGTGGAACCCTGCCGCGGATCCGTACGGCTGCCACTTCGAGGCGTCGTCTGCGACGTTCGAGGACAACCTGGTACTGCTCGACGTCGCGCTCACCTACGACGACAGCGACTTGCGTTCGACAGATCGCGAGAAGATCCGGCAGGGCGGTTACACCGTCGAGACTCGCGACTCGGATTCGGTGTGTTCGGCCGACATCGTGTTGGGCAACCCCGTTCTCGGCCTGCCCGGTAACGACGACTCAGCCGCGCGTTACGCCCGCACGGTTCCCGAGCTGTCCGTCATGGCGGACGACTGCGACTCCGCCGTCGCGCTGGCGGTGGCAGCTGCCGACGAGCTCACTGGTTAGCCTTGGTCGGTGCGCTCGAAAACCGAAGGTGTGGATATCCGCCGAGTAATCGCGGTGGTGTTTCTGATCCTCGCCGGTTTGCTGTACTCCGCGTGGGTGGCCGAATTCTTCCTCGATACCGGGCTCGACCCGGCTCGATCCTTCCTCAGCGAACTCGATGCCCGCGATCAGCCGTACCGCGAATTCTTCTCCACTGCAGACGTGGTCACGGGTTCGCTGATGATCCTCGCCGCCGTGCTCGGTTTCCTCGTCAGCCCTCGCCGACGGCTCGTCGTCACCGGCTGGGTGGCGTCGGGCATCTTCGGTATCGCCACCATCGCCGACGCGAAACTGCCACTCGAGTGTGTGGCCGCCGACGATCCGAGCTGTCCGATCGAGCCCAGCGGGTTGTTCCCCCAGCTTCATCATCTTCATGCCCTGACGAGCACCATCGCGGTGTTCGCGATTTTCACGGTCATGATCGCGTTCACGCTCGCCGCATTCCGCTATGGGGCCTATCCCCTGCTTCGGACGCTCGGTGTCGCGGTACTGGCCATCACGGCCCTGGCCACGGCGTGGCTGTTGATCGCCGACAACCTTCCCGGCGATCACGGCCTCGGTATCGCTCAGCGGGTGCAGGTGGGCGGGATGTCGGCGTATCTGGTGGTGCTGGGGTGTGCGCTTAGACTCGGCGCATGTCCTTCACCGCGACAGCACTGAACGGGTCCAAGGTCGAGCAGTACCAGCAGCTCGCCGAGCAGGCCAGGGGCCTCGTCTACGAGGAATCCAACCTGATCGCCAACGCCGCCAATCTTTCTGCGTTGGTCTATCACGCTCTGCCCGAGGTCAATTGGGTCGGCTTCTACCTGTTCGACGGCACCGAACTGGTGGTCGGCCCGTTCCAGGGCCAGCCTGCCTGCGTTCGCATCGCGCTGAGCAAAGGGGTCTGCGGCGCTGCCGCGACCACCCGCGAGACACAGCGAGTGGCCGACGTTCATGCCTTCCCCGGCCACATCGCGTGCGATGCCAACACTCGCTCCGAGGTCGTCGTTCCGCTGTACCAGGGCGAGAAACTGATCGGTGTATTCGATCTGGACAGCCCGATACCCGATCGCTTCGACGCCCACGATCAGGCCGGCCTCGAAGCGATCGCGGCGGTGTTCCTCAGCTCGCTGGAGTAGAGCCTGCGGAACGACCCGGGTTTGCTGGAGTAGAGCCTGCTGCCGCCTCGAAGAACCAGGCCATGACCAACGCACCGGGGTCGACGACGCCTCGCGCGGCCTCACCGACATAGCTGGCGCGGCCGCGGTTGGCGGTGATGTCCTTGGTCGATTCGGCTCCGGTCTTCGCGGCGTCGGCGGCATCCTGCAGGGTGCCGCTGTCTTTCTCGAGCGCGTCGACAGCCGGGGCAATGGCGTCGATCATCGTCTTGTCGCCCACGCGGGCTCCACCGAGTTCGGTGATGCTGTCCAGTCCGGCCCGCGCGGCCGCTGCGACAGCCGCGGCAGATGGCTCGGATTCGAGCATCGTTCGGTAGAACTGGCGGAACCAGATGCCGAACAGTGCACCGGACGTACCGCCTGCGTGGCCGAGGTAGGCCTCGCTCACGGCTTCGAATACCGTTGCTGCCGAATAGGTTTCCTTGATCGCGTCGAGGTCGAGTTGTTCCAGTGCGGCCACCATGTTGGTACCGAAGTCGCCGTCGCCCGCCTTACGATCCAATTCGGTCAGAGCGGGCTCCTCGTCGAGTACCCGCTGGGCCCACGACCCGATCCACTCCGAGACGAATGCCGACTTCTCTCCGGTGTCGGACGGCGAGAACGTCGGCCCGAATGCGCCGCGCTCGCCCACCGGTTTCGCACCTTGGCTCTGCGCGTTGGGCCAACCGGGCGCATCGGTGGGGGCGTCCCAGAGTTCGAGCATCTCGTCGTCGGCGCGCACCAGAGTGATGGACGCTCCGCCCATGTTGAGCGCGGTGACAAAACTTCCGACGAGTGAGCGGGTTATCTCGATGCCCTTACCCGCGAGGTACTCCGAGAGTTCCCCGAACAGCAGATGCAGTTCGAGCGGGTGCGTTGCGCCGAGCCCGTTGACGATGGCGATCACCGATTCGCCCGAGTTCAATCCGAGCGAGCTCACGATGGGCTCGGTCAGCTTCTCGACGACCTCCTGAGCAGGCAGCCGGGACACCCGGTCGGTGCCGCGCTCACCGTGGATACCGATGCCGAGTTCGATTTCCTCCTTGGGCAGTTCGAACGACGGCCCGTCGGCACCCGGTAGCGTCGGCGGGTTCAATGCGACCGCCATACTGCGCGCGTTCTCCGCTGTTCGACGCCCCAGCGCGACCACCGCCTGCAGGCTGTCGCCACGTTCTGCCGCTGCGCCGCACACCTTTTCGACGACGATGGTCGCGGCAGTGCCACGGCGACCCGGGCCGTCCTCGCTCTCGCTGGCCACGTCGTCGTCGACGAGAACGACATCGGCCGCAATACCGTCTTCCTGCAACAACTCTCGGGCGATCTTGAAGTTCATCACGTCGCCGGTGTAGTTCTTCACGATGTGCACCACTCCGCCGCCGGAGTCCACGGCCTTGGATGCCTCGTGTACTTGGAGGGCGTTCGGTGACGTGAACACCAGGCCGGGGCACGCGCCGGTGAGCATGCCGCGACCGATGAATCCGGCATGCATCGGCTCGTGGCCCGATCCGCCACCGGACAGCAGCGCGACTTGACCGTCGGAGATGCGATAGCGACGGGTGAGAAATCCGGGATCGGCGTGCCAGGTGACGTCGTCGGTGGCGGCCACGAAGCCGCGGAGGGCGTCGGCGACGAATGTTCGAGGAGAATTGGAGAACATTCCTTCACACTAAGCCTCCATTGTCGGCTTCGGTGAGCTGCCGGGCCGCCGCGCGTCTACAGTCGCGAAGATGACCACCGAGACCTGGGCTTTCGACGCATCGGACGGCGGGCAGCTGGCTGTTCGGACGGATGTCACCGGGAGGGCATCCAAGATGGGGCATCGACTCACGATTGCGGTGACCTCCTGGACCGCGACGGTCGAGTGGTCCGGGGACGCCCCCACCGCGGTGTCACTGACCGCCGAGGTCGGCTCACTCGAGGTGATCCACGGCGAGGGCGGACTGACACCGCTGGTCGGGCCGGAGAGGATCGTCGCAAAAGCCAACGCACTCAAGACCTTCGATGCCAACCGGTACCCGACAATTCGATTTCGTTCGGAGGAGATCACTGCCATTGCCTCCGGATTTCGCTTGGCGGGTACCGCCGAGATACACGGGGTCTCGAAGGAGATCACCGTGGACGTGGACGTCACCGACTCCGGCGACAGATGGCAGATCGGTTCCGAAACTACTGTGCGTCAAACGGATTACAAGATCACGCCGTATTCGCAGATGTTCGGAGCCATGAAGGTGGCAGACGAAGTGACCGTGACATTCAACGCCGAGTATCTCAAGCCCTGAGCCTTCCCAATTCACCTGCAATGGTGGACACTACGGCGGTGAACCGAAATCGATGGACGATCGGATCGTGCGCATCGGCCCTGGTGTTGGCCGTGGCCCTGACCGCGGGCTGCAGCAGTCCGGCGACCACGTCCCCGGACGGACCTCCCGGAGTGAACGTCAACGGAGTGGGCGAAGTCCAGGGCGCACCGGACACGTTGACGACTCAGATCGGCGTTCAGGCCACAGCCGAGGACGTCACTGCCGCCATCGAACAGGCCAATGCTGCGGTTACCGAGGTGACCGACGCAGTGATTGCTGCCGGCGTCGCGCGCGAGGACATTCAGACGCAGCAGGTGTCGATCGATCCGCAGTACTCCGGAGCACTGCCGGGCGGCACCTCGGCCATCTCCGGATATCAGGCCACCAACACCTTGCAGGTCACGGTGCGCGACCTGTCGAAGGCGTCTGCAGTCCTGGGCGACGCCACCTCCGCCGGTGGCAACGCGACCCGAATCTCCGGGGTCTCGTTCAAGATCGACGACGATTCCGAGCTGATCACCGATGCCCGGTCCAGGGCGTTCGCCGACGCCCGCGATCGCGCCGAGCAGTATGCGTCGCTCGCAGGCGGCGAACTCGGTGACGTTCTGTCGATCACCGAGTCGATCACCGGTCAGGAGCAGCCGACGAGCTTTCGCGACTCCGCTTCGTTCGACACGGCAGTGCCCATCGAACCGGGACAGCAAACCGTCAGCGTGTCCGTGTCGGTGAAGTGGGCGCTGAACTAGCGCAGCGAGTTACTGCCGCTGCAACTATTGCTCCACTGAAGAGGTTGCATACCGGGGATTCGCCGACTCGAGCCCGGGAGTGGAGCACAAGTTGCAGGACCACCACGCGCGGGCTCAGCCGGCCGGCGGAGGTGGCAGCCGGTAGTTCACCGGGGTCGCCGAGAAATCCACCGGATTTCGGACGCCCTCGGCCACTGCCCCTGGAACCCCGATGCGTGGTTCGAGACCCAACGATTCCGCGAACGCGAATGCCTCCTCGATGGAATTGACCGGCCCGGCGGGAACGTGCCGCGCCATCAGTTCTCGATACCAGTCGTCCGCAGTACGCGTCTGCAACGCCGTGTTGAGCAGGTCGACCAACTGATCTCGATGTTCGACGCGAGCAGAATTGGACGAGAAGCGTTGATCCGCAGCCAGATCCGGGGTACCCAGCACGTCGACCAGCGCCTGAAATTGCCGATCGTTGCCCACGGCCAACGCGAGCGGTCGATCGGCGGTCTCGAACACCTCGTACGGCACCAACGACGGATGCTTGTTGCCCATGGGAACCGGTACGACCCCGGCCCCGAGGTATGCCGCCGACTGGTTGCTGAGTGCGGACAGTACCGACGCCATCAGCGAGGTGTGCACCCGCTGACCCGCACCGGTGTTCGATCGATGATGCAGTGCGGCAAGGATTCCGCTCAGCGCGTGCAGACCGGTGACGATATCGACCATCGCCACGCCCACTTTCGTCGGCGTGGATGCGTCGGGGCCGGTGACGCTCATCAGCCCGCCGACGGCTTGGACCACCAGATCGTATCCAGGAAGAGCAGCACCGCCGCCGGTACCGAAACCGGTGATCGAGCAGTAGATCAGGCCAGGGTTCGTCTGCGCGACAGCCGAATAGCCGAGACCGAGCCGGTCCATCGTTCCGGCGCGGAAGTTCTCGATCACGATGTCTGCGCCCGCGACGATCTCACGGGCCTCGGCCACACCGCTCTCGGACTGCAGGTCGATGAACCGAGACGTCTTGTTCCGATTGACCGAGTTGAAATACGTTGCGGTACCGGCAGAATCGTACGGCGGACCCCACAATCGGGTGTCGTCGCCGCTGCCGGGCCGCTCGATCTTGATCACGTCTGCGCCCATGTCGCCGAGCATCATCGTCGCGTACGGTCCGGCGAGCACACGAGAGAAGTCCGCGACCACGAGGCCTGCGAGCGGACCGGTGGCGTCTGTCATCGGTCCACTGTATTGCGCGGCCGGCTGCAGTTCAGTTCAGGTCCGGAACGAACGCTGCCAGGACAGCAACCATCGTGTCCACGATCTGCTCGATGGGTGGACGAGGCGGAGCAGTGCGGGACCAGTCGGAGACGATCTCGGTGAGCGCACCGAGGAATGCCGTTGCGGCCAAGCGGTATCCACCCGGGGGAACGAAATCGGAACCGACTTCCGAGCGCAGGGTGTTCTCGAAGAACTCCACCCACTGCGCACGACGGCGCGTCCGATGCTGTTCGACGGCATCGCTGACACCCAGCATCTCCAGATAGGAGATGCGCGCCCGACGTGGGTCACCTCCGATCGATCCGACCAGGGCCGTCATCGCTGCGACGACCAGAGAGCGACGATCACGGTCGACCTGCTCGTCGAGTGCGGCGACGACGGCGGCCAGCGCGTCGTCTTGGATCAGGTCGTAGACGTCCACGAGCAGCGCCTCACGGTTGGCGAACTCACTGTAGAACTGACTGCGCGCGAGGCCTGCCGCGGAGCAGATATCCGCCACCGAGGTGGCGGCGTACCCGCGTCCCCCGATGACCTCGATAGCCGCGTGCAAGAACCGAGCTCGTCGATCGGCTTTCCGAACAGCGGAGGATCGTCCGGCGTAGGTGCGGCCCTGATCATCGGCGACAGTCACCGAGGGAGTCTACAGGCGACGCACCGCTCGCAGCCCCGCTGATCGGTTCCATCACGACCCGATCGGCTTCCCGAACAATCCGGCGATTATCTCGCCGACGGCCGCGACGAACGTCGGGTGTGCACGCGTGTCGAGCGCCATCGAGCCGACATCGTTCGTCCGGCAACCCGGTTCCACCGGAACACCGGCAAATCGGTCGCGCATCCACAACACCGCACTCGGAAACGCGATCAGCTCCAAGCTGATGTGCTCACTGAAATGATCGCGGGTGTAGGTGACGTCGGCACCCGGACGGCTGCAGTACGACTCGACCATCGCGTTGACCGGCCCGATCGGCACCAGCCAGTCCGGGTTGGAATGGTAGACGTAGAGCGGCATGTTCGGAGTGGTGCGGCCGAGCTCCATCGCAGACAGCGCCTTCTTCACCACCGGTTGCTGGATCGGGTCGCCGTCGGTGTGCAGCAAGCCTTTCAGGTTGACGAACGGCAGCAGCGCCGACGAGTAGCCGACACAGAGGTTGTCCTTGGCCGCGAACAACGTCCTACCGAACGGGTCGACGTGTTCGTCGATGAAGGCGGCCAGCTCGGGACTCTCGCGGCTGGCACCGATGATGCCGGCGGCCACGATGCCCGATCCCAGGGTGTTGTTCGCGTTGTCGACCAATGCCCCGAGTTCGGCCGGGGTGCCGCCCTCGGTGACTCCGACGATATCGAGCTCAGGGGCGTAGTTTTCGGCCAGTTCTGCTGCGTGCCCGGTGGCGATCGCGCCACCGGAGTAGCCGCTCATCCCCACCTTGGTGGCCTCCCCGGCCAACTGCATCGGCGCGAAATTCTCGGCAGCTCGGATGCCGTCGAGTGTGATCCGGCCGGCGACCGGCCCGGCGGCGAACGAATTGTTCGGGCCCTGATGATCGGGTACCGACACCGCCCATCCTTGCGCCAACGCTGCCTGCACTTCGAGGAATTGAGCGCCCGACGTCACCGCGCCGGTCACCGGCCAGGGGATGGCACCCGCTCGCATCGCGTACGACGGAGCGCAGTAGGCCGCGAGAGAATCCTCGGCCACCTGGATGGAGATCAACGGACGCGGTGCCGCAGGCACTCCACGCGGCTTGATGACCGTGGTCACGGCGGCGATCGGCTCGTCGCGCCCGTTGTTGGACCGGAACGACAACTGCCACGCGTCGACCTGTGTGGGAATGATGTTGAGAGTAGCCAGCTCGACGGGCCGTGCGGCGATGATCTGGCCCGGCGCGGCCGCTGCCACCACGTCGGCGGGAGGAAGGTAGAAGTCGGTGTCGAACTCGGGAATCTTCGGCCACGTGAGCGGCGGCAGAGGCGGCTGAACCTCCACACCGGCCGGACCGCTGGATTCGGGTTCAGCGGAAGCGGGGCTGGTCGTAGCGGCAACGGCGGCGGCTACGGTCGCCACACCGATCGCTACCCGCAGCGTCCAAGATCGGGCAGAAGACACAGCTGTACTCCTTCGCGCCGGACAACGGGGTCCACAGGACGCGCGCCCGGCGACATTTCGTACAGCGCATCCGACGATCTTGGACACCGATGTCCGAGATGGTGCTCAGAACTGTAGAGCGAAGTGGCGTGGATAACAATCCCCGGCTCGAAAAGAATTCAGAAGTGAATCTGTTCCAACTGCGACCGGCTGCGTCCAACCGCCTACACGACCGAGAACGACCGCTTCGCCAAGCCGAACTGGAAGCCGGTGATCGCCGTGGTAACCGGCGCCTCGGGATTTTCGGCAGCACCGAGGGTGACGAACAGCGGAGTGAAATGTTCGACGGTGGGGTGGGCATAGGGCATTCCCGGCGCGGCGTTGCGGAAGTCCGCGAGAGTCCCGACGTCACCGCGCGACAATGCGTCGGCTGCCCAGAGGTCGAAGTCCTCGGACCACGTCGGCACGGTGTTGGTTGCGAAATTCTCCCGGGACAGGAACGGCAGTCCGTGGGTCATGAACCCGGAACCGATGACCAACACACCCTCGGCCCGAAGTTCCTTCAGCGCAGCGCCTATCGACATCAGCCGATCGGGCGCGTGCGTCGGCAGGCTCAATTGCAGAACCGGGACATCGGCATAGGGATACATGACTTTCAGCGGCACCCAGGCACCGTGATCGAGTCCGCGCGCGGTGTGCCGATGCAGGTTCTCCGACGCCGGAATGGCCGCGGCCACCCGTGCAGCCAGCGCCTGAGCGTCGGGAGTTCGGTATTCCATCGAGTAGTAACGCTGCGCAAATCCACCGAAGTCGTAGACGAGTGGTGTCGCCGCAGCCGTCGCGGACAGGCTCAACGGGGCCTCTTCCCAGTGCGCGCTGACGATCAGGATCGCCTTCGGCTTGGGCATCGACTGCGACCAGGTGAAGAGCTCGTTCATCCAGAGCGCGTCGTCGAACACCGGGGGTGCACCGTGACTGATGTACAGCGCGGGCATCGGCCCGTCGTGTGGGGTCCACATCTGCTGCGACCGGCTCGCGGGTGCTGCGTCGGCGAGAAACGCATCGAATGCGGCACCCGCGACGGGCGGGTTCATCACAGAAGTCATGGCGGGTCCTTCGAAGTACCTAAGTTGAAACTTCAACTTAGCATCCATTGGGCATTCCAGCCAGCATCGATACTCTCGGCTGTATGCCGGATGTCTATCGCGCCCCGATGCCGAATGGCGTCGAGCGTGCCCTCACCTACGGACTCTGCGGCATGTCGGCGAACGACGAACGCTCGCTACGACGGGTCGCGCGTTTCGAGCAGGTCGCGGACGGATCTTTCGTTTGGACGCGAACCGAGCACGGCGAGTACTTCCTCGGCCGAATTTCCGGCCCACTGCGGGAAGATCACAGCGCCGACGCGGTGGCGTCGAACCTGATCTTCGTCCGGAACTGCGAGTGGATCGGCGAGCCCGTTCCCGAACGCGACGTACCCGCCGCCACACTCCGCACATTCGCGCGTGGCGGGCGGAACTTTCAGCAGACACACGACCCGCAGGTCGGTGCAGAATCGGCTAGCGTGTGGCGAGCGCGAGGTCGCTGACCTGGGGGTCGACCTGAACAACCGAGTAACCCTGGATCTCGAACTTGTTCTCGCCCTCGGGCGGTCCGAGCACGGCGCGAACGATCAGCGTCGCGGCGGCAGCGACGAGTGCGATCACGATGACCACTGCTGCCACGATGAGCAGGGTGCGGGGACCGCCGAACAGGTTCTTCGAGCTCATGGGTCCATCATGACCCCTCCGGGATGAGACATGAATTGCGCGTACTGAAGTGATACAGGTGTTGATCAGATGAGTTCGTGGCTACAGTGAATCCGTGACCGACGCACCCGAGCCCGATTTCTGGTCGTTCATCGACACCGCCAACACCACGCTGGCCCGGGAGTACGGGTTCGAGCATCAGCTGGCCACCGAGGTTCTGCTGACATTGAACCGAGCGTCGAACATTGTCACGTACGACCTCGAGTCGACGGTTCATCGCCCGCGAGGCTGGTCGTGGTCATCGTTTCGGCTGATGTTCGTCACGTGGCTCGCCGGCCCGATCGAGCCACGACGAGCAGCCGAATTGACCGGCATGAGCCGCGCCGCCGTGTCGAACCTGTCCAAGACACTCATCTCCGGCGGCCTGCTCGCCAGTACGCCCGACGAGAAGGACGGGCGTTCGGTGCGCCTCGCCCTGACCGCACTGGGGCACGACGAGATGGTCGAGGCGTTCGCCGAACAGAACGAACGGGAGAACGCATGGGCCAGCGCGCTCACCGAACCCGAACAGCGAATCCTGGTGATGCTGTTGACCAAACTGATCACCAACCGCAGCCAGTTCGACGTCCGGGGGCGCAACTGAAGGTTGCGTAGATCACGTCAAAGTAGTTAATGTCTTTACTACAAGCGGTGACAGAACTCAGGAGAGAGCACGTGGCCTACTACCGGCAGCTCGGATCGGTTCCGCCGAAGCGGCACACCCAGCACCGAACTCCAGACGGCAACCTCTACTACGAGGAGCTGATGGGCGAAGAGGGCTTCTCCTCGGACTCGTCTCTGCTGTACCACCGCCACATACCGTCGGCCATCGTCGATGCCACGGTGTGGGACCTGCCCGATCAATCGACGACGCCGAATCACCCACTCAAACCCCGGCACCTGAAGTTGCACGAGCTGTTTCCCGAGTCCGTCGTTGGGGACACCGACGTGGTCACCGGACGACGCCTCGTTCTGGGCAACGCCGACGTCAGACTGTCCTACGTCGTCGCATCGAAAACTTCACCGCTGTATCGCAATTCGATCGGTGACGAGATGGTCTACGTCGAATCCGGTTCTGCCACCGTCGAAACGGTGTTCGGCGCTCTTCAGGCACAGCAGGGCGACTACGTGCTCATTCCGCGCGCGACAACGCACCGTTGGATTCCCGACGGCACCCTGCGCGCCTACGCCATCGAGGCCAACAGCCACATCGCACCACCGAAACGGTTCCTGTCGAAGTACGGCCAGTTGCTCGAGAACGCTCCCTACTGCGAACGCGATCTGCACGGCCCCACCGAGCCTCTACTCGCCGACGGCGAAGACATCGAAGTACTTGTCAAACACCGTGGTTCGACGGGCATCGTCGGCACCCGCTACGTCTACCCGCAACACCCATTCGACGTGGTCGGTTGGGACGGCTGCCTGTATCCGTACACGTTCAACATCTCCGACTACGAACCGATCACCGGCCGTGTGCATCAACCGCCGCCTGCTCATCAGGCATTCGAGGGGGCCAACTTCGTGATCTGTAATTTCGTTCCGCGCAAGGTCGACTACCACCCGCTCGCAATCCCGGTGCCGTACTACCACTCCAACGTCGACTCCGACGAGATCATGTTCTACGTCGGCGGCGACTACGAGGCCCGCAAGGGTTCCGGAATCGGCCAGGGATCGATCTCGGTGCATCCGGGCGGGCATGCTCACGGGCCGCAACCCGGTGCCTACGAACGCAGTATCGGCGCCGAGTTCTTCGACGAACTGGCCGTCATGGTCGATACCTTCCGCCCCCTCGAACTCGGCGAAGGAGCGCTCGCGTGCGAGGACACCGGGTACGCGTGGACGTGGGCAGGCCGGGGGCCGAACCGATGATCCCGAAGTTCTTCCATCGCCTGTGCGACGACGCCGCTGCCTTCCCTCCCGGCAATGCACCACTCGATGTTGCTGCAGCACAACATCTCGAGTACCGGGCGAGTTCTTTCGCAGACCTCGTCGGACCGTTGGTCGTTCCGATGGACCGGGTGAACGAGCTCGTCCTGGGTGCCCGGATGGAGGTCGCGTTGATCGCACCTGCAGGCCCGGGCAGCGTAGAGGCAGGCCTACGCGCCGCCGACCGCACCGCCGGAGTGACGGTCGTTGCCGTCGAAGTGGCCGTACCCGAGGGCACGAGCATCGACGCCTTGCGCAACATCACTCAGGACATCGACATCTATGTCGAAATTCCCCGAGACTCCCGACGAGACGACATCTTCGACGCTGTCGACGAGTTCGGGTATCGCGCCAAATTCAGGACCGGCGGCGTCACGGCCGACGAGTACCCGGACGAGCGAGAGCTTGCCGCGTCCATCTACGAGGCGGCACAGCGCGAGGTCCACTTCAAAGCCACCGCGGGTCTGCACCATGCCGCCCGTAACACCGATCCCCACAACGGTTTCGAGCAACACGGTTTCCTCAACGTGATCCTCGCGGCGCAGGCCGCACACAGCGGCGCACGCGTCGGCGAGCTCGAGAAGATCCTGGCGATCCGGGACGCCGACGTCCTCGCCGGTCTCGTCGCCGGGATCGAGGGTCAACGCGCCTTCGCCTCGTTCGGCACCTGCAGCATCCGCGAACCGCTGGACGACCTCGTCCGCCTCGGACTCGTCCCACCTCAGTGAACCAAGGAGCGCGCCGTTCATGACGCACATCGACGTCCCCGCCGACTCCGAGTTCGGAATCGACAACCTTCCTTACGGCATTTTCAGTACTCCTGGTTCGGACGCTCGGGTCGGAGTCCGCTACGGCGACAATGTAATCGATCTGTTTGTCGCTCTGAACGATTCGGATCTCGCCTCGCCCAGCCTCAATGCTTTCATGGCGCGCGGCCGCAGTCGGTGGGTCGAGGTCCGCGAGTCCGTCACCGCCATGATCGACAGTGACACGACCCCCGCGGAAGCGATCGTCTCGGTTTCCGACGTCACGATGCATCTGCCGTTCGAAGTTGCGGACTACGTGGACTTCTACGCGTCCGAGCACCACGCGTCCAATCTCGGCCGACTCTTCCGGCCCGATGCCGAACCGCTGCTACCGAATTGGAAGCACCTGCCCGTGGCGTATCACGGCCGGGCAGGGACGGTTGTCGTGTCCGGTACCGATGTCAAGCGTCCGAACGGTCAACGCAAGGCACCCGACGAGGCGTCACCCACGTTCGGCCCATCTCGTCGACTGGACATCGAGGCAGAGATGGGCTTCGTCGTCGGCGTTCCGTCCGACGGTCCCATTTCGCCGGATCAGTTCTCCGAGCACGTGTTCGGTGCCGTCATCGTCAACGACTGGTCTGCTCGCGACATCCAAGCCTGGGAGTACGTGCCGCTGGGCCCGAACCTCGGCAAAAGTTTCGCGACGTCCATCTCGCCCTGGGTGGTCCCCTTGCTCGCGTTGGAACAGGCTCGGATGTCGACGCCGACTCAGGACCCCGCGCCACTCGAACACCTCCGCGAATCCCGTTCCTGGGCACTCGATATCGATCTCTCCGTCACGTGGAACGGCCACGTCGTATCCCGTCCGCCATACAGTTCGATGTATTGGTCGCCGGCCCAGATGCTGGCGCACGAGACCAGCAACGGTGCAACAAGCCGAACCGGTGATCTGTTCGCGTCGGGCACCATCTCGGGACCCGAGAAGAATCAACGCGGTGCCTTCATCGAACTCACCTGGGGTGGAAAGGAACCGGTGTCACTCGGCGCGGAGACCCGGACCTTCCTCGAAGACGGCGACGAGGTCGTCATCGCCGCCAGCGCTCCGGGGCCGAACGGTGCGCGCATCGGGTTCGGCGACGTCCGTGGCCGGATCGTTCCGGCCTGAGCGACTGCTACCAGTCCGACCGCACGAGAAGGGACTCCTCGATCTCCTGTGCTGCTTCGCGCACGGCCTGCCCCCACAGCTGACCCGCCGACGTCGCCACTCTCTCTATCGGACCCGCAACACATACGGCGGCAACGATGCGCTCGTCCCGGCGGACCGGTGCACTCACCGAGGTCAGCCCTGGGGTCCGCTCGGACACCGATTCCCACCACCCGAGTGCGCGACTCTCGGCATCGGCCTCGAGATCGCCGGCCAACACGTGACCGGCCGACCCTGCTCCCAGAGGAAGTAGCGCCCCTACGGGCAACGATGCGCGGAGTTCGTGCTGAGAATCCTCGGAGACCAGGCACAACCGGTGCGATCCCCGTAGTACCCACAACTGGGCGGATTCCCCGGTCTCCTGCCGCAGGCGTCGAAGAATCGGCACCGCCAGTCCGCCGAGAGTGGAGGTACCGAAGCGATCACCGGGGTGAAGAAGACCGTCGTTGTCCCGTCGGAGCATCGAGTACCGCACCATCTCGCCCACCAGTCGATAGACGGTCGATGCCGAGAGGCCCAACAGCTTGGCGAGGTCACCGGTCGTTCGGGGACATGCCTCCACCGCATTCAAAATTGCGGCGGCTCGCGCGAGAACCCCGGTAGTGGTGTCGGCGCTACCGTCCGTCACTGCTGTCGACCTCCGTTTTCGATTCGTGCACCGCACCGGCAACATGGCCGACACTGCCTACGCAGCATAGGTGTCGGGCCGGTGCACGACGCTGTCAGCAGGGCCGAGCGCCACGGTGGACGCCGGCCAGCTCGCGGTAGGTGAGCGCGTTGGCCGTACAGTGCGCCACCTCATCGTTGGTCAATTCCCGGCGAACCTTGGCGGGAACACCGGCGACCAACGATCTCGGTGGAATTTGCGCACCTTCTGTCACCAGCGCACCCGCTGCAACGAGGCAGTCCTCTCCCACCACTGCTCCGTTCATGATGACGGCACCCATGCCGACCAAGGTTCCGTCGCCGACGGTGCAACCGTGCAAGACGGCATTGTGCCCCACACTCACGTTGTGTCCAATCGTGAGCGGGAAGCCCGGATCCACATGTGCGACAACGCCGTCCTGAATATTGGACCCGTTGCCGATCGTGATGTCCTCCGAGTCGGCTCGCAGCACGGCCTGGTACCAGACACTGCAGTCCGGGCTCAGATTCACGCGCCCGACGAGTGTCGCAGTGGGGGCGACCCACGCGGACGCGTCGAGGGTAGGAGATCCGCACTCGAGCGCGAGCAGCATCGACCCTGGGTTTTTGCCGGTCATGAGTTTTTGTTTCCTTCCAGCGGAGCACTGATTGCGAATGTACGCATCACAGTGGTTGTCATAAGTGATCCAGCACACTATGTTCATTCCTAGCAGAAGATAACGCCATTATCAAATAATGATAATCAAGCGGTATTCACCCAGGCTTACTACCCAACTGCAGGGAGAGACCACCGGTGTCCATCACCTCCGAGAACGGCCCTTTGCACGGAATCCGTGTGATCGAACTGGGCAATTTCATCGCCGCACCCTTCGCGAGCCGCCTTTTCGCCGACTTTGGTGCCGACGTCATCAAGATCGAACGTCCCGGCGTCGGCGACGAACTTCGCGGCTGGCGTCGGAGCCGCGGAGACACCTCCATGATGTTTCGGACCATTGCTCGCAACAAACATTCGGTGACTCTCGATCTGCGTACCGACGAAGGCCGCGATCTCGCGCTGAAGTTGGTCGAGACCGCAGATGTCGTCGTCGAGAACTTCCGGCCGGGCACCCTCGAGCGTTGGGGCCTCGGACCCGACCGACTACAGGAAGCCAATCCCGACGTGGTCATGGTCCGCATCTCGGGTTACGGCCAAACCGGCCCGCATCGCGACCGAGCCGGGTTCGGCGGTGTAGCAGAAGCATTCGGCGGACTACGCCACGTCACCGGACACGCGGATCGCGAGCCGGTCCGGCCGGCAGCACCCATCGGCGACGTACTGGCCGGACTACACGGTGCCGTCGGCGCTCTAGTGATGCTCCTGGCTCGCGAACGAAGCGGAAGTCATTCCCGGCCCAAGGTTGCCGACGTCGCCCTGTACGAGGCTGTGTTCATGGCGATGGAATCGCTGGTACCGGACTACGACGCATACGGCACGGTTCGCCAGCGCACAGCCGGCAATCTCCCCGGGGTCGTCCCCAGCGGCATCTATCCTTCTCTGGACGGAAGCGTCATGATTGCCGGCAACTCGAGCAGCGTGTTCGGACGGCTCATGACCGCGGTAGGGCGAGCAGACCTGGCCGCCGACCCGGAACTCGCCGATGGCGACAAGCGATTTGCGCGCGAGGCCGAGCTCGACGGAGCCATCTCCGACTGGACATCGGGGAGGCCGACAGCTGTTGTCGTCGACGAACTCGGTGCCGCCGGTATACCCGTCGGAGAAGTGCTCGATGCAGCCCAGATCGCGGAGGACGAACACTTCGTCTCACGCGGCATGGTGCAACCTCTGAAAGTCTCTGTGGAACAGGGTAGTACCGAGGAAGTACGTTTCCCCGGGGTGGTTCCACGCTTCGGCGATACCGCCACGGCCGTGAGGTGGGCCGGGCCGGACCTGGGCGAGCACACCGACGATGTCCTCGGCCGGACGCTCGGGCTCACCGAGGAGCAGCTGGACGATCTCCGCGCCAGGAAGGTGATCTGAGATGCCTCGCGTACACATCACCGACGTCTATCTCCGAGACGGATTGCAGGACGAGAAGTGCATCGTCACCACCGCAGACAAGCTGGCGGTACTCGACGCCACCCTCGCGTCGGGCATCACGTCCCTCGAGATCGCGTCGTTCGTCTCTGCCACCCGAGTGCCGCAGATGGCCGATGCCGAGGACGTCATCTCACGCGCACCTCGCCGAGACGGAACCCGTTACAGTGCGTTGACTTTGAACAGTCGTGGCGTCCACCGGGCTGCCGAGACGGACATCGACGTGATCCAGATCGTCACGTCCGCCAGCGAGGGTCACAGCCGCGCCAATGCGGGTCGCTCCCCCGACGACGCGTTGCGTGACCTGAGTTCCGCGGTCGCGTTGCACCGGGACCGCACGTTCATCGGCGGAGTGAGCACCGCATTCGTGTGCCCGTTCGACGGTGTCATTACGCCCGATCGGCTCGTCGAGGTCTGCACACGCATGGCAGACATCGGCGTATCGAGCCTCGGTCTTGCGGATACCCTCGGCATCGCCACCGCCGAGCAGGTTCTGACCGGTGTCGAGGCAGTCCGAACAGCGTTGCCCGAGTTGACAATCAGCCTGCATTTGCACAACGCTCACGATCAAGCCCTCGACACAGCAGTACTTGCAGTACTCGACCTCGAGATCGAATACTTCGACAGCGCTCTCGGCGGGTACGGCGGCTGTCCCTTCGCCCCGGGCGCGCACGGAAACCTGGCCACCGAGCAGCTCGTGGACACGTTCCATCGCGCCGGAATCGACACCGGTATCGACACTGCAGCTCTGGCCGTCGCGGCCGATCTCGCTCGTGCAGTGGTCGATCGCGCCCTTCCTCTCCCCACCCCCGCTTCCGCACTGTGATCAGGCGGGCTTCGGCCCGCGCATCGCCGCTTCCCCTGCGGCACAACCACATCCTCCGTCCGAAAGGCCAGCCATGGTCTACGCAATCTCGATCATCGCCCTCATCGCCATCTTCACGGTCGCGACGATCACTCCCATCAACATGGGTCTGCTCGCCTTCGCCGGTGCCTTCATCGTCGGTGGCGCAATATCCGGCATACCTGTCGAAGATGTCATCGACGCCTTCCCCGGTAGCACCTTCATCATCGTCGGCGGCATCACCTTGCTGTTCGCCATCGCCAAGGCCAACGGAACCATCGATGTCGTCATCGATCGATCCCTCCGACTGGTGGGCGGACGGCGCTGGGCCATCCTGTGGATGATGTTCCTGCTGTCCGGCCTGCTGATGGCCCTCGGATCCGTTCTGGCCGTGGGCATGCTGGCACCGATCGCGATGCCATTGGCCAAGCGCAACAACATCAATCCATTCCTGATGGGCATGGTCGTCAGCCATGGAGCTCTGGCCTGCTGCTTCTCGCCGATCAACCTCTACGGAGCATTCGTCAACGGCTTGATGGACTCCACCGGCGTCGGCTCACATCCACTGGCCCTGTTCCTCATCCCGTTCGTACTCAATACCCTCATCGCGCTCGTGCTCTTCCTCGTTCTCGGCCGCGACCTCATCCGAGACCGCACGCGTGCGTTCGATGTCCAGGATTTGCGCGACAACGAAGGCGGATTGCCCGTCCCGTCGGGCCCACGCCCGGGTCATACCGGACTGCCCGAGGGCAGTGGTGGCGGCACTTCGGTGAAGGTCGAGGTAGATCACGTCGAATCTTCCTCGGTCACAACTGTTCCCAACGAGAGCGTCCCGCTCACTCGAGTTCGCGTGTTGACCTTGCTCGGCATTGCAGCGCTTGTTCTGTTGTCCGTGACGCTGGGAGTCGACATCGGCGTCAGCGCGATCTGCGTGTCGGTCGTGTTGCTGCTGTTGGCACCCAAGACCCACCCCAAGGTGGTCGACAACATTGCCTGGCCGGCCGTGGTTCTGGTCTGCGGTGTTCAGACGTACATGGCGGTCATGACCCAGAACGGCACGCTGGGATTCCTCGGCGACGCCGCCTCGGCCCTCGGTTCACCCCTGTTGACAGCGCTCATCCTGTGCTACGCCGTGGCGATCATCTCGGCTTTCGGTTCATCGATCGGCACCATCGGTATCGCACTGCCACTTGCCGCGCCACTGCTCGCGGCCGGCGAGCTCGGAGCCATCGGATTCGTTGCCGCCATTGCCTTCTCGGCTACCGTGGTGGATGTGAGCCCGTTCTCCACCAACGGGGTCATGGTTCTGGCCGAAGCCCGAGTGGACGACAAGGCCCGATTCCAAAGAAAGATGCTCGGCTACTGCGGATTGGTCGTTCTCCTCGCTCCGCCGACCGTATGGCTGCTGACGGTGGTCGCGCCCTCGATGACCTGATCCGAAAGCCTCGACGGCCCCTGCCTCGCCTCGTACGCGCTCAGTCGTGCGTTCGTCGATAGGCAGGGGCCTTCGGCGTTCTGTCGGGCTCGGCGGTGTTCAGCAACGGCATCGCTCGAAACTCGACCAACTCCGAGAGCACGACCACACTGGTGGACCGCGCAATTGTACGAGATTGGTTGAGTACGATCAGGGTTCGCTGTAGGTCGTCATGGGACGCGGCGGCGACTCGGCACAACACATCTCCGGCTCCGGTCGTCGCGAATGCCTCCAACACCCCGGGTATTTGCTCCAGGACGGCGACGACGTCACCGAGCGCGCCCTGGGC
This sequence comes from Rhodococcus sp. 05-2255-1e, assembly GCF_002259025.1. Taxonomy (NCBI): domain Bacteria; kingdom Bacillati; phylum Actinomycetota; class Actinomycetes; order Mycobacteriales; family Nocardiaceae; genus Rhodococcus; species Rhodococcus sp. 05-2255-1e. Next base: position 208,217 of record NZ_NOZE01000009.1, on the reverse strand, counting down.
AATCTCCAAGGTGACAAACGCCTGCACCCCGTAACCTGCTGCGGCCAAACCGATTCTCGGCTGATAACCGGTGATGACGCCGCTGTCCTCCAATCGCTGCAGACGGGCCGACACGGTCGCACGCGCAACACCGAGCGTTCGAGAGAGCTCGAGCACGCCGATCCTCGAATTGTCATGCAGCGCAGCGAGCATTGCCCGGTCCAACTCGTCCAATGTGGATTCCATCGCGCACCTCCGGTTTGCTATACGAATTGTATAGCAAACCGGGATAAGTCCTAACCCTTCTGTACAGCACAGCTAGTAGAACTTGGGTCGATTGACACCCCCAACATGCGATGTTTGAGTCATCAGGACAGTTCGCGCAGCTGGAACCGAAGGCGGCCGAAACTCTTGTCGCCGCACCCGATCCATCACCTGAACCAGGGAGACTTCATGAGCCTCGACAACATCCTCAACGACGACGAGAAGCTCGCCGATCTCGACGCCGATCAGCTGCGGCAGCTCGTCGGTCTGGTCGAGTACGACGACAAGCGCGACCCCTTCCCGGTCAGTGGCTGGGACGCCATCGTGTGGGTGGTCGGCAACGCGACGCAGACCGCGCACTTCTTCCAGTCCGCCTTCGGCATGGAGCTCGTTGCGTACTCGGGCCCGACCACCGGCCAACGCGACCACCACGCGTACGTGCTCAAGTCCGGCGCAGTGCGTTTCGTCATCAAGGGAGCCGTCGACCCCGACAGCGAACTGGTCGCACACCACACGCGCCACGGCGACGGCGTCATCGACATCGCGCTGGCCGTACCCGATGTCGACCGATGCATCGAGCATGCGCGAGCCCAGGGCGCGCGCGTACTACAAGAGCCGACCGACATGTCCGACGAGCACGGCACGGTCCGCACCGCGGCCATCGCGACCTACGGCGACACCCGACACACGTTGGTCGACCGCTCCCGCTATACCGGCACCTACCTCCCCGGTTATGTGCCACGCACGTCGACGTTGCAGCGACCGGAAGGCGCTCCCAAGCGCATCTTCCAGGCTCTCGATCACGTGGTCGGCAATGTCGAGCTCGGCAAGATGGACGAGTGGGTCGACTTCTACCACCGCGTCATGGGCTTCACGAACATGGCCGAGTTCGTCGGGGCCGACATCGCCACCGATTACTCGGCCTTGATGAGCAAGGTCGTCTCCAACGGCAACCACCGAGTGAAGTTCCCGCTGAACGAGCCGGCCATCGCGAAGAAGCGCTCACAGATCGACGAGTACCTGGATTTCTACCGCGGCCCGGGCGCACAGCATCTGGCGCTGGCGACCAACGACATCCTGTCTTCGGTCGATGCGCTCCGCGCGGCGGGCGTCGAATTTCTCGCCACTCCTGATTCGTACTACGAGGATCCCGCACTGCGAGCCCGTATCGGTAACGTCCGAGTGCCGATCGAAGAGTTGCAGAAGCGCGGAATTCTCGTCGACCGAGACGAGGACGGGTACCTACTGCAGATCTTCACCAAGCCGCTGGTCGATCGCCCGACGGTGTTCTTCGAGATGATCGAACGCCACGGCTCGCTCGGCTTCGGCATTGGCAACTTCAAGGCACTGTTCGAGGCCATCGAACGTGAGCAGGACGCTCGCGGCAACTTCTGACCCGTACCCCGAACGACGCCGCCCACTGTCAGCGTTCGGTGGGCGGCGCAGTTCGTCCCAGACCACCTCGGTCCTCGTCGAAGATCAACCACGTGCGCGTCGCCCGGACGCCGTCGAGCGACTGCAGCCCCTCCAGCACCACTTGCCGCAGGCTCTCGTTGTCGGGAGTCCTGATGAGTACCAGCACGTCGAAATCCCCTCCGAGCAAACTGAAGTGGTCGACGAATTCCATCGACCGCAACCCCTCGGACACACTGCGCCACGAATCCTGACGGATCGACAACGCGATGAACGCTGAGGTCCCTAGCCCGGACGCCCCGTGATCCACCTGCACGGTGAACCGTTCGATGACACCCGCATCCTTGAGCCTGTCCACCCGTGTATAGGTATGTGCCCGAGAGAGATTCAAACGATCGGCCAGCACCCGCATCGAGACCCGCCCGTCGGCAGTCAGCTCGGCGAGGATGCGACGATCCGTGTCGTCCAATTCCACACGTCTCGAGACGTCGTCCATTCGTCCGCTCCTACCTGGTGGTTCGTTGAGTCGATCGGACACATTTCTTGTCTGCGCCGAGATCGGCAGCCATATGTCTGCAATTCTACGACGATCGGACTTCTTCCTCACCGAACCGGCCAGAATCGCCGTACAAGCCGATTTCAGGAGAGTGCAACATGACGACCGTCGAGAAGGTTCCGGCAACGTCCTACCAACAGTTCATGCCTGCCGACCGTCCCGTGCAGTACCTCGCACCCGATGGGACGGGCGTGGACAGTGCCGCCCGCTACGCACACCCGTCGAACGAGCGCCTGCTCGAGATGTACCGCTCGATGGTCCACGGCCGCCGATTCGACCAGCAGGCAACAGCATTGACCAAACAGGGTCGGCTTGCGGTCTACCCGTCCTCCCGCGGCCAGGAGGCCTGCCAGATCGCCGCAGCCCTGTGCCTGGGTGAGCAGGACTGGATGTTCCCGACGTACCGTGACTCGATGGCTCTCGCGGCGCGAGGCGTCGACCAGGTGGAGTTGCTCGGCATGCTCGCCGGCTACTGGCACTGCGGATACGACCCCACCGCCTACAAGGTCGCTCCCCAATGCACACCTCTGGCAACACAATTGCTGCACGCGACCGGTTTCGCCTACGCCGAGGCCAAGCAGGGACGAGACACCATCGCCCTCGCGTTCTGCGGTGACGGCGCGACCAGTGAAGGCGACTTCCACGAGGCCCTCAACTTTGCCGCGGTGTTCCGCGCACCGGTGATTTTCCTGGTGCAGAACAACGGATTCGCCATCAGCGTTCCACTCGCGCGTCAGACTGCAGCTCCGTCGTTGTCGCACAAGGGCGTCGGCTACGGCATCGGCAGCGAGCAGGTCGACGGCAACGACCCGATCGCGATGATGGCCGTGATGGACGAGGCCGTGAAGTACGTCCGAGCAGGCAAGGGACCGGTGGTCGTCGAGGCGCACACCTACCGCATGGACGCACACACGAACGCCGACGACGCCACTCGCTACCGCAAGGCAGACGAGGTGCAAGGGTGGTTGGCCCGAGATCCGCTCTCGCGCCTCGATTCCTACCTCGAAGCCCAGGGTCTGCTCACCGACGAGCTGCGCGAACAGATGACGGTATCCGCCGACGCCGATGCCGCGGCACTTCGCGCGGGCATGAACGTCGAGCAGGACGTCGACCCCGAGGATCTGTTCCGGTTCGTCTACTCCTCCCCCACCCCCGGCCTGATCGAACAGCGAAATCAGGTCGCCGCCGAGATCGCAGCAGGAGAACTGTCATGACCACGATGACCATGGCCGGAGCCCTCAACGCCGCCCTGCGCGACGCGTTGACCGAGGACGAGAAGGTCGTTGTCTTCGGCGAGGATGTCGGCACGCTCGGCGGCGTCTTTCGCGTCACCGACGGACTGACCCGAGACTTCGGTGACGATCGTTGCTTCGACACCCCGCTCGCGGAGTCCGGCATCGTCGGATTCGCGATCGGCATGGCGATGTCGGGCTACAAGCCCGTCGTCGAGATGCAGTTCGACGCCTTTGCCTACCCGGCTTTCGAGCAGATCGTGTCCCATGTTGCAAAGCTGCGCAACAGAACTCGCGGATCACTCACCGCGCCGATGGTCATCCGCATTCCATTCGCGGGCGGCATCGGCGGCGTCGAACATCACTGCGACTCGTCCGAGGCCTACTACGCGCATACCCCAGGCCTGAAAGTCGTCTCGCCGTCCACCGTGGCCGACGCGTACTCGCTGATGCGTGACGCCATCGCCGATCCCGATCCGGTGATCTTCCTCGAACCGAAGCGGCTGTACTTCTCCAAGGACGACATCGAGCTGGCCAAGACCGAGCCGATCGGTACCGCCGTCGTGCGTCGTGCCGGTACCGACGTCACTCTTCTCGCGTACGGCCCCACCGTGTCGGTCGCCATGCAGGCAGCAGAGTTCGCGGCCGAGGACGGCCGGAGCGTCGAGGTGATCGATCTGCGGTCGATCAATCCGTTCGACGACGAAACCGTCGCAGCCTCGGTACGGAAGACCGGACGCTGCATCGTAATTCAGGAAGCGCAGGGGTTTTCCGGCGTCGCCGCGGAGATCGCCTCGCGCGTCTCCGAGCGCTGCTTCCACCACCTGCACGCGCCGGTACTACGGGTGACCGGGCTCGACATTCCCTATCCGGCTCCGAAACTCGAGCACTTTCACCTGCCGTCCGCCGACCGCGTGCTCGATGCCATGGACCGACTGCAGTGGAACGATGCTCCAGACCTCAGCAAGGCGGTCACGGTATGAGCATGCAGGTATTCCTGCTCCCCGATCTCGGTGAAGGACTGACCGAGGCCGAGATCGTGGAGTGGAAGGTCAAGCCCGGCGATACGGTCACCATCGATCAGGTCGTCGTCGAAGTAGAGACAGCAAAAGCGTCCGTCGAGGTGCCCTGCCCGTTCGAGGGTGTCGTCGGCGAACTGCATGCGGCCGAGGGCACCTCACTCGCCGTCGGCGCGCCGCTCATCAGCATCACCGGCGGTGCCGTCGCCGATACGCCTGCAGCCCACGAGCGATACCGCGAGGAAGAACGCGCCGGCTCAGGAAATGTGCTGATCGGCTACGGAACCGGCCACGGCCCCACCGGCCGCCGAAAAAGAGCTTCGCACGTGAGTGGAAAGGCGACCCAGGCTACGAATTTCCACTCACATGCACCGAAGGTGCTCTCCCCCATCGTCCGCAGCATGGCACTGCAGGGTGGGCTGGATCTGGCGTCTATCGATGTCGTCGGCAGTCATGGAGTCATCACCCGCGCGGACGTGGAACGGGCACTGTCCCCGAGCGCTCCCAGCACCGAGGGCGTCACGCGAATTCCGATCACCGGTATTCGTAAGACCATCGCAGACAAGCTCTCACGCAGTCGCGCGGAGATTCCCGAGGCGACCGTCTGGGTCGACGTCGACGCGACGGCTCTGCTGCAAGCCCGACGTGACCTCGACGCCTCCATCGACGGCGTGAAGGTGACGCTGCTAGCGGTGCTGGCAAAGCTGACGATGATCGCGCTGTCCAAGTTCCCCGAGCTCAACAGCACGGTCGATACTGCGGCGGGCGAGATTTTGCGCTACGAGAACGTCGGACTCGGCATTGCCGCGCAGACCGATCGCGGATTGATGGTTCCCGTTGTGCCGCAGGCCGACAAGGCCGATCTGAAGGAACTCTCCGAGCGGTTGGCCGAGCTGACCGAGCTCGCGCGAACCGGCTCTCTCCCCGCAGCTCGACTGAGCGGCGGAACGTTCACACTCAACAACTACGGAGTTTTCGGGGTCGACGGCTCGGCCGCGATCATCAACCATCCCGAAGCCGCAATCCTGGGCATCGGACGCATCATCGACCGCCCGTGGGTGGTCGACGGCCAATTGGCCGTCCGCAAGGTTGCGCAGCTGTCATTGGCGTTCGATCACCGCGTGTGCGACGGCGGAGTGGCCGGCGGTTTCTTGCGCACCGTGGCTGATTTCGTCGAGAACCCCGTCGTGGCATTGGGATCCGTCCGATGAGTGACGTCGACGTTCTCATCCTCGGTGGCGGATCAGGTGGGTACTCCTGCGCCCTGCGCGCCGAGCAACTCGGCCTGACGGTCGCATTGGTCGAGGAGGACAAGCTCGGCGGCACCTGCCTGCATCGCGGATGCATCCCCACCAAGGCGCTGCTGCACACCGCCGAGGTCGCCGACGCGGTGCGCGGTTCGGCGCATGTCGGCGTCACCGCATCGTTTGCTGGCGTGGATATGCCTGCGGCACTGGGCTATCAGCGCAGTGTGGTCGCAGGCTTGTATTCCGGACTGCAAGGCTTGTTGAAACGTCCGGGAATCGAGATCGTCTCCGGCCGTGGTCAGGTGGTCGGTCCTCGCACCGTCGAAGTCGATGGGCGACGCATCACCGGGGCTTCACTGGTTCTCGCCACCGGGTCGTATTCGCGCACCATCCCCGGTATGGAACTGGGCCCACGTGTGCTCACCAGTGACAGCGCACTGTCGCTCGACCGTATCCCCGAGTCTGTCGTCGTGCTCGGCGGCGGTGTCATCGGTATCGAATTCGCCAGTATCTGGGCCTCTTTCGGTGCCAAGGTCACCGTCGTCGAGGCCCTCGATCGCATCGTTCCGGGTGAGGACGAATGGTCCTCGAAGCAGCTGACCAAGGCATTGCGCAAACGCGGCATCGACATTCGTACCGGCACCAAGGTCGAGACCGTGACCGAATCTTCCGACGACGTCGCAGTGGCACTGTCCTCCGGAGACACCCTCGCCGCAGATCTTGTGCTCGTGTCCGTCGGTCGTGGACCCCGTACCGATGGCCTTGGTCTGGCCGAGCAGGGCATTGTCACCGAACGGGGCTTCGTCACTGTCGACGACGATCTGCTCACCACCGCGGACGGCGTCTATGCCGTCGGCGACATCGTGGCGGGGTATCAGTTGGCTCATCGCGGTTTTCAGCACGGCATGTTCGTCGCCGAGCACATCGCCGGCCTCGCACCGGCACGCATCGACGGTGATCTCGTTCCGCGCGTGACCTATTCGCATCCGGAGGTCGCATCGGTCGGACTCACCGAGAAGGCCGCGGAGCAGAAGTACGGCACCGTGACCTCGGTAGTCTACGACCTCGGCGGCAACGGCAAGAGCCGCATCCTCGCCACCGCGGGCGGAGTCAAGGTTATTCGCGCACGTGAGGACGGCCCCGTCGTCGGGGTTCACCTCGTCGGTGACCGCGTGGGCGAGCTGATCGGCGAGGCGCAACTCGCGGTGGCATGGGAAGCACTGCCATCGGAGGTCGGTAGCTTCGTGCACGCCCACCCCACTCAGAACGAAGCATTCGGTGAGGCAATGATGGCGCTCTCGGGTAGGCCGTTGCACGCGCATAGCTGAGCATTGGTGGTCGATGTCTTTCCATCCGGCGGACGAGCAGGACACAATGGATACTGATCGGTAGGTTCTATGAACGCGGGGTCCGAGCAGGGGGCGGTTTCGACATGGAGATCAAGCAGCTCAGATACTTTCTAGTGGTCGCCGAGGAACTGCATTTCGCCCGTTCGGCGGAACGATTGCACGTGGTCCAGGCCGTGGTCAGTCAACAGATTCGAAGACTCGAACACGAGCTGGGTCAGCCGTTGTTCGACCGGTCCAAACGTCAGGTGACACTCACCCCCGCCGGGTGCAGGCTGGTCCCGGAGGCTCATGCAGTGCTCGACGCGGTGGCACACGCCGCGGCGACTGTGCAATCTCGCTCCGATGAGCCGGACGGGCCACCACACCTGCGACTGGGGATAGCTGGAGGCTCGGGCACTCGCGTCGATCTGGTGCTGGACCACCTTGGAACTCAGTTTCCCGATCTGCTCGTCACACTGGAAATCGGGCAGGTGTGGGAGCAACTCGACGCTGTTCGTTCGGGAGCACTCGACGCCGCACTTGTTCGCCTGCCCAGGAACGATCACGATCTGGAGATGACTCCGGCGTGGTTCGACCGGATCGTCGTTGCGATTCCCACGCGCCACCCACTGGCTTCCAAACCCGATCTCACGCTATCTGATCTGGCGGACCTTCCGCTGCGTCTGATTCCGTCCGAGCAGAACCCCGCCTTCGCCGCCACCGTGCTCCGTGCTTGTGCGGACGCCGGGTTCGAGCCGGCCACGGGAATTCCATTCCGAGATCTACAAGCGACAGTGCTCGAACTCGGCTCGGGACCACCATCGTGGACAGCGATGTACGAGGGCTCAGCACAAGCGCTGTCGACCGAACGCGTCACCTTCCGGCCCGTGACCGATCCTGGCATGGCCGTGCAGATGTGGTTGGCGGTACGAGAACGGACCACACTCGTCGACGCCCTGGCCGAAGCGTGCGCCCGCATCTGACCTCCGATTGTTTTTCGTGAACGCTGAGTGCACGAATTGATTCTGGTTCACACCGACGGATCGGCGTTGACTCGTCGTCGTACAGATTCACACCCTCTCGGTGTGACCACACGACGAGATCGGATACGCCGATGTACACGACGATCAACACCCCTGACTCTGATACTCCCATCCAACGTCTCGAAGCCGAAGATCCGAAGCCGGCCGCCGATGAGGCTCTCGTGCAGATCCATTCGTTCTCTGTCAACCGCGGGGAACTCTCCCTCATGGCCGCGAGGGGCCACGGCTGGCGACCCGGCCAGGACATCAGTGGCGTCGTGATCGATGCGGCCGCAGACGGGAGCGGACCCAAAGCAGGCACACCCATTGTCGGAATGGTCGACGGAGCCGGATGGTCCGAACTCGCAGCCGTGCGCACCGACCGAATGGCAGTCCTCCCTGATACGTTGGGCACCAACATCGCTGCCGCTCTACCAATGGCGGGGCTGACCGCGCTACGCACTGTGCGTATGGGTGGCGACCTCCTGGGACGCAAGGTCCTGATCACCGGCGCCAACGGCGGCGTGGGTCGATTTCAGATCCAATTGGCAAGTGCCGCAGGTGCGTCGGTCACAGCGACCACGACAGCCGGCGAGAACGAAGCCAGCGAACTGATCGAACTCGGAGCAACCGAGGTCACTACTACACCGTCGGATGCATCAGGTCCCTTCGATCTGATCATCGAATCAGTTGGCGGCGCAGTACTCGAAGCGGCACTGTCCGTGCTGGCACCCCGTGGCACGCTGGTAATGATCGGCAACAGTTCTGGTAGCAAGGCCGAGCTCGATGTGTTCTCGTTCATGGGTCACGAGGGCGCGACGATCACCAACTACATGTCGTATGCAGTCGAGTACCCCGAACACGAGGACCTCGAATTGCTCGTGAGATTGGCCGCCGACGGCCGTCTCGATCCGACACCCGGGTACTGCGTCGATTGGTCGGAACTCACTCATGTCATCGAACTGATGACACGACGCGAATTGCCCGGCGGAAAAGCTGTATTGACGATTCGCCACTGACACTGCATCACTGATCACCCGAGGGACAGCTCGGTGAAGTGCTGGAACGGTCGGCGAGTTCAGCCCTTGACGCCGCACTTGCATTTTGCAAGTATCAGCGCATGAGCCTGTTCATCACCTGTCCCGTCGAGAACGTCGAGCGCGCAACCGCCTTCTACACAGCCCTCGGCTGGACGCTCAACCCCGAGATGTCCGACCACAACGTGTCGTGCTTCGCCATCACACCGGGGCAGTACGTCATGCTCGGCAGTCGCGAGATGTATGCGAGCGTGGGCGGCACCGAGGAGCTGATCGGCGGTCCCGACACCCCGTCGAAGGTCACGGTCTCGTTCGACCTCGGTAGTCGCGAGGCGGTCGACGAGCTCACCGAGCGAGCCGGTGCTGCCGGTGGACGCATCGGAGACATCGATGACTACGCCTTCATGTATCAACGGCAGTTCGACGACCTCGACGGCTACCACTACTCGCCGTTCTGGATGAAGCCGGACACCGATACGGCCGAATGAGCGACCTCGCCGCCGCCCTCGACATCGTCGGTGCCCGGTGGGCACTTCTCATTGTCGAGCGACTGCTCGAGGAACCGCAACGGTACGGCGATCTGCAGCGCGACCTCGGAGTACCGACGAACATGCTCGCTACCCGGCTGCGCGAACTCGAAGCGGCAGGAGTGTTGACCCGTCTCCCCCTTCGGCACAACACTCGCGCGTACGCGCTGACCGAAAGAGGTCTCGCCCTGCGTGACGCAATTGTCGCACTCGAACAATGGGGCAAAGAGGCTGCACCACAGGTCAGTTGAGCTCACGCGGAACGAACACCGTCTGGGCCACATACGCGACGACAGCCCCGCAACTCGGCTGGTTGCGGGGCTGTCGTCGTCGTTGTGTCAGACGTTCAGATCCTCGTCGCGACGGTTCTTGATGCGCGAGGTCGCAACGAACGAGATTGCCGCCAGGATCATCAGGTAGATCGAGATGGACATCGAGGTGCCGGTTCCCTTGAACAGTGCCTCGGAGATCGTCGGAACGAAGGCTCCACCGAGCACGGTGCCGATGGCGTAGCCGATGGATGCTCCACTGAATCGGACTGCTGCGGGGAACATTTCGGCGTACAGCGCCGGCTGTGGTCCGTAGGCGAGGCCGAGTCCGACGGCGAAGAGTCCGAGGGCCACGTAGATCCACTGCAGCTCACCGGTATCGACGAGCAGGAAGAACGGGATGGCACACAACACCATCGATGCGTTGCCCAGGTTCATGATGGCGGTCCGGGAGTAACGGTCGGACAGATACGCACCGAGCAGGGTGAACACACCCCACACGAGAGCGGCGAACAGACTGGCCACCAACACGTCCACACGGGCGAGCCCGTGCTCCCTCGTCGAGTACGCGACGATGAAGCCACCGACGATGATGTAACCGTTGCCGTTGTTACCCACGAACGACAGCGCGGCGAGCATGACCTGCTTCTTGTTGGTGCGCCACAGTGCACGAACGGGAGTGTGGTTGCGCTCCTTGCGTTCTGCGAGCTCCTTGAACACCGGGGTCTCTTCGACGCGGCGTCGGATGTAGAAGCCGACCAGGATCAGCACGAAGCTGATGAGGAACGGAATACGCCAGCCCCAGGCCTCGAACTGCTCTTCGCTGAGCAAACCGGTGCACAGTGCCAACGTTCCCACCGCGATGAGCATGCCGAGCGGAACACCCATCTGGGTTGCGGCACCGTAGATTCCGCGCTTGCCCTTCGGGGCGTGCTCGACGGCCATCAATGCCGCGCCGCCCCATTCGCCGCCGGTCGAGAATCCCTGCAGGATGCGCAACACGATCAGGATGATCGGAGCCCAGATGCCGATGGTCGCGTAGGTGGGCAGCAGTCCCATTCCGACGGTGGCCGCGCCCATGAGGGTGAGGGTGGCGATGAGGACCTTCTTGCGACCGATCTTGTCGCCGAAGTACCCCGCGACGATGGCCCCGAGAGGACGGAACACGAAGCTGATACCGATGGTCACGTAGGCGACCAGCTGTCCGGACGAGCCCATGGGCGCGAAGAACAGTTGAGCGAAGATCAACGACGCGGCCTGCGCGTAGATGAAGAAGTCGTACCACTCGACGGTGGTTCCGACCATGCTGGCCATCGCGGCGCGGCGATGCTCACGCGACACCCCGGTGGGCGTCTCGACCTGTGTTGTCATCGACGATCTCGTTTCGTTCGGGCTCCGGCGCTCGTGAGAGCGAGCGACAGTTCGGAGTGACGTGGGGTATGAACAGCGGCGGATTCAGGTAACCGACGAACCGGATAAAACTCACCGTCCATTCGGTCGGTAATTACTGTGACCGGCGCCACCGTAGTTTGTCAAGGTGGTCGCGTGCATAACAAGGCCCTGCCCACACTTCGTCGGAAACTACCGATCGAGACCTCGTGCTTCGTCCGAAACGACGCAGACATCGACAGCGCCGCCCGACATACTCGAATCCATGGCTGCTCCGACCACCCTCGTTCTCCATTCGCCGGTCATCGACGAACTGATGCGCGCCCTCGGTGCCGACGCGGTGGTGACCGACCCGGACATCCTGCAGAGCTTCCGGCACGACGCCGCCGCTCTGTGCGAATCCGCCCTACCCCTGGCGGCAGTGCTACCGAGCACCGAATCGGACGTACAGGCGATCATGAAAATCGCATCGGCACATCGCATTCCCGTGGTACCGCAAGGCGCATTGACCGGCCTGGCGGGAGCCGCGAACGCCAGCGTCGGAGCCATTGCCCTCAACACCCGGCGGATGAACAAGATCGTCGAGTTGGACGTCGTCAACCGCACCGCCGTCGTGCAACCCGGTGTCACGAACAAAGAGCTGAAAGATGCTGCCCTGCAGCAGGGATTGACGTACCTCCCCGACCCGTCCAGCTGGGAGGCGTCGACCATCGGCGGCAACATCGCCACCAACGCCGGCGGTCTGTGCTGCGTGAAGTACGGCGTCACAGCACGGTTCGTCCGTGGTCTGCGCGTCGTACTCGCCGATGGGCGCGCCACGTTCGTCGGTCGACGCACTGTCAAAGGCGTGGCCGGGCTTTCCCTGGCCGAACTGTTCGTCGGATCCGAAGGCACACTCGGAATCATCACCGAGGCAACCGTAGGACTCGACTTTCCTGCTGCCACGCCGCTGACCATGGCCGCGACCTTCCCGTCGACTGTCGCGGCCGGTGAAGCGGTGACGCAGATCCGGGCCGCCGGTATCACTCCGAGCCTGTTCGAATTGCTGGACCGCACCACCATCGCCGCGATCGACGCGTACGCCCGGATGGACTTCGGCACCGACGCCGCGGCCGTGCTGATCGCTCAGTCCGATATCGGCGCAGGCTCTGTGCAGGAGCTCGAAGCCATCGCCGCACTGTGCACCGCAGCCGGGGCAACCGATGTGGCCGTTGCCGAGGACGAGGTCGAATCGGAACAGCTCGTGCAGGCCCGTCGACTGGCGTACCCGGCACTCGAGCGTCTCGGCTCACCGTTGGTCGACGATGTGTCCGTTCCTATTTCGCAGCTCGCCGCGATGATCGACGAGGTGGGTCGGGTCGCAGACCGACTGGATATCGTCATCGGCGTCGTCGGCCATGCAGGGGACGGCAACATCCATCCGACGGTCATCGTCGACCCGATGGACCCGTCATCGTTGGTCAAGGCACACCGCGCGTTCGACGAGATCGCGGCATTCGCACTCTCGCTGGGCGGGACCATTACCGGTGAACACGGCGTCGGCCTGCTCAAACGCGATCTTCTCGAGACCGAACTCGATTCTGTTGCAGCGGAACTGCAGCGCGGCATCAAGGAACTGCTCGACCCGCATTACCTGCTCAACCCAGGGAAGGTCCTCACCGCCCGGTCGTGAGCCGCAGCGACATCCACACCAGTAGACGGGTGTCCACGTCGTCGAGATCGAGACCGAACAACTCCTTGGTACGCCGAAGTCGGTAGCGAAAGGTATTGGGGTGCAGGTACAGCGACGCAGACGCGGCAGCGACGTTGGATTCGTGCGCCAACAACGCCAGCACCGTGGCGGCGTATTCCGTACCTTCCGAGGCATCGCAGGACAGCATCCGTTCGACGGCAGGCAAGGCGAGCGACACCTCGGACAGCGCCTCACCCGCTCTCCGAAGAGTGACCGATACGCGATTATGCTCGAATGTCGTTGTCTTTGCACCCGTTTCGATCGCGTCGAGTACCCAGTGAGCATGCTTGAGCGCTGTCGCGGGACGGGCGTCCGGGCCACCGATCGCGAAGCTCACCGCAGCACCGAAGGCCGCCTCTGCGCGTCGTCGAACCTCCTCTGCCTCCGCAGCGAATGCGCGTTCGTCGTCGGACTCCACCACCAGCAGGACGGTGTTCCCGTCGACGATGCATCCGGAGTCGCCCGCGTTCCCGAACGTGAGCTGCAGCAGACCAGCGAGCTGCACCAACATTTTCTGCGCTCGCGGCGACTCCACTTTTGCGGCCAGAACGGCGTAGCGCTTTCCCGCCGTAGTGACGACGTCGGGATCGGTCAGTAACGCACGCACCCTGGGATTGTCGGCATCGGCCGGATGATGTCGGGCCGACAACAACGGCACTGCAGCTGCGGCCGCACGCGTCAATGCAGCCACTGCCGCAGGGGCCGGCGGACGGATGCCGGCACCGGACGCAATGCACCAGATGGAGCCGAGGTACTCACCGTCGACCGAAACCGCTACTGCCAGACGGGGTAGTGCACCGGCCACATCGACGACGTGCACGGTCGAGCTGCGCCGGAAGTCCGGATCGATGTGATGCACCATGTATCGAGCCGGGACCTGCTTGCCCAGAATGCCGTCGCGTCGCACGTCGTCGATCGGCTGCCCCGGCACCGACGAATACGCCACCACATAGCCCTGCGGATCCATCACCGACACAGCACCACCCACCGCAGTGGCGGTGGCGTCTGCCAGCGCCGACAGGTCTGCAGTGGTCACCGACTCACAGTACTTCCACGCGCCGGATCGCTAGCGCGCTATCGTGCGACTGTCGCCTCGGAATTCGGCGATCAGCTCGTCTCGGCACGTCACCGACACGTCGTAGAGTCCGTTGCGGCCGAACCTCGCACGCTCGACGGCGTCGGCGACGAGGACGTCACCGACCTTCGTCGGACGGAGGTACCGGATGTCGCATCGGGCAGCGACGGCCGAGTCCTCGTGCGAGTTGCAGGCCATCGCAAACGTCGTATCCGCGAGCAGGAAGACGTATCCGCCGTGGGTGATGGCGTAACCGTTGACCATGTCCTCGGTCACGACCATCGACATTCTCGCGTGACCGGGTGACAGCTCGATCAATTCGATGCCGAGCTTGCGGGACGCGGCGTCGACCTCGAACATCTCTCGCGCAATAGGCGAATCGGTCACGGCTGCAACACCGAACGCTCGTTCTGGGTGAACATCGTGACGCCACCGCTTGCGAAGTTTCGCAGATCCTTCCCTGCCGCTGTCATCTCGGGCGAACCCAATCCTGCCTTCAGCGACGCCTCGTCCGCGAAGTACAGACTTGCGATTGCGTAGTAGGGCGGCGGGGACTCGTCGAGCGAGTCGAGCGTGCCCCAGGTGAAGTCGACCAGGCCGGGAATTGCCCGAGCGAGGGGCACGTGCACCTGTGCGTAGTGCCGATCGAAGGCGGCAGGGTCCTCGGGCATTCCGTAACAGACGGCTACTCGCACGCTCATGACGCGGCCTCGGGCTTCGCGACCAGAGTGAGTACGTCGTAGGTGGCGACGGGGTCACCGTCCTGGTTGACGACCGCTGCGTCCCACCGCACCTCGCCGTAGTCGGCACTCTGACGCGGGGTGATGAGCTTGGCCGTCAACGTGACCGTCAGCGAATCCTCGGCCTTGACCGGCGTCAGGAAGCGCAGGCTGTCGACGCCGAAGTTCGCCAAGACTGGGCCCGGTGCCGGGTCGACGAACAGCCCCGCGGCCAGCGAGACCACCAGGTAGCCGTGCGCCACGATGCCGCCGAACAACGGATTTGCCGCTGCCGCTTCGGGATCGGTGTGCGCGTAGAACGTGTCGCCGGTGAATTCGGCGAAGTGATCGATGTCGGCGCGGGTGACCTGTCGTGGGCCACCGACGATGGTGTCACCCAGTCGCAGTTCGCCGAGGTTCTTGCGGAACGGGTGAACGTCCCCGGTCGTCTGCTTCGCCCCGGTGACCCACTTGTTGCCGATGGCCGTCAGCACGTCCGGGGTTCCCTGAATTGCGGTGCGCTGCATGTGGTGCAGGACGCCGCGGATACCGCCGAGTTCTTCACCACCGCCTGCGCGGCCGGGTCCGCCGTGCACCAGTACCGGTAGCGGCGAACCGTGACCGGTCGATTCCTTCGCGTCCTCGGAGTTCAGGACCAGGATGCGCCCGTGATACGGAGCGGTGCCCAGCACGATCTCGCGCGCGATGGCCGAATCTTTGGTCACCAGAGATGCGACCAGAGAGCCCTTTCCGCGGGCGACGAGGTCGAGCAGGTCTGCGGTGCTGTCGTAACCGATGACGGTGGAGACGGGCCCGAATGCCTCGATCTCGTGCGGTTCGGGTGCGCTCTTGTCGCCGGCCTTCAACAGGACCGGTGCCATGAAGGCACCGGGCCGTGAATCCACGGAGTCGGGATCACCGAAGACGACGGTGGCCGACTTGATCAGTCCACGAATGGATTTGAGGACCTCGTCGCGCTGGTCGATGCTGGCGAGTGCACCCATGGTGACGCCGTCGTCCTGCGGGTCACCGACGACGACCTTGTCGAGCTTGGCCTTGAGCGCCTCGATGACGGGTTCGACCGAGTCCTGCGGCACCAGCACGCGGCGGATGGCCGTGCACTTCTGGCCGGCTTTGGATGTCATCTCGGTGAAGACACCTTTGACGAACAGATCGAACTCCGGATCACTCTGTGACACATCGGAACCCAGGATGGACGCGTTGAGAGAATCGGCTTCCGCCGTGAAATGGAGTCCCTCGCCGACGACGTTGGGGTGTGAGCGCAGGGTTGCAGCGGTATCGGCCGATCCGGTGAAGGCCACCGAGTCCTGGCCGCCGAGGTGGTCGAGGACACCGCGGGCACTGCCACACAGCAACTGAACCGACCCCTCGGGCAGCAACCCCGACTCGATGATCCGACGGAAGACAAGCTCGGTCAGGTACGCAGTTTGACTGGCTGGCTTGACGATCGAGGGCACGCCCGCGATGAACGCGGGTGCCAGCTTTTCGAGGAAGCCCCAGACGGGGAAGTTGTACGCGTTGATCTGCACGGCGACGCCGCGCCGGGAGGTGTAGATGTGCTGACCGAGGAAGGTGCCCTTCTTGCCGAGCTGCTCGATGGCGCCGTCGAGGTAGACCGTCTCGTTGGGGAGTTCACGTCGAGCCTTGCTCGCGTAGCTCAGCACGGTGCCGAAACCTCCGTCGATGTCGACGCCGGAATCGCGGGTGGTGGCTCCGGTGTGCCGGGAGAGTTGGTAGAACTCCTCTTTGCCGGCCAGCAGCGTCAGGCCCAGTTGTTTGAGCAGGGCTGCACGCTCGTGGAACGTCAGGGCTGCGAGCGCGGGGCCGCCGACGGTCCGGGCGTAGTCGATCATGCCTGCGACGTCGAGACCGCTGGATGACACCCGGGCGATCTCACTGCCGTCGACGGCGCTCAGCAGCGGCGTTCCCTCGTCGGTCGCGGAATACCACGTGCCCTGGGCATAGCTTTCCAGAAGTCTGCTCACAACGCCTCCATCTCACCGTACGTTCGGTCGGTAATTACCATCGCCGCCGAACGCCGAGAAGTCAAGACCAGGAGTGGAGCCTGCGGAACGACCCGGCTGAGCATGCCCTCGCTACGTGCGGCGCAGGCCGTCGAAGGTCAGCGCGACCACGGCGTCGGCCAATTCCTCGACGGATCCGCCGGTGCGCGGGCGGTACCACTCGATGAGCGAGTTGACTGTGCCGAAGACGAGCTTGGACGCCAGAGCCGGGTCGACACCGGGACGCAGGTCGCCCTCCTCGGCGGCGGCGACGACGAGCCCGGTGACGAACGTGTCGAATTCGCGCCTGCGAGCGAGAGCGCGCCGCTCGACGTCGGTGTTGCCCCGCACCCGCAGCAACAGCGTCACATAGGGCAGTTCCGCGCACAGGATGTCGACGCTGCGACGCACCAGGTATTCGAGGCGATCGATATACCGCCCGGTGGTCGCCCGATCCTCGGTCGTCACGGCGAACAGTGCGTTGAGAGCCCGCGACAGCGCGAGTTCGAGCAACTCGGACTTGCCCGATACGTGGTGGTAGATCGACGACTTGGTGATACCGAGCCGCTTCGCCAGAATCTCCATGCTGGTGCCGTCGTACCCACGGTCGTTGAAGACCTTGACCGCCACGGCCAAGAGGGAATCCAGGTCGTATCCCGGCCGCCCTGGCTGTCCGGTCTTGCGCGGCGCGCGTGCGGTTGTCATTGCCACATCTTCGCAGTCGGCGGACGATTCCACAGCACCACGGGCAGCAGACCTTGCCAAACGACCGAATGTTCGGTTATTAATGACGCAACCGACGAAGGAGTTGCGAAGTGGGCGAAGTATTTCTCGTGGCCGGCGCACGTACCCCGCACGGGCGCTACGGCGGTGCAATGGCCTCGGTGCGCCCCGACGATCTCGCCGGGCTGGTCGTGGCCGAGGCGGTCCGCAGAGCGGGCGTACCCGTCGATCGAATCGACGAGGTGATTCTGGGTGCGGCCAACCAAGCAGGCGAGGACAATCGCGATGTGGCCAGAATGGCGGTTCTGCTCGCAGGTCTGCCCCAGTCGGTGCCGGGATATACCGTCAATCGCCTGTGCGCGAGCGGACTGACCGCAGTAGCCAACGCCGCGAGCACCATTCGCAGCGGTGAGGCCGACATCATCGTCGCCGGTGGCGTCGAGTCCATGACGCGCGCGCCGTGGGTCATGGCCAAGCCCGGGACGGCGTGGGCCAAGCCCGGCGAGATCTTCGATACCTCCCTCGGCTGGCGATTCACCAACCCGACCTTCGCAGCGCACGACGCGGGGACCGACCCCAAGATCACATTGTCGATGGGCGAGACCGCCGAAGAGGTCGCGCTCAGCGAAGGCATCACCCGTGAAGAGTCCGACGCCTTCGCTTTCCGCAGTCAGCAGCGTGCCGTCGCCGCCCAGGATGCCGGGCGCTTCGCCGACGAGATCGTGCCCGTCAGCACCAAGAACGGCGAGGTCACCGAGGACGAGACGCCGCGCCGCGGAACCACGTTGGACAAGCTCGGCACCCTGAAGACCGTGTTTCGCAAGGACGGGATCGTCACCGCCGGCACGTCGTCACCGTTCACCGACGGGGCATCGGCATTGGTCGTGGCCTCGGAAGAAGCCGTGCGCACGTACGGCCTCGAGGTTCGCGGCCGCATCGTCACCAGTGCGAGCGCCGGCATCGCGCCCCACATCATGGGACTCGGGCCGGTCCCGTCCACGCAGAAGGCGCTCACGCGCGCCGGATGGTCTGTCGACGACCTCGGTGCCGTCGAACTCAACGAGGCCTTCGCGGCACAGTCCCTCGGCGTCATCCGCCAGCTGAAGCTCGACGAGGACATCGTTAACGCCGACGGCGGGGCCATCGCCCTCGGCCACCCCCTCGGCTCGTCGGGAGCTCGAATTCTGTTGACGCTGTTGGGCCGGATGGAACGCGAGAAGGCCTCCCGTGGGCTCGCGACACTGTGCGTCGGCGTCGGGCAAGGCGTGTCGATGCTGATCGAGGCACCGTGAACACACTCATCGTGGAGGAGTCGACGGACCGCGTTGTCGTCACCCTGAGCCGCGAGACGCAACGCAACGCAATCGATTCCGACATGATCGGCGAGTTGCACGAGGTGTGCGCGCTCGTGGAGCAGGATCCCAGGATCGTGATCCTGACCGGAGCAGGCGAGCATTTTGCCGGCGGTGCCGACATCAACCAGTTACGGGCCCGCACCCGCGACGACGCACTGCGCGGCATCAACCGAAACCTGTTCGACCGCATCGCCGCACTCCCCCTGCCGACGATCGCAGCCGTCCGCGGATACGCACTCGGCGGCGGAGCCGAACTGTCCTACGCCTGCGACATCCGCATCGCGTCGCCGACGGCCGTGTTCGGCAATCCCGAACCGGGACTGGGCATCATGGCTGCCGCCGGAGCCAGCTACCGGTTACCGACGCTGGTGGGGGTGTCCGTAGCGAAGCAGGTGCTTCTCGGTGGCCGGACACTGGACGCAGAGGTGGCACTTCGGTGCGGCCTGGTGCTGGACGTCGTCGACGAGCCGTTGACTACAGCGCATTCCCTCGCGGATCGCATTGCGAGACAAGCACCACTGGCCCTGAAGCTGACGAAAAGGATTCTCGATGCACCCGGTTCGCACCCGTGGGCCGACGACATCGCGCAGGCTGTTCTGTTCGAGACCGAAGACAAACAACGCCGCATGACGGCATTTCTGGAGAAGAAGAAATGACAGTTCCTGTGAAAGTAGCTGTTGTCGGCGGAGGCCGCATGGGTGCAGGTATTGCCCAGGTGTTCGCGGCCCTCGGCTCGACCGTCGTCATCGCCGAAGCAGCCGACCAGACTGCAGCCCTCGGACGAGTCTCGACCGGGCTGGACCGGGCGCACGAGCGCGGCAAGCTCAGCGAGGACCCCGCTGCGATTCTCGCCCGGGTCTCCACCGTCGCCGGCCCCGCGGATCTTGCTGCCGACCTGGACCTGGTTGTCGAAGCGGTTCCCGAGATTCCGTCGCTCAAGGTCGAGGTACTGGCTCTCGTCGACAAGATCGCCGGGCCCGACACGGTCATCGCGTCGAACACGAGCTCGATCTCCATCGCGGAACTCGGCGCAGCATTGAGCGATCCGAGCCGCTTCGTCGGGATGCACTTCTTCAACCCGGTTCCGGCGTCGACTCTCGTCGAGATCGTGCGCGCTCCGGCCACTTCCCTAGACGTCGTGCAGCGAGTGCAGCAGTGGGTGTCACTGCTCGGCAAAACCGAGGTGCTCGTCAACGACTCCCCCGGGTTCGCTACCTCCCGGCTCGGCGTGTGCCTCGGACTCGAGGCCATCCGGATGCTGGAGGAAGGCGTCGCCGACGCCGAATCGATCGACCGCGCCATGGAACTCGGCTACAAGCATCCGATGGGTCCGTTGCGGTCGACCGACCTCGTCGGGTTGGACGTTCGGCTCGCCATCGCAGAACACCTGGCGTCGACCCTCGGCGACAGGTTCACTCCCCCGCAGTTGTTGCGAGACATGGTTGCTCGCGGCGATATCGGACGCAAGTCCGGTCGCGGCTTTCACGATTGGACGAACGCATGACGGTACGGTTCGACGTCACCGACGGCCTGGCGACCATCACCCTCGCGCGCTCCGAGGCACACAACGCCCTCGACGTCATGACGAAAGTCGGCCTGATGTCTGCAGTGCAGAACGCCGCCGCACCCAGTGTGCGCGCGGTGCTCATCACCGCGGAGGGCAAGAACTTCTGCGTTGGCCAGGACCTCGGCGAGCACGTCACCGCGCTCGAAGCCGACCCGGCCACGGCGATGGATACCGTCGGCGAGCATTACAACCCGCTCATCCGAGGGCTCGCAGCGCTCGAGGTGCCGATCGTCGTGGCCATCCCCGGCGCGTGCGTCGGTGCCGGTCTCGGGATCGCACTCGCCGGAGACATCCGGGTTGCCGGTACCAAGTCGTCGTTCGCCACGGCGTTCACCGGCATCGGACTGGCCAGCGACTCGGGATTGAGCTACACGCTGGTCGACGCACTGGGCGCGAGCCGGGCCGCGGGACTGATGCTGCTCGGCGACAAGGTCACCGCCGCGCAGGCCCTCGACTGGGGTCTGGTGCATCGCGTCGTCGACGATGCCGACGTTCTCGAGACCGCGCGCACGCTGGCCACAACGCTCGCTGCGGGACCCACCCTGGCGTACAAGCAGGTCAAATCACTGATCGCGCGGTCCGGACTGTCCGACGCCCTGGACCGCGAGGCGCAGGCGCAGACCGCTCTGGGACAGACCGCCGACCACAAGGCCGCCGTCGATGCCTTCCTGGCGAAGAAGAGAGCCTCCTTCGTCGGCATGTGAGCGGGAGTGGAGCCTGCGGAACGACCCATGTGAGTGGAAACTCGACCCCTGCTACGAACTTCCACGCACGTGCGGCGAAGCCGCACTTGTGCCCGGGGTCACTTCGATGCATACTGGTTACCAACCGATCATTCGGTAATGAAAGTAGGACTTATGACCACGTCAAACACCCTGTCCACCGAGACGCTGCAGGACGGGTTCGACGAGACCATTGCCCACGAGCAGCGCGTCGAGCCTCGCGACTGGATGCCGGACGGCTACCGCAAGTCGCTCATCCGCCAGATCGCCCAGCACGCGCACTCCGAGATCATCGGCATGCAGCCGGAGGGCAACTGGCTCACCCGCGCACCGTCGTTGCGCCGCAAGGCGATCCTGATGGCCAAGGTGCAGGACGAAGCCGGTCACGGCCTCTACCTCTACTCTGCTGCCGAAACCCTCGGAGCGGACCGCGCCGACCTGACGGTCAAGCTCATCGAGGGCAAGCAGAAGTACTCCTCGATCTTCAACTACCCCACCCTGACGTACGCAGACGTGGGCACCATCGGCTGGCTCGTCGACGGCGCAGCGATCTGCAACCAGGTTCCCCTGTGCCGCAGCAGCTTCGGGCCCTACGCGCGCGCGATGATCCGCGTCTGCAAGGAAGAATCCTTCCACCAGCGTCAGGGCTACGAGCTGCTGGCCACGATGATGCGCGGCACCGACGAACAGCGTGCCATGGTCCAGGAATCCGTCAACCGATGGTGGTGGCCGGCACTGATGATGTTCGGCCCGCCGGACGACGAGTCCCCCAACACCGAGCAGTCCATGAAGTGGGGCATCAAGCGCCACACCAACGACGAACTGCGCCAACGCTTCGTCGACATGTCGATCCCGCAAGCGAAGGCACTCGGAGTCACGTTCCCCGACCCGGACCTGAAGTGGAACGAGGAGCGCAAGTCACACGATTTCGGTGAGCCCGACTGGTCCGAGTTCATGCAGGTGATCAAGGGCAACGGTGCCTCCAACGTCGAGCGCATCGCGAACCGTCGAGCAGCTCACGACGGCGGAGCCTGGGTCCGTGAGGCCGCAACCGCATTCGCCGAAAGGAACGCAGCATCATGACACGCCCTGAAGAGGCCCAGTTCACCGCCGAGGGCGGCCACGGAGCAGTGCCCACCGAGGGTGTTCCGGTCGAGCCGAAAAGGGAAGCGGTCAAGGCCGATTGGCCGTTGTACGAGGTGTTCCTGCGCGGCAAGCGCGGCCTGAACCACGTGCATGTCGGATCGCTCCACGCTGCCGACGACCACATGGCCCTGCGGCATGCTCGCGACGTCTACACCCGCCGCAACGAAGGCGTCAGCATCTGGGTGGTTCCGTCCAACTCGATCGTCGCGTCGTCGCCGTCGGAGAAGGATCCGTTCTTCGCACCGAGTGGCGACAAGGTGTACCGCCACCCGACGTTCTACGAGATCCCCGACAACGTTCCCCACATGTGAGACCCATACTCCCAGAGGACAAGCACTCATGACCGATCACGACAGCGCCTACGAGGGCCTCGTCGACGAGGACTCGCACGGGCAGTGGGCATTCGGGACGAGTTTCGACGACCCGCTCGCCGGAGTCGATACCACCGTTCCCGATGACGTCGACCTGAAAGCCCTTGCCGCGTACTGCCTCATGCTCGGTGACGATGCGCTGATCAGCTCCCAGCGCCTCGCCGAATGGAGCACTCGCGCACCGGAACTGGAAGAAGAGGTGGCGCTGGCGAACGTCGGCCTCGATCTCCTCGGCCAGGCCCGGCTGCTACTGGCCCGCGCCGCGAAAGCCGATCCGACGGTGGTGCCGTTCATCTCGGACACCTCCCCCGCACCCGCCGAGGATGCGCTGGCGTTCTTTCGCGACGAGGCCGACTTCCGCAACGTCAGACTCACCGAGCTCGACAACGGCGACTTCGCGAAGTCGCTGGTTCGGCTCCTCGTGTTCTCGACGTGGCGGCTCGCGGTCTTCACTCGCCTGCAGGAATCCCGTGATCCCGTTCTTGCCGCAGTTGCGAACAAGGGCGTCAAAGAGCTGACGTACCACCGCGATTACGCGGCACGCTGGGTCGTCACCCTGGGCTGCGGAACCGACGAATCGAAGCGACGCGTCCGCGACGCCGTGACCCGGATCTGGCCGTACGTCTCGGAGCTGTTCCTCCCGACGGACGAGGAGATCGCACTCGCGAAGGTCGCTGTCGCCGTCGACCCTCGCGATGTTCGCGAGGAGTTCGATTCGGTTCTTGCACAGGTGCTGCACGCCGCGGAGCTGGAGGCACCCGAGGGCAAGTCCGTGGGCACCATCGGCGGCCGCGGTGGTCGTCGCGGCATCCACACCGAGGCCTTCGGCCCGTTGATCGCCGAGATGCAGGTCGTGGCGAGGGCACATCCGGAGGGAGTCTGGTGACCACGATGGAACTCTCCGCTCGCGACATCGCAGCTACCGTCATGGATCCGGAGATGCCGCTGCTCACCCTCGACGACCTCGGCGTCCTGCGCGACGTCGAGGTACGCGAGAACGGCAGCGTGCTCGTCACCATCACTCCGACGTACTCCGGCTGCCCCGCCATGGCGACGATGCGGGACGACATCGCTCACAAGCTTCAGGACCACGGCTACGCGGATGTCGAGATCGTCACAAGCCTGACGCCGGCATGGAGTACCGACTGGATCTCCGAGGAGGGCCTGCGCAAGCTGCGCGAGACCGGCTACTCCACTCCGGGTCCGGCCCCGGAACGTACATCCGGCCCGGTGCCGCTGACCTTGACCGTCAAACCCCGTCAGCTCACCTGCCCGCAGTGCAGCTCGCGCAACACCCGGCTCACGTCCGAGTTCGGCGCCACCCTCTGCAAAGCCCAGTACCGGTGCGACGACTGCCTCGAGCCCTTCGACCACGTGAAGGAAATCTGATGACCGTCACCGCCGAGCCCGTTCAGAAGAATCTGCGCAACAAACCTTTTCATTCACTGACCGTTGCCGACGTGGAAGCCCTCTGCGACGACGCCGTTGCTGTCACGTTCGACGTCCCGGAAGAATTGCGCAAAGAGTTCGACTTTCGCCCGGGCCAGTCACTGATGCTCAGCCGCACCGTCGACGGCGTCGAGCACCGCCGCTCCTACTCCATCTGCGCCCCGGCGGGTGCGCGTCCCCGCGTCGGTGTCCGTGAGGTGTCCGACGGTCTGTTCTCCTCCTGGCTCGTTCACGACGTCAAAGCAGGCGACCGAATCGACGTGCAGGGCCCGAGCGGCACCTTCCACGCTGATCCGGCCCAGGCCGGCAGGCACGTGCTCATCGCCGCCGGTTCCGGTATCACCCCGATGTTGTCGATTGCGGCGTCCGTTCTGGCGAATCCCGACTCCGAAGTGGTTCTGCTGTACGGCAATCGCCGGACGCGAACGGTGATGTTCGCCGAGGAGATCGCCGACCTGAAGGACCAGTACGGCAGTCGATTCGACGTCATCCACGTACTGTCTCGCGAGCCACGGGAAGTCGAATTGTTCAGCGGCAGGCTCGATGCCGACCGGCTTCGCGAGATACTCGACACCGTCGTCGCAACACCGGATATCGATCATTTCTGGTTGTGTGGCCCGTTCGGGATGGTCACCGATGCCCAACAGGTTCTCGGTGACCTCGGTGTGGCGAAGACCAGCATCCACGCCGAACTGTTCTACGTCGACGATGTACCGCCGCCGCAGGAGCAGCACCGCGAGCCCGGTATCACCGGCCCCAGCAGTGAAGTCACGATCATCCTCGATGGCCGCGAGGTGAAAGGCGCTCTACCGCAGGACGAGTCGATACTCGATTCGGCCGAGCAGCTGCGCTCGGACCTCCCCTTCGCATGCAAGGGCGGAGTGTGCGGCACCTGCCGCGCGAAGGTGACCTTCGGAGAGGTCGACATGCGTCGTAACTATGCATTGGAAGACAACGAGGTCGATGCCGGCTTCGTGCTCACCTGCCAAACCTTCCCACTCAGCGACACCGTCACCGTCGACTTCGACGCCTGAGACCACGAGAGACCGATCATGACCAGTGTGCTGTCCGCCCCCACCGATACCCCCGACATCGAGTTCGCCTCTCGGGACCGCATTTCCACGCTGCAGTTGGAGCGCCTGCGATGGTCGCTGCAGCACGCGTACGACAACGTTCCGCACTACACGAAAGCATTCGACGACGCCGGGGTGCATCCGACCGATCTGAAAGACCTGTCGGATCTGGCGAAGTTCCCGTTCACCGCCAAGAAGGACCTGCGGGAGAACTACCCCTTCGGGATGTTCGCGGTTCCGCAGGACAAGGTCTCACGCATCCATGCGTCCTCGGGCACCACGGGGAGGCCGACAGTGGTGGGGTACACCGCGAACGACATCAGCAACTGGGCCGATCTCATCGCGCGCAGCCTCCGGGCAGGTGGTGTCAAGCCGTCGGACAAGGTGCACGTGGCCTACGGTTACGGTCTCTTCACCGGCGGACTCGGCGCACACTACGGCGCAGAACGACTGGGTTGCACCGTTATTCCGATGTCGGGCGGTATGACCGATCGTCAGATCCAGCTGATCGAGGACTTCGAGCCCGACGCCATCATGGTCACGCCGTCGTACATGCTCACGATCGTCGACGCGATGGTCAAGAAGGGCATCGATCCGGCGAAGACCTCACTGAAGACGGGCGTCTTCGGCGCGGAGCCCTGGACCGAGGAGATGCGCAAGGAGATCGAGAAGACTCTCGACATGGACGCCGTCGACATCTACGGCCTGTCCGAGGTCATGGGACCGGGCGTCGCGATGGAATGCGTCGAAACCAAGGACGGACTCCACATCTGGGAGGATCATTTCTACCCGGAGGTCATCGACCCGGTGACCGGCGAGGTTCTGCCCGACGGCGAGGAGGGTGAATTGGTGTTCACGTCCTTGTCCAAGGAAGCGATGCCGATCATCCGCTACCGCACCCGCGATCTGACGCGTCTGCTACCGGGCACGGCTCGCACGATGCGTCGGATGCAGAAGGTCACCGGCCGCACCGACGACATGATCATTCTGCGCGGAGTCAATCTCTTCCCGACGCAGATCGAGGAGCTGATTTTGACGGTTCCCGTTCTGGCACCGCAGTTCCAGTGTGTGCTCGAGCGTGCCGGACGCATGGACACTCTGACCGTCCTCGTCGAGGCCCGACCCGATGCCGCGCTCGACACTCATGTAACAGCAGCCGCGACGCTGAAGAAGCTGGTCAAGGACCGGATCGGCGTCAGCGTCGCGGTCGACGTCGTCGCACCGGCAGCCCTCGAGCGTTCCATCGGTAAAGCCCGCCGTCTGATCGACAACCGTCCGACCGTATGACATGCGCCCGGTGGCACAGGATTTCGAGCAATGGCGCGAGAACGTCTCGACGGCGTTCGTGCCGCTCGACGCTGTGTCCACCGGGCAGTCGCCGTTCCAGGGCACCCTGGTGTCGTCGACATTGGGATCTCTCCAATTGAGCGAGGTCGCGGGGCGCGAGGTGGATGTCCGCCGCACACGCGCCACCATTAGGCGTGCCGATCCCGGCCTGATCAAGGTCGGCCTGCAGCTGACGGGGTGCGGCACGATCGTCCAGAACGAGCGCGAGGCCGTACTCCATCCTGGCGACTTCGCGGTCTACGACACCAGTGCCCCTTACGATCTGCACTTCGCCGGGGACTTCGAGATGTTCGTGGTGATGTTTTCACGCGACGCACTCCGCATCGTTTCCCGTGACTTGACGACCGTCGCGGCGCGTCGCATCGAGGGCGATCATGGCGTCGGCGCGCTGGTGTCGCCGTTCCTGTTCAATTTGCGTCGCAACGCCGCCGACGGCACATTGCCGACGACACCGATGCTCGAGAACGCCGTCCTCGATTTGCTCTGCGCCGCCCTCGACGACGCGGCTCCCCACGATGCGCCGGGATCCACACTCCTGATCGAGGCCAAGAGTCTCGTCGAATCTCAGCTGTCCGATCCGACACTGTCCACGGCGTCTCTCGCTGCGCACCTGCATATTTCGACGCGCTACTTGCAGAAGCTCTTCGAGCAGGACGGTCGCACGGTGGCCGGCTGGATCAGATCCAGGCGTCTGGAGAGGTGCCACCGCGACCTGCGTGACCCTCGTTTCGCCGCAGACAGTATCGGAACCGTCTGTGCGCGTCACGGTTTGATCGATTCCTCGAACTTCTCGAAGCTGTTCAAGGAGACGTACGGCATGTCGCCGCGGGAGTACCGCGCCGGGTGAGAGCGCACGCCGCCCTCACCCGACCACGAACTACTTTCCGAGGATCAGATCCGAGGCCCGCTCACCGACCATGATGGACGGCGCGTTGGTGTTGCCCGACGGCACCGTGGGCATGATCGACGCGTCCGCCACCCGCAATCCATCGACCCCGCGGACCCGAAGGTCAGCTCCGACAACGGCATCGGAGTCCGACTCGGCTCCCATCTTGCAGGTGCCGACCTGGTGGTGGTACGTACCGGCAGTCTGTCGTACGTACGCCCGCAGGTCGTCACGGGTGCGGGCGCTCGGTCCCGGAACCACCTCCGCCTTACGCCACGGCGCGAAGGCATCGGACGCACCGATCTCACGGCAGATCTCCACCGCGTCGACCATCGCCTCGAGGTCGTACGGATCGGCCAGGATGTTCGGATCCGCCAGCGGCAGTTCATTAGGATCCGAGGACGCCAGTCGCAGTGTGCCACGCGAACGCGGAGCCACGATTCCCGGTGCGATCGTGTAGCCGTTCTCCGGCACCGGGTATCCGTCGGCAGGATAAGGGATGTGCATGAACAGGGGTTGCAGATCGGGTGCAGCGCCGGCCCATCCGGTACTGCGGGCGTACAGCTGCGCTTCGAGCAGGTTGTTCGTACCGGCTGCGAGCGGCTCGAGGGACTCGTAGATGTTGCTGAGCAGCAAATGATCGTGCAGGTTCTCGCCGACCCCCGGCAGGTCGACGACGGTGTCGATTCCCAGTTCAGCCAAATGTCTGGACGGCCCGATTCCACTGAGCAGCAACGTCTTCGGAGAGCCGAGGGCTCCGCCGCACAGGATGACCTCGTGATCGGCGAACGCTCGCTCCAGCTCGCCATCTCCGCGGCTGTATTCGATGCCCACCGCTCGGCCGTTCTCGAGCACCACTCGGTGCACGAGAGCACCGGTGGTCACCGTCAGGTCGGGATTGTCGAGCACCGGGCCGACGAAGCTCTTCCAGGCGCTCATCCGCTCACCGTCGCGCGTGGTGGTGTGATTGTAGCCGGCACCGACCATCTCGTCGGCGTTGAAGTCGTCGATGAGCTTGTGCCCGTGCTCGACGGCAGCGTCGACGAAGGCTGCCGCCAGCGGATGCGGGGTACCCATGATGGACACCGGCAGTGGCCCGTCACCGCCGTGGAACTCGTTGGCACCGAGCTCGTGTGACTCCGAACGCTTGAACAGCGGCAGCACGTTCTCCCACGACCATCCGGCGTCACCGCTGGCCGATGCCCACCCGTCGTAATCGCTGGAATGCCCACGTACGTAGATCATTCCGTTGAGGGACGAGCTGCCACCGAGGACGCGTCCGCGTGGCCAGAAGATTCGCCGATCGTTGGCGTGCTTCTGCGGGGTGGTGAACAGTCCCCAGTCCTGCGGCCCGCCCAACAGCGTCGGCCAGCCCTGCGGTGAGTGGATCGCCGGATCGGTGTCCACGGGACCGGCTTCGATCACGTGGACGGCGTGGCCTGCGTCGAGGAGCCTCCTGGCGATGACGCTTCCTGCTGATCCTGCTCCGACGACGACGTAGTCGGTCGATTTCTTCGGCATGTCAGTCCTTGCTGTTTCGTTGCTGCACGAGGGAGTCGGGCTACAGAACTACGGTGACGACCTTCTCTTCGGTGTTGGCCTCGATACCGGCCCACCCGAGTTCCCGGCCCGTGCCGCTGGACTTCATGCCGCCCCAGGGGAGAGCGGGATCGATTGCAGCCCAGCCGTTCACCCACACCGCGCCGGAACGGACCTGCCCGGCCAGTATGTGCGCCCTCGACACGTCGCGGGTCCAGATCGAAGCGGCCAAGCCGTACACGGTGTCGTTGGCGATGGAGATCGCCTCGTCGGCCGTATCGAACGGAATCACCGTTCCGACCGGCCCGAAAATCTCCTCCTGGGCGATCTTCATGTCGTTGTCGGCGTCGGCGAAGATCGTCGGCTCGACGAAATAGCCGGCACCGTCGGGACGTCCGCCACCGGCTGCGACTCGGGCCCCGCCGTCGCGTCCGGCCTCGATGTACCCCAGCACACTGTCTCGCTGCTTCGCGTTGACGAGGGCACCCATCGTCGTCGACGGATCGAACGGATCTCCCAGGACCTGAGCAGAGGCCGCTGCGGCCAAACCGTCGACCACCTGCGAGTACAGCGAGCGATGCACCAGCACTCGGGTTCCGGCGGCACACACCTGGCCCTGGTTGAAGAACAGTCCCATCGCGGTTCCGTTGATCGCCGCGTCGAGATCCGCATCCTCGAGGATGATCTGCGGCGACTTGCCGCCGAGCTCGAGCGTCGTCCGCTTGAACGTGTCGGCGGCCTTCTTCGCGATGAGCTTACCGACCCGGGGGCTGCCGGTGAAGCTGATCTTGTCGACGTCAGGATGCCCGACCAAGGCGTCACCCGTCACTTCACCCAGTCCTGGAACAACATTGACCACTCCGGCCGGTACGCCTGCCTCGTCGATCAGTCGAGCCAGGTGCAGGATGGACAGCGGCGCGTCCTCCGGCGGCTTGACGACCACGGTATTTCCGGCTGCCAGAGCGGGAGCGAGCTTCCACGCCGCGATCATCAGCGGGGTGTTCCAGGGAACGATCATGCCGATGACGCCCACCGGCTCACGGACGGTGTACGAGTGCGTCGGCTGCCCGAAGTAGCCCGCAGTGGGGATGGAGCTGCCGGTGATCTTGTCGGCCCAGCCCGCGAAGTGCCGGAACGTGGCTGCGGCATTAGGGACGTCGAGCATCGCGGGCTGACCCACCGGCTTACCGACGTCGAGTGCTTCGAGTCGAGCGAGAAGGTCACCGTCCCGCTCGATCAGATCGGCCACCCGATTGAGCAGCTGGCCCCGGACTGCTCCGGGGGTAGCACCCCACTCACCACCGAGCTGGGCACGGGCCGCACGCACCGCTGCATCGACGTCCGACGCGGTGGCCGCAGCAATCTCGGCCAGGGGCTGTTCGGTGGTCGGGTTCAGGTCGGTGAAGGTGCCTCCGTCGGATGCACCGTGCCACTGCCCCGCGATGTAGAGCTCGGTGGCGGTGCCGGTCGGCAGCGACGGTGCGGCCGATTCCTGTACTGCGGTCATATGTTTTCGCTCCTTCTCGGTGCCGTGTGCAGGCACCTCTCGCATGTCTGCTCCAGACTGCGCCCGGGCGAACGCGCCGGTCTTGTGTGATCGCGCACACATTGTGCGGTAGATGCGCACAGTCGCGAGAGTGCAGCAGGCAGCCGAACGGGTTCCGTGCCGGCACCGAAAGGCGCAGTATGAGGTGGTGAACGTGACACCGACGCAATTGCGAGCGCAGTTCGCCCTTCGTCTGTCGGCTCTGTACGGGCGGGAGGTTCCCGCGTACACGACGCTGTTGGATGTCACCGCGTCGATCAATGCCGACACGATGCGCACCAGCGGTGCCGATGCGGAACGTTTCGGCTCCATCGATCGCGTCACCGCCGAGCGGCACGGCGCGATTCGGGTCGGCAATGCACGTGAGATGTCGCAGGTGGCACTGATATTCGGTGCCATGGGCATGTATCCGGTGGGTTTCTACGATCTGCGTGAGACTGCGTCGAGTTCGATTCCGGTGGTGTCGACAGCGTTCCGGCCGATCGATCCGGCCGAGCTGGCGATCAACCCGTTCCGGATCTTCACCTCGATGCTGGTGGCGTCGGATCGACGGTTCTTCGACCCGGATCTCGGCCGTCGCCTGACGGAATTCCTCGATCGCAGAACACTGTTCCCTCCGCTACTGCTCGAGCTGGCAGCCACGTGCGAGAGGGACAACGGCCTCGCAGCGGAGGAGTCTGCTACTTTTCTGGACCTCGCGACGGCGGCGTTCGCATTGTCGACCGACCCTGTCGACAGAGCGTGGTACCGCGAACTCGAGGCAGTCTCGGCGGTGGCCGCCGACATCGGTGGTGTCTCCTCCACCCACATCAACCACCTGACACCGAGGGTTCTGGACATCGACCTTCTGCATCGCCGTATGGGAGAGCACGGGGTGGCGATGATCGACACCATCCAGGGCCCTCCTCGTACGTCCGGTCCCGGATTGTTGTTGCGCCAGACGTCGTTCCGAGCGCTGGACGAGCAGCGGATGTTTCTCGACGAGAACGGCAACGTCGAACCCGGCCATCTACGGGTGCGGTTCGGCGAGGTCGAAGCCAGGGGCGCGGCAGCTACCGCACTCGGACGACGTCGCTACGACGAGTATCTGGATCGACTCGATACCGAGAAACCCGAGGACGCGTCCGCACTGTGGTCGTCGCTGGTGCCGGACGACGAGACACAGTGGATGGCAGAAGACCTCGCCTACTTCACCTTTCGAGTCACTGGGACCAACCCGTCCGCTGCAGACCGGGACGGTGGCCTCGTCGATCTGGTCAGGTCGGGTGTTCTCGCGGCCGACCCGATCGTGTACGAGGACTTCCTGCCCAAGTCGGCGGCGGGCATCTTCAGGTCCAATCTCGAATCCGACGGCACCCGCAATTCCGACAACACCGCGGCAGCCTTCGATGCGGAGGCGATGGAAAGCGTTCTGGGACGGACCCTGCACGACCCGTACCGAATCTACGGCCGTCTCCGAGACGAGTCGGTGGCGCGAGTCGAGAAGCACCTCGGCCTGACGAAGCCTCTCGACTGCCCATGGACCCACTGAGCAATCGGCCCGAGATACCGAGTGTCAGCCCGAGATACCGAGGGATCCGGCGAGGGTCGGCCAACTCTTCGGTAGCTGCTCCACCCAGTACGGCCACGAGTGCGTTCCGGTCTCGGTGAAGTCGAACGTTGCAGGAATGTTCAACTGGCCGAGCCGATCCGCGAGTCGGTGTGTGCAGTAGTTGGACCCGACCTCGATGAGGCCACCGACCACCACCCTGTCCCATCCCGCTGCAGTGTCGAAGCTTTCGTGACGTCCGGGAGCGCCGGTTCCCACCGACACGTAGACATCGGTACCGCGCAGACTTTCGGCATTGGCCACCGAATCATGTTCGGCCCACGCAGGATCGAAGGGTCCGCCCCACATGTTGTCGGCATTGCCGCCGAATGCTCCGACGATGGCTCGAATACTGGCCTGGCCCAACGGTTCGGCGGACGCGAAGCAGCCGCTGTACGACGCCACGCCGGAGTACACGTCCGGGTTACGTGCGGCGAGCATCATCGCCGATTGTGCGCCCATCGACAGGCCGGCGATCGCGTTGCGGCCGTTGCCATCCACGGCTGCGTCGATCAGCGGAGGCAGTTCCTCGGTGAGAAACGTTTCCCACTGGTAGCGGCCGAGTTTCGGGTCGTCGCGCTGCCAGTCGGTGTAGAAGCTGCCTGGTCCGGCCAACGGCAGGACGACGTTGACGTTCTTGTCGGCGAAGAACTCCGCTGCCTGCCCCTTCCGCAGCCACATGCTGTTGTGCGGATCCTCTTCGCCGATGCCGCTGAGCATGTACAGCGTCGGACGCGGTCCGCTTTTCGCCGCGGGTGTGAGCACCTGCACTTCGACGACGGCCCCC
The DNA here is from genome assembly GCF_002259025.1 of Rhodococcus sp. 05-2255-1e. Lineage (NCBI taxonomy): Bacteria > Bacillati > Actinomycetota > Actinomycetes > Mycobacteriales > Nocardiaceae > Rhodococcus > Rhodococcus sp. 05-2255-1e. The sequence goes on along the minus strand of NZ_NOZE01000009.1, from coordinate 175,286 downwards.
ATAGCGGGTGAGTCGACCTTCAGCGTGCGCAGCGTGTCGGATGTCAGGACGGTGTCGACGATGCGGGCGGAGGGGGCAGCCGGCTCGGCGGATGCGATACCTCCCGAGGCGATCGACAGGGACAACGCTGCGACGAAGACAGTGGTGGAGATGCGTCGGCGACGCATGGCGATCCTCTCGGGATTATCACGGTAAGGGTGAATCGAGGTGCAGCATTGCACAATTGCGCGCCCGGTAACACGTTGTGGGCAAACTTTCACCACTGACGCAGACTCGATACCCGATCGAGGTGGCGAACCTGTACCTCCGCCCTTTTTCGTCCTTTGAGTTGCACACGAACAATTCGTGCACTAATCAATTCTGATACTCTGGCCAGCGTGACCACCACCGAGGATCCACTCGCGCTCGATCGCCAGGTCTGCTTCGCCCTGGCCGTCACCAACCGGGCTGTGCTGTCGGTGTATCGGCCGTTGCTCGAACCGATGGGCCTGACCCATCCGCAGTATCTGGTGATGTTGGCCTTGTGGGGCGAGTCGCCGATGTCGGTCAAAGCGATCGGCTCAGCGCTGCAACTCGACTCGCCCACCCTGTCCCCGCTGCTGAAGCGTCTGGAATCGATGGGCCTGCTCACTCGCACACGCAGCACGGAAGACGAGCGCATTCTGCTCGTATCCCTCACCCCCGCCGGAGCCGCTCTCCGCGCCGAGGCCGAAAAGATTCCATCCGCGGTCGTGGCGAGACTCGGTGCGTCACTCGACGAACTGGAGCAGTTGCGCCGCGTCCTCACTCGCGTCAACGACGCGGCGATCGCAGCAGGAGCACTGACATGAGCGCACGACCCCAGCGCACCCGTCCGAACGCCGGCCAATGGTTGGGCTACGCCGTCCTGGGCCGCAAACTCCCCGACTCGATGCAGGATTGGGTTCGACGCGACCTCGTCGGCCCCGGCGCGACACCGCGTCACATCCTGCGCTCGATGATCCCGTTCCTGCCCATCTTCATCGGGTTCTTCGTGCTCTTTCCCGGCGCGATCTGGTTACGTGCCTCGATGGTCCTGTTGGCCCTGCTGCTCGCGCTGTTCTACACCGCCGCATACATGGACCAGAACCGCGCCCGTCGTCTCGAGATTCACGGACTGCCCGCCGATCTGAAGAGCGAGAAGAAAACGGCGGAACTCGAACGCGAACGCGAGAACTACCGCCGCAACCACTGACCGGCCGGTCAGTGCTCGCGGGCGAGGCCTGCGGTGAAGTCGTCGGCGATCATGACGGCCAGATCCCGCGTCTTGCGGTTGGTGTTCTGTGAGAGTTCGGTCAATTGCGTGAACGCGGCGTCCGCGTCGATGCGGTACACCGACATGAGGATGCCGACGGCTCGGCCGATCGTGCCGCGGGTCTCGAGCGCCGTACGCAGTGTCGCGGCCTGATTGCCGCTCTCGGCGATCAGCTGCTCGCGCATCCGTGACAGTTCGAGGTGCACGCGAACGCGCGCGACGAGTTCGCGGTCGTGGAACGGCTTGACGATGTAATCGTCGGCACCGCGTCCGAGTCCGTCGAGCACAAAATCAGTTCCCGCACGAGCGGTCAGCAAGATGACCGGTATTCGCTTCAACTCGGCGTCGCCGCGGATGTCGTCCACCAGATCCAGACCACTGCGCCCCGGCAGCATGACGTCGGAGAGCACGAGACCCGGCAGCATCGTCCGGGCACGATCGAGAGCGGTCTCGATGTCCCCCGCTGTCGAGACGGACCACCCTTCGTCGGTCAGCAGGCGCGCGAGGTAGTTGCGCATGTCGACGTTGTCCTCGACGAGCAGGACGTCGGCGCGATCGGTCGTCTCGGGAACGGGCTCGATCGAGGGGAAGATCGCCGAGATCGGATCGGCCGGAGCGCCGGGTCGATCGACAGCGGCAGCTTCTGCGGGCAACCGCGGCACCTGCACGGTGAAGGTAGTGCCCCGGCCCACGTCGCTGTCGACGTCGATGCGCCCGTTCAAGGCGGTAAGCAAGTCCGTCACCAGGGCAAGCCCGATTCCGGACCCTTCGATGCTGTGCGCGCCTTCTCGTTCGACTCGGTGGAACCGGTCGAAGATTCGAGGCAGGTCCTCGGCCGGAATTCCTAGCCCGGTGTCTGCGACCACGAGCCGAACGGTGTCCTCGTCCGCGACCAGACGAACCGACACCCGTCCGGCCGGGGTGTACTTGACGGCGTTGGCGACGAGGTTGAACACGACCTTCGACCACATTTCGGCGTCGGTCAGGACCACGACGTCCTCGGCCGCATCCACGACGAGCTCGAGCCCCTGCGCCGACGCGACGGCCGAGAACATCGTCGCGCAATCGCGTGTCACCGAGCCGAGGTTCACCGGCTCGGGTCGAGAGACGAGTCGGCCGGCCTCGGCATTGACGATGTCGAGCAGGTCGTCCACCAACCTGCGCAGCCGCATCGACGCGCGATGAACGACGTCGAGTGATTCGCGGTCGTTCGCGTCCAGCACCGAAGCAGCGTTCTCGCGTACCGAATCGAGCGGGCCCGTCAGCAACGTCAGCGGGGTGCGGAATTCGTGCCCGACGTTCTCGAGCAGCCGGGTCTTCGCAGCATCGGCGTCGGCCAAGGCCGCCACCCGGCTGCGCTCCATCTCGAACGCGTGCGAGGCCGTCAGTGCGGTGGACAGGCGTTCGGCGACGACGACGCAGAACGAGGTGAAGGCATCGTCGATCACCCGATGGCTGCTCACTCCGATCAACAGCGCCCCGACCGGCTGTACCCGACCGGCCATCGTCAACGGCACGACGACGGCCTGCGGAACGTTGCCGTCCACCTGCACGGTCGCGCAGGTGACCGTACCGTCGGCAACTCGAGAGATGTCGGCGCACTCCCACGTCGCAGCCTGGTACCCGGCGTCGCCGCCGGTCACGACACACTCCACCGGGCCGTCCGCATTCAGATCTTCGCGGAGGTAACCGGCGACGAGGGGAAACTCCGATGCTTCGGCCGCGAGCACACCCACTGCCGCACGGCAGACGTCCACGGCACCGTCGGTGTCGTTGCCCGTCAGCGTGCCCAGGCTCAGCAACGCCTGCATGCGGCGTTCGCCGAGGAGCTGCTGGGTGACCTCCGACGTCGCGACGAACACGCCGAGGACCGCGCGCTCGGGACCGTGAATCGGACTGTACGAGAAGGTCCAGTACGTCTCTTCGAGGAACCCGTACCGATTCATCATGAACCGTTGGCGAGCACCGTGCACCGCAGTGCCGCCGTCGACGACCTGATGAGCCAATGCGCCGATCTCGTCCCAGATCTCTGCCCAGCAGTCCCTGGCCGGCTGCGCTGCGGCGGCGGGAAACTTGTCACCGAGAAAATCGGTGTACGAGTGGTTGAAGATCTGGACCAGGTGCGGCCCCCACCAGATCAACATCGGAATGGTCGACGGCATGACCGTGCGGATGGCCGCGATCAATTCGTACGGCCATTGCTCCACCGATCCCAGCTCCGTGGAGCTCCAATCCAGCTCGCGAAACCGAGCCTCGGTGGCATTGTCACCGGGAAACAGCTCGTCGAGCCGAGCCGAACCGGGATCGGGTACTGCGGGATTCATGGCCTCGTCCTTAGTCACATGCGGCCGTAGGTCAAGGACGGGCGCAATCTCCTCGTCGATTCTATCCGAGCGCCAGGTGGGCAAGCGTTTCGCTCACCTGCGCCGGGGGTAATCGGACGCTCATGCCCACCTCATCCAGTCTCCCGTATCCCCTGGGCGTCTCGCGTCTGTCCGACGACGGAGCCAACCTCGCCGTCTACTCCGAAACAGCCGACTCGGTGTCCGTCGTCGTGATGAACGAAGACGGAACAGAGCGCAGTACAACGCCGTTGACGCTTCGCACCGGTCACGTCTTCCACGATCTGGTGCCCGACGTCACCCCGGGAACGCGATACGGTCTCCGCGTCGACGGCCCGTGGGATCCCGCCTCGGGACTGCGCCACAACCCGGCGAAGCTACTGCTCGACCCATACGCCACGGCCATCACCGGCCAGGTCGACTGGAACGAGTCGGTGTTCTCGCATCTGCATGCGGAGCCGGAGACCCGCAACGACGAGGACTCCGCGCCGCACATGCCGTATTCCGTTGCAGTGCAATCGAACTTCGATTGGACCGGCGACGAGGCACCGCGCACTCCGCTGGACCGAACTGTCGTCTACGAGGTCCACGTGAAGGGCTTCACCGCCACCAATCCCGATGTCCCCGAGGACATTCGAGGAACATACGCCGGACTGGCCCACCCCGCCGCGATCGCGCACCTGAAGCGTATCGGCGTCACCGCAGTGGAGCTGTTGCCCATTCATCAGTTCGTCCAGGATTCGCACCTGCTCGAAGAGGGCCGCCGAAACTACTGGGGCTACAACTCCATCGGCTTCTTCGCCCCGCACAACGAGTACGCCAGCACCGGCGATACCGGCGGCCAGGTGGACGAATTCAAGGCACTGGTCAAGGCGATGCACGAGGCCGGTATCGAGGTCATCCTCGACGTCGTCTACAACCACACAGCCGAGGGCAACCACCTGGGACCGACGTTGTCGCTCAAAGGAATCGACAACGGCTCGCACTACCGACTCGTCGACGACGACCGCAGCGCCTACTACGACACCACCGGCACCGGCAACAGCCTCAACGTCGGACATCCCGCGGCGCTGGGCCTGATCATGGACTCCCTGCGGTACTGGGTCACGGAGATGCACGTCGACGGATTCCGTTTCGATCTCGCGAGCACCCTGACCCGTCAGGACTCCGGCCTCGACGTCCACAGCGCGTTCCTCGATCTCGTACATCAGGATCCGACGCTCGCACCGGTCAAACTGATCGCCGAGCCCTGGGACACCCAGGGCTACCAGGTGGGCGGGTTCCCGGCCCGGTGGTCGGAGTGGAACGGTAAGTTCCGCGACGACGTTCGTGACTTCTGGCGCGGCGAGGACGGCGCGTTGTCCGCTCTGGCGCAACGTGTCACCGGCAGCCCCGACGTGTACGAGAGCACCCGGCGCCCAACCTTGGCGAGTGTCAACTTCATCACCGCCCACGACGGCTTCACCCTGGCCGACCTCAACTCCTACGACGAGAAGCACAACGAGGAGAACGGCGAGGACAGCCAAGACGGCGAATCCGACAACCGTTCGTGGGGATGTGGTGCCGAGGGCCCGACCGACGACGAGGGCGTCAACGCACTCCGCGCCCGCCAGCAGCGTAATCACCTTGCCACACTGCTCCTTTCGGCCGGCGTCCCGATGATCCTCGGCGGCGACGAACTGGGCCGAACGCAGAACGGCAACAACAACGCGTACTGCCAGGACAACGAGGTCTCCTGGTTCGACTGGAGCACGGTCGATCAGGATCTCGTCGACTTCACCACCCATTTGATCTCGCTGCGCGACGAGCATCCGGCGTTGCGTCCCACCTGGTTCCGGCACGACAGCGATTCCGAGGAGGACGGGGCAGGACCCGATACGGTCGACTTCTACCGCGCCGACGGTCAAAAGATGGTCGACGAGGATTGGTCCGACGGCAACGCACACAGCATTCTGATCCTGATGCGTGCAGGCGAGGGAGACGCGGCGTTCGCCTGGATGGTCAACGCCTCACCTGCGACAGTCGAATTCACGCTGCCGGAGGGCAAGTGGAGTCAGTCGACGTCGAGTGATCCGGATCAGGCGTACGAGGCGGGCGGACCGTCCATTCTGATTCGCGAGCATTCGTTCACGTTGCTGCAGGGCTGATCGGTCCATTGTTCGAGAATCTGTAGCCACTCCTCCGATTCGGAGCGTCCGGCCCACGCGATGTATCCGTCGGGCCGGACGAGGACGGCGGGGCCGCTGTCGGTACGGCGGACGATGTCCGTTCGCTTGCAGTCGTTTTCGCCGATGATAAGGAACGACGCCTCGCGCAGTGCACTGGTGACCGTGCCCTCGGTCAGCGGAATCTGCACGGCTCGGGTGCCTACCAACGGGTGCTCGCCGCGCCGGTGACCGTACGAGATCCCGATGCCGGAGAACATGCCGGCAATCTTGCCGACGGCCCGTGGTCGCCGAAGCACCCGAGCCGAGATAGTGTTGCGCACCGAGCGTGCAATCGCCAAGCGCAGCAACAACATTCGCATCGTCGCGCCGCTGCTGCGCACGACCATCCGCCCCACCGGATGACGTTCGTCGTGGTAGGTGTCGAGGAGCGACTCGTCGGCACCGTTCAGAACGGCCGCCAGTTTCCAGCCGAGGTTCATCGCGTCCTGGATGCCGGTGTTCATTCCCTGCCCGCCGGCAGGTGAATGCACATGCGCCGCATCGCCGACCAGAAAGACCCGGCCCTCTCGATATCGCGATACCTGCCGTTCGTCGCAGGAGAATCGCGAGCTCCAGCGAATCTCACTCCAGCCGTAGTCGGTGCCGAATGCACGGTGCAGGACTCCGCGCAGCGTCGATTCGTCGACCGGATCGCTTTCCGCGGCGTCGTCCGTGCGATCCCAGGCTATGACGCGGAACCACCCGTCTCCGAACGGCGCCACGAATGCAAAACAATCCCTACCTGCGTCGACGTTGATCAGACCGTTGGGCGGGTCCGTCAGCCGCACGTCCGCCAGCATGATGGAGCGAAGCAATTTCCTGCCGGGAAAGTCCATACCGATTGCGGTGCGTACGGTGCTGTGCACTCCGTCGGCAGCCACCACATACCGGGCCGTCCACTGCTGTTCGCGGCCGTCGGCGTCCTGGCCGTGCACGGTCACACCGTCGCTGCCCTGCACCAGGCCGCTCACCGTCACCCCGCGCAAGATGCGGGCACCGTGATCACGTGCATGCGATTCGAGCACACCGTCGACGTTGCTCTGAGGTGTGACCAGGAGGAAGGGGAACGACGACGGGAGCACACCGAGATCGAGCTCCAGTCCATTCCACAGTTTCAGGCCCGAGGCACGAATGCCCGTCGTCAGCACCGCATCCGCCAACCCTCGGCTGTCGAGAATCTCGAGGGTGCGTGCGTGCACGCCGAAGGCTCGGGACAACGGCGAGAGCGCGGCATGCTTCTCCAGCACCGTCACCGACCGACCGGACCGGGCCAGTTCGCCGGCCAGCATGCAACCGGCAGGCCCGGCTCCGACGACAAAGACATCCGACTGATTCATGGCGCGCTCCCGAGGCTTTCGATTTGGCGGTCAACAGTTGTTGACTTCCGACGATAGACCCGTCGAGCGCAGCGGTCAACGGTCGTTGACTTAGAGTACGTACATGGCCGACAGACCTCTCCGATCCGCATCCGCCACGCGCACCCGCATTCTCGACGCGGCCCGCGCGCAGTTCGCTGCCGACGGCTACGACCGCACGACGATGCGATCGGTAGCTGCCGTCGCCGGCGTCGACGCGGCGATGGTCGTCCGATACTTCCGAACCAAGGAAGCGTTGTTCGCCGAGGCCGCGACGTTCGAGCTCGATCTTCCGGATCTCACCGCAATTGCGCTCGACGACATTGCAGAAGTGTTGATGCCCAGGTTCTTCCAGGTCTGGGAGGAGGACGGAACCTTCCTCGCCCTGATGCGCGCTGCGGCCACGAACGCGGCGGCAGCGTCGACGATGCAACAGGTGTTCGCCACACAGGTAGCGCCCGCTCTGGCCGCCATCGCGGTGGACCGGCACGACGAGCGCGCGGCGCTCGTCGGATCTCAGATACTCGGTCTGGTCTTTGCTCGCTACGTGCTGACCATTCCACCACTGGTCGACATGAGCCACGATCAGCTGGTTCGGTGGGTGGGGCCGACGCTGCGGCGCTATCTCACCGAACCTCTGTGACCGACGGACCCGAGCGATCAGGCGGCAGGCAGTACCTTCGTGAACAGCACGGCCCCGGTCGCGTCGCAGAGGTTGACGGTCAGATCGCGCGAGTCCCCGTCGATGAGAACCTCACCGAAATGCTGAAACGCGTCGAGTGGCGACGCGTTCGGCTCCGGTGGCGCGTGCACGAACACTGCTTCGGGGCCGAACGTGCCGTCCAAGTCGTTGGGGCCGAACGCGCCGGCGTTGAGCGGCCCGCTGACGAATTCCCAGAACTCGCGAAATTCCTGGTAGGCCGCGCGCTCCGGCGAATAGTGATGCGCTGCTGTGTAATGCACGTCGGCGGTGAGCCAGACGGTGCCGGTGACGTCGTTCCGGTCGATCGCGGTGAGCACCTGCGCAATGTCGGTCTCACGGCCCAACGGCGCACCGGGGTCGCCGTTGCCGACGCCTTCCTGCGCGTCCTTCCCATCAGGCACGACGAGTCCGAGGGGCAGGTCGTTCGCGATGATCTTCCACGTCGCGGTGGAGCGGGACAGCTCGTCGATCAACCACTGACGCTGCGCCGAGCCGAGGATCTCCCCTGACGCAGCGGTGTTCGCACCGTTCGCGTCCTTGTACGTGCGCATGTCGAGGACGAAGACGTCGAGCAGCGGCCCGTAGGAGATCTTGCGGTACACCCGGCCGTCGACGGCTTCTGTGGGCGCGATGGGCAACCACTCGTGAAACGCCTGCAACGCCCTCTGCGACAGCAGGTCCACATCCTTCACCGTGTATTGCTCCAGGTCGAGGATCTCACCGGGGTACCAGTTGTTGACGGTTTCGTGATCGTCCCACTGGACCATTTGAGCGACAGACGAATTGAAGCGGCGGTAGTTGTCGTCGGTGAGATTGTAGGCGTACTGGCCGCGGTACTCGTCGAGCGTCTCGGCAACCTTGGACTTGGCCTCGCTCATCGTGTTTCGCCAGATTCGGCCGTCGGGAAGTGTCACGCGCTCCTCGAGCGGGCCGTCCGCATAGATCACATCGCCGCTGTGCAGGAACAGATCCGGTTGCCTGTCGGCCATCGCCGAGAAGATGGTCATACCGCCGATGTCGGGGTTGATACCGTAACCCTGGCCTGCGGTGTCGCCACCCCACAACAGGCGGATGTCGGATGGGCCGTCAGGAGCTGTGGAGAACATTCCGGTGACGGGTTCCGACGTCGCGCCGTCCTCGCCCTCGAGCGTGACGCGATAGTGAACCTTTTGTCCCGCAGGCAATCCGGTCAGGCGCAGCACTCCCGTGCCGTCCGACTGCGGGGTCAGCAGTGGCCCGCGCATCGTCGTCACCGAGGAGAACGAGTCCGTCGCGGACGTATCGACGATCATCGTCGCCGGAGTATCGGAACGTGCCCACACCAGCGCTCCGTCGGCACGCACATCACCGCTGGCGACGCCGTGTGTCAGCATCGGCCGGGTGCGAACCAACGCCGGGCTGCACGCCAGCACGGGCGTGGCAGCGGCACCGAGAGCGGCATATCTGAGGAGGGATCGACGGGTGAGCTGCATGTCCTCCACCGTCCAGCATCGACATGAACGGCCCGTAGCGCCCAGGAAGACAGACGATTTCCGCCACAAGCGCGTCGTACCGTGCGACGAGGAACGCGGCCGCAGGATCGGAAAAACACAACCACCGATCCCGACCCTGCGGCGCTACCTCACCGAACCGCTGTGGGTCAGCTCACCCCGGCACGCACGTCCGGTGCCCCGAGCCTGGCCGCGTCGGCAGTCTCGTCGTCGGGCTGTTGCTGTGAATCCCGTTCCGCCAGAACACGAAGACGGTAGTGTTCGATCTCCTCGGCCCGGTGCTGATCGTCCCAGCCGAGAATCGGAGCCACCAGCCGAGCCACTTCCTCGGCTGCTGCTTCACCACGATCGGGAACCTCGATGGAGATACGGGTCCGCCGGGTCAGGATGTCCTCGAGATGCTGCGCGCCTTCGTGACTCGCGGCATAGACAACCTCTGCCTTGAGGTACTCCGGTGCGCTGTCGAGAGGCTTACCGAGTTCGGGATCGGCGTCGATCAGATCCAGCACCTCACCCATCAGGGTGCCGTACCGACCCAACAGATGCTCGACGCGTGAGACCCGCATGCCGGTACGTTCGGCCGTCAGATTGCGGGAGTTGTACGCCCCGAGGTAGCCGTCGGCCCCGACGAGTGGGATGTTCTCGGTGACACACTTGGGCACTGTGCGTCCGAGTCCGTGCACCGCGGCATCCACTGCGTCCTTGGCCATCACGCGGTAGGTGGTGTACTTGCCACCGGCAATGACGGTCAGTCCTCGCACCGGGCTGGACACCGCATGCTCGCGGGAGAGCGTGCTGGTGGAGTCGGATTCTCCGAACAGCAACGGCCGCAGACCTGCGTAGACCCCGACGACATCGGCGCGGTCCAGTGGATCGGCCAGCAGCTTGTTCACGTGCCCCAGGATGTAGTCGATGTCGCTCTGGCTCGCGGCCGGGTGGGCGAGATCGAGCTTCCAGTCGGTATCGGTGGTGCCGATGATCCAGTGGCTTCCCCACGGGATGACGAAGAGCAGGCTCTTCTCGGTGCGCGTGATGATGCCCGTGGCGCTGTTGATGCGGTTGCGGGGCACCACCAGGTGCACGCCCTTGGATGCGCGAACCTGGAACTGTCCACGCCCGCCGACCATCTGCTGGACCTCGTCGGTCCAGACACCCGCGGCATTGATGACCTGCTTGGCACGCACCTCGAACGAACGACCCGTTTCCAGATCGCTCGCCACGACTCCGACGACCTTGTCGTCTTCGCGAAGGAAGCCCGTGACGCGAGTGCTGTTGGCGCACAACGCACCATAGGCAGCCGCGGTCCGCGCAATCATCATCGTGTGCCGAGCGTCGTCGACCTGGCCCTCGTAGAACTTCACCGCACCGCGAATCGCCGACCGCTTACCGGAAGGGAAGGATTCGAGCGTCTTCTTCTTACCGAGGTGCTTGTGATGACTCGGTACGCCGCGTCCGGCACCCATGACGTCGTACACGCCGATGCCGAGCCCCACGTACGGACGGTCGATCACCTTTTCGAGCGGATAGATGAACGGGACCGGCCGAGCGAGGTGCGGGCACAACGTGTTCAGCACGAGCGAGCGCTCTTTGAGGGCCTCGAACACCAGCGAGAAGTTGAACTGTTCGAGGTACCGCAGACCGCCGTGGAACAGCTTGCTCGAGCGACTGGACGTGCCGGCCGCATAGTCGCGCGCTTCGAGCAGTCCGACCTTCAGACCACGCGTCACCGCGTCGAGAGCCGTTCCCGCGCCGACGACGCCGCCGCCGATCACCAGGATGTCCAGCTCTTCGGCTTCCATCCGTGCGATCGCCTCCGCGCGCGCGGTTGGACTCAAAGCCGTTGTGGTGGAACTCATTCTTCATCAACCCAATCGAGAGTACGTGTCACTGCCTTCTTCCAGCCGGCGTACAGCTTTGCCCGCTGGTCTTCGTCCATGGACGGTGTCCATGTCTTGTCCTCGGCCCAGTTCTGGCGAATGTCGTCCTCACTCGCCCAATACCCGACGGCGAGGCCTGCCGCGTATGCCGCTCCGAGAGCGGTGGTTTCGGCTACGACCGGCCGCACCACATCGACGTTCAGGATGTCGGACTGGAACTGCATCAACAGTTCGTTGACGACCATTCCGCCGTCGACCTTGAGCACCTCGAGGTCGACACCGGAGTCGGCGTTCATGGCCTCGATGACCTCACGCGTCTGGTACGCAGTGGCTTCGAGTACGGCACGGGCCAGGTGGCCCTTGTTGACGAACCGCGTCAATCCCACGATGGCACCGCGCGCATCGGCACGCCAGTGCGGAGCGAACAGACCCGAGAACGCGGGCACGAAGTACGCGCCGCCGTTGTCGTCCACCGAACGCGCGTCGGTCTCGATGTCCGCAGCCGAGGAGATCATGCCGAGGTTGTCCCGCAGCCACTGCACGAGCGAACCCGTCACCGCGATCGAGCCTTCGAGCGCGTACACCGTCGGCTGGTCGCCGATCTTGTAGCAGACGGTGGTGAGCAGGCCGTTCTTGCTCATGACCTTCTCGGTGCCGGTGTTGAGCAGCACGAAATTGCCTGTGCCGTAGGTGTTCTTGGCCTCACCGGGAGACAGGCAGGCCTGTCCGAACGTGGCCGCCTGCTGGTCACCGAGAATCCCGGAGATCGGCACACCGCGGAACGGTCCGCGTTCACGGCCGGTGCCGTACACCTCGGAACTCGACCTGATCTCGGGCAGCATCGACATCGGAATGCCCATGTCGGCGCAGATGCCGTCGTCCCACTGCAGGGTGTCGAGATCCATCAGCAGCGTGCGCGAGGCGTTGGTCGGATCGGTGTAGTGCAATCCGCCGTCGGTTCCGCCGGTCATGTTCCACAGCACCCAGGTGTCCATGTTGCCGAAACACAGCTCTCCCGCTTCGGCTTTGGCCCGTGCACCGTCGACGTTGTCGAGAATCCACTTGATCTTCGGCCCGGAGAAGTAGGTCGCCAACGGCAGACCGGTCTTGGCGGTGTACTTGTTGGCATCGCCGCCGCCGAGTGCGGTCGCGATGCGATCGGTACGGGTGTCCTGCCAGACGATGGCATTGTAGATCGGCTTGCCCGTCTCGCGATCCCACACCAGTGCCGTCTCACGCTGGTTGGTGATACCGACTGCGGCGATGTCCTCGCGCGTCAGATCCGCTGCGGCCATGGCACCGGCCGCGACGGCGCGCACGTTGTCCCAGATCTCCGACGCGTCGTGCTCGACCCAACCGGCCTGCGGGAAGATCTGCTGGTGTTCCTTCTGATCGACGGCGACGACGGTGCCCGCGTGATCGAAGATCATGCAGCGTGAGGACGTGGTTCCCTGATCGATCGCGGCGACGTACTTTCCTGCGAACTCGGTCATGGCTTCTCTCCTGTGGTCTGGGTGTCTGCTGGGAGTCGTGATGGCGGCTCGGGCGTCGAACCTTCTTGTTTGCGTAGGTTCTTACCGATCAACAGGTCGTACAGGAACACTCCTATCGGTCCACCTACGAGAGGTCCGACGATCGGCACCCAGAAGTACAGGCCACCGTATTGATCTCGCCACGCTCCACCGTAGCCCGTGATGTACGACGCCAGGCGAGGTCCGAAATCTCGAGCCGGGTTGATCGCGTAGCCGGCGTTGGTGGCCCAGGCGAATCCGATGGCGACGACGATGAGGCCCACGATCAGGGGAGCCATGTTGGCCATCGGTGCGGTGCCGAGCGAATCGGTCACGGCCACGATGAGGAACAGCAGAATGGCGGTACCGATGATCTGGTCGATCAGCGCCGAGGACACACTCACCGGCAGTGTCCCGTTACCGGGCAGTGTCGAGAAGATGGTCTGGGTGGCGGTGGTGTGCCCGGGGTCGACCGCGTTGATCATGTCGTTGTAGTTCCAGCGCACCAGCAGTGCTGCCACGAAGGCACCTGCGGTCTGCGCGAGGATGTACGGCGCAACCATCTTCCAGCTGAATCCTCGGAAGAGTGCGAACGTGATGGTCACCGCGGGATTGAGGTGCGCGCCGGTGATACGGCCCGCGACATAGATACCGAACATCACGCCCAGCCCCCACGCCCAGGCGATCGAGTCGTGACCGCCGAGGCTGCCGGACTCACCACCCGAGACCACCTGAGCGACGACGCCGACACCGAACAGAATGAGAATCATGGTTCCGGCGAACTCCGCGGCCATGTGCGCCGGTAGCCCCCATTCCGGTTCCTTACGTGCCATCTTTCAGCCTCCACACAGTCAGTGATACACGCCACATTGCGTGCCATTTGCCACGGTAGACGGCCTGCACTGCGTTTCACAGCTGATGCACATATGTGCAATTCGGTCGTACACTGGTGCCGTGACGGACACCGGCATCACTCCTGAATCCGACCTGCGGACCGGCCATGCCACCCAGGCGGCGCGGCTGTACTACTTCCAGGACATGACGATGGCGGCCATCGGCCGTGAGCTGGGCGTATCTCGTTCGACAGTCTCACGACTCATCACGTTCGCGCGGGCGTCGGGACTGGTGGAAATCAAGATCTCCACCCCACTCGGTCAGGCACCGCGGATCGAGCGTGCATTCGCCGATCTGTACGACATTCGTGCACACGTGGTGCCGGTCGCGGAGACGGTCGACGAACTGCAGCGTCTCGATCGGGTCGCGACCTTCGCCGGCCGACTACTCACGTCGTTCTTCGAGTCGGACATGGTGATGGGCGTCGCCTGGGGAACCACCGTCAGCGCCGTCAGCCGCAAGCTCGCCCCCAAACGAACCCACAACTCGAGCGTGGTGCAACTGAACGGGGCAGCCAACATGCGCACCACGGGGGTCTCGTATGCCACCGACATCATCCGGACGTTCGCCGACGCGTACGGGGCTGCGGCACAGGGATTTCCGGTCCCCGCTTTCTTCGACTATCCGGAAACGAGGCAGCACCTGTGGCGCGAGCGCAGCATCAGGCGCGTGCTCGAACTTCAGGATCGCATGAACCTCGCCGTCTTCAGCATCGGCGTCATGAGTGGAGCCGTTCCGAGTCACGTCTACAGCGCCGGCTATCTCGAACGCGAGGACAGAGCCGAGCTGCAACGTGACGGCGTCGTCGGCGACATCGCCACGGTGTTCCTCCGATCCGACGGCAGCTACAACCGAATTGCGTTGAATGACAGATCGAGTGGGCCGAGTCTCGATCGGCTCAAGGCCGTCCCGCGCAGAGTCGCCATCGTGGCGGGAGAGTCCAAACTCGACGCCCTCACCGCCGCACTGCGCGGTGGCCTGATCACCGATCTGGTGATCGACGACATCAGTGCCGCGAAATTGGTGTTGCGCTCGCGCTGACCCATGTGAGTGGAAACTCGACCCCTGCTACGAACTTCCGCGCACGTGGGCAACCCTTGCGCTCGGCCGAATCTCGTGTCACTCTTGGTTCATGACAACAGGAAAGGCGGACACCGCCTCACCGAAGTGAGCGCCGTGCCGATGCCGTCGACATTCCCCCGTCGAGGCACATTCTCCGAAGATCCCGATTCCTACGCCGAAGACATCCGCGCGGTCTGTGCGCAACGCGACCGGTGGCTCGATTACGGACTGAAAGCCGGCCCAGCCGACAGATCTGTCGCGGAACATGCTGTGGCACAACTGTATCGATCTGCCGGGTTCGACGAGCCCGAGTTCCATTGGGTGCCGTCGCCTCGGGCTGCAGCGACCTTCATCGCCGGCAGACACTTGGCGAGAACACCGTCGATATCCACCGCCGGCACCGAGGTGGACGCCGCGATCGCGACCATGTTGTCCGACTCCCGGCACCGCATGGACCGCATCATCGAGCGCCGCCACATCGAATGGCCGCGGGAACACCGGTGGGCGACGGTCAACGGCAGCAACGACTTTCGAGTCCGCGGCGTCATCGCCCGCGGTACCCCGATCGAGGCGGCCCTCGCCGGGATCAGCCCGGATCCCATCATCGACCGGACCGTCCGTACGTCGTTGCACACCAGCCTGTTCGACGGAATTGCCACTGCCATCCGCACGACCACTCCCCGCCCGTTCGGCTCCATCACCTGGTACGGCCAACAAGAAGCCCATCGCGTCGCCTACTACGACGCTTTCCGTCGCCACGGCCTCGCACGGTTCTCTTTCGAGGACGTCGAACTACTCGACGTCCAAACCGCCCTCATCGAGTCGACGGGGTGGTGGTGGGCGTTCGAGAACATCGCAGTGATGGCAGAACGGCCCACCGCCGTACACGTCGAACCGCTACCCGATTCGCCGCACGGTGAAGTGCGGCTGCACAATTCGGAGGGTCCGGCCGTGAAGTTCGCCGACGGCAGCGCAGTCCACGTACTGAGCGGCACCGTCGTTCCGAGCTGGGTGATCGACAACCCCACGGTCGACCGCATCACCGTCGAACGCAACGTCGAAGTGCGACGAAGCGCCATCGAACGAATCGGCTGGGACACCTATCTGGAGCAGGCGGGCCTACGCCTCGTCGACACCGGCCACGATCCGGGGAACCCGGGCTGCACCCTGGAGCTGTACGCAGCACCGGAGGGCTGGCAGGACGGGGGACGAATTCTGCTCGCCGTCAACGGTTCTCGTGAACGCGACGGTCGACGGCGCCGCTACGGGCTGCGGGTCCCCGCTGCCTTCACCTCCGCCATCGACGCGGCAGGCTGGACCTACGGTCTGGCCGGAGCCGACTACGCCCGGCTCCTCCGGCGTACCTGACTCACCGCACCCCCATTCGGCACCACCCCACAACTACCCACAGGTGACCCCATGAACTCGAACATCACGCTGTCCACTCTCACCAGCCGCACCGGTCTGGATGTCTTCGACTACCTCGACAAGGAGATATCGGTGCCCGTCGTCAACGGGTCGCAGGCCCAGGGAGATCTGATCGTCGTCCCGCTCGCCGTACTCGACGGCATCGTCGTCACCACCGAACGGACACGACACGACACGAGACCGTGCCGTTGTCCGGCATCGAACTCCTCCGCAGTGCGGCGGGCGGCAATCCGCACAGCCTCGTCGCCGACGGCCGCGGGTGCACGTGGTCGAGTCCGGTGCACGACGTTCGACGCCTCGCTCTGGGCATCCTGAGCAACTCGGAGACCGCTTACCTCATTCACCCCGAACACGGGGCCACCGGAATTGCACCCGGCCGATACGTCATCGGTCGTCAGCGCGAACGCGGCGGAGACGGCTGGTTCTCTTCGACGCAACTGATCGCAGACTGACACACCGACTGCGTGTGATCTGTATCGCATCACCCGGGCATTGATAGGTGCATCTCAGAAGGGGTGTCGGAGCAGTAAGTGTGACTCTATGTAGCACTAAGGTTCGCGTCATGACTGCTGTTGTCGCACAGACCGTCGCATGACCGGCGCCCCTTCGCCGGTGCAGAACCGTCTCCTCGGAATCGGACTGGTCGTGCTCATCGTGGTGTTCGTCGGGTGGAGTGTCACCTCGTACAACAAGACATTCGTCGACGTCGTGACCGTCTCCCTCGAGACCGACAGCGTCGGCAACGCGCTGCCCCGCAATGCCGACGTCAAGGTGCGCGGCATGATCGTCGGCGAGGTCCGATCGGCTACGACCACCGACGGCGTCGTCACCTCGGAACTGGCGATCGAGCCGGACAAAGCGCCGATGATCCCCTCGAACGTCACGGCTCGCCTGCTGCCCAAGACTCTCTTCGGTGAGCGGTACGTCGCGTTGATTCCGCCGGACGGCAAGCCCGGTTCGCCCATCACCGAGGGCACCGTGCTGAAGCAGGATCGCAGCGGAAATGCCATCGAGGTGGGGCAATTGCTCGACGGCCTGCTGCCGTTGCTCCAAGCCGTGCCGCCACAGGATCTCTCGAACACCCTCGGCGCACTGGCACAGGGGCTCAGCGGCCGCGGAGAACAGCTGGGCCTGACGATCGATCGGCTGGAGAACATCTTCTCCGGACTGAACACCGAACTCCCCGCCATCCAGCAGGACCTACGCGGATTGGCGGACTTCTCCCAGACCTACGCCGATGCAGCTCCCGAGTTGGTCAGCGCTCTCGACAATCTGCGGACCACCGGCAACACCGTCGTCGAGAAGCAATCCGCGCTCGCGACGCTGTACACGTCGGTGTCATCCGCCTCGAACACGACGGCCGGCTTTCTCGAGGCGAACTCGACGCAGCTGATCGGTCTCGCCGCGAATTCGCGCGAGGCACTCGAAGTGCTGGCCGAGTTCTCCCCCGCCCTGGGTTGCACGGTCGCGCAGTTCGCCGAAGGGGCCCGACGCGGCAGGATCGTCACCGGCGTCGGCGACGAGTATCCCGGCATCAACGTCTCGATGCCGTTCGTCAATCCGAAGGGTCGATACCTGCCGAACCAGGACGAGCCACGGCTGTTCGAGCAGACCCGCGGACCGAGCTGCTACACCCCGCTCGACCGCAATGCGGGCGAATACTTCCCGCAGTACCCGGGTGGGTCACCCAACGACGGCTCGTACCAGGTACCGACCAGAAACCCGGGCGAGCAGAACATCCCGGTGCTCTCGGCTCCGCAGCTCTCTCCTGTTCCCGCGTCGTACGCGGGCTCGGTCACCGAGCAGCAGACCCTGGCCGTCATCTACGGCGGTGCCACCGGAATCGCACCGGAGGCCGTCCCCTCCTGGACCACCACGGTGGGCGCGCCTGCACTTCGAGGAACTCAGGTCACGCTCCGCTGACACCGCCTGATTGAATGGTCCGCATCCCCCGTCGACGAGCGCGGCGGGTAACGATTCAGGAGTACAGATGCCAGTCGACACGAACGCCGCAGGATTCTCGATCCAGTCCTCCAACGACGGGCGCGCGGCCGTCATCTCGGTAGCGGGCGAGCTCGACGTCACCACCGCTCCGGCACTGTCCGAGGCCATCACCGCACAGACCGCGACCGGCCCGGCTGCACTGATCGTCGACCTGAGCGGAGTGTCGTTTCTGGCCTCGGCGGCCATGACCGTTCTCGCGACGGCGCAACAGGATCACGGAGACTCCCTGTCGTTCTCGGTCGTCGCCGACGGACCGACCACCAGCCGGCCGATCAAACTGATGGGCTTGGATCAGGAATTCACCCTGCACGCCGACCTGCCGTCAGCCCTCGCTGCCCTCGACTGAGTCGGGGGCCGGGGATACGCCCAGTGCCATGACGGCGGCGTCGTCGGCCAGACCGTCGCCGAAACTGCGCAGCAGCAACCGCAGATCGTCGACGATGGCTGCCGGAGTCGCCGGAGCGTGTGCCGTCGCGAATTCCAGGAGAGCACCGTCGTCGTCGTATCGGCCCCGGCCGACTCGCGCTTCGGTGAGACCGTCGCTGTAGAGCATCAGGGTGTCCCCTGCTTCGAGCGTGACGGTCGCCGGAACGAAGCGAGCGTGCCGAAGTATTCCGATCAGCTGGCCGCCCGTCATGGTCACGTAGTGGGCGGTGCCGTCGGCACGAAGGACCAGCGGTGGGGGGTGCCCGCCACTGGCCATCGATACCTCGAATCCGGTGTCCGTTCGGCTCAGAATGCCGAAGACCGCAGTGCAGAACTGCGCATTGGCATCCCGAAACTCTTGTCGCAGAACAGAATCCAAATTCTGCAGCACCGCGACGGGGTTCTCGTCGTACACCGCTGCCGCGCGCAACGTGTACCGCGTCAGCGACGTCACAGCGGCCGCCGATGCACCTTTGCCACAGACGTCGCCGAGAAAGAAGCCCCAGCAGTCGTCGGACAACGGAAACAGGTCGTAGAAGTCGCCACCCACCTCGTCGCGGGACGCTGCCCGGTAGTGCGCCGCGGCGGTCATCCCCGACGGCGGTAGCAGAGCAGGCGGCAACAGCGACCGCTGCAGCGTCTTGGCCAACAGTTCTGCACGCGTGCGTGATTGCAGCAATTCGCGCTCGTAGGTACGGCGATCGCGAGCGTCGAGCGCCGTGATGCGGATCAGTACCGGCCGGCCCTCTGCGTCGATCTTGACGTTCGCCGTGATGAACACCGGCAGCCGTCGGCGATCAGCAGTCACCAGGTCCAGTGCAATGCCGTCGAGCTTGCCGTTCATCAACAGCATCGGCCCGAAGTGGGTCTCGTAGTGGATCCGTCCACCGACGGTGAGCAGCTCCCCGAAATCGGTGCCGACCAGCGCGTCGACCTCGAAGCCCAGCCAGGTTGCCAGCGTCGAGTTCAGTCGCGCGATCCGCATGTCGGGGCGTACGGACAGGTACCCGCATGGCGCATTCTCGTACAGGTCCTCGACATCGAGGTCATCGATCACGACGGTCTCACGAAGTCCGCGATGGTCTCGGCCGTCAGTTCGGGTGCGGTGATCTGCGGGCAATGGCCACTGACGTCGAGCGTGATGCGGACGCTCCCCGGTATCTGTTCGTGCACGAACCGGCCGACCTGAGGCGGTGCGAGCGAGTCGCGCGCACTGTCGATGATCAACGTCGGCACCGGTACTGCAGGCAGATCCGCCCGATTGTCGGACAGAAAGGTGGTGCGGGCGAACACCCGCGCGCACGCCGGATCGGTTCGGCACACGCTCGCGGTCCACATGTTCTCGAGTTCCGGTCGATCGGGTGCGTTCACGACCACCGATGCCATCGATGCAGACCAACCGAGGTAGTTGCTGTCCAGCGATTCGAGCAGTTCGTCGATGTCCTCTGCACTGAAGCCGCCGCGGTAGTCGCCGTCGTCGATGTACCGGGGGGACGGAGTCAGCAGAATCAGCTTGGTGAATCGATCGGGCGCAGCGGTGGCGGCCAGCACGCCCATCATCGACGCCACCGAGTGACCGACCAACGTGACGTCGGTCAGGTCGAGTTCCTGCGCTATCTCGACGATGTCGGCGGCGTACGTGCTCATGTGGGCGTATCTCTCGGCGTCCCAGGCCGCGGGGTCGGCTGCCCCAGCCCCCACGTGGTCGAACAGGACGATCCGGAATCGCGAAGCCAGGATTTCGGTGACGCCTCGCCACAACGTCTGGTCGCAGCCGAAGCCGTGCGCCAGCATCACGACCGGGCCGTCGGCAGCTCCGACGACTTTCACGTTGTTCCTGATGCGCGCACTCACCTGCACAGTGTGTCATCCGGCACCGGAAGCGGGGAGTGAGACTGCCCGGACAGGGTATGACCCCTGTCTACAGAAACGAGAATCTCATGCGAGTGCTGGTCACCGGCGCAACCGGATACATCGGATCTCGGCTGATCCCCGTGCTTCTCGAACAGGGCCACGAGGTACACGCCGCGATGCGTGACCCCAAGAAGAAGTCGCGTTTCGCCTGGGGTGCGCACGTGACGGCAGTGCACTTCGACCTCGACGATCATGACAGCTTCGACTCCGCTACCGAGAACGTCGACGCGGTGGTCTACCTGGTCCACTCGATGGACGAGGGCGATTTCGTCGAGAAGGATCGCCACGCCGCGCAGTCGATGGCCGCTGCTGCGGAACGCAACGGTCTCCAGCGAATCGTCTATCTGTCCGGACTGATTCCCGACGACGGCACTCCTCTGTCGGATCACCTGCGCTCACGGCTGCAGGTCGAGGAGGCGTTCCTCGACAGTTCCGTCGATGCCACCGTCCTTCGGGCCGCCATTATCCTCGGTTCCGGATCCACGTCGTTCGAGTTGGTGCGGCGCATGACCGAGCGACTGCCGGTGACGCCGATTCCGACGTGGATGCGGAGGCAGGTGCAGCCGATCGCCGTCGTGGACGTCGTCGCCATCATCGCCCGCGCCCTCGGCGATACAGCCCGTCCCGGATCGTTCGACATTGGCGGCACCGAGACGATGAGCTACCCGGAACTCCTGCAGGCGTACGGCAGCGTCGCCGGTCTGCGCCGAGCACAGATTCCGGTGCCACTGCTGCCGACGGGGCTGGTCGGCCGCGCGGTCGCAGTCATCACCGCGATGCCGCCCGGCACCGTGATCTCGTTGGTGGAGAGCCTGACCCACGACATGGTCGTGCGACGCGGTAATGCCGCGACGGAGGTGTTCGCAGAACCGGATACGACGTTGCTCAGTGTGCGGGAGGCCTTGGAACGCTCCATCACGGTGGCAGCCGAGGAAGGTACGGACGCACACGCCGATCCTCAGGCCGCAGCCGACACCGATCCGGACTGGGCAGGCGGAGTCGTCGACATCGTCGACGGCACCGTGCGACAGCGTCCGTCCGGCATCGCAGGCAAGGTCCAGCTCGGAGCGACCCGCTAGCCGGTGTCGATGTCTGTCAGCTGATGTCGCTGTCAGCCGATGTCGCTGTATCGATGAGCCCAGGGCACTGCTCGTTCCAACTGCGCTGCGAGTTGGACGAGCAGCCCCTCCCCGCCCAGCGGGGCGAGAAAGTGTGCGCCCATGGGCAGACCTGCGCTCGTCCAGTGCAGCGGAACGGACAGGGCGGGACGCCCGGTGACGTTGGCGGTCTGGGTGTACGGGATCCACGAGATGTTCTCGTCGATCATCTGATCCACGATGCCGGTGTACTTGAGCATTCCCGCAGTTCGGCTGCGCAACAGCAAGTCCGATGCCAACTGCAGCGGCTTCGCGAGCTCGAACGCCCCGATTTTCGGGGGCAGCTCGGCCAGAGTCGGGGTCAGCAGCAGGTCGTACGTCTCGAAGTAGGTGGCCAGGGCCCGCACGTGCACGTGTCGGCCCTCCACCGCATCGAGGTAGTCGACTCCGCTCGCGGATCGGCCGAGCGCGGCCATGATTCGGGTGTCCCGCTCGAATGCGTCGTCACCGCACCCGGTTCTGCGCTTGACCTCTTCCATTTCCCACGCCAGGTACGTGAACCAGGCGAGCAGGAATTCGCGGTTGAGCGCTGCGTCGTCGAACGGCGGGGCCTCGAGTAGTTCGACGGTATGGCCCAGTTCGCCGAGCGTGGTCGCCGCCGATTCCATCGCAGCGATCGCCTCCGGGGCCGGAGACGGATTCACCGAGGTCGCGGCGTACATGCCGATCCGTAACGGCCGCGGGTCGGTGTCCATCCGAGACAGGAACCCGTCGGGCGGCGGCGTGGACGAGTATCCCGACGTCGGCTCACCACCGGCGAGTACATCGAGCATCGCGGCGGTGTCGCGGACCGATCTCGACACCACGCCCTGCACTGCGGCCCCGTGCATCGGCTCGCCGAACGTCGGTCCCGACGGCACCAGCCCGCGGCCGGGCTTGAGCCCGACCAGTCCACAGCACGCCGCCGGAATGCGGATGGAGCCGCCTCCGTCGTTCGCTCCCGCCACCGGCGCGATTCCGGCCGCGACCGCCGCGGCGGAACCACCCGACGAACCACCGGGAGTTCTGCTGCGGTCCCACGGGTTTCGAGCCGGGCCGAACACTGCCGGCTCGGTGATTCCCTTGGCACCGAACTCCGGGGTGTTCGTCTTACCGAAGATGACCAGGCCTGCGTCGAGCCAGCGCTGCACCACCGTCGCGTGTTCGGGCATCGGCAGCTCGGTGAGTGCGCGCGAACCACTGGACGTGGGCAGCCCCGCGTAATCCTGCGACAGGTCCTTGATCAGAAACGGCACCCCGGCGAACGGACCTTCCAGCGTTCCGGCCAGCCGCTGCTCGGCCTCCTCGCGCATCGGGCGCACGATCGCGTTGAGACCCGGGTTCACCGACTTCGCCTGCTCCAGTGCGCAATCGAGAAGTTCACGCGGGGTGACATCGCCTGTGGAGACCAACTCGGCCAGCCCGAGGCCGTCGTACGTCCGATACTCGTCGATGCGCATGTGGCCACCTTAATTACGTGCGGCCCATCCGTGTGCGAAACGGTTTGCCTAAATGCATTAGGCAAATATACGGTTCATATAGGAAGGCAAGTGCGCCAGCTGCCCTTACCTCAGCCCGACACTCCAGAGATCGAGACCACCATGATCACTACCGACATCTCCGACACACTTCTGCACGGCGCGGCCGAGCTGGAACGAACCGACAACGGCGTGCTTCCCCATCGCCTGCCGCGCGCAGCTCGTCAGCGCTTCACCGACCCCCAGCTCACGATGGCGGAATCTCAGCCGTCCGGAGTTCGGTTGGTCTTCACCACGACCGCCACCATTGTCGAGATCGAGGCAGTGGCGACCCGTCGCGCATTCCTGGGCCTGCCGCCGCGGCCGGCCGGACTGTTCGACCTGCGAATCGACGGCGTCCTCATCGAGCGCGTTCCGACGACGGGTGGCATCACCACGACCATCGACATGGCGACGGGGTCGGTCACCGATCAGGTCGAGCCGACCGGTGTCGCGCGGTTCTCCGGGCTGTCCGCAACCGACAAACACGTCGAAATCTGGTTGCCGCACAACGAAATCATCGAACTGGTCGCGCTGCGTACCGACGCCGCTGTCTCACCCGTTATCGACACCCGACCGATCTGGATCGACTACGGCAGCTCCATCAGCCAAGGGTCCAACGCCACAGGGCCCAGCACCACCTGGACGGCCCTCGCCGCCGCGACAGCCGGTGTGCAACTGCGCAATCTGGGTTTCGGCGGAAGCGCACTGCTCGATCACTTCGTAGCGACGGCCATTCGGGACGCGCCCGCCGACCTCATCAGCCTCGAGATCGGAATCAACCTCGTCAACTCCGACGTGATGCGGCTACGCGCATTCACCTCCGCGGTGCACGGATTTCTCGACACCATCCGCGACGGTCACCCCCGCACCCCACTGTTCGTGATCTCCGCGCTGCTGTGCCCCATCCACGAGAACACCCCCGGCCCAGGTGCATTCGATCCGGCGGCATTGGCGTCGGGCACGGTGAAATTCGCGGCGACGGGTGATCCCGCCGAGGTGCGTGCCGGAAAGCTGACTCTGACCGTGATCCGCGAGGAACTCGCCCGCATCGTGTCCGAGCGCGCCACCGCGGACCCTCACCTTCATTACCTGGACGGCCGAGAACTGTACGGAGACAACGATGTCGAGGACCACCCGTTGCCGGATAGGCTGCACCCCGACCAGTCGACGCATGAGCTGATCGCCGACCGCGTCGTCGACCGGATCTTCCCGCGAACTCGAAGTTAGGGACGGATTCCGCGGATATTCCGTCCACAACTTCGAGTTCGGCGGGGTCGATCACCCCGCGGAAATGTCCGACGGGTGTTGCGCGAGCGGGGACACCTCGATCGTCATGTACGGGAACAGCGGGAGATTCCACAGGATGTCGTGAAGCCGCTCATTGTCCCGGACGTCGAAGATGCTGAGGTTGGAGTACTGGCCGACGATGCGCCAGATGCTCACCCACTCCCCGTCCCGCTGCAGTTGCTGCGAGTACGCCTTCTCCCTGGAGAGGGTGTCTGCTCGTACGTCCGCATCGAGGTCCTGCGGCAATGCGACGTGCATCTTCACGGCAAAAAGCATGTGACTCAGTCCTTGTCGAGTACGAAGTCGTACGTCACTTCTTGGCCGCCGTCGACTTCCCGAGGATCGAGGATCAGTTCGGGCTTGACGGCGTTGGCGACGTCGTCGTCGTTGTGTGCGTCGCCCGGGAAATAGAGCTGGGTGGTGATCTGCTGATGCCCGGCAGCCGCAACTTTGAGGTGCAGGTGTGCAGGACGCCACGGGTGCCAGCCGGCCGCGGAGATCAGCTTGCCGCAGGCCCCGTCGGTCGGGATCTGGTACGGGGCGGGCTTCATCGTGTGGATCCAGAAGTTGCCCTGATCGTCTGCCGTGACCGTGCCGCGCAGATTCCACTCCGGGATTCCGGGCGCGAACTGCGAGTAGAAGCCGTCGGAATCGGCGTGCCAGATCTCGATGACCGCATGCGGCAGCGGGCTACCGTCGACGCTCGTGACCTGACCTTGGAACAGCAGCGGAGTGCCCTGTTCGCCGTCGCGAGTGGGCAGGATCGCGGCCGACCCGAGTTCCGGGGCATTCGGAACGTAGTACGGGCCTTCGATGGTGCCCTTGCTGCCCTCGCGGGATTCGCCGGCAACTTCTTCGACGACGTGCTCTACCCAGACGTCGAGAAACAGCGGCCACTCACCGGTCTGACCGACGTCGATCAGCCAGGCCTTGAGTGCGTTGTACTCGTCGTAAGTGACCTTGTGTTCGCGAATCGTGTCATGGATTGCCGAAATGACCTGTCGAGCAAGCAGACTGACTCGCTCCGGCGGGGTGTCGGCGGCTGCCTGCTTGTCGGAGGTGAAACGCTCGGTGGCGTTCGCCCCCGACGCGGCTGCGGTGGCCACCTCGGTAGCGGATTCCGTCGAGGGTGCGTGGTCGATGCTCATGGAGAACTCCTTGGCTCACAGTTGCGTTCTTCGGGGCTGAAGATCAGTGGTCGGTGCGGTATTTCGCGAGTTTGTCGGGGTCGATACGCACGCCGAGGCCCGAGCCCGGCAGTACGTGCAGTTCGCCGTCGCGGATGACGAGGCTTTCGGTCAGCAGGTCGTCGCTCATGTCGAGGAAGTTCGACAGCTCGCCTGCTCGGCGTGAGGTGAGCTCGAAGGCCGCGCCGAAGGCGACGGTGCAGGCTGTGCCGAGCTGGCCGTCGATCTGGTTTCCCATCACCACGTCGACACCGAGCCCTTCGCACAGGTGATGAGTGCGGAGCGAGCGGGTGAATCCGGTGCGAGCAGTCTTGATACTGACGGCCGTTGCGGACCCACCGAGGATCTCGCGAGTGACCTCCGCCGGGGTCGTCGCCGATTCGTCGGCAACGAACGGAACATCGAGTTGCTGTACCAGCCAACGACGCCCGAGGACGTCGTCGGCCGGGCACAGTTCCTCGGCAAGAGTGAGCCCCAGATCCGACATCTCTTTCATGGCACGCGCAGATTCGGCAGCGGTCAATCCGCGATTGCCGTCGACGTACAGTTCGACCGTCTCACCGAGCCCCTCTCGCAGTGCGCGGACCACGGCGGTGTCGAGCTCTACGGGCCTTCGCCCGACTTTGACCTTGAAGACTCCGATGCCGTATGTCTCTCGCATCCGACTCGCCTCGTCGACCATCGCTGCAGGCGTGTCGAATCCGAGCATGTGGCTCACCCGCATACGGTCGGTGTAGCCGCCGAGAAGTTCGGTGACGGGTAGGTCGAGTGTCTGCCCGAGCGCATCCCAGATGGCCATGTCCACGGCAGATTTGGCAACCGGGTTACCCACTGTACGAGCAAGTTTGGCATTGACCACCTCCCTCGAGGTGAGCGGCAGTCCCACGACGGCCGGCGCGAACAGGGTCTCGATTACCGCCACCACCCCGCGCTGGGTCTCGCCGTACGTGAACGGCCGAGGCGGAGCGTCGGCGACACCGACGATGCCGTCGTCGGTATGTACCCGAACGAGTACGTGCTCGGCCGCGCTGACCTCGCCGCTGGCGAACTTCAGCGGCTTTCGGTACGGAATCGAGTAGGGGATCGCATCGACTGCGACGATCTTCATGACATGTCCTTCAGCTGAGCAGACGGAACGGATGGTTCGAGCCGAGGGAGCACTCCCGCGTCCTCCAACGCTGCGACCAGCGCATCGACGAGCGCCGACGGCCGATCTCGGCACCAGGCCAACGCCAGATCGATAGTGCTCGCGCCGGCGATATCGCGGAACACGACGCCGGTCAACTGCAGGGCGCGGACAGATTCGGGAACCAGCGCAACGCCCAACCCGGCCGCGACGAGCGCGAGCAGCACAGAGGTGTCCGGGGCCTCGTGTTCGCGCCTCGGGCTGAAGCCCGCGGCGCGACAGCTCGTCACCACAGCTTCGTTGACCACCGAATGCGTGTCGGCGTACATGACGAAGTCCTCGTACGCGAGGTCGGCGACGTCGAGCGCCGGTTCGGTGGAGAATCGGTGATCGACGGGCAGTGCGAGCACCAACGATTCGGTGGTGATCTTCCGCAGCACGAGATCGTCGCCCGCGACAGGTGGCCGCAGAACCGCAACGTCCAGATGTTCCGAGCGAAGACCGTCCACCTGCGCGGGGGTGAGCAGGTCACCGTGAATTTCCAGGGCGATACCGGGCAGTCTCTGCTTGATCGCACGCGCTATTGGAGGCAGTTGATCGAAGGCCGCAGTACCGGTGAAGCCGATGCGTACCAACCCGTATCGGCCGTCGGCGATCCTGCGCACTCCTCGCGCGCTTTGCTCCAGATTGTCCAGGTTGCGAAGTGTCTCTCGATAGAAGAACTCGCCTGCCGGAGTCAGGCTCACTTGACGGGTCGTTCTGGCCAGCAGTGTCACACCCAGCTCGGCCTCCAACTGGCGAACCGATTGCGACAACGCCGGCTGAGCCAGATGCAGCCGCGCAGCGGCTTGGCCGAAGTGCCGAGTCTCGGCCACGGCCACGAAGTGGTGAAGGTGCCGAAGTTCCATGACCGAGCCTTTCTGTGGGTGATGGGGTGACCCTGACCACAGTAGGGCTGGAATCCATCGTTGACAAAGACCTATTTTGCGCTGATTGATAAGTGACAGCGATCAATGGTCACCCAGGTTGGGCCTAGGTAAAGCCCTGGTGTGACGACAGCCACTCCCTGACACAGTCGCTTGTAATCGAACTCGAAGCGCCTGGAGGAACCCGATATGACCGACATGCTGGATCACGTACAGAACACGATCGACGGAGCGGTGATCGACGACGTCGCTGCCGGCATCTACCGCGCCAATCGGAGCATCTTCACCGACGAGGAGGTCTTCGAGCTCGAGATGAAGCACATCTTCGAGGGCAACTGGATATACCTCGCCCACGAGAGTCAGCTCCCGAACAACGGCGATTACTTCACGGTTCACATGGGGCGACAGCCCGTTGTCATCACCCGTGACAAGGACGGCGAGCTGCACTGCCTCATCAACGCCTGCGCGCACCGCGGTGCGATGCTGTGCCGACGCAAAACCGACAACCGCACCACTCTGACCTGCCCCTTCCACGGTTGGACGTTCCGCAACGACGGCACACTGCTCAAGGTCAAGGACCCCGACGGTGCCGGCTACCCCGACACATTCGACGTGGACGGATCGCACAACCTCACCAAGGTCCCCCGTTTCGAGAGCTACCGCGGCTTCCTCTTCGCGAGCCTGAACGACGACGTCTCGACCCTCGCCGAGCATCTCGGTGACACGACGAAGGTCATCGATATGCTCGTCGACCAGTCTCCCGACGGACTCGAAGTTCTGCGCGGATCCTCGTCGTACACCTTCGACGGAAACTGGAAAGTGCAGGCGGAGAACGGGGCCGACGGCTATCACGTCAGTGCCGTGCACTGGAACTACGCCGCGACCACCTCGCGCCGAAACAACGGCGGATCCAAGAACACCACCAAGGCACTCGACGCCGGCGGCTGGGGCAAGTCGGGCGGCGGCTACTGGTCGTACCCCAACGGCCATCTCTGCCTGTGGACCTGGGCGGCAAACCCCCAGGACCGCCCGCTCTGGGACCAGATGGACGCACTGAAGGAGAAGTTCGGCGACGCCAAGGGCGAATTCATGGTGAAGGGTTCACGCAACCTGTGCCTGTACCCGAACGTCTACCTGATGGATCAGTTCAGCACGCAGATCCGGCACTTCCGGCCGATCGCGCCGAACAAGACCGAGGTCACCATCTACTGCATCGCACCCAAGGGTGAGAGCAAAGAGGCTCGGGCACATCGGATCCGGCAGTACGAGGACTTCTTCAACGCTTCCGGCATGGCGACACCCGATGACCTGGAAGAGTTCCGCTCGTGCCAGCTGACGTTCCAGGCAACCAATGCGCCGTGGAACGACATGAGCCGCGGCGCGGAGCACTGGCTCACCGGCCCCGACCCGGTCGCCGAGGCACTCGATATGCCCGGTGTCATATCTGCAGGCGTCAAGAACGAAGACGAGGGCCTGTTCCCCGTCCAACACGGCTACTGGCGCAAGACCCTGCTCGCTGCCCTCGACAAGCAGCGCGCAGCCGACTCCGCACCCGTTGCAGCACAGGGGGTCTGACATGACTGCCACCGTCGACAACACCGACGCCGCACAGGCTGCCTCGTCGCGCCTGATCACCCAGACGTCCATCGAGCAGTTCCTCTACCGCGAAGCGCGCTACCTCGACGATCGCGAGTTCGAGAAGTGGCTCACGTGCTACGCGGACGACGTCGAATACTGGATGCCCTGCTGGGACGACAACGACTTGCTCACCGAGGATCCCCAGACCGACATCTCGCTGATCTACTACGAGAACAAAGGTGGGCTGGAAGACCGCGTGTTCCGCATCCGGACCGAACGGTCCAGTGCCACATCGATACCGGAGCCTAGAACCAGTCACAACATCAGCAACGTCGAGGTGATCGAGCGTCGGGGAGATATCGTCGACGTGCGATTCAATTGGCACACGATGTACTTCCGCTACAAGACCATCGATCCGTACTACGGAACCTCGTTCTACACGATCGACTTCTCCGGCGACTCGCCACTCATCCGGCGCAAGACCGTGGTGCTGAAGAACGACTACATCCACCACGTCGTCGACATCTATCACTTCTGATCGACCGGCCGTAATCCCGAGGAGTTCCATCGTGAGTCATTCCGTCGCACTGTCCTTCGAGGACGGCGTCACCCGCTTCATCACCTGCGAGGACGAACAGACCGTCGCCGACGCCGCCTACCGATCGCGGATCAACATTCCTCTCGACTGCCGGGACGGTGCCTGCGGCACCTGCAAGGCGCTGTGCGAATCCGGTGAGTACGACGGCGGTACCTACCTCGACGACGCGCTCTCGCAGTCGGAATCGGACGAGGGCTACTGTCTGCCCTGCAGCATGAAGCCCACTTCCGATCTGGTGCTGCAGATTGCCAGCACCTCGGCGGTGGCCAAAACCCAAGCGGCGACGCATGACACGGTCGTGGCCGCCGTGGAGAAACTCTCTCCCACGACGGTCAGGCTCGCTGTCGAGGCACCGGCAGGTGGCACGCTCGCCTTCCTCCCCGGTCAGTACGTCAACATCACCGTCCCCGGCTCAGAGGAAACCCGGTCCTACTCCTTCAGTTGCGTCTCCGGATCGGAGGAGTTGGAGTTTTTGGTCAAGCTCACCCCGGGCGGACTGATGTCCACCTACCTGAGCGACACCGCGGCCGTGGGCGACAAGATCTCGTTCACCGGCCCACACGGCAGTTTCTTTCTGCGCGAGGCTCAGCGACCTGCGCTGCTGTTGGCCGGCGGCACCGGATTGGCTCCCATCCTGTCGATTCTGCGCACGATGGCGGCCGAATCGAGCTCTCGTTCCGTGCATCTCGTGTACGGCGCCAGCACCGACGACGATGTCGTCCAGCTGGACGAGCTCGCTGGCCTGGCCTCGACATTGGATGGATTCACGTGGGATCACTGTGTTTCGGACCCCTCCACCACCGCTGCCAACAAGGGATACGTCACTGCTCTTTTGACACAAGCGCATCTCAACAGCGGTGATGTCGCGGTGTACCTGTGTGGGCCGCCTCCCATGGTGGAGGCCGTCCGAACGCACTTCACCGAGGCAGGCATCGAACCGACCGGCTTCTACTACGAGAAGTTCGCGCCGTCCTCGGCCGCTGCGAAGGAGAGTCTCGACGACGACACCGGTTCTGTGACAGCGGTTCTGGCGAACGACGACCGGACATCGACCATCGACGCGGCAGTCGCCAGAGCCGATGCCGACGTCGTACCTGCGGCATCGTCCGACCTCGAACCCGCTGTCGATGGCAGGAGCATCTTCGGACGAGCCGTGTTCGGCAGTCGGGTGGCTGAGCCCCTGCGCTCGCACGGCACCGGCATGTCGGCAACAGAGGAGGCAGACACCATGCGCGCGATCGCGGGTCAGCGCGTTACGGTCGCCGGATCGGCCGCCGACCGGACCGGGTTGGACGACAGCTCCGATCTGCTCCTCACTCCGGAGGCACACTCCGTTGCAGCACAGCGCATCTGGCCTTCGCGGGATATCGAGCCGCTCATCGCGCGCAGTCCCGAACCTGTCCCGGCTTCGAGTTCGGGGTACGAGATCGGCGAGGAGCATCCCTCGGTACACGAGTCGGACGCGGTGTTCGAGGCCAGGCGCGCCCTCGAACTCGGTGCTCTCGAACTCGTGATCGGCCGACTGTCCTCGCAACAGATCTCCGGATACCGGCTGTTGGCCGAGACCACCACTCGCTACGTCGACGGCGATCGGTTCGTCGATGCCGCCGCGTACACCGAGACCAACGCTGCTTTTCACGACTACCTCTTCACACAAACAGGCAACGAGCATTTGCTGCAGGCCTATCGGGCTCTCGGCGTCAAGGCTGCCATGGAGGACGTTTTGCGCAACGCGACCTGGTGCGATCCGCTCTGCGCCCAGGACCATTTGGACATAGTCGACGCGTTCGAGGCCGGGGATCGCGAGCGCGCACGGACATTGATCGCCGATCACGCCGACCGTTCGAAGGCGACCATGAAACGCGCCATGCACGAATCCCGGACGAACAAGAGACCCAAGTTCGTCAGCCCAGGTCGATTCGCAGGCAAGGTCGTGCTGATCACCGGCGCGGCCCAGGGTATCGGGGAATTCGTGGCCCGACGGATCGGAGCCGAAGGCGGAGCACTGATTCTGGCCGACCGGTCCGAGTTGGTCGAATCTCTCACCGAGGAATTTCGGCAAGACGATGTCGAGTCCACCCCAGTGATCGCCGACC
Source organism: Rhodococcus sp. 05-2255-1e (assembly GCF_002259025.1). NCBI lineage: Bacteria > Bacillati > Actinomycetota > Actinomycetes > Mycobacteriales > Nocardiaceae > Rhodococcus > Rhodococcus sp. 05-2255-1e. The sequence continues at coordinate 143,346 of NZ_NOZE01000009.1, read as the reverse complement.
TCGAAACCTGGGAGGGTGCTTCGTCGGTGGTGGACGCTGCACTCACCGCGTACGGACGCGTCGATGTGTCCATTCACGTCGTCGGCGGCACCATCTGGGCCAAACCGTTCGCCGAGTACCCGCCGGAGCAGATCGAGAAGGAAATCTCCCGGTCGCTGTTCCCGACCCTGTGGTCCTGCCGCGCGGTGATCCCACACATGATCGAACGCGGTGCCGGCACCATCGTCAACGTCTCCTCGGTCGCCACCCGCGGGATCCACCGGGTCCCCTACGCAGCCGCGAAAGGGGGCGTCAACGCCATCACGGCGACTCTGGCCCTCGAGGCGGCTTCGCACGGTGTTCGAGTGGTCGCCACAGCCCCCGGTGGTACCGACGCACCGCCGCGACGCGTCGCTCGTGGGCCCGCGCCGTCGACGGAACAGGAAAAGGATTGGTACCAGGCGATTGTCGACCAGACTGTGGAGTCGTCACTGCTCAAGCGCTACGGAACTCTCGACGAGCAAGCCGCAGCGATCTGCTTCCTCGCCTCCGACGAGGCGTCGTACATCACCGGCACCGTGCTCCCGGTGGCCGGCGGCGACCCGGGCTGAGTCATGAACGTGTTGGTTCGATCGCCGGACGCACCCGCGCACCACGGATACGGTGACGTCATGTCCCCTTCACCGTTGATCGGCCGCGGTGAACTGCTGGACGTCCTGATTCGGGCGGTCGAAGCCTCGGCGACGATGTCGGCCTTCGTGGTGCTGACCGGCCCGGCAGGCATCGGAGCATCGTCGATTCTGCGTGAGGTCGAACGGACGGGCGGCAGCGAGGGGGAGCAGACAGTGGTGCGCCGCGCAGCTGCGGTGCCGTGGGAAACACAGGTGCCGTTCGGCCTCGTCATGCAACTCGTCCCGGGAGTCCGGATCGATGGGACGAACCCGGTCGAGTGGGGACACCGCGTCGCCGACGCGCTGTCGACTGACGGCGTGACGATCCTGCTGATCGACGACGCGCACGACTGTGACCCGGACTCGCTCCGTGCCCTCGCCTCCGCCGTTCGGCACCATCGATCCGCGAGACTCGCGGTCGTATGTACTCGAAAGCCTTTGCCCGACGGCTGTGTCGAGTCGCACCGGGTTCTCGATCGCGCTGCCGACCTGTCCGTGGCGGTACCGCCGCTGACGGTGTCGGCCGTAGCCGAACTCGCCGCTCTGCAGGGGATCATCCTGTCACCGTCCTCGGCTGCTCACCTGACAGGTCACACCGGCGGACGTCCTCGGCACGCCGTTGCGCTGCTGGACGAGGTGCCGCGCGAGACATGGAAGGGCGTTCGGCCCGACCTACCTGCGCCCGCCTTCGTGGAAGCAGACGTTCGGACCGCTCTCGCTCTCTGCACCGACGATGCGCGGCGTCTGGTCTCGGCTGCCACCGTTCTCGAAGACGGCCGACCGCTGACCACGGTGTGCGAGGTCGCCGGCATCGACGATCCCTGGCCTGCTGTCGATCTCGCCGAACAATGTGCCCTGGTGACCGTCCGACGCAGCTCCGCGGCGACCATCCTCGAGGTTCACGATCCAACGGTCCGCGCCGCGGTGCTCGCGACGATGGGCAGGGTCGAACGCGCGCAGGTGCATCGAGCCGCTGCCGCAGCCGAGGCCGATCCGGCCGATCAGCTGGCGCACCTGGTCCACGCGTCGCCACTGCCCGATCCACTGGTCTCGGACCGCTTGGACGCACTCGCAGCGACACGTGCAGGAATCGGCGAATGGGCCACGGCGGCAAGGCTGTACCTCCTGTCGAGTCGATCGACCCAGGAACCGCATGCGCGCGAGGATCGGCTCGTTCGCGCGGTGGACGCCCTCATCGGCGCCGGTGACATGCGGACGGCGTCGGACTACATCGCCGAGATCGAAAGTCTCCGCGAAACCCCCACGCGCAATGCCGTACTCGGCTATCTGGCCATCCTGCGCGGGCGCCCCAACGAGGCCGAAGCTCGACTCACCCGGGCATGGCAGCTGGTACGGACGCGGCACGACCCCGAGGTGGCCGCTGTGATCTGCCATCGGCAGGTACTGCACAATTTGGCGCGCTGCGACGGTGCCAACCTCGTGCTGTGGGCCGATCGCGCAGTCGAACTCGTCGGAGCCGACCACGCAACCGCGGTGGAGGCGCAGTCCATTCGAGGCCTCGGTCTGGCGGGCACGGGGCGTGTCGCGGAAGCGCTGAGCAGCTACCGAGACCTGTGGGGACACGCCAGTACCGGGGCCGTCGGACAACGGGTGCAGATGGGTGCGGGCTGGCTCCACTTCGCAACGGACCATATCGATCTCGCGCGCTCGGAACTCGAAGCCGCAGCACCCACCGACTTCCTCGGCGGTTCGACGCGAATCTCGTTGTGGGCTCACGGTTGGCTGGCGCGCATCTATTTCGTCACCGGCGAGTGGGATGCGGCGCTTCGGTTGGTGGGAGCTGGTTCCGACCTGGCCGACCGTTCCGGTGCCGCATTGATCGTTCCGCTGCTCCAGTGGACCGCGACTCAGATCCACGCGCTCCGCGGAGACTGGGTGGCCGCCGCAACCAGCGCACACCGTGGTGATTCCGGCGCACGTGACTACGAAATCATGAGGGTGCCATCGGCTCTCGGTCGTGCGGCCATCGCTGAGGCTCGAGCCGACTATGCCGGGGTTCTGCGGGCCCTTGCCCCGTTGACCGAGCAGTGGGCTCAGTTCGACGTATCCGAACCCGGCTTCTGGGCGTGGCCCGATGTGTACGCCAATGCGTTGATTGTCGAGGGCAGGCTCGACGAGGCGGACGAATTTCTGATGCGACACGAGGCCAGAGTGCGCGATCGTGGTCATCGCTCCGCACACGCCCGCCTTGCCTGTGCTCGTGGCCGACTACACGGCGCAATGGGCGATCTCGATTCTGCCCGAGCATCATTCGAGGACGCACTGGCCTCGTTGGCACCGCTGCCCCTGACGTACGACCGCGCTCGAGTCAACTACGCCTACGGGCAGACCCTGCGCAGGGCCGGCAAGAGACGCGAGGCCGATGCCGTCGTCAGCGCGGCCCGCGAGGGCTATCTCGCACTGGGAGCAACCACGTACGTTCGACGGTGCGATCGTGAGCTCAAAGCGGGTGGCGTGCACGCTGTTCTGAAGAACCGCGCACACGATGCTCTGACCCCGCAGGAGGACGCTGTCTCCGGCCTGGTCGCCACTGGAATGACCAATCGTGAGGTAGCAGCCGAGTTGTTCCTGTCGGTCAAGACCGTTCAGTTTCACCTGACCAGGGTGTACGCCAAGATGGGTATCCGTTCCAGGGCCGAATTGGCCGCTGCCCGTCCGACCGACGAATCCTCGGCAACATGATTGAAGCACAACACGTTTCACAATGTCGAGGTAAGCACTAGGCAAAGCCCTGATGTGACACGGCGCACAGATTGGGACAGTTATCCCACCCGCTCGGCCATCAGCGCCGATTCAGCTTCCATGCGGTACTCCCTGACCGAAAAGGACACCCGATGACTGCACCGGACTCCACCGCCAACACCAGTTGGGCAAGCGAACGACACCGCCGAAGCGTGCTGTGGATCGTCGCACTGTCCACGGCGGCAATCGTTTTCGACGGCTACGACCTCGTCGTCTACGGCACCGTACTACCGACCCTGCTCGCCGATTCCGCCCAACTCGGAGCACTGGATCCGGAGACTGCAGGCGCGCTCGGTTCCTACGCTCTGATCGGAGTCATGGTCGGCGCGTTGACGGCCGGAGCCTTCGGAGATCGGATCGGCCGTCGCAGAACGATGTTGACGTGCATCGTCTGGTTCTCGCTCGGAATGGGGGCGACCGCACTCGCACAGAACATCACCATGTTCGGCATACTTCGGTTCCTGACGGGCATCGGAGTCGGCGGACTCGTCGCCACCGTCGGTGCCATGATCGCCGAATTCGCACCACCCGGACGGCGAAACCTGTTCAACGCCATCGTCTACAGCGGCATTCCGGCCGGCGGTGTGCTGGCGTCCCTGGCCGCGATCACCCTGCAGGATTCGATCGGCTGGCGCGGCCTGTTCTGGATCGGCGCACTCCCGCTGTTCGTGCTGTTGCCGCTGGCGCTGCTTCGGATGCCGGAGTCACCGCGGTGGCTGTTGGCGCACGGACGCATCGCCGATGCACAGGAGATCTGCGCTCGGACCGGCATTCCGATGCCCGAGGCCGAGCCCGTTGTCGCCGGCGATCGCGTCGGATTCGCAGCACTCGCCCGAAAGCCGCTGCTTCGCCCGACGGCTCTCCTCGGACTGATGAGCTTCTCCGGCCTACTGCTGACCTACGGCCTCAACACCTGGCTGCCGCAGATCATGTCCGAGGCGGGTTACAACGCCAAGGGCTCACTGTCATTTCTGTTGGTGCTCAACGGCGGTGCCATAATCGGCGGGCTGATCGCATCCCGTGTCGCCGACCGCACCGGACCCCAACGCGTCATCGCGGTCACCTTCTGCCTCGCGGCACTGTCGTTGGTTCTGCTGACCCTGAACTTCCCCCTCGGCGTCCTGCTTGTGGCCGTGGCCGGTGCCGGCATCGGTGCCATCGGTACTCAGGTGTTGATCTACGGATTCGTCTCGAACTACTATCCCACCACCGCCCGCGCGGCAGGGGTTGCGTGGTGCGCCGGATTCGGCCGGCTCGGCGGCATCCTCGGACCGCTGCTCGGCGGAATTCTGCTCGGGGCCGGCATCGCGTCGTCCACCGCGTTCTATATCTTTGCCGTCGTGGGGCTGCTCGGCGCTCTCGTCACCACCGCGGTTCCGGCCGTGCGGGCCCTGCGCCGATCCGATCCAGTACCCAGCGAGGCAGTGAAAGTGGCTGAATGACCAATACTTTCGAGCGTCTCACCTCGATCGAGCTTCCGGAGCGTCGCCCGCCGAGTCTGCGTGCTTTGCGCGCCGACTTCGGCGGGCAGTACGTGGGCGCGGGGGCCACCGGTGTGCTCTTCAGCGCGACCGGTCCCGTTGCGGTGATCATGAGCGCTTCGGCAGCCGGCTCACTCACCGCCGCACAGACTGCGTCCTGGGTCTTTGGAGTGTTCGTGCTCAACGGCCTCCTCACCGTGGTGGCGAGCTGGGTGTACCGGATGCCGCTCAGCTTCTTCTGGACCATTCCGGGCACCGTTCTGGTCGGGCAATCGTTGGCGTCGCTGACCTGGCCGGAAGTCGTGGGGGCCTACCTCGCTACCGGAGTCCTCGTTGCCGTTCTCGGAGCCACTGGGGTGGTCACGAGGTTGATGGAGCTTCTGCCGCACAGTGTCGTGATGGCGATGGTCGCCGGTGCGTTCCTGTCGTTCGGAACCGGACTTGTCCAGTCTGTTTCGTCCGATGCGATCGTTGCCGGGGCCATGGTGGTGGCATGGCTGGCGCTGACCCGGTCTGCCACGTGGTCGAAGCGGGTACCGCCGGTGCTCGCTGCATTGGTTGCCGGTCTCGTTGCCCTCGCGGTCACCGGCGGATTCACCCGAGTGAGCGGTCCTGCGGCAGACCTACCCTTGATCGGCTTACCGGAACTCGTCGCGCCGGCGTTCAGCGGTGCAGCAATGGCGCAGTTGGTGATACCGCTCGCCATCACCGTGGTGGCGGTTCAGAACGGTCAGGGTGCTGCAGTATTGAACGCTGCGGGCCATCGGCCCCCGATGACCCTCGTTACCATCGCCTGCGGGATCTGGTCGCTTCTCGTGGCGCCGCTCGGTGCGGTGTCGACGTGTCTTGCCGGTCCGACCAATGCCTTGCTCGTTGCTGTGGGTGAACGATCGCGGCAGTACACCGCCGGAATGACCTGCGGCGCATTGGCCATCGTCGTGGGTGTACTCGCGCCGCTGCTGGTGCGCGGGCTCGCCGTGGTACCCACAACGTTCATCGCCGCTCTCGCAGGTCTGGCCATGCTCGAGGCACTGCGCGGTGCATTCACTGCCGCGTTCTCGGACTCGACCGGCCGGCCGGCGCTCGCGCCCCTGATCACCTTGCTGGTCACCATTTCCGGTACCGATGTCGCAGGACTCGGCGCTCCGTTCTGGGGATTGGTCGCCGGTGTCGCAGTCACCTATGTGCTGGATCGGCGGAGATAGTTGCCGCCGAACTCGAAGTTAGGGACGGAATCCGCGGATATTCCGTCCCTAACTTCGAGTTCGGCAGTATGGGGTGTCAGAAACCGATCGGCAATCCGGCGTAGTTCTCCGCCAGTCCCATGGCACCCGCCTCGCTGGACGCCACCCATTTCAGTTGCGAGAGTTGCAATTGCGCGTCGAAGGGGTCGTCGCCGGTATGCAGCATCGTGGTCATCCACCACGAGAAGTGGGTGCAGCGCCAGACGCGTCGAAGGGCGTCGTCGCTGTAGCTGTCTGCGGCCCGCGAATCGTTTCCCTTCAGCTTCTGCGCCAGGGCAGGCGCGAGCAGAGCCACGTCGGCTACCGCGAGATTGAGACCCTTCGCCCCGGTGGGCGGCACGATGTGCGCAGCGTCGCCGGCCAGGTACAGGTTGCCGTGTCTCATCGGCGTCTGCACGTAGCTGCGCATCGGCAACACGCTCTTCTCGGTGATGGGGCCGGGGTTCAGAGTCCACCCGTCCTGACCGTGACCGAGCCTGGTCGCCAACGCATCCCAGATGCGGTCGTCGGACCACGTGTCGATATCGGTTCCGTTCGGCACCTGCAGATACAGCCGGCTGACCATCGACGACCGCATCGAGTGCATCGCGAAGCCGTCCGGGTGCCAGGCATAGATCAGTTCGTCGGTCGAGGGGGCGACATCGGCGAGCACACCGAGCCAGGAGTAGGGATAGACCCTTTCCCAGGTGTTGCGCACCGAATCGGGCATGGCCGCCCGGCTCGGTCCGAAGGAACCGTCGCATCCCGCAACGACTGTTGCGTCGATTCGCACCGCGTTGCCCGACGCGTCGGTGAACGTGACGTAGGGGGCGTCGGATTCGACGTCGTGCAACGCCGTGTCCGAGACGTCGTAGTAGATCTGTTGGCCGGCCTTCTCGCGTGCCACGACGAGGTCCTTGGTGACCTCCGTTTGCCCGTACACCCAGACACTCCGGTCGACCAGATCACGAAAGTCGATGTGGTGCCGCTCTTCCGGCCACTGCAGGTAGATACCTCGATGCTCGTCGCCCTCGCGGTGCAGACGCTCACCGAGTCCGTGTTCGTCGAGCAACTGGACCGTCGAGTGTTCGAGGACTCCGGCCCTGATTCGGGAGAGCACGTATTCCTGAGTACGTGACTCGATCAGAATGGAGTCGATCCCCTGCTCGTCGAGCAGGTGGGACAGCAGCAGACCCGCGGGCCCTGCACCGATGATGGCAACCTGTGTACGCATGCATGCAGTAGACCCCGGGATTTCGACCCGAACAAGACCGCACTTCCACTGAGTGAAAACGGCCGACTACCCGCCGAGACTTCGTCCGATCCCCTGGGCCGCAACCTGAAGCGCGGCAACCAGTCTCACTCGATCGCGGCCCAGCTTGGGAACCACGATTCCCAATGCGGCGACCACACTGTCGCCGGCATGGACCGGCACAGCCACCGAACACGCACCGAGTGTCATCTCCTCGACCGTCTGCGCGAAACCCTCGCGACGCACTCGACGCAACTCGCTCTCCAGCTGCCCAGGATGCGTCACCGTGTACGGGGTGAGGCGATCCAGGGAGCGCATCACCTGCTCCTGCACCTCCCGCGGCGCGTACGCCAGCAGCACCTTACCGACGCCGGTGGCGTGCAGCGGCAGCCGAGCGCCGACGCGACTGACCGCGGGAACCGATGCGTGGCCGGCCAACCGGTCGAGATAGAGCACTTCGCACCCGTCGCGGATGGCCAGGTGCACCGTCGCAAGGGTCGCTCCGTAGATGTCGTGCAGAAACGGTGATGCGATGTCGCGAAGATCGGACTGATCGGGTGCGAGCAAGCCCAGTTTCCACAACCGCCTACCGACGACGTAGCGCCCGTCGTCGCCCCGGACCAACGCGCCCCACTCCACCAGTTCTCGCACCAGCCGATGCGCAGTGGCGATGGGTAGGTCGGCACCGGCGGCCAGGTCGGTCAAGGTCAGCGACGGAGCCTTCTCGTCGAACACACCGAGCAGGGCCAGCAGGCGCGCAGCCACCGAGACTCCGGGGTCCCGAGCATTGCCAGCCACCCCAAGGACGATAGCCGCCCCCACTCGCCGCCGAACTCGAAGTTATGGATGAAAACGGACTCGGTTCCGTCCATAACTTCGAGTTCGGCGGGAAATCAGACAGTGGCAGCCGCAAAACCGATTCGATTGAAACGCTTTTCGCGCGCGATCATGCGCATCGAGGGGTCCTGAGCGATCAGCTCGGCAAGTTCTCGGTGCAGTACCGCGCCCACTCGATCACAGAATTGCTGTGATTCGTCTGCGGCGTCGGGCAACTCGGGAACGATGATGTCGACGACACCGGCCCGGAAGAGATCGAGCGAGCGCACTCCCTGCTTGGTCGCCATCTCGGCGGCGTGGGTGGTGTCGCGATGCACGATGGCCGAGGCACCCTCAGGCGGCAACGGCGACAGCCAGGCGTGCTGAGCAGCGAGAACTCGATCCGCGGGCACCAACGCAAGGGCACCGCCGCCGGTTCCCTGCCCCAACAGCAAGGAGAGCGTAGGGGTTTCGAGGTCGACCATGTCTGCGATGCACCGTGCTATCTCGCCGGCCAGGCCGCCTTCCTCCGCCTCTTTGGACAGCGCGGCACCGGCAGTATCGATGACGGTGACGAGGGGAAGCTTCAAATCCTGCGCCAGCCGCATGCCGCGTCGGGCCTCACGCAGAGCCGCGGGGCCGAGTGGCGTCTTCGTCGTCTGACTCCTCCGGTCCTGCCCGAGCAGAACGCACGGCATGTCGCCGAACCGGACGAGCGCCAGAATGAGGCCCGGATCGGACTCGCCCTGACCGGTTCCGTTGAGCGGTAACACGTCTGCCGCTGTGTTGAACAGCAATTCGCGTACCCCAGGCCGATCGCTCCTGCGTGAGGCCAGAATGGAGGTCCATGCCGGCACGTCCTCGATCTCCCACTCGAGAGCATCGGAATGCCGGACGCGACACGACGGCACGTCGGTCATGATGCGTAGTGCCCGGTCGACGATCTCACCGAGCTGCTCGGGCGGACGGATGGCGTCGATGAGTCCGTGCGCCTGCAGGTTCTCCGAGGTCTGCACGCCGGCGGGGAATTTCGCGTCGTACAACGCCTCGTAGACACGGGGGCCGAGGAACCCGACGAGCGCACCGGGCTCGGCAACGGTGACGTGACCGAGCGATCCCCAGGATGCGAAGACGCCGCCGGTGGTGGGGTGCCGCAGATAGACGATGTACGGCAGGTTCGCCGCCTTGTGTGCGGTTATCGCTGCGGTGATCTTGACCATCTGCAGAAACGCGACGGTGCCCTCCTGCATGCGCGTTCCACCCGAGGTCGGCAACGCGAGCAGCGGCATTCGCTCGGCGGTGGATCGGTGCACCGCACTGACCAAGCGTTCACCGGCGGCCACTCCGATGGATCCGGCCAGAAAGGCGAACTCGCCCAGCAGGATTGCCACCTTGCGTCCGCGGATGGTGGCCGATCCGGTGAGAACGGATTCGTCGAGACCCGTCTTCTCACGCGCCGCAGCCAGTTCGTTCGCGTACTCGTCGTCGATGACGTAATCGGCAGCCGGGCTGTCCCACGACTCGAAACTTCCGGGATCGATCACCAGATCGAGGAGTTCGAGCGCGGTCATCCTCGTCATCGGATCGCTTCTTTCAACCAGTCGCGGACGAGTTCGTCGTCGGCTCCGAGAACCGGCGGTGCCAGATGCCGGTTCTCGGTGACCTCCGTCCCGTCGGATTCGAAGAATCGCAGCGGCGGCCCGGGCAGGGTCACCGTGCCCAGCGTCTCGTGTTCGACGTCGATGAGCAGTCCCTGAGACTTGGTCTGCTCCCACTCGTACACTTCCTGCACGTTGCGTACTTTGCCTGCCGGAACGCCGATTTCGTCGAGAAGCGCCAACAACGGCTCGGTCTCGTAGGTACGGAAGATCTTGGACACGAGTTCGACGACGTCGTCGCGACTGTCGACGCGTTGCGGGTTGGTCGCCATACCCTCGAGGTCGGGATCGATACCGAAGCCCTCACAGAAGCGATGCCACAGACCCTCGCTGCCCACCGAGATCTGCACGGCTCCATCGGAAGTGGGAAAGAGGCCGTACGGACAGATCGACGGGTGGTGGTTGCCCTGCGCCTCACCGATCTCGCCTGCCACGGTCCATTTGGTGCCTTGGAAAGCGTGCACCCCGACGCCGCTGGCCAGCAACGACGTTCGAACCACCTTGCCTCGGCCGGTGCGGTCACGCTCGCGCAGCGCAGCGAGAACACCGAACGCTCCATACATTCCGGCGAGCAGGTCCGCGATCGGAACCCCCACGCGCTGAACATCGTCGGGACCGGAGCCGGTGAACGACATCAACCCGGCCTCGCCCTGAGCGATCTGGTCGTAGCCGGATCGGCCACCCTCGGGGCCGTCGTGTCCGAATCCACTGATCGACAGCACGACCGTGCGCGGGTTGATCTCGGCGATGCGCTCGGGCGAGAAGCCGAGCCGATCGAGCACTCCCGTGCGGAAGTTCTCGAGCAGAACATCCGCGCGTTCGATCATGCGCTCCAACGCTTCTCGGCCATCGTCGGTTTTGAGGTCGAGCGCGATCGACCGCTTGTTGCGGTTGGCCGAAAGGAAGTACGTCGATTCGCGCTCCGCGTCACGCGGGGTGACGAAAGGCGGCCCCCACACCCGGGTGTCGTCGCCGCCCTTGGGGGTCTCGACCTTGATGATGTCCGCACCGAGATCTCCGAGCATCATCGCCGCGTGCGGGCCGGCCAGGGCGCGCGTCAGATCCACCACCACGGTGCCGTCGAGCGGTCCGGTTCTGCCTGTCGTGTTGAGGGGCATCGAATTGATCCTTACGTCGAAAGCGATGAGGGGTGGCAATTGGCATATTGACTCAGTGGCCTAGCCAATTTAATTGGACCAGCGATCCGAGGGGAAGTCAAGATCGAGTTCTCGGACGTCCGCGCAGCTCGAGAGCTAGAGCCAGCCGGGCACGACCAGTACCGCCCAGGCGATCAACGGGCCGATGACGACGACCAACGCGCTGTATTTCAGGATTTGCTTGTAGAAGACGTCCCGATCGATGTCCTGGGCGTTGGCCAGCACCAGAGCGCCGTTGGTGGAGAAGGGACTGACATCGACGATCGTCGAGGCGATGGACAGGGCCACGATCACACCGATGGCACCGACCTCGCCGGCGAGCAGGAACGGAACGGCCAGCGGGATGGTGACACCGAGGATGGCCGTCGACGACGCGAACGCCGAGACGATGGCACCGATGTAGCACAGCAACAGAGCCACGAGCAGCGGAATGCCGATGCCGGCAACCGCATCACCGACGTACTCGACCGTGCCGGCTTCCTGCAGCACGCCGACGAACGTCAGCACGCCGCCGATGAGCAATACCGTCGACCAGCTGATCTGGTTGATCGCACCCTTCTGCGCCTTGGGCGACGCCAGGGCGAGGACCACGGCGACCGTCATCGACACGAAGCCGACATCGAGATCGAGGACGAGTGAGAACAACGCCAGCGAGGCCAGCCCCACGAGCGTGAGGATCTGATCGAACGTGATGGCCTTGACGGCAGTGGCCAAAGGTGGCGCATTCTCGACCGTGACCGTCTGACCGGACGGCGTGGGCGTCGACGATCCGAAGCCGCGCATCACAGTCCTCGAGCCACCCCCGCCCACTCCGCCCGAATCTCCCTCGGGGCGGGTGCCGTCCTCGTCGTGCACGCTACGTCCGAGAAGTGCGCGTCCGCCCAGGAACATGAACAGCAACGCACCGATTGCCGCGTTGAACAGCATGCTGCCCAGGAACAAGGTGAGTGGGCTGTTGACCAGACCCGCCTTCTGAGCGATGTTGTTGACCGTGACGCCGTAGATGCTGATCGGCGAGAACCCGCCCGCCTGTGCGCCGTGAATGACCATCATGCCCATGAGCAGGGCATTGATCTTGTACCGCGCCGCGAAGCCGAGTGCGATCGGTGCGACGATGGCCACGGCTGCCGGTCCCAGCGCTCCGATGGAGGTCAGCACGCCGGTGATACCGAACATGACCCACGGAATCAGGGCGACCCGGCCACCGACCAGCCGCACCGCACCGCGGACCAGGAGGTCGACCGTGCCGTTGTTCTGGGCGATCGCGAAGAGGTAGGTGATACCGACCAGCGTCAGGAACAAGCTGCTCGGGAAGCCGGCGATGATGTCGTCGGTGCCCATGCCCACGGCAATGGTTCCGACGAAGAACGCCGCCACGAACCCCAGCGCGCCCATGTTCACCGGGAACACGGTCGCAGCGAGGAACATGACGACGAGCGCAATGATGGGTATCAACTCGGTCGACATCGAAGGTCTCCGGTTCGTCTGAGGTTGTCCCCCGAGCGGGCGCTCGGGTTCCGTGGCCAATTGGACTAGCCACTGAGTCTTTACAGACTGAACCAGTGAAGTGGATCACTTGTCAACAGTTGCTATGACCCGGGCCACTACCTACCCGACGGTTAAGGTGGGGGTCCAGAGGAGCAGAGAGCGAGTGACACAGTGGCTGAGCAAATTCGCCCGGTGACCCGACCACGGCTGTACGAGGTCATTGTGGAGCAGCTGTGCAAACACATCGCCGATCGCGATATGAAGCCCGGCGATCGACTCCCGCCCGAGCGTGAACTGGCGGGTCACCTCGGCGTCAGCAGAGCCTCGCTGAGCCAGGCCCTCGTTGCACTCGAAGTACAGGGCATACTGGCCGTCCGCCACGGCGACGGAGCGGTACTCGTGCGACGGCCCGTGGGAGACATGGCCATTCGCGCCCTGCGCGAGCACGCCGATCGCCTGCCGGAGGTGATCGAAGCCCGTGAGGCACTCGAGGTCAAACTCGCCGAGCTCGCCGCAGCCCGCCGCAGCGACGCCGAAATGGCGGCAATCGATCACGCCCTGTCGGTGATGGCCTCGGAGATCACCGACGGAAATCGCGGCGACTCCGGCGACGAGCTGTTCCATCACGCCATCACCGAGGCCGCGCACTCGCCGCTACTCGCCCGACTGATGGGCGAAATCGCCGGCCTGATTCGCGAAACTCGAATCGAATCATTGTCGCAGTCGAACCGTCCGCAGACCTCATTGGAACACCACCGCCGCATCGCCGACGCTGTGCGACAACAAGATCCGGCCGAAGCAGGGCGTGCAATGGCCGAGCACATCCGCCTCGTCTCGGACGTAGCGCTACTGCGCTCGGTCGATAGCTAGCTCGTGTGAAGCGCGGTCCCTGTCTCTATCGCTCAGCCGTCGATCGCCGAGGACCGTCAAGCCCGCTGTGACCACGGCAATGACGACAAGGCTCAGCCGCTCGGTGGTCCCAGACCAGATCGCGATTCCGGCGACGGTGTGTCCGACCAAGGCACCGCCCACTACCGCAAGGGTGTGCCGCTGTGTCCAGACCGTCGATTGCGCGCAATAGCGCAGTGTTGCAACCGCAACCGCAAGGACGGCCACAGCTGCCGTCATGGGGATCAGCACCTGTACGCCATGGGTATGGGCCGGCTGCGACGATCCAAGGGTTCGGAACGTCAGCCACATCACGACGACCGCTGTGGCGCAGGAGCCGAAATAGAACCACGGAAGTGAAACGAGCGGACGGTGCCACGATCGAGAAGCCCGTTTCGGAAAAATTCTCAGCGAAACGATCCCCAGGATCGCAATGGCGACAACACAGCCCACTACGAACCCGATCGGAGCCTGATATCCGGGGTCCTGCGAGGGTGGCACGGTGAAGCGCAGTGCTGCAACACTTGCCACTACGGCCGAGGCGATCACTGCAGTCCCCCGAACACCGAGGTAGGGACGGCCGCGGTGTTCGGGGAAGACCAATTCGGTCAGGACGATGGGCACCGCGACCGTGAAGACAGCATGATACAGCACATTGGCTTCCCAGTACGTGACGTTGACTCCGAGGAATCGGACGCCCCAGTCTGCGGCCCCGTAGAGGTGCGGACTGGTGAGGGCTTGCAATCCGATCCCGTCTTCGGCGATCTCGAAAGCGATGGCGAGTAGCAGCACACTCGGCCACCCGCGTCCGGACCGAACGACCAGCTCGCGGATCAACAGAACGCCGCACCCGTAGAACGGGGTCCACAGAACGATCAACCACGCCAACGTGATCGGGGTGGACCCGAAAGCAAGTTCGGCGACCACCGGGGTCGCTACCGCCAAAAACAGCGCAGCCTTGGGATGCCCGGTTGCAACTTTTCTCTTGTAGCCGAACAGTTCCCGCACACTGGGGCGGGTAGAGGCCACGAACGTCGCCACAACGACGACTGCCTGAACCAGGTACAGCACGCGCAACCACGCCGGATAGTCTCCGCCGACCGTGAGCCATCCGACCGAAAGCAGTTGAAGCGCTGCAATGATCAACACACGGCGATAGCTACGCCGTCGCCCGGACCTCAGGCGTCGCACCAACAGAGGGAACAGCACAGCAATACCTGCAGCGGGCCCGGGGCGAGACCACAGCGCGGTCGAGAGGGTGTCGCGCATCGCGGCATAGTCAGTACTGGTCGGGTCCGCACCGGCGAGCTGATAAGTCAGTATCCGATCATGAAAGATCCACGTGCATATCGCGGCGATCAGCCCGATCGCCATGCTGACGAACATGATTCGGACGAGTCGGTCGAGAGCAGGTGAACTGCCTCTCGGTGTGGTGTTATCCGGGCGCTCGGGCATCGAGGATCAGCCTCTCGTAGCACGACGGAAGGTCGCGACCAGTTCGTCGGCATAGTGCTCCAGGTCCAGGTCTGGATGCGTCCGCAGCAGGTAGGCGATGCCGTCGAGTGAGCGTTGAACGGTGGCGGCCATGATCGACGTGTCGAACTCGGTGAACTCTCCGGCGCTCTGACCATCGGTCAGAATTTGCTGGATCGGCGACATCGCGGCCGACTCCTCGGCGGGTCCATAGGACGTCCACCCGCCTTCGGGGTGATGCTCGAGAAAGATGCTCATCAGCGCCTGCATGGACGATCCGTGTGCGGAGTTCAGAGCAACCGTAGTTCTGATGGCCCCCTCCAGAGCATCGCCAGCCGAATCGAACGGACCTGCCGACCTACCGGACATGAAGCTTCGGACGGTCGCCAAGACACTGTCGACCACTGCCTCGATGAGCTCGTCGCGGCCGGCGAAATGGTAAGAGATGGTCCGCGTCGACTTGATCCCGGCGCGTGCGGCTATGGCATGGAACGTGGCTGCGCGATATCCCTCGGAGGCGATCACCTCGATGGTGGCGGCGACGATCTGTTCGCGCCGCGCCCGGTTGGTGACCGTTTGCCGCTCTGTCGGTACTTGCATGAGTAAGAAAGTACTCGCGCAGGTACTTTTGTCAACGCTTCCACGTCCCTCTTCAGCTGGACTGCGCGGACCGCGCAGTATTGACATCCACCGAAACGACGGGCAATCTTTATTGGCACAGCGCCAACAAACGACAGTTGCGCTTCGAGCCGAGGACCCACCATGACTGCACTCGCAGACCGCACCAGCGACGACCTCACCACCGAGCTCTCCGACGTCCGACAGCTCGCCCGGGATTTCTTCGAGAAAGAGGTCGCGCCCCACCGCGAGGAATTCGCGGCAGCCGGACGCCCCAGCCGCGAGGTGTACCGAACCGCAGGCAGCCTCGGGCTGCTCGGCATGTCGGTACCCGAGCAGTACGGCGGCGGCGGTGGCGACTTCCGCCACGAGGCTGTCCTGTTCTCCGAGCAGGTTCGCTCCGGCGACTCGGCCATGCAGCTCGGCGTACACAGCGGCATCGTTCCGCACTACCTCTTGGCCTACGCCTCCGAGGAGAAGAAGAAGCAGTGGCTGCCGAAGCTGTGCTCGGGCGAGTGGATCGGCGCGATCGCGATGACCGAACCGGGCACCGGATCCGACCTCCAAGGCATCACCACCCGCATGGTGCGCGACGGCGACGACTACGTGGTCACGGGCGGAAAGACGTTCATCTCCAACGGAGCTCACTGCGATCTGATCATCATCGCCGCCAAGACCGATCCGGCCGCCGGAGCGCGGGGGCTGTCGCTGCTCGTCGCCGAGGTCTCCGACGACACCGAAGGTTTCCACCGCGGACGCGTGCTACACAAGATCGGCCAAAAAGGCCAGGACACAGCAGAACTCACCTTCGACGGGCTTCGCATTCCCGCCGCGAACCTGCTGGGCGAAGCAGAGGGTCGCGGCTTCGCGCAGTTGATGCAGCAACTCCCCCAGGAACGCCTGATCTGCGGCATCGCCGCCGCCGCGATGATCGACGCCGCCGTCGCACAGGCCGTCGAATACACCAAGTCACGCAACGCGTTCGGCAAAACACTGTTCGACCTGCAGAACACCAAATTCGAGCTCGCCGAATGCGCCACCATCGGCCGTGTCGTCCGCACCTTCGTCGACGACGCAATGGCACAGCACATCTCGGGCAGCCTCGACGTCACCACGGCAGCAATGGTCAAGTACTGGACCACCGACCGCCAGTTCGAGGTGGTCGACCGTTGCCTGCAGCTCTTCGGCGGCTACGGCTACATGGAGGAATACCCCATCGCCCGCATGTTCGTCGACGGCCGCATCGCACGCATCTACGCCGGTGCCAACGAAGTCATGAAAGACCTCATCTCCCGCTCCCTGTAGAACTCGGCAATCTTGTTGCCCCAGATAGGCACCACCATGGAGGCGTTCCTCTACGACGCAGTGCGCAGCCCACGTGGCCGCGGTAAGAGCTCCGGCTCACTGCACACCATCAAACCGGTCGATCTGGCTGCGAACACATTGTCCACGTTGCTCTCTCGACACTCGCAGCTCGATCCGGCCCTTATCGACGACGTCGTGCTCGGTGTCGTCACCCCGGTCGGCGATCAAGGCTGCGATATCGCCCGAACCGTCGCGATGGTGGCCGGCCTGCCGGACAGTGTCGCCGGAGTTCAGCTCAACCGATTCTGCGGATCGGGCCTCGAAGCCGTCAACACTGCGGCGCAACGGGTTCGATCCGGCTGGGACACCCTGATCGTCGCCGGTGGCGTCGAATCGATGTCCCGCGTTCCACTCGGGGCGGACGGCGGCGCATGGCCGTGCGACCCGCTGACCAACTACGGCAGCTACTTCGTTCCGCAGGGCATCAGCGCAGACCTCATCGCAACGATCGAAGGGTTCGACCGCGGTGAAGTCGACGCCTATGCCGTACGCAGTCAGCAGCGAGCGGCGCACGCCTGGTCGATGGGCCACTTCGAGAAGTCCGTCGTTCCGGTCTTCGACGCCAACGGCCGACTGATGCTCGATCACGACGAGATCATGCGACCCGCCACCACCACAACCGATCTCGCTGCCCTGAAGCCGTCGTTCGCCCAGCTGGGTGCACTCGCCGGGTTCGACGCCGTGGCCATGCAGAAGTACACCGAGGTCGAGCGAATCGATCACGTCCACCACGCAGGCAACTCGTCCGGCATCGTCGACGGCACCGCCATGGTTCTGATCGGCTCCGCAGAAGCCGGTCGCGCAGGCGGATTGACCCCGCGCGGACGCGTGGTGGCCGGTGCCGTCGCCGGATCGGACCCGACGCTGATGCTCACCGGCCCGGTTCCGGCCACGCACAAGGTGCTGGCCGCGGCGGGGCTCACTCTCGACGACATCGCGGTGTTCGAGGTCAACGAGGCATTCGCCTCGGTAGTGCTCAATTACGCGAAGAAGCTGCACATCGACCACGACCGCATCAACGTCAACGGCGGCGCGATCGCGATGGGCCACCCACTGGGCGCAACCGGAGCCATGCTCACCGGAATGGCCCTCGACGAACTCGAGCGCCGCGGCGAGCGCTACGCACTGATCACCCTGTGCATCGGTGCCGGAATGGGCGTCGCCACCATCATCGAGCGCCTGTGAACACCCTGCGAGAGAACAACAACCCGAGGACCTCGATGACCACATCCGCTGCTCTACAGACTCCCACCATGACCGGCGAGATCGGTACCGACCGTATCGTCGTGCTGACGATCGACGATCCTGCGCATTCCACGAACACCATGAACGCGGCATTCGGTGAATCGCTCAAGCAGACCGTCGACTGGCTCGAGACCGAACTCGATGCGTACGACGGCATCATCGTCACGTCGGGCAAGGATTCGTTCTTCTCCGGTGGCGACCTCGAATTGCTGCGCGACGCCGGTCCGTCCGACCATGCAGCCATCGCGGGTGCGCTCGATTTCACGAAGGACAAGTTTCGGCGGCTCGAGACGCTCGGCAAGCCAGTGGTGGCCGCACTGGGCGGCACCGCACTCGGCGGCGGCTTCGAGATCGCCCTGGCCTGCCATCATCGAATTGCCCTGAACAACAGCAAGGCTCGATTCGGGCTGCCCGAGGTGACACTCGGGTTGCTGCCCGGGGCCGGTGGCGTCACCCGAACGGTTCGGATGTTCGGCATCGTCAAGGCTCTGACACAGGTGGTGGGCCAGGGCCAGCGATATCGGCCGGCGCAGGCCCTCGAACTCGGACTCATCGACGAGGTCGTCGACACCCACGAGCAGATGATGGCGCAGGCACGTTCCTGGATCACCGCCAATCCCGGGGCACTCCAGCCCTGGGACAGAGCGGGATTCACGATTCCCGGCGGTACGGCGTCAGCACCGGCTGTGGCCGCGCAGCTGCCGGCACTCACGGCAACAGTGCGTAAACAGGTCAAGGGCGCGCCGATGCCTGCCCCCATCGCAGTGGTTGCCGCGGCAGTGGAAGGATCGGTACTCGACTTCGAGGCCGCCTCGCTCGTCGAAACCCGCTACTGCACGTCGCTCGCCTGCGGGCCGATCTCGGGCAACCTGATCCAGTCGATGTTCTTCGATCTCGGCTCCATCACCAAAGGCGCTTCCCGCCCTCCGGCCGAACCACATCGAGTTCCCGAGAAAGTGCTGGTGATCGGGGCCGGAATGATGGGTGCCGCCATCGCCTACGTCGTCGCCTCGGCCGGGGTTCCGGTGATCCTCCGTGATGTCTCGATCGAATCCGCCGAGCGCGGGAAGAGTTATGCACGTTCGGTTCTCGGTAAAGCTGTCGAGAAAGGCCGCGCAAGCCAGGCCGATGCCGATGCGGTGCTCGCGCTCATCACCCCCAGCTCCGACGCGGCGGACGCCGAGGGTTGCGACCTGGTCGTCGAGGCAGTGTTCGAGGATCCCGCCGTCAAGCAGGGTGCCTTCGAGGCCGTCGACAAGTACTTGACCGCCGACGCGCTGCTGTGCTCGAACACCTCCACCCTCCCCATCACCGCACTCTCGCAGTCTGTTTCGCGGACCGGCGACTTCATCGGCACGCACTTCTTCTCCCCCGTCGACAAGATGCCGTTGGTGGAGATAGTGGTGGGAGAACACACCAGTGATTCCGCTCTTGCCCGCGCATTCGACTTCGTCCGCCTGATCGGCAAGACACCCATCGTCGTCGGCGACAGTCACGGCTTCTTCACCACCCGCGTCATCGGCCGATTCATGGACGAGGCGATCTCGCTGGTCGCGGAGGGCGTGCATCCGGCCACCGTCGAGCAGGCCGCACTCCAGGCCGGCTACCCGTCCGGCGCACTGGCTCTGATGGACGAGATTTCGTTGACCCTGTCGCGGCACATCCGCGAGGGCATGGCCGAGGCCGCTCGCGCCGACGGTCGCCCCTGGATCGTCTCGAATTCGTACGCCCTGGTCGATCGCCTCGTCGACGAGTTCGACCGTCCGGGCCGCAAGGCGGGGCGCGGGTTCTACGAGTACGCCGAGGACGGCAGCAAGGTCAGGCTCTGGCCGGGCCTGGTGGAGCACTACCACCGCCCCGATCACGGAATTCCGTTCGAGGACATGATGGATCGCATGCTCGTCGCCCAATCACTGGATTCGGTCGCGTGCCTCGACGAGGGCGTTCTCCGAACCGTCGCCGACGCCAATGTCGGTTCCATTCTGGGTATCGGCTTCCCCGCCTGGACCGGCGGTGTGCTGCAGTTCGTCAATCAGTTCGACGGCGGTCTCCCGGGATTCGTGCGCCGAGCCGACGAGCTGCGGGCGCGGTACGGCGACAGGTTCGTCGTACCAAGGTCGCTGCGAGCGCGCACCGAGCGGTACCTCTGAGATCGCGCTCGCTCGGTTCGGTGCGATCATGACAACCATGCCGGCTGCAAGCACACCCAAGTGGAATCGACTGGAACCGGACGAGCGACGGACCCAGATCCTGGCCGCCGCCGTTCGCTTGTTCGGCGACAAGCCGTACGCCGAGGTCTCCATGGCCGACGTGGCTGCGGCTGCGGGTGTTGCACGCGGGCTCATTCATCACTACATCGGCAGCAAACGCGATCTGTACCTCGAGTGTGTACGTTTCCTGGTCACCGTGCCGCCGATCGAGGACGTGCACTTGCCCACGGGCTCGGTCGAGGAGAGGGCTCGCGGGAGTGTGCACTGGCTGGTGGGCGTCATCGAGGCACACGGAACGGCGTGGGTGTCGGTGGCGAGCGGCTCGGGCGTGGACCAGCAGGTGGCGCAGATTCTGGACGAGGCGGACGACCTTGCGGCCGAGCGTGTCTTGGACGCAACGGCTTTCGAGACACACCGCGGCGACAGACGCATCGCAACGTCGGCAGTGCGGGCGTTCGGCGGCATGGTGAAGGCGGCAGGTCGCGAGTGGCTGGTGCGCGGCACGCTGACCCGGGACCAGGTGGAAACACTTCTGACAGACGTGCTCGTCACCGTTCTCTCTACCGCACGCTCTCTCGACGACGCCCCAGAACGGTAGCTGGGCAATCCTTTTCACGGTTCACATCCCGTCGATCACCCACGGCTTCACTATTGACACCACGCCAACAAGGTGGAACTGTGACCGTATTCACTCGGGCGTACCGCGCCCCCTCTCGCACAAGGGACCTCGCCATGTATCTCACTCAAGGCCTGCATCGCTCCGCAGTCACCACGCCCGATCGCGCTGCAACGGTGTTCGGCGATCGCGTGCGCACCTTCTCGGAACAGATCGATCGTGTGGCGAGGTTGGCGGCCGGTCTGCATTCCGTCGGAGTCGAGAGCGGCGATCGAGTGGCAATGCTGGCGTTCAACAGTGACCGCTACTCCGAGTACTTGCTTGCGGTCCCGTGGGCCGATGCCGTGCTCAATCCGGTCAACATTCGGTGGTCACCCGTCGAAGTTGCGTATGCACTCAACGACTCCGCCACCCAGGTACTCATCGTCGACGACACCTTCGGCGCGATGGTTCCGGCTCTACGCGCGTCGTGTCCCGACCTGGCGACCGTCGTCTACTGCGGGGACGGCTCCACCCCTGACGGCATGGTGTCGTACGAGGATCTGGTGGCATCCCACGATCCCGTTCCCGATGTACGACGCAGCGGCGACGCCCTGGCCGGCCTCTTCTACACCGGCGGCACCACCGGATTCCCCAAGGGCGTCATGCTCTCCCACGCGAATCTGGTGACCTCCGGCCTGGGGACGGTGGCCACCGGACAGCTGCTCGACGACGCGTCGGTATTGCTCCACGCCGCACCGATGTTCCATCTCGCCGATCTGGCTGCATGGGTAGGGCAGGTCATGCTCGGTGGCACCCATGTCATGGTTCCGTTCTTCGAACCGACAGCGGTACTGGGCGCGATCGCACAGCACTCCGTCACCGATGTGTTGCTGGTTCCCACCATGATTCAGCTGCTCGTCGACCACCCCACGTTGAGCGAGTTCGACACCTCGTCACTGAGCCGTGTGCTCTACGGAGGATCCCCCATCTCCGCCGGTGTTCTCGAACGGACCCTTGCCAGGCTTCCGCAGGCCCGCCTCACGCAGGCCTACGGCATGACAGAACTCGCGCCGGTCGCATCTCTGCTGTGGCCGGAACATCATGTTGGACAACGTATCGGCTCGGCGGGACGCGCAGCCCCACACTCGGAGATCTGCATCCTCGGCCCGGATGACGAGCAGCTCGCCACCGGTGACGTCGGTGAGATCTGCGTCCGCGGCGGTCATGTGATGCTGGGCTACTGGAACAAGCCGGAGGAGACCGCGGCCGCCGTTCGAGACGGCTGGATGCACACCGGCGACGTGGGCTACCTCGACTCCGACGGATTCCTGTTCGTCGTCGACCGCTTGAAGGACATGATCATCACCGGCGGCGAGAACGTCTACAGCGCCGAGGTGGAGAGTGCGCTCAGTCGTCATCCCGCCGTTCTGGCCTGCGCCGTGATCGGCGTTCCGGACGAGGAGTGGGGTGAACGAGTTCATGCGTGTGTCGTTCTGGCCGAGGGACTCTCACCCACGACAGCCGAGTTACGCGAGCACACTCGCACCTACGTTGCCGGGTACAAGACTCCCCGCACCATCGAGTTCGTGACGGCGCTACCCATGAGCGGAGCAGGCAAGATCCTCAAGCGCGACCTGCGTGACGCCTACGTGGCCAAGGAATCGGCCGACGCAGTTTCTGTGATCACGCGACGGTGAATGCTCGTCCGACGAGTCCCTGAGTCACAGTCCGGCGCGCTCGAGAATCTCGTCCCAGTGGATCTCGGCCTCTGCCTCACCCATGCCAGCGGACGCGATGCGCTCGTAGTCGCCGATCAGTGAATCGGCGACCCGCTCATAGCGTTCGATCCATGCTTCCTTGTCGTCTCGCCAGTATCCGACGACGGCCATGCGGCGGGCAGGGAATGCGATCTCACTGCGGAAGTACTTACGTACGCCTCGACCCGCCGACGCCTCACCGCCGAACCAGACGTACCCGTTTCCCGTCGGAACTCGAAACGTGCGCACAGCATCGACGAGTTGCGATGGTGCGCGCCCGTTTCCGGCCACCCGCCAGTCGATGGTGACCGAGGCAGCCGATCGAACCTCAAGTACATCGTCGTCGTGCGCCACCTCGACGATCGCATGCGCGCGCAGGCCCGCGGGCAGTTGTTCGAGGGCACGGCACAGCGCGGGTAGCCCCGGTAGATCGGCGATCAACAACATCCACTCCGTGTCGGCGGGCGGCTCGTACCACGACCGAGTTCCCCACATCCCCAGCGCCGTACCCGGCTCGGCCGAGCGGGCCCAGGCCGCAGCCACCCCGCCGAGATGGTCCACGAAGTCGATCGTGATCCGGTCGCCGTCCCAGCGCCGAACGGTGTAATTGCGGCATTCACGAACCACGTCGTCGTGATGCGCGAGAACGCCGTCGCGTCGGATCATCTCGGGCGGTACGTCCTCTCCGTCGGCCGGAAAGTACAGGTGCACGATTTCGTCGGGCACTCCACTCGACTCGAACCCGCGCGCATCGGAAGCATCGAACACGACGCGAATCAGCGACGGCGACAAGCGTTTCGCTTCGATTACTACCGCTGTGAGATAACCGCCCTCGTCACGTCGGCCGGCCATGACGAGGCCTTCAGCTCTGCTCTGCCGGCTCGATGAACATCTTTTCGATGTCGTCCATGATTGTGCCCAGGCCGATCGGGTCCGATGAATTCCACACGCTCGCCGAGACCCAGTGCACCCGATTCTGCTGTACGGCAGGCAGTGTCGACCACAACGGTGCAGCACTGATCGCGTCCCGTTCGCTGTCGGCACCCTGGTCGGTGTACACGAACAGGGTGTCGGCGGAGTTCAGCGTGTTCAGCGTCTCGTCGGTGATGTCGATACGAAACAGGCTCGGATCCTGCTGACCCTCCGGCTGCGCCATGCCCAGACCACGGAAGGCGATGCTCTCACCCGTTCCGACGCGAATCGAGTACTCCCCGCGCTCGCTCAATCGAACAGCGGACACCGGCTTGTCGGCCAGGTCCGCGTCGGCAACTCGCTGCTTCAGCGCGGCCATCCGGTCCATCAGATTCTGCATGAGGTCCGTTGCCTCGCTCTGCTTTCCGAGCACATCCCCTATGGCCGCGACTCCGTGCGAGACGTCCTCGAGCGACACCCCGTCGTTGTAGGCGAAGCCGTAGGTCGGCACTCCGCTGGCGGCGAGCTTGTCGTAGATCTCCTTGTTCCACGCCTTCTCGCCTTCGCCGTCGTACCCGGCGACCACCACGATCAGGTCGGGGTCCTGAGCCAGGATTCCCTCGACGTTGGGATCGAAGCCGCCACCCTCACCCGCTATGTTTGCGATGTCGCCGATGCGCTCGTCGACGTGCGCGGGTAGCGCCAGCGGGTTGAAGGACGCGGCCACGGGATTCACCTCGAGCGACAGCATCAGGGCCAGTGAGATGGGGTCGGCGGCGACGACCCGGGCGGGTCGCTCGGGAACCTCGACCGGGCCGAAGTAGTCCTGCACCGTCCTGGTGCCGGCGGCCTCGGCTGGACCGGACGGTTCCGACGTGGCGCTCGAGCATCCGACCAGAGCCAGAGAGAGTGCGCCGACGAGCGTGTACAGCCCGGCAGAGGCGGAACGTCTCATCCGGCCGGTTGCACGGCCGTGGAACACGAAGAATCGAGGCATGACTGGGCAGCCTAGCCTAACTCCTAGCCGCGGTGGTCATCGCCGACAAGCAACGGCACGATGCTGCGGTGCGCGAAGGCCAGCAGATCGTCGTACGTCTCGAGTGCAGCGCCCGCTGCCGGCGTCAGCAGAATCGAATGCACGACGCGGACCACGATTTCCGGGGCGTCGGGTACTGCGAAACTGTCCGAGTCCAGCCCTCCCCGGGCGATCTGGGCGGCAGCGTCTATGGCAGACGCGAGCAGGGTCGATGCATTGGTCGTCAACTGTTCGAGTACCAGCGCACTCTCGGAGTCGAACATCTTGAGCAGGACGGGGTTGGTTCGCACCGACTCGATCGTCGTCGCGAATCCGTGTGCGGCACGATCCGCCCGAGACGATTGTTCGGCGGCCGCTGCCGCCACCGCGACGAACAGTCTCGTCGACTCACGTGCCATGACCGCGCGCACCAGCTCGTCCTTGGATCCGATGCGGCGATAGACCGTCACCCGGTTGATCTTGGCGCGCTTGGCTACGTCCCCGATGGTCGTTCTGGGGATGCCGACCTCACCGAACAACTCCAACGCGGCATCGAGGATCGGCCCGTCGTCACCGTCTGGATGCATCGTCCGATCTTAACGGCACCCTCGATAGTCGAATGCAACATTGCAACACTATCTGTTGCTATGTAGCATCACTGCATCAGCATCTCGACGAATGGAGCTCGAATGTCTCGTGACCGAGCGATCGACCCGAACGCGCGCCACCTGGACGAGTCCTACGCGATTGTGGCCCGCGCAGTGACGTTCGACTGGACCGGCGTTCCGCTGCAGTACATTCCGCACGAGTGGTACGCCACGCACTTCTGGAACGTGATGCACCTGGTGCTGCCCGAGGGCGAACGGGCGATGGCCGACGTGTTCGCCCTCGCGCTCCCGTACATCGACGACCGCAGACTGCACGAGGAGGTCGTCGGATTCGTCGGACAAGAAGCAACCCACGCGTCCTCCCACGAGAGCTTTCGTACGTACCTCGTCGCGCACGGCGTCGACATCGAGCCAATCCTGCAGCGCATTCGATTCGCGGTGGGCGTCGTGTTCGGCGATCACGGACTCACCGGCCGCGCAGGCAAAGCGTGGCTGAACGAGCGCCTCGGGATCTACGCCGCAGCCGAACATTTCACCGCAGTAGTGGGCGAATGGCTGTTGGACAACACCGAATTCGATCGCCTCGGTGTCGATCCGACGATGCTGGACCTGCTTCGCTGGCACGGGGCCGAGGAACTCGAACACCGCAACGTTGCCTTCGACGCATTCCAGTACGTCGACGGGGGTGCGTTTCGCCGCGCCCGCACCGCGATGATAGCCAGCGCGGGGTTGGCCGTGCTCTGGTTCAGCACCGCCGCGTACCTGTACAAGAACTCGGTGGCCACCCCGCGCACCGGGAAGCGCCGACTTCGCACCCCCTGGCCTCTCGCCTTCGCACGAGCATCCCGCAAGCAACTGATACCTGGCCTGTCGTTTCTGTTCGTCCAACTCGCCCTGTACATCCGACCGGGTTTTCACCCATCGAAGATGGGCGACATCGACAAGGCCGTGCGATACCTGGCGACGTCACCTGCAGCACTGGCGGCCCAGCAGTGACCACCGAAACAGCCTCGAGGCACAGCCATCTGGGTGAGATCACGGTGACCGACCCCGGCCGTGGCCTCCGAGCCATCGCTGCGGCGTCTCGGGTGTACGCAAGACTGGTCACCGACTCGTCCGTCGTGACCGCTCTCTCCCCGGCGCGACCGCGCCGATGCGTCGGCTACGAATTCGAGACCACCATCGACGAGATCGTCGACGAGGCCGAGGACGTGCGCTCACTTCTACTGCGTCGCAGCGACGGAAGCGCAATGCCGACCTGGTTGCCCGGTGCACACATCGACGTGACCACACCGGCAGGCTCGGTTCGGCAGTACTCGCTCGCAGGTCGGCCGGCAGGAGGAGATCGATATCGCATCGGTGTCCGCAGGATCCCCGGCGGCGCGGCCTCCACCGAGATACACGGTCTCGTTCCAGGAGACACCCTCCGAGTCCGTGGACCCCGCAACGCATTTCCCATGGCCGCCGCCGAGCACTACTTGTTCGTCGCGGCCGGCATCGGCATCACGCCCATTCGGTCCATGATCGAGCGCGCCGTCGCCGACGGCACACGGTGGACCCTCTACTACCACGGGAGATCTCGCGCGAGCCTGCCGTTCGTCGCCGAACTGCAGCAGTCGGCTCTCACCTCCCGCGGTCACGTGATCATCAAAACCGATGACGTGGACGGACTTCCGAGTCCGTCGGACATCGTCGATCTCGGGACGGGATCCTCCGCACTGTACGTCTGCGGCCCCGCGGCACTCTCGCGCCGGCTGCGCGAGGAGGCCACCCGAAGTACCGCGGTTCGAGAGTTCCACACCGAGCTGTTCGCGCCCGCCCCCGTCGTCGACGGCCGTCCGTTCGTGCTGAAGCTCGCACGGTCCGGCGACACCGTCGAAGTCGGTGCACAGGAGACCGCCCTCGACGCCCTCCGACGAGTCCGTCCCGATCAGCCGTTCTCGTGCCGCCAAGGTTTCTGCGGTGCCTGCGTCGTCGGCCTCACCGGCGGACGCGTCGACCATCGCGATCGCGTGCTGAGCAGCACCGAACGCGAGAACTCACTCACCCTGTGCGTCTCACGCGCCGCGGTGGACGGCGACGTCGTCGTTCTCGATCTGTAGAAGGAGCCACACATCATGACCGACAACGACTCTGCCGCGCCGCACATCGACGTCGCCATCATCGGTGCCGGCTTCGGCGGTCTCGGAGCTGCGATCAGGCTCGAACAGGAAGGCCGCGGCAACTTTCTGATCTTCGAGCGTGACAGCGCGGTCGGCGGGACGTGGCACGTGAACACCTATCCCGGCGCCCAGTGCGACATTCCCTCGGCGCTGTATTCGTTCTCGTTCGCACCCAACCCGGACTGGACCCGCCTGTACCGCTGCAGCCAGAGATCGAGCAGTACCTCAACGACTGCACCGACCGGTTCGGTATCCGGGATCGAATCCGGTTCGGACACGAGGTGCTCGACGCGACGTGGGACGACGATCGGGCACGCTGGGTCGTACGAACGAGCGGCGGAACATGGACTTCTCGGATTCTGATCGGAGCCCTCGGCCCGTTCAGCGAACCCGCCACTCCGAGTATCGACGGTCTGGACTCGTTCGCGGGCAGCGTCTTTCACTCGGCTCGGTGGAACCACGAGCATTCGGTCGAGGGTAAGCGTCTTGCCGTCATCGGCACCGGCGCATCGGCGGTGCAGTTCGTACCCCGACTCGCTCCGTCGGCCGCACATCTGACGCTTTTTCAACGCACGCCCACGTGGATCCTTCCCCACCCGGACCGTCCCATCTCCGAGTCCGGCAGATCCGCGCTCAGGAAGTTTCCGGCGGCTCAGCGCGCCATGCGTCGTACGTTCGATCTGTTCCAGGAAGCTCTGGTGCCCGGCCTGATTCGGCACCGCGCCCTGCTGACGCCGTTGACCGCACTGGGCCGGGCTCACTTACGCAGACAGGTGAAGGATCCCGTACTCCGCGAGAAGCTCACTCCCACCTACACATTCGGCTGCAAGCGGCCGACGTTCTCGAACAAGTTCTACCCCGCCCTGTGCCGCGACAACGTCACCGTCGAGACCACCGCCATCTCCCGCGTCGTGCCCGAGGGCGTCGTCACGACCGACGGAACGATCCACGAGGTCGACACCATCGTTCTCGGAACAGGTTTCACCGTCGCCGGGCATTCGGGCTTCCGGCGCATCGTCGGTCGTGGCGGCCGGTCGTTGGCGCAGACCTGGCCCGACGGAGAGATGTCGTCGTATCGAGGGACGACGGTGCACGGTTTTCCGAACTTCTTCATGGTGCTCGGCCCCAATTCGGTGGTGTACACCTCGCAGGTCGTCACCATCGAAGCACAGGTGAACTACGTTCTTGCAGCGCTGCGGGCGATGGACGACAAGTGCTTGGCCGCAATCGACGTCACCCGCACTGCACAAACGGAATTCGCGGACTACACGGACGAACGGTTGGCCGGTTCGGTGTGGAACTCGGGTGGGTGCAGCAGTTACTACCTGAGCCCATCGGGCCGCAACGTCACCTACTGGCCGGGTTCGGTACGCAACTTCACCCGTCGTATGTCGACCATCGAACTCGACCACTATTCCTGCCGCAGTGCCACTGTCGATGTGCCGGGCACACTCGCCGTCACCAAGGAGTCCGCATGAAGAACCACATGGACCTCACCGGCAAGGTCGCACTGGTGACCGGCGGTGCACGCGGCATCGGTGCCGCGACCGTAGCAAAACTGGTGGCCGCCGGTGCGTCCGTGGCAGTGGTGGATCGAGATTTCCCGACCGACGCGGCTGGTGCTGCACGGGTGTTGCTGTTGACCGGGGACGTCACGGATCCGGAGGCGATGACGGAGTGCGTGCAGGCGACGGTGCGCGCCTTCGGCGGGATCGACATCGTGATCGCCAACGCCGGCATCACACCGCCGCCTGCCACCATCAGGACCGTCGACCGCGCGGTGTTCGACTCCGTCATGGCGGTCAACTTCGGCGGTGTGCTCACCATCGTCCGCGCCGCGGCGGACGAGATCGTGACCAGTGGTGGACACATTCTGCTCGTATCGTCCTGTGCTGCATTCACTCCCGGCATGGGCGGGTCTGCCTACATGGTCAGCAAGGCAGCCGTGGAACAGCTGGGCCGCGCGCTACGCATCGAACTCGCAGCGGTCGGTGCATCGGCCGGTCTGGCGTACTTCGGGGTGGTCGACACCGATCTGGCGCGCCACACCCTCGACAACGATCCGATGGGGCAGCGGATCGGTGCATTTCTCCCCTGGCCGTTGAGCCGCCGACTCCCGTCCTCACGGGCGGCGGACCTCCTGGTCGACGCGATCCGTACGCGTCGAGCACGGCTGATTGCGCCCGCAGCGTGGGCACCGTACTTCTGGTTCCGTGGGATCCTCAACCCGATCCTGGAGTGGAAGCTACTGCGTGACACCGCAGTCGGCGATATCATTCGCGACCTCGAACACAGCCGGGCGCGCTGACACCCGGACGGCCCCGTTACGCGTCGACGCTGGGAACCGCGTCCAACGGAGGCAGGGTTCGCGAACACAGCTCGCGCGCATCCGCGTCGGACATTCCGAGGGCGAGCAGCACGCTGTGCGCCATGTTGTCGACGGCATCGACGTCGCTACGTTCCGGCTGTTCGAGCAGTAGTTGCCCCATGCCCAGCAGTGCCCCCGCTGCCAGGGCCAGCGCCAGCTGGGTGTCCTGCACGCGGAAATGCCCGCTCAGTACTCCGGCTTCGATGTCACGCGAGGCCCGCGGACCGAGACCGTGCTCCGAGGTGATCAACTCCGGCCCGGAGTGGATGAGCACTCGGCTCAGATCCGGTTGTTGCCGGAACAGCCGGCCTGCGATGCGGAACGACCGGGTGAACGCTTCCGCGGGATCGTCCTCGTCGTCGCTCAACGAGTCCAGGTAGATGCCCAACAGCTCGAGGGCACCGTCGACCGCAGCCTGGAACAGCTGCTCTCGGCTCTCGAAATGGTTGTAGAACGACCCCATGCCCACGTCTGCGGCCTGAGTGATCTCGGCAATCGGCACGTGCAATTCGCCGCGGGCGATGAAGCTCTGCGCGGCCGAGATCAGGGCACCGCGCGTGCGCGCTTTGCGTCGCTCGAGGCGATTCGGGGTTTCGGTCATGGTCCCTACTCCTGAGTGCATTTGTCGCCGCCTTGACCCTTCCTCACCGCTGACGAATTTGTCAACACTCTTGACTGACCGATTAGTCATAGGTGACGATAGTGTCACCAACGAGGGAGGGCTGATGGGACACGACGTCGACGGCCACAAGAACATGCATGTGGATCAGGGCGCGCTTCCAGGCGAACACCCGGGAAAAGCCGCCGACCCGATCATCAAAGTGCGCGACATCGCGTGGCTCGAGTTCCGCAAACCCGACCTGGCCAAGGCCGAGGCATTCGCGTTGGCGTTCGGTTTCACCGTCTCACTGCGCACGTCCGAGGAAATTCACCTGCGCGGCACGCACGTCGGGTCGCCGTGCGTAATCATCCGACGCGGCAAACGAACGCGGTTCGTCGGCGCGGCGTTCGCTGCCGCCGAGGACGCCGACGTCGTCCGCCTCGCCGATGCCACCGGGCAGCAGGTGCACCGGCTACCCGACACACTCGGCGGCATCGCCGTCACTCTGACCGATCCGGGCGGACAGCCTGTGCAGATCGTGTCGGGCTACACCGAACATCCCGAACTCCCGGGCCAGGACGCACACACCTACAACTTCGGCGATCCACGCAACCGGATCAACGCCACCCAGAGGCCCCCGCGTCAGCCGGCGCGCGTCCAACGGCTCGGGCACGTGGTGCTGCAGCGAGTGGACTACCTGGAGAATCTGAACTGGTACCTGCACCACCTGGGTCTGATCGTCAGCGATTTCCTCTACTACGACGGCCAACGCGACCGTGGACCGGTGATGAGCTTCATCCGCTGCGATCGGGGCAGCATCCCGTCCGATCACCACACGCTCGCCATGACTCTCGGCCCGTCGAATCGCTACGTGCACTCGGCGTACCAGGTGACCGACATCGACGCCATCGCCGCCGGTGGCGAATTCCTCACCGAGCGTGGGTACAAGCACTCCTGGGGCATCGGCAGACACATCCAGGGCAGTCAGATCTTCGACTACTGGCGTGATCCCGACGGTTTCCTGGTGGAGCATTTCAGCGACGGCGACATGTTCGACAGCTCGCTCGAACCCGGCTGGGCACCGATGACGGCATCCGGCCTCGCCCAGTGGGGCCCACCGGCATCGAAGGACTTTCTCGGTATCGCCCCGAGCAAAGCCTCTCTGCACGAGCTCAAATCGATCCTGTCCTCCCTACGCACCGACAACGAGTTCGACACCGAACGCCTTCGCGGCCTGATGAAAGTGGCTTCCTCATGAGCATCGCTGTACTACGCACCGCCGACGCCTGGTGGGTCGAGACCCCGGCCGGGGCGTCGCGCATCGACACGTCGGCAACCACGACCGCCGAGCTTCTCGCCGATCGCGCCGCTGTGGACGCAGCGCGTACCGGCATCGATGTGGTTGCAGCGGAGACGCTTTCGCTCGTCTCCCCGGTCACCGCACCATGCCGGGTAGTGGCGAACATGACCAATTTCGTCTCACACGTCAAGGACTCGGGTATGAACCCCGACACGGTGCCACTGACGTTCTTTCGGAAGACGTCCGGTTCGATCAGCGGCCCCACCGACGACATCGTCAAGCCGACGCACGTGAAACTCCTCGACTACGAAATCGAGATCGGCCTGGTATTCGGCAAGACGCTGACCGTCGGCACCAAGGTCGACGCCACCAACGTGGCCGAGTACGTCGCCGGACTCGTCATCACCAACGACGTATCGGCGCGAGATGTCCAATTACCGAAAACCCAGTTCTACGAGGGCAAGTCGTACCCCACGTTCACGCCGGTCGGCCCACGACTGCTCCTTCTCGAGGCCGGAGAATTCGACCGGTTCGGCGAGCTGACTCTGACACTGCGCGTCAACGGGACTGTCCGACAGGACAGTACCGTCGCAGACATGATCTACCGTCCCGTCGAATCTCTGAAGGCGCTGAGCAAGTTCCAGCGGCTCGACGCAGGCGATCTGCTGCTCACCGGCACTCCCGGCGGCACCGCGCTGAAGGCACCGGCCAAGCCGATCGAGATGATCGGATCTCTGATCCCGCCCGCGCTCAAGTGGGAGGTGTTCTTCAAGAAGCAGGCCAAGAATCCCGACTTCCTGCAGGACGGCGACGTTCTCGAACTGACGTGCTCCACCCCCGACGGATCCCTCGACCTGGGAGTGCAGCGCACCCGGGTCTCGTACCGATGACCGAACGCGGATCCGACGGCACCCACCACCCGGTGGTCATCGTCGGATCCGGCCCGACGGGCATGACGGCCGCTCTGCTGTTGGCGCAGTACGGCATCCCCTGCCTGGTGCTCGATCGCTGGGCCGACGTCTATCCGCAGCCGCGCGCAGTACATCTCGACGACGAGGTGTACCGAATTCTGCACGACATCGGTGTCGCAGAGGATTTCGCCGGCATCTCACGTCCCGGCCGTGGGCTGCGACTGTGCACCAAGGACCTGCGCACCCTGGCCGAGTTCGAGCGCGATCCCGACGACAGACCGCACGGCTACCCCCAGGCGAACATGTTCGATCAACCGGACCTCGAGCGTCTCATGCGCACACACGTCGCCCGATACGACACGATCGAGATGCGCGGCGGGTGCGAGATCACCGACGTGCAGAACCTGAAAGATACTGTCCGAGTGTCGTACACATCCACCGAGGACGACACCCCACACTGGGTGACCGCGGACTACGTGCTGGGGTGCGACGGTGCCAACAGCATCGTGCGCCGGTCCATCGGGTCGAAGATGGAGGACCTCGGGTTCGCGCAACGGTGGCTGGTGATCGATATCGCCACCGATGCCGAACTCGATCAGTGGGACGGCGTTCACCAGGTGTGCGACTCCGAACGATCCGCCACGTACATGCGAATCGGTTCCACCCGCTACCGCTGGGAATTTCGGATGCTCGACGGCGAAACCCTCGACGAGTTCGAGGATCTCGCCGCTGTCCGGCCGCTCATAGCGCCGTGGCTGCGGCACGTCGACGACCCCTCGATGGAGCTGATTCGATGCGCCGAGTACACATTTCGGGCGCAGGTCGCCGATAGCTGGCGGGATCGACGCGTGTTCGTCCTCGGCGACGCGGCGCACTTGACTCCACCGTTCATCGGGCAGGGAATGGGCGCGGGTCTGCGTGATGCGCGCAACCTGGTCTGGAAGATCGTCGGGGCCCTGGATGGGCACGTCTCCGATTCGGCACTCGACAGTTACGAAATCGAGCGAAAGGCCCATGCCACAGCCATGATTCGGATGGCCGTCGCCATGGGCTGGGCGATGACCGGCGGCAGTCGACTGACCGGAATTCTGCGCACCACGCTCGCACCGGCTCTCGGCCACCTGCCCCTCATCGGAGCGAAGGTGTCCGACAGCGCCACTCCTCCGCTCACCCGTTCCGATTTCGTCCAGCGTCCGGCCGCGCAGATCCGTTCGGTGGTAGGCGCGCTGTGCCCCAACAGCTCCCTGGACAACGGCGCCCGACTGGACAGCATCGCGCCGGGACAGTTTCTCTTCGTCTCGACGACCCCGTTGACCGTCGAACAGCGACGCGAGGTCGATCGTCGTGGCGCTGTCGTCGTCGAGGTCGCGGCCTCCTCCGAGCTCGGACTGTGGTTGCGGCGCGGTCACGCGGTAGCGGCTGTCGTACGACCGGACCGAACCGTCATGGCGGCGGGTAAGTCGGTGCCGGCCTTGCACACCCGAGTTCCGAGCACCAGGTTGCGAAGAATCGATCGAACCACTCCCACGGCGGCAGTAGCCACCCCGAGAACCAGAAACACCGCAACGAAGAGGCGTAGATGAACACCGCACTTGTCACCGGAGCCACGTCCGGTATCGGCCAAGCCGTCGCCGAACTACTGCTCGCTCGCGGCTACCGCGTCATCGGCACGAGCCGCAGTTGTTCCACCGTGGTCGACCCCATCCCCGGCGTCGAGTACCGAGATCTCGATCTGACCGACCCGGACTCCATCCGGACGCTCGTCGACGGACTTGCCGACGTGGAGATCGATGTTCTGATCAACAATGCGGGCGAAAGCCAGTGCGGCCCCATCGAGGAACTTCCGATCGAGGCGGTCACCCGGCTGTTCCAGCTCAACGTGTTCGGTGCCGTCGAGCTCATGCAAGCCGTGCTGCCGGGGATGCGCGAACGCCGTCGGGGCAAGGTCGTCAACATCGGCTCGATGCTGGCCAGCTTCCCGTTGGCCTATCGCTCGTCGTACGCCGCGACCAAGGCAGCGATCAAGGGCTTCTCGACGGCGGCCCGCTTCGAGCTCGCGCCCTACGGGGTGGACATCACCACCGTCGAGCCCGGCTCCATCGCCACCGGACTCTCCGCCCGCCGCACCAAGTACTGCGGACCGCATTCGCCGTATCTCCGCGATTTCACGACAGTGATCTCGCACCTCGACGCCAAAGAGGCACAGGGCATTTCGGCGGACACCGTGGCCGAGACGGTCCTGAAAGCCCTCGAGGACAAGAAGACTCGACCCCTCTATGCCGTCGGCAGCAACGCTCCCGCGGTGTTCATGGCGCAGCGACTGCTGCCGCGCACCGTGCTCGAAAAATTCACCGCCCGGGCATACGGACTGCCCAGCAAGCAACCGGCGACCTAGCGGAACAGCCCTGCGACGAACGGAATAGTGTCGGCCTGTGATTGGACGAGCGCTCCGCTGTGATCGGCGTCGTAGGGCCGGAACGTCACCGGCTGACCGTTGGCGGTAAGCCTGGCGACGTACGCGGCGGTCGTCGGGAACGGGACATCGGTGTCCCGCAGCCCGTGGCCCATGAAGAACGGCTTGTCGAAGCCGGCCTCGGGCATGGCCATGTAGTCGTCGAGTACTGCGGTGAAATTCGGCAGGCTGGCCAGCGGCGCAGTGAAGAAATCACCGACCTTCACACCCTCGAGCTGCTCCTCGAGGTCCGCGACACAGGCCGTCTCGGCAAGATCAGCGTACTTCTTTCCGACGGGAGTGAGGATATTGTCCAGGCCCAGCTCCGGGTGCGAATAGCGAAGAGCCGCAACGATGTACGCGACGTACGCGGTCAGACCGGCCGGGAGCGCCACCGGCGGCATCCCCGGTCCACCGATCGAGACGAGCTTCTCGATGTACGCGGGAGTTCCGGTGCCCACTGCGCCGCGATAGTCCAGATCCGGTCCACCGAATTCGGTTGCGTAGCGCGCGGTGTAGATCGCTGCGCCGCCGCCCTGGGACTGACCGACCGTCACCCACTTGCGCGAGAGTTGATCGCTGTAGTTGCGGCCTGCCTTCACCATGTCGACCACGTTGTGCGCCGTGGTCCGCCCGTCCAGATATGCCTGCAATCCTTCGGTGCCGAGGCCGGCATAGTCACTGGCCACAACGGCGTAGCCCTGCGCGAGCCAGTTACCGAGGTACGGCAGATCTCGTTCGGCCAGCGCCGGTCCCGCGACCGAGGGCGCGCACGAGTCACCGAGCCCGGAGGTGCCGTGAGCCCACGAGACCACCGGCCAACCGCCCTCGGGCGCAGTGCCCTGCGGAAGGAAGACGGTGCCGGTGCTCAGGGCCTTCTCGCCGAACGTATCGGTGGTGACGTAGGTGAGCACCTCGGCCGAGGACGAGCCGGGGATCCAGAATTCCTGCGGCAGAGCCCCACTGGAGACGACGTCGCCGATGTTCTGAGTGATCGTCGGCGCAGCCGAGGCTGGGGCGGTCAGCAGGCCAGAAGCCATGCTCGACGCCAGCGCCGTAACTACTGCAAGGGCACCGATCCGACGACGAGCGATCACTGGGTCTCCGTTGCGTTCGAGTGTGCGCCACCGCGTTCGTCGATGCGCGCCACCTTGTAATACACGACCGCGCCGATCCAGACAACGAAAAACGTGCCGACGACGAGTTGGCCCGCGAGGTTGAGGTCGATGACGGCCAGTGCGTCCCACACGCCACCGGTCAGCTCGAACTGCTCGGCAAGCAGCGTCAGCAGCTGGACCGTCCCGATCACCAACGCAACGAAGACCGAGAGGCCCGTCATCGTCATGTTGTAGTAGATCTTGCGGACAGGAGTCACGAACGCCCAGCCGTACGCCTTGGACATGAAAATGCCGTCGATGGTGTCCATCGTGGTCATGCCCGCAGCGAACAGGACCGGAAGCGCGATGATGGCCATCGGTGGGAGCCCGCCGGCGATAGCGGTGGTGCCGGCAATCGCGAGTAGACCGACCTGAGTGGCGGTGTCGAAACCGAGTCCGAACAGCAAGCCGAGCGGGTACATCTGCCACGAATGGTTGATCATCTTGTCGTAGCGGCCCCGAAACAGTCGATTCATCAAGCCGCGCTTGGCCAACAGCTCGTCGAGCCCGGCCTCGGTGACGTCACCGCGTTTTGCGCGCCGCCAGACTCCGACGATGCCGGCGAGGACCGCGATGTTCAGCGCGGCGATGAGGTACAGGAAGGTTCCCGACACCAACGTGCCGATGATGCCGCCGACCCCGGCGAACGCGTCCTGAAACGCCGTCGCCTGCGACGCGACGAAGGCAATCGCAGCGACGAAGACGAACACGACCGTCGAGTGCCCGAGCGAGAAGAACAGCCCGACGGCCAACGGCCGCTTGCCCTTCTGCAGCAGAAAGCGGGTGGTGTCGTCGATGGCGGCGATGTGATCGGCGTCGAACGCATGCCTGAGACCGAGGGTGTACGCCAGTACGCCGGCTCCGGCGTAGACGAGAGTGCCGTCGGCTCCGGTGAGGCCGTGGATGCTGGGAATCGAGTCGTAGTGGGTGAACAGGCCCCAACCGATCACATGCAGAGCGGCGATGAAGCCGGCCATCGCCAGCAGTCGCGGCACCTCGTCACGAGTGAATCGACTCTGCCGTCGGCCGATCTCGACGGGCGAAAGTTGGGTCGTCATGTCGATCATTGTCTCCGATAACGACGATTTGCTCTTCCTGTGTGACGGCACAGTAGGTGTGCTGAGTGTCCACAATTCGTGTCTGCAGGCGGAATCCCGCTTACGTAGTCGAATTGTGGGCGCTGAGGTCAGTGCAATACCCCCAATGCCGCCAATGCCATTGCTCGAAGCACCGGTCGAGCATTGCGCGACGGCGTGCGGCCCGCGCTGTAGGGCGTGGAGTTGATGAGTCCGAACACCGCGTGCGCCGTGGTTCGGGCATCGGATTCGTTCAGTTCCGGGTCGACGGCACACAGGGTCGCCACCCACAGTTCCACGTACTCGCGCTGCATGCGGCGCACCTTGCGGCGAGCACCCTCAGGGAGGCTCTGCAGGTCACGATCCTGTATCCGAATGAAAGCCGGTGTCTCGAAAGCGAAGTCGAGGTGGAAATCGACCAGAGCCGACACCGTCTCTTCATCGACCTTCCGCGAGCCGACCACCTCGCGACCGCCGTCGAGCAGATACTCCGAGATTCCGACCATCAATTCGACGAGCACCGCCTCCTTGTTCGGGAAGTGGCGATAGACGGCCGGTCCACTGATGCCGACGGCTGCACCCAGATCCTCGAGCCGCACGGAGGCGAACCCGCGTTCGGCGAACAGCGAGGCCGCGGCATCGAGCAGTTGCTGCCGACGTTCGGCTTTGCGTTGCTCACGCACAGTGGCCGGCTTGACCTCGATCTCCTGCACTGTCACCCCCTCGAACCTGGACTCTCGGTTAATCGTAGTTTACTATCATGTCAGTTATCAACCATTAACTGAACCCTGTGTGACACCGACGTCCAACCCCTGAAGGCGTGCATCTCATGGCGATCGATACCGCTGCCAACCGCGCAGATCATCAGCTACTCACGCAGCAGCTCTCCCAGAAGCTCGCCGTGGCAGCACTCGGCGGTAGCGAGAAGTCCCGGGAACGGCACATCGCCCGCGGCAAGCTGCTCCCCCGCGACCGCGTCGACGAACTCCTGGATCCGGGTAGCCCGTTCCTCGAGATCGCACCGCTGGCGGCCAACGGCCTGTACGACGACGAGTGCCCCGGGGCAGGCGTGATCGCAGGCATCGGTCGCGTGGCCGGTCGAGAGTGCATCATCATTGCCAACGACGCCACCGTCAAAGGCGGCACCTACTACCCGATGACGGTGAAGAAGCACCTGCGCGCGCAGGAGATCGCCCTGCAGAACACTCTGCCGTGCATCTACCTCGTCGACTCCGGTGGCGCATTCCTCCCGCGTCAGGACGAGGTATTTCCTGACCGCGACCACTTCGGACGCATCTTCTTCAACCAGGCGACCATGAGCGCCAAGGGAATTGCGCAGATCGCCGCCGTGATGGGCTCCTGCACCGCGGGCGGGGCATACGTGCCTGCGATGAGCGACGAGGCCATCATCGTCAAGAATCAGGGAACCATCTTCCTCGGCGGCCCGCCCCTGGTGAAAGCCGCGACCGGCGAGGTCGTCACCGCCGAAGAACTCGGTGGCGGAGATCTGCACTCCAAGGTCTCCGGAGTCACCGACCATCTGGCAGACGACGACCGCGACGCATTGCGCCGCGTCCGGAAGATCGTCTCCACCCTCGGGCCCCGCACGCCGCGGCCATGGGATGTCGTTCCCACCCGCGACCCGATCGTCGACCAGAGCGAGATCTACGACATCGTCCCCATCGACCCACGCACCCCGTACGACGTGCGAGAGGTGATCACCCGGGTGGTCGACGCAGGCGAATTCGACGAGTTCAAAGCCGAATACGGCAAGACACTCGTCACCGGATTCGCCCACCTCCACGGCCATCCCGTCGGAATCATCGCCAACAACGGTGTGCTGTTCGCCGAATCTGCGATGAAGGGCGCACATTTCATCGAACTCTGCGACAAGCGCAGCATCCCACTGGTGTTCTTGCAGAACATCACCGGCTTCATGGTCGGCCGAGACTACGAAGCCGGCGGCATCGCCAAACACGGCGCGAAGATGGTCACCGCAGTGGCCTGCGCCCGCGTTCCGAAGATCACCGTCGTCATCGGCGGCTCCTACGGTGCAGGCAACTACTCCATGTGCGGCAGAGCGTATTCCCCGCGTTTCCTGTTCATGTGGCCGAACGCGCGGATCTCGGTGATGGGCGGTGAACAGGCGGCGTCCGTCCTTGCCACCGTCCGAGGTGACCAACTGGATGCGTCGGGCAATCCGTGGTCGGAGCAAGACCAGGAGGCCTTCAAAGCTCCGATTCGTGACCAGTACGAAAGTCAGGGCAACCCCTACTATTCGACGGCCCGGCTGTGGGATGACGGCATCATCGACCCCGCCGACACCAGAACTGTTCTCGGACTGGCACTCTCGGCGTGCGCCAATGCGCCGCTCGAGCCGGTCTCCTACGGCGTTTTCCGGATGTGAGAGAGATGACCACGATGTTGGACACCATTCTGATCGCCAACCGCGGTGAGATCGCGGTACGCGTCGCTCGAACGTTGCGCCGCATGGGCATTCGGACCGTCGCCGTCTACAGCGATGCGGACGCCGACGCCCGGCACGTCCGCGAAGCCGATACCTCGGTACGACTCGGCCCCGCCAGCGCACGCGAGAGCTACCTCGACATCGACAAAGTGATCGCCGCCGCGAAAGCTACCGGCGCACAGGGAATTCACCCCGGCTACGGCTTCCTCTCGGAGAACTCCCACTTCGCTGCGGCCTGCGCCGAAGCCGGAATCGCCTTCCTCGGGCCGCCGGAGAAGGCCATCGAGGTGATGGGCGACAAGATCGCCGCCAAGGCCGCCGTCAGCGCTTTCGGCGTCCCCGTCGTACCCGGCATCTCCCGACCGGGACTGTCCGACGACGACCTCGTCGCCGGTGCATCCGACGTCGGATTCCCGGTCCTGGTCAAACCCTCGGCTGGGGGCGGCGGCAAGGGCATGCGTCTGGTCGAGCGCGCCGAGGATCTGCCCGCCGCGCTGGCCAGTGCCCGCCGCGAGGCGGCCTCCTCGTTCGGCGACGACACGCTGTTCCTCGAGCGATTCGTGTTGCGTCCCCGGCACATCGAGGTGCAGATCCTCGCCGACGGTCACGGCAACGTCATCAACCTCGGTGAGCGTGAATGCAGCCTGCAGCGACGCCATCAGAAGGTCATCGAAGAAGCGCCGTCCCCACTGCTCGACGCGCAGACCCGAGCGCGTATCGGCGAGGCTGCCTGCAACACCGCTCGCAGCGTCGACTACTCCGGCGCAGGCACCGTCGAGTTCATCGTCTCCGCCGATCATCCCGACGACTTCTTCTTCATGGAGATGAACACTCGACTCCAGGTGGAACACCCGGTGACCGAGATGGTGACTGGCATCGACCTCGTGGAGTGGCAGGTCAGGATCGCCGCCGGCGAGTCACTGACGCTGAGTCAGAACGATATTCGACTGACCGGGCACGCCATCGAGGCGCGCGTCTACGCCGAGGATCCCGGCCGCGAGTTCCTCCCGACCGGCGGCACCGTCGTCGGGTTGCGCGAGCCCACCGGCACGGGCATCCGCGTCGACTCCGGCCTCGCCATCGGCACCGAGGTGGGCAGCAACTACGACCCGATGCTCTCGAAGGTCATCGCGCACGGCCCCGATCGCAGCACAGCGCTGCGCAGCCTGGATCGTGCTCTGGCCGATACCTCGGTACTCGGCGTCGTCACCAACATCGAGTTCGCTCGATTCCTGCTCGCCGACAACGAGGTCCGTGCCGGCAATCTCGACACCGGCCTACTGGACCGCCGCGTCGAGGATTTCGTTGCCGCCGACGCCCCCGACGAGGCGATGATCGCCGCAGCCACCGTCGCCTGGCTCGACACGTGGCAGGAGGCGGGCCAGGACATCTGGGGAACGCCGTCGGGATGGCGGGTGGGAGCGCACGCACCGTTCCAGCTCCGGCTGACATCCGGCACTCGGACCGCGCACGTGTCCATCACCGGGACACTCGATGCGGCGACGGTCGTCGTCGACGACGAAGAACCGCGCCGACTGCGAGCCTCCGCTACCGAGGATTCCATCGACCTCGTTCTCGACGATCGACGCGAGTCGATGACCGTGGCCCGAAACGAATCGTCCACCTGGGTATCCAGCTCACGCGGCACCTGGAGAATCGATCGAATCGCCGAACCCAATGTGCGTGAGGACGACACGCAGTCCGGGGACGCAGAGATCCTCTCGCCGATGCCGGGTTCCATCATCGCGATCGGAACGACCTCCGGCAGCGCCGTCACCGCAGGCACGGCCATCGTCGTCGTCGAGGCGATGAAGATGGAACACACCTTGACCACGCCCATCGACGGCACCGTCGAACTCACAGTCGCAGTAGGAGATCAGGTCCGCGTCGACCAGGTCCTCGCCCGCATCGTTCCCACCGACACCGAAGAGGACAAGTCTTGACCGAACATCTGTCGTCGTCCAATCTGCCCGACGAATACCAGCAACTGGTCAAATCCGTGGCGGACTTCACCCGCACCGTCGTCGCGCCGGTCTCGGCGAAACACGATGCCGAGCATTCCTTTCCGTACGAGGTCGTCGCAGGGATGGCCGAGATGGGCCTCTTCGGTCTGCCCTTCCCCGAGGAGTACGGCGGCATGGGCGGCGACTACTTCGCCCTGTGCCTGGCACTCGAAGAGCTCGGCAAGGTCGACCAGAGCGTCGCGATGACGCTCGAGGCAGGCGTCTCGCTCGGTGCCATGCCCGTCTACCGTTTCGGCAACGACGAGCAGAAGCAGCAGTGGCTACCCAAGCTCACCGCGGGCAAAGCTCTCGCGGCCTTCGGGTTGACCGAGCCGGGTGCCGGTAGCGACGCGGGCGGCACCAAGACCGCCGCCAAGCGCGACGGCGGTGACTGGATCATCAACGGCAGCAAGCAGTTCATCACCAACTCCGGCACCGACATCACCGAACTCGTGACCGTCACCGCTGTGACCGGCGTCGACGAGACAACGGGACGCAAGCAGATCTCGTCGATCCTGGTGCCCACCGACACTCCCGGGTTCGTGGCCGAAGCGGCGTACAACAAGGTCGGCTGGAATGCCTCGGACACACACCCGCTCAGCTTCACCGATGTACGAGTCCCGCAGGAGAACCTGCTCGGCCAGGAAGGCCGCGGGTACGCGAACTTCCTTCACATCCTCGACGAGGGTCGGATCGCGATCGCTGCAGTATCGGTCGGTGCGGCTCAGGGTTGCGTCGACGAGAGCGTCAAGTACGCCAAGGAGCGCGAGGCATTCGGTGCTCCGATCGCGCGCAATCAGGCGATCTCGTTCAAGATCGCCCGCATGGAAGCACGCGCACACACCGCGCGGACGGCGTACTACGACGCGGCGGCACTGATGTTGGCGGGCAAGCCTTTCAAGAAGGCCGCGTCCATCGCCAAGCTCGTGGCCTCCGAGGCTGCGATGGACAACGCCCGCGACGCGACGCAGATTCACGGCGGCTACGGATTCATGAACGAGTACGTCGTCGCCCGTCACTACCGCGACAGCAAGATCCTCGAAATCGGTGAAGGGACCACCGAGGTTCAGCTGATGCTCATCGCGCGGAGCCTGGGGCTATGAGCGACAAGCGCATTCGGCAACGCGGCCTGTGGTTCGAGGAGATGGAGCTCGGTACCGTCTACGAGCATCGCCCCGGACGGACCATCACCGAGGCCGACAACACATCGTTCACCACGCAGACGATGAACACCCAGGCCCTGCATCTCGATGCCGCCTACAGTGAGACAACATCTTTCGGTCAACGGCTGGTGAACTCGATGTTCACCGTGTCCACCCTCGTCGGATTGTCGGTGACGCAGCTGACCCAGGGCACGATTGTCGCCAACCTCGGCTTCTCCGAGGTCTCCTTCCCGAAGCCGCTGTTTCACGGCGACACCCTCTACGCGGAGACGGTGATCTCGGACAAGCGCGAATCCAAGTCCCGCCCCGGCGAGGGAATCGTGACGTTCACCCACACCGGTCGAAATCAGCACGGTGACGTCGTAGCGATTGCCGTCCGCAAGACTCTCGTCCGGATGCGGCCCGAGGACGACGCGTCGTGACCTGGATTCCCCC
Source organism: Rhodococcus sp. 05-2255-1e (assembly GCF_002259025.1). Classification (NCBI taxonomy): domain Bacteria; kingdom Bacillati; phylum Actinomycetota; class Actinomycetes; order Mycobacteriales; family Nocardiaceae; genus Rhodococcus; species Rhodococcus sp. 05-2255-1e. Next base: position 100,074 of record NZ_NOZE01000009.1, on the reverse strand, counting down.
TGGCCCGGCGTGTCTGTTCTGCCCGGCAGACCGGCCCGAGCGTTACGAAAAAGCCGCAGCTCGTGCAGATGTGGTGATCCTCGATCTCGAGGACGCTGTCGGTGCCGCGGACAAAGCCGGCGCTCGCGAGTCCGTGGTGTCGACACCGCTGGACCCGTCGCGCACCATCGTTCGAGTCAACGCGCACGGCACCGAAGACCAGGCTGCCGACCTCGACGCGTTGCAGCGCACCGAGTACACGACCGTCATGTTGCCCAAGTGTGAATCTGCCGGTCAGATAACAGCTCTGGCGTCACTGAATGTCGTCGCACTGATCGAATCCCCGCTCGGCGCGATGACGGTCTTCGACGCACTCGCAGCCGACAATGCCATCGGTGCCATGTGGGGTGCCGAGGATCTGGTCGCTGCGATGGGCGGGAATTCGAGTCGACACACCGGTGGGCAGTACCGCGATGTCGCACAGCATGTTCGGTCGCAGACATTGCTGGCCGCCAAGGCGCGGGGACTGTTCGCGCTCGATTCGGTCTACCTCGACATCCCCGATCTCGACGGCGTCCGCGCCGAGGCCGACGACGCTGTAGCCGTGGGCTTCGACGGCAAAGTGGCCATCCACCCCAGCCACATCCCCGTCATTCGCGAGGCCTATGCGCCCACGGTCGAGGAAATCGAATGGGCCACAGCCGTACTCGACGCCGTCGAGCACAATCGCGGGGTGTTCGCCTTCCGAGGTCAGATGGTGGACGCACCGGTGCTGGCCCATGCTCGACGCATCGTCGCCCGCCGACCGATGTAGTTGCAGACGCCGATTAACGGCAGGCGCTGTACGGTGGCTGTACGAGCATCGGCACGGAAGGCGCAGCAATGACGGCGAAGGACCCCGCCCTGACGGCGCTGGCCCAGAACTGGCTGGCGTTGTCGGTCCTGCACGGTCGCATCGAGAGCCGCATCGAGAAGGCTCTGCAGGCCGGCCACAACCTCAGCGCTCGCGAGTATTGGCTGCTCGACGTCCTGGCACGTCAGCACGACGGGGTGGGCGGGCACCTGCAGATGAAGCAGGTGGCCGACGCCGTCGTCCTGAGCCAGAGTGCGACGACCCGCCTGGTCACCCGCCTCGAGGACCGCGGGCTACTCACCCGTTATCTCTGCCCTACCGACCGCCGCGGCATCTACACCGACGTCAGCGACGAAGGCCTGGCTCTGCTCGAGGCAGCGCGGCCGACCAACGACGCGGCCCTGCGTGAGGCCCTCGACGAAGCAGCACGTGAACCGGACCTCGTACCCCTCGTCGACGCCGTCCGCCGATCCGAGAACTGACGTCAATCCAGCTGTTCCACGACCGTCCGAGTCGTATCGGCGACAAGGGCGTTCATGGCCGGTGAGTCCTCCGCACCCGACGTCGTAGCACTGAGGACGACGAGCAGAATCTTCTGACCTTCGGGTCCGAGCACCAGACCCGCGTCGTTGGAGACACCGTAGCTACCGGTTCCGGTCTTGTCGGCCGACGTCCACTGCGGGGGAATGCCCGCGCGGAAGCGGGCCGTGGAGGTTTGGGTGCCCGCCATCCAGTCCAGCAACTGCTGTCGTGATGCCTGCGTCAGTGCGTCGCCGTCGAGCAGGGTCCGGTAGCCGGCGGCCATCGAGTTCGGAGTTGTGGTGTCCCGAGGGTCGTCCGGGATGGCCGTGTTCAACTCCGGCTCGGTGCGATCAAGGCGAAATTCGGTGTCGCCGAGCGATCGCGCGAAGTCGGTGAGCGCCGCTGTGCCACCTGCTTCACGTATCAGCAGATTGCCGGATGTGTTGTCGCTCTTCGTCAACGCTGCGGAGGCGAGATCTGCGATGGTGACGACCGAGCCGGGTGCCCAATCGACGGCCGACTCGGGCACCTTGTCTTCTGCGGCGATTGTTCTGGTGTCGGTGAGCTGCAGCCTGCCTGCGTCGACGGCGGCGAGTACGGCCCCGACGGCATACACCTTGAACGTCGAGCAGAACGCGAAACGTTCGTCACCGCGATAACTCTGGATGGAACCGGACGTGAGATCGAGCGCGCTGACGCCGAGCCGAGCGGCGTCCCTCGCCTCGAGCTGAGAATATGGCTGTTCGGCCATGGCCTGATCGGTCGTGGTCCGAGATGTACTCGCTGCGGATTGCGGTGGTTCGGTAGTGGCCGTCGAGGAGCACGCGACGCCTGCCGTCAACGTTGCCGCCGCGATCACTGTGATCAGTCGGGTGGATGTCGAGGTACGCATGGGGTCATGCGATCACAGAACCGTCGGTACGTAGCTACTGGCCCGTCGGCCTTCCATTCCGCTTTCGGCCCAGCAGCTGTTCGCGAGCTCGAGCGCCTGGTCGCGAAAGCCGACCACGCGGGGGCGTGGAACCTTCAGCTCCATTATCGTTACTTCTGGTACGTAACGGAGAGCTCCATCGAGCTCGAACGAGCCGCCCGGACGACAACAATCAGGAGGCACTTCATGAACGCCACCACACGCGCGATATTGAGCCCGGTCGTGGGTGCCATCGTCGCGCTGGCAATTATCTAGGGCGTCGGCGGAGACATCCCGATCTGGCGAGCCGCATCGATGGTGCTGGTCGGTGCGGGCGTCGTCTTCGGACTGAATTTCGCCTGGGAATCCAATCCCTGGACCGAGAATCCCACAAGCGACGAGCACGAGCAGGTCACTGCCAGATAGAGGGACACTGCGGGAGGATCAATCGACTTTTGACGGTGCCTCCCGCCCTGTAACCGTCTAAAGTACGGGCGGGATTTCCCACGCTCACGGCCGTGCGCTCACTGCGCGGTCCATGTCGGATCGCGTTTCTGCAGGAATGCGGTGATTCCTTCGACGACGTCTTGCGTGGTGGTGAGTCGATCCAATTCCTGACGGTTCTGTGCCCACGAATCTCTCTCGTGCGCGATGGCACCGTCGGTGATACGTCGGGCCAGACGCTTGGATGCGCGCACCGCCAGCGGAGCGCCTTCCTCGCAGAGCCGAGCAAGTTCGAGCGCGGTGTCGAGGACCTCGGTCGAGGCCACAACTCTGTTGACCAATCCCCACCGTGCGGCTTCCTGCGCGGAGATCGGCTGTCCGGTCAAGATCATCTCCAGGGCAATGTGTTCCGGCACCGCGGACATCAGCCGAAAAGCGCCACCTGCACCGGCGATGAGACCACGCCGGATCTCGGGCAGGCCGAACACGGCCGTGTCCGACGCGACGACCATGTCCGAGACCAGAGCTATCTCGGTTCCTCCTCCCATCGCCGACCCGTTCACGGCCGCGATGACCGGGACCGAGATCGGGTGTTGCACAATGCCGGCGAACCCCCAGTGTTCGGTCTCGGACGGGGTCACCGCGCCGGGCCCTCCGGTGCCGAGGGCCTTCAGATCGGCACCGCCACAGAAAGTCGCCGATCCCGCGCCGGTCAGGACGATGGCTCGGATGTCTCGATCTGCCTCGGCGGACTCCCACGCCTCCCCGAGCGACGTGTGCACGCGGGCGTCGATGCTGTTGGCAGCTCGCGGTCGGTTGATGGTGACGACGAGTACGTGACCTTCCCGCCTGGTCAGGACGACAGGTTCGGCGCTAGCTGCTTCGGACACGAATGTTCCCCTCGATGGTGTCGACAGTGACTGTGGTCCCGATGATTTCGCGTGCCGGGTCGGTTCGATACAGAGACAGCGCACGGGCGCTGGCCGTGTCCCCGGGTGCCGTCTGTGCGGCGACGCGTCGCCCGCGCTCGTCTCTCGCGACGAGGAACGCCTGGTTCGGTTCCTGCTGCCGAGAATGCTCGACGGACACTGTCTCCACCACGAGAGTCCCGTCCTGTACAGGTGCACGAGGCGGTGGATCCGGCGTCAGCACTGCGGGTTCGGGATTTCCGACGTAGCCCTGTGGGTGCTGGGCGCCACCGAGCAGCACCGAGTGGTGATACGTCATGTAGCCACCGTTCGCGTGCACCAGTGCGCAGTTCTTGCCGCCGCGAATCTCGCGGACGGATGCGGTGATCGAATGCAGCGAATGGCTACTGAGGGGACCCCCGAAGGACGAATGACCACCGGTCACACTGGGTACCAATGATTTCGGCGTTCCGAGGTGACGGGAGGCGAGGGTCGGCACGATCGGGAAACAGCTGTACACGTCGACCACGTCGAGTTGTTCGACTCCGATCTCTGCGGCGCGCAAGGCTCGGTCCATCGCATCCTCCATCGCTGGAGACCGGCCGAAACCGCCGCGGTCGAGAATGTCGACCGAATCCTCGGCACCCGCACCGCCCCAGACGAACACGATGTCGCCCTCGGGGACACCGCGTTCTCGGGCTTCGGCCAAGCTGGTCACCACGATGCACGCCGCCTGGTCGACGAACGGCATGGCGTTCATCGACAACGGATACGGCTCGCACACGATGCGGTTCTTCGGCGACGGCGTGCCGATGTCGGCAGCCGTCCGCACTCGCCCGTTCCACGAGTACGGGTTCTTCTGGGCGACAACGGAAAAGTCCGCATACAGGTCGCTGCACTCGGCCAGTCGAGACTCCGGATCCAGTCCGGCCTCGAATCTGAAGCGGCTCTCGAACAAGGGATAGATCCGAACCGGAGTGATCAGTCCGGCGTCTTGCATTGCGGCACTTCCGAGTTGATCGAGATCGAAGGTGGGCGGACCTCCCGGGTCCGCGCTCCATCCCCCATCCCGCACGGGCTCTCGCCCGGCCTTGACCAAGGCACCCATCGAGGCCTGCGCTTCACCGCCCGCGATCACCGCTACCGTCGACTCCCCGGACGCAATGCGCGAGGCTGCGCGATCGAGCAGGCGCGCGGGCCACTGGCCACCGATCGGCGCGTCGAACACATCTGTGGGGGTGGCACCGAATCTACGGGCCAGCGCAGCGGCGGGACTGGCGTAAGCCCAGCTGGCGATGTGGCAGAACGTGATGCTGTCCGCTCTGCGAATCCACGGCTCCGACGTCGGCGAATCCCGGAGTGCCTCGGTGGCAGCGCGCGTGATCAGTTCCATGGGTTCGACGCCCATGGGTTCGCCGCGGCCGCTTGTCTCACCGATAGCCACGATCACCGGAACACGTCTCGGATCCACCGTCGACGCCTCGTGGCGTACTGAACTCATGACCGGGAACCTATTACAGACACGGATTGTCCGCAATGCTGGGTAGGTGCCACAATCCCTGGGTGACCGACAAAACCAGGAGCCGACGGGGCAGGCCGCGCGATCCTGATCTGGAGGACCGCGTCTACGACGCAGTGCTCGAGGTCTACTGGGAGAAAGGCTGGTCGGGTTTCACACTCGACGCCGTTGCCCGCCGCGCGTCCGTCGGCAGGGCGGCGCTTTATCGGCGCTGGGAATCGAAGGGGGCCTTGGTCGTCGACGCGCTGGACGCTCGAAGTCCGCTCGCGACACCGATCGACCTCGGCAACCTGCGGGCGGATCTCGTCGAATTGGCGGTGCAGCTTCTGCAGGGCTACCGAGGAACGGCCGGTCTCGTCAGCCTGCGCGTCGCCCTCGATGCGCGGGTGCACCCCGACCTACTCGGGCACATGATCGACACACTCAACCGAAGCCGACTGGTTGCGGCCCGGCTGATCGTGCACCGAGCCCAGAAACGGGGCGAATTACCCGAGTCGGCCGATACCACCAGGATTCTCGAACTGGTAACCGGAGCGGTTCTCAGCCACGTCATCTTCTCGCATCACACCGATGCCGATCGAGGCGACACCGAGGACCGCGTCTACGCAGAATGTCTGGTCGACGCGGTCCTCGGTGGTGTGTAGCTCCGGTCGTGCGCGTTTTGCGCGCCTCCAGGTACGCAAAACGCGCACGAGGGAAGCTGCTCAGAACGCGTGCGCACCGACCAGGGCGGGCATCGGCACCACGAAGAGGTCTGCGGTGGCGATGCGTCGCACTGCGCGATGGAGGGTGACCGACTGCAGTAACCCGTTGGCGTCCACTGTGTAGTCGACCTCGAGCACTCCCGCGGCGGTGCCGATCCGAATTGTTCCTGGACGGCCGGACCCTGCGTTGGCAGTGACGACCCCACCGATGACCGTTGCCGCTGCCGCCACGGCCACCGCGGAGGTCAGTCCGATCGCCGGGTGCGGGGCCATCATCGAGAGCATGCGTACCGAGATGTCGTAATCCGCGGATGCTACGTGCTCACCCGTCGTCGTCACGTACTCCCGCGGCGGGCCGACGATCCCGACCTTCGGAATGGCATGCGAGACAGGTTCTTCGGGCTTGCTCAGCCCCATCCGCAGAGCGGCCTGTCGGCGTAACGCGATGAGGGTGGGGACGTGAGCGGCGACGACGTCGTTGGGCTCCGACCCGGTCAATCCGAAATCGGCGGCGTCGAACAATGCGGCGGGCGCACCCGCTCGAACGAACGTTCCGCGGAACTCGTTGCCGCCGAATGCGACTCGATCGACCTCGGCACCGGTGGGAAGCATCGTCACTCGATCCGACGCCGGATCGGTGAAGGTCAACCCCACCGGGACGCCGAGAGCCGTGGTGCCGGGGACGGACGCGTCGCCCTCGGCAGGAATGCGTCCGCCGGGGGTCGCGATCTCCGCCGCCAGAATTGCGCCGGTGTTCTCGTTGCGCATCCGGACCACGGTGACGTGGTCGTCCACGGCGACGAGACCGGTCTGCACGGCGTAGAGGCCGATTGCCGTCGCACAGTTTCCGCAGTTGCTACCCCACTCCACGGTGCGGTTCTCGATGGCGACCTGAGCGAACAGGTAGTCGACATCGATACCGGGTGCGCTGGAGCGTCGAACGATGGCGGCCTTGGAGGTGGTGGAGCTGCCGCCCCCGACACCGTCGAGCTGACGCGGGTCACCCGATCCGAAGGCCGCGGTCAGGATGTTGTCGAGACCGCCGGCGTCGGCGATGTACGGGTCGATGTCGACCGCGTTGAACAGCCAGCACTTGCTGGTGCCTCCACGCATCCACGTTCCACGAAGAGTGAACATCTGGTGTGCCTTCCGATCAGGATCCGATGCTTCCACCCTGCGACAGAGGATGGTCAAGCACAATTACGAAATATGTTCAAGCCATGCAGGAGCGCTTAACGCGCTCGTCCCGGTCAGAACAGCTCGGGCACGACCACCAGGATCAACCAGCACAGGGCCGGCGCGATGGCGACGACGATCCCTGCATTGAGCAACAGTTGACGGTAGAAGCGCGGGCGCTCGATGTTCTGCGCGTTGGCCAGCACGAGCGCACCGTTGGTGGAGAACGGCGAGACATCGACGACGGTGGCCGAGATAGCCAGAGCAGCGACGACTCCGACGACCGGCAGTGCACCGGTTCCCAGCAGCGGCATGGCCAGCGGAATGACGGCGGCCAGCAGAGCGGTGGAGGACGCGAAGGCCGAGGTGATGCCGATGACGTAGCAGAGCACGATGGCCACGATGATCGGAGCACCGATGGTGATCGCCATTTCGGCCAGGTGATCGATGGTGCCCACTTCTTGCAGGATGGAGATGTAGGTGACCATGCCGGCGACCAGCAGAACCGTCGACCAACTGATGTCTGCGATCGCCTCGTTCTGCTTCTTCAGATCCGTGAACGCCAGGACCGCTCCGGCTCCGATGGCGATGAAGCTGATCGGCAAGTGCAGTACGAGAACGAGTACCAGGAGTGCGCCGATGAGGAAAAGCGTGAGCTTCTGGACGAACGTGACCGGCGCCGGGGCGTCGACCAGTGTGGTTGTGGTCGGACGAGTCAGCACCTGGGTGCTGCCTCCTGCCGAGCTGCCGCCGCCGGTACCGCCGCCGGTGGGGACGGACGTCTTGACCGGCGTTCCGCCTACGGGGCCACTACCGGGAGCGGGATCGGTGGACCCCGTTGCGGTGTACTCGAAGCCCTTCATGCGGGCCAGGGCCGCGTAGCCGACAACCGTCAGCACCGAGAGCAGCAGGTTGATGCCGTAGCTGGCGAAGAACAGCGTCCACGGGTTCAGGGCGAGGCCGTTGTTCTCGACGATGTCGCGAACCAGTACACCGGAAACGGAGATCGGGGAGAACGCGCCTGCATGGGCACCGTTGATGACCATGATCCCCATGACCAGCGGGCTCATGCCGGTTCGAGCTGCGAATGCCATGGCTGCAGGCACGATGAGCGCCACCGCGGCGGGGCTGAAGGTACCGAGTGCAGTCAGGACCGAGGCGACGAAGAAGAACACCCACGGAACCACCGTCACTCGACCGTGCACCGCTCGGATGCAGCTGTTGACCAGAAGATCGATGGTGCCGTTGCGTTTGGCCATGCCGAAGAAGTAGGTGACTCCGACGATGGTCAACACGATCGAGCTGGGGAACTCGTTCAGAATTTCCTTGTCGTCGAATCCCAGCGCGAAGTATCCGACCACGAAGGCACCGATGAAGCCGAGGATGCCGATGTTGATCGGAAAGAAGGTTGCGATCACGAACATCGCAACCAATGCGATGAGCGGGAGGATCTCGATGGAGGTCATGGGCGTCTTTCAGGTGGCTGGTAGGTGCTCGGTTACATCCGCACTCGAACGTTGTCCCAGTCACATTATTGACGTCCGCCTTTTAGGACAATATCGTTTTGCTACCTAGCCGTTTAGCTCAGCTGAAAGATAGACGCATGAACCACACCTTCGACGTCGTGACGTTGTTTCTTCTTCTCGACATCGCCGAGGCCGGATCGCTGACGGCCGGTGCCGAGCGGGCGAACATGACCCCCTCCGCGGCGTCGCAGCGCATCAGCAAACTCGAACACGGCATCAAACAACCGGTGTTGACCCGCCTGCCACGCGGCGTACAACTCACCGAAGCCGGCGAAATCCTCACCAGCCGCGCCCGCTTGTTCAGACGGGAGATGCGCGCCGCGAGCGGCGACCTCGAAGCGATCCGAGGGCTCGAACGCGGTTCGGTGCGGCTCGGCTCGTTTCCCACGGTCAGCGCGTCGCTGCTCTCCGACGCGTTGAAGGACTACCACTCGCGGTGGCCCGGCGTCGACGTCCGCGTGCGATCGGCGGTGCGCCCGCAGTTGCTCGACATGCTGCATTCGAGCGAAATCGACCTGGCGCTGCTGTGGAGCTACGCCTGGACGGAAGAGGCCGAACGATCGCTGTCACTCGAGCCGCTGATGGAAGACCCGACCGTGCTGCTGCTGCCGATCGACGACGATCGGGTGCAGCACGATGTATCGCTGCACGATCTTCGTGACGCGCGATGGATCATCCGCAGCAACGACCACCCGGCTGCCGAAGTTCTCTATCGCAGTTGTCGCGTAGCAGGATTCGAGCCCGACGTCGTCTACGAGGCACACGACTATCAGGAGATCGAGGCCATGGTGGCTGCCGGTGTCGGCATCGCCATGGTGCCCGGGTTGTCGGTGATTCACCATCGACCCGACGTCACCACCATCGACTTCCCCGACACGGATCGGGTGCCGACGCGCGTCATCTACATCGCGTCACTCGCCAGGCGTCAGTACACCCCGGCGATGTATGCCATCTCGACCGCGCTGCGCGGTGCCGCCGAGCGCATCGCGGCTGCGACTACAACAGTTCCCTGATCGCGTTCTCGAAGCCGGTGACATGTTCGAGGGTCAGTTCGGCAGCGGTATCGGCGTCGCCGTCGATGATCGCCTGCAGCAACACGACGTGCTCACGGACATGGCCGGCCACATTCGGGAGTCGGTCGAGAAACAGGCACCAGATGCGCGTGGCGTGCGCGTCGAGGCTGACCAGAATGTCTTCGAGGTGAGGATTGCCCGACGCCCGATAGATCTCTCGGTGCACCGCAACATCTTTGCGCAGCACCTCGCGTGAATCGTCGGTGTCGTCGATGCTCGCAATGGAGGCCGCGAGCTCGGCCAGCCGGTCTCGGGCCGCCCGTGTCGCGGTCCGCGCCGCACGAGCCGAGGCCGCCGGCTCGAGCTGCTTGCGGATCTCCGAGATGTTGGCCAGGTCGGTCATGTCGACGGCGGTCGCGAAGGTTCCGCGCCGGGGATATGCGACGACGAGGCGCTCTCGTTCGAGTCGTTTGAGACCCTCACGAATCGGTGTGCGACCCAACCCCAATTGCTCGGCCAGGCGGTCGTCGTTGATCGGTTCACCCGGACGAATTTCCAGCATGATCAGCTGCTCACGCACTATTTCGTAGGCTCGATCGGCATTGGTTCCGACAAACTGCGTGGCATCCATCACCGGCTGAATTTCGATCGCCATCTTCTCTGCTCACTCCCGGTCGACGCCCCGCCCTTGACGGCTCTGCTTTGTGATCTTACTCTATTGGCATCTTGATATATCAGTTCCAGATCATTGATCTTCCAGAAGGGCGGCCATCTTGACGCAGAACTTCGCACCGACGGCGACGGCACCGCACCCGAGAGGCGTGACGAACCGAGTACTCGCCGATCTCGACCCCGAGGTGCACCGCGCGATCAGTGCCGAGCTCGGCCGCCAGCAGAACACCCTCGAAATGATCGCGAGCGAGAACTTCGCACCCTTGGCCGTCATGCAGGCGCAGGGTTCGGTACTGACGAACAAGTACGCCGAGGGCTACCCCGGCCGGCGCTACTACGGCGGATGCGAAAACGTCGACGTCATCGAGCAACTCGCGATCGACCGGCTCAACGCCTTGTTCGGATCGTCGTTCGCCAACGTGCAGCCGCACTCCGGTGCGCAGGCCAATGCCGCTGCCATGGCGGCACTGCTACAGCCGGGCGATTCGATTCTCGGTCTCGCACTCGCCCACGGCGGACACCTCACGCACGGCATGAAGCTGAACTTCTCCGGCAAGCTGTACGACGTCTCGGCCTACCACGTCCGCGAAGACGACCATCTCGTCGACATGGCAGAGGTGGAGCGCCTCGCCCACGAGCACCGTCCCAAGCTGATCATGGCCGGTTGGTCCGCCTACCCGCGCCACCTCGACTTCGCCGAATTCCGCCGCATCGCAGACGAAGTCGGTGCCTACCTGATGGTGGACATGGCGCACTTCGCCGGCCTGGTCGCCGCCGGACTGCACCCGTCACCGGTACCGCACGCGCACGTGGTCACCTCGACGACGCACAAGACGCTCGGCGGACCGCGCGGCGGCGTCATCATCACCAACGACGCCGCGCTGGCGAAGAAGTTCAACTCCTCGGTCTTTCCCGGTCAGCAGGGCGGGCCCCTCGAACACGTCATCGCCGGCAAGGCCGTCGCCTTCAAACTTGCTGCCGAAGAAGACTTTCGGGAACGGCAGCAGCGCACCCTCGAAGGCGCGAAGATCTTGGCCGATCGACTGTTGACCGACGACGCAGCAGCCGCAGGCATCGACGTGGTCTCGGGCGGCACCGACGTCCACCTCGTTCTCGTGGACCTGCGCAAGTCCGAACTGGACGGCAAGCAGGCCGAGGACAGACTCCATCACGTCGGAATCACCGTGAACCGCAACGCAGTTCCGTTCGATCCACGGCCACCCATGGTGAGCTCCGGAGTCCGCATCGGCACCCCGGCCCTCGCGACCCGCGGCCTGGACGCCACGGCGTTCGCCGAGGTCTCCGACGTCATCGCCCACGCGTTGCGTCCCGACACCGACGACCGCGGACTCGATGCACTGCGAATCCGGGTCGAAGCCGTCGCCGCGCAGTTCCCCCTCTACTCCGACCTGACGGAAGGCTACCGATGACCGCCCCCGCAACCCCTCCGGGCGCACATCTGCCCGACCACCCGGACTTCCTGTGGCGCAACCCCGAGCCGAAGAAGTCGTACGACGTCGTGATCATCGGCGGCGGCGGACACGGCCTGGCCACCGCGCACTACCTCGCCAAGAACCACGGCATCACCAATGTGGCTGTGCTGGAGAAGGGGTGGCTCGCCGGCGGAAACATGGCGCGCAACACCACCCTCATCCGGTCCAACTACCTGTGGGACGAGAGCGCGCGCATCTACGAGCACTCGCTGAAGCTGTGGGAAGGGCTCGCCGACGACCTCGACTACCCCATCCTGTTCAGCCAGCGCGGCGTCCTCAACCTCGCGCACAGCCTGCAGGACGTGCGCGACAGCGTGCGACGCGTCGAGGCCAACCGACTCAACGGCATCGACGCTCAGTGGGTCGACCCCGACGAGGTCAAGAAGCTGTGCCCGATCGTCAACATCTCCAGCGACATTCGCTACCCGGTGCTCGGTGCGACGTACCAGCCACGCGCCGGCATCGCCAAGCACGACTACGTCGCCTGGGGATTTGCCCGACGCGCCGACGCGGCCGGTATCGACATCATCCAGAACTGTGAGGTCACCGGCTTCACCACCGACGGCAACCGCGTCACCGGGGTGAAGACCACGCGTGGCGACATCGCCACCGGCCAGGTCGCGCTGTGCGCAGCCGGGCACACCTCGACGCTGACGGACATGCTCGGCATCAAGACTCCGCTGCAGAGCCATCCGCTGCAGGCCCTCGTCTCGGAGTTGCTCGAGCCCGTGCATCCCACGGTCGTCATGTCGAATGCCGTGCACGTGTACGTCTCTCAGGCCCACAAGGGCGAACTGGTGATGGGTGCAGGCGTCGACTCCTACAACGGCTACGGCCAGCGCGGTGCGTTCCACATCATCGAACGGCAGATGGCGGCTGCGGTGGAGTTGTTCCCCGTCTTCGCTCGCGCGCACCTGCTGCGCACCTGGGCCGGCATCGTGGACGTCTGCCCCGACGCCTCCCCCATCGTCGGACGCACGCCGTTCGACAACGTGTTCCTCAATTGCGGTTGGGGTACAGGCGGATTCAAGGCCACCCCCGGTGCCGGTTGGTGCCTGGCCGACACCATCGCCAACGACGAGGTGCACGAGTACATCGCACCGTTCAGTCTGGACCGATTCGTCACCGGCGCGCTGGTGGACGAGCACGGTGCCGCAGGCGTGGCGCACTAGTTTCTCCGCCCCGACACACGCAGCACCCGAACGAGAAATCTTGGAGTGGCAATGCAATTGATCGAATGCCCGTGGTGCGGGAGTCGAGAAGAGACCGAGTTCCACTACGGCGGCCAGGCGCACATCGCCTACCCCGAGGATCCCTCGGCTCTGACCGACGAACAGTGGGCGCACTTCGTGTTCTTCCGCGACAACCCCAAGGGGCTCTTCGCGGAACGGTGGAGCCACAGCGCGGGCTGTCGGCGTTGGTTCAACGCCGTGCGGGACACCGCCACCTATCGAATCCACAGTGTCTATCGCCTCGACGACCCGAAGCCGGTGAACCCATGACCGCATTCCGCACCGCATCCGGCGGCCGCATCGACCGCACGAGCACCTTCGACTTCACGTTCGGCGGCTCGGCCCTGCAGGGCCACCCGGGCGACACGCTGGCATCTGCGTTGCTCGCCAACGGTATTCATCAGGTGACCACCAGCATCAAGCTCGGCAGGCCCCGTGGATTCACCGCTGCATGGGCCGAGGACACCGGCGGGCTCGTACAGATCGAGGAGCCGTTCCCCGAGCCGATGCTGCTCGCCACGACGATCGAGCTGTACGACGGCCTGGTCGCTCGCGGCATCCCCGGGCAAGGCCGACTCGCCGAGATCTCCGACTCCGCCAAGTACGACGCCATGCACGCCCACGCCGACCTGTTGGTCGTCGGTGCCGGCCCGGCCGGTCTGACGGCAGCTCTGGTCGCCGCCCGCAGTGGCGCTCGCGTGGTCGTCGTCGACGATCAGAGCGAGTTCGGCGGCTCCCTGCTCGGCTCCGACGACGTCATCGACGGACGGCCGGCCCTGGACTGGGTTGCCGACGCGGTGGCCGAGTTGTCGACCTTCCCCGACGTGACGTTGCTGCGCCGCACCACCGCGTTCGGTTCCTACGACGACGGCTTCGTGCTCGCCCTCGAGCGCCGCACCGATCACCTGGGCTTGGAAGCTCCTGCAGCGCTGAGCCGTCAGCGAGTCTGGCGTATTCGCTCGCGTCACATCCTGGTGGCCACCGGCGCCCACGAGCGTCCCGTCGTCTTCACCGACAACGATCGACCCGGAATAATGTTGGCGCACAGTGCACGTACGTTCCTGCATCGCTACGGCGTGACGGTAGGAACCGAGGCCGTGGTGTTCACCACCAACGACAGCGCGTACAAGGCAGCCGTCGATCTGCACGACGCCGGGGTCCGCATCGCGCGCATCGTCGATGCCCGCTCCGAGGCACCGGAACACTGGCTCGGCCTGTGCCGCGAGCGCGGTATCGAGGTGCGCACCGGCAGCGTCGTATCCGGCACCCGAGGCGACACCCGCGTCACCCACGCACTGGTCACCGGTGCAGACGGTGCCACCGACACCGTGGCGTGCGACGTGCTGCTCGTCAGCGGCGGTTGGAACCCCGCCGTCCACCTGTTCAGCCAGGCCCGCGGAAAGCTGCGCTACGACGGCGAACTCGGTGCGTTCGTTCCCGCGGACGACGTCGAGGGCATCAGTGTCGCCGGGTCGGCCTCGGGAGTGTTCGATCTGGCAGGATGCCTCCGCGACGGTAACTCGGCCGCGGCAGGTGCGCTGACCCGTCTCGGCTTCGACGTCACCGAAACGTCGCCACCAGCAGTCGAATCCGTGCCCAGCAGCGAGTCGCTGGTGCTGTGGCGGGTGCGCGACGACTTCGGAGCCGACAGCCAGTTCGTCGACGTGCAGCGTGACGCGACGGTGGCCGATCTGGTCCGCGCCGTCGGTGCAGGCATGTCGTCGATGGAACACATCAAGCGCTACACCACGATCGGCACCGCGCACGATCAGGGCAAGACCTCCGGTGTGGTGTCCTCGGGCATCGTGGCGGAGCTGCTCGACAAGCCGGTGGAGAACCTGGGCACCACCACCTTCCGACCGCCGTACACCCCGGTGGCGTTCGCCGCGTTGGCCGGCCGCAACCGCGGCATGGCCTTCGACCCGGAACGGGTTACTGCAGTTCATGATTGGCACGTCGCACGCGGCGCGGTCTTCGAGGACGTCGGACAGTGGAAGCGGCCCCGCTACTATCCACTGCCCGGTGAGGAGATGCACGACGCCGTGCTCCGCGAGTGCGCGGCCGTGCGTGCGAGCGTCGGCATGCTCGACGGTTCGACACTGGGCAAGATCGACGTGCAGGGCCCCGACGCCGGTGTGGTACTGGACATGTTCTACACGAACATGATGAGCAACTTGAAGGTCGGCATGGTTCGCTACGGCGTGATGTGCGGTGCCGACGGCATGGTGATCGACGACGGCACCGTGATGCGGTTGGCGGACGACCGATTCCAGGTGTTCACCACCACGGGCGGCGCAGCAGGAATGCTCAACTGGATGGAGGAATGGCTGCAGACCGAATGGCCGCACCTGGCGGTTCGGCTGACGTCGGTGACCGAGCAGTGGGCCACGTTCCCCGTCGTCGGACCGCGCTCCCGCGACCTCGTCGGCGAGATCTTCCCCGAGCTCGACGTCTCCAACGAGGCGTTCCCGTTCATGGCCTGGCGTGACGCCTCGGTCGACGGTGTGCCGGTACGCGTGGCGCGCATCAGCTTCTCCGGTGAACTGGCCTTCGAAGTGAACATCGATTCTTGGCACGCCCACGCACTGTGGTCGCGGCTGATCGATGCGGGCGAGAAGTACGGCATCACCCCGTACGGCACCGAGACCATGCACGTGCTGCGGGCCGAGAAGGGCTACCCGATCGTCGGCCAGGACACCGACGGGACCGTCACCCCACAGGACCTCGGTATGAGCTGGGCGGTATCGAAGAAGAAGCTCGACTTCATCGGAAAGCGCTCGTTCGACCGTGCCGAGAACCGGAACCCGTTGCGCAAGCAGTTCGTCGGGCTCCTGCCCGTCGATCGGGAGACCGTCCTTCCCGAGGGCTCGCAGATCATCGAGCACTCCGAGAGCGGCGTCCTCCCCGAGCTTCCGGTTCCGATGCTCGGCCACGTCACGTCGAGTTACGCCAGCGCAGAATTGGGCAGGCCGTTCGGGCTGGCCCTGCTCGAGGCCGGGCGTGACCGACTCGGCGACATCCTGCACGTCCCGGTGGGCGACACCCTCGTCGCCGTGGAAGTCACCGGCTCCGTACTCGTCGACCCGGAAGGTAACCGCCGTGATGGCTGACCGACTCGCCGCCAGAAGCCCACTCGCAGAAACAGTTCTGCCGGACTCGTCTGCTGTACGCATCGTGGAGGAGCCGTTCCTGGCCGGGATCGACCTGTGGGTCGACCCGAGCGGGCCGGGCGGTGCCGCTGCCTCGACCGAGCTCGGCACCGAGTTGCCCGGCCCCGGACGCGTCGCCGAGGGCACGAACACCACCGCGATCTGGCTCGGCCCGGAGGAGTGGCTGGTGATCGGGGCGGGCCTCGATCCGGTCGAACTCGAACACCGTCTCGGCTCGGCCGTTCGTGAGCATCGCGGTGCGGCAACCGATGTGTCCGCACAGCGAACCAGTCTGCGCCTGAGCGGTTCCCGGGCCCGCGACGTGCTGGCGAAAGGGTGCTCGATCGATCTGCACCCCCGCGTCTTCCCGGCCGGGTCGACGGTACAGACGATGCTGGCGATGGCAGGCATGATCCTCATTGCCTGTGACGACACCGGAACGGACTATCGAATCCTGGTGCGCTCGTCGTTCGCACGCTATCTCGCAGCCTGGCTGACCGACGCGGCCGAGGAATACACCGACGCCGGCTGAGTCGGACCACCGAACCCGACGCGAGAGAAAAGGTGACCGCAGTGCTCACGACCGTCTCCACGGCAACCCGGGCAGCCGATGCCCGCGACCGGCTGCTGACCCGGTTGACGACCTCACATCCGGTCGTCTGCGGGATCGTCAACGTCACCCCGGATTCGTTCTCCGATGGCGGCCGCTTCCTGGACTCGGATCGTGCTGTGGCGCATGCTCTGTCGATGGTCGACGAGGGTCCGAACTGCTCGACATCGGCGGTGAGTCGACCCGGCCCGGGGCCACCCCGCCCACCGTCGAGGAAGAGATCGAGCGAGTCGTACCGGTGATCGACGCCCTGTCCAGGCTTACCTCGACACCGCTGTCGGTCGACACATCACGGCCCGAGGTGATGCGAGAGGCGGTACGCGCTGGGGCGAGCGTCATCAATGACGTTCGTGCTCTTCGTCTTCCGGGCGCACTCGCCGCAGCTGCCGAACTGGACGTTGCGGTATGCCTGACGCACATGCTGGGCGAGCCGTCGACGATGCAGAATTCCCCTCGCTACGGCGACGTCACCGCAGAGGTGTGCGAGTTCCTCGACGACCGGGCTGCCGAATGCATCCGAGCCGGAATCCCGGCGTACCGCATCCTGGTCGATCCCGGATTCGGATTCGGAAAGACTCTCGATCACAATCTGACACTGCTGCAGGGCCTTCGGGCGCTCACCGCTTCCGGGCGACCGATCATGGCGGGTCTGTCGCGGAAGGGAATGATCGGTGCCATCACCGGACGAGAGGTCGACGGCCGACTCGCCGGATCACTCGCCGCCGCGATCTTCGCGGCCCAGAACGGGGCGTCACTCCTGCGGGTTCACGACGTCGCCGCCACCATCGACGCACTGGCCGTGATGCGGGCAGTGCGGTCGCTCGACGTACTGCCCTCACACCCAGGTCAATCCACGACGAATGCCGAGGCCACCTCATGACCGCATCCCTCTCCTCCGCCCGTCGGCTCTTCAGCGCCGAGCACGGTTGGATGGCCGTCGACCCGTTCGGCTCACCGGCCCAGACTCCGAGCCGTGTGGGTGTGACGCCGGCAGCGTTGGCCGACGCCGCCGACATCGTCGGCGTCGATCTTCCGTCGGTACGTACCGTGCTCACCGCCGGTGATGCGTGCGGCACCATCCACACCTCCGCCGGCTCGGTCACGGTGTACGCCCCGGCGAGCGGCATGGTCACGATCGTCAACCCCGCTGTGCGCGAGGACCCGTCGCTCGTCGCTGCCGATCCACTCGGTGCCGGCTGGCTGTTCGCCGTCCTGACTCCCGCGGCCTCGTCGTTCGACGACCTGACCATGCGCGAGCCGACCGGCGCAGTTCGGACTACCTCATGACCATCAGTGTGTTCGACCTCTTCTCCGTCGGAGTCGGCCCCTCGAGTTCGCACACCGTCGGACCGATGCGCGCGGCCGCTCGATTCGTCGACGACCTGCGGACGATGTCTGCGTTCGACGACGTTCGAGAGCTGGCGGTCGATCTGTACGGCTCGTTGGCCGCGACCGGAGCCGGCCACGGCACCATGACCGCCGTACTGCTGGGGCTGGAAGGCCATGCGCCCGAGACCATCACGACCGAGGTCATGGAAGAACGGCAGGCATCGATGGCGGCCACCGGCCGCATCGTCTTCGGTGGTCACCGCGAGATCGACCTGACGGTCGACGACATCGTGCTGCGTCCGTTGACGGTATTGCCGTTCCACCCGAACGGGATGAAACTGACTGCCCGCGCAACGGATTCGACCGAACTGCACAGCGAGGTGTACTTCTCCGTCGGTGGCGGCTTCGTGGTGACCGAGGCCGAAAGCGTCGAGGCCGTCGCACCCCTCGCCTCCGCGAACGGATTCGCGTCGGCCAAGGAACTACTTCAGCTCTGTGAACGTCGGCGCTGCAGCATCAGTGACGTCATGACCGAAGTCGAACTCGAACGCCGCACGCACGAGGAGATTCGGGACGCGCTGCTGCACATCCGTGACGTCATGGTCGAGTGCGAGGTTCGCGGCATCTCCCGCGACGGCTACCTTCCCGGCGCGCTGGGAGTGCGGCGTCGAGCACGGGACTGGTTCCTACGGCTCGATGCCGAGGATCCGAACCGTTCGAGCGAATTCGCCGAGGACTGGGTCAATCTCGTCGCCCTCGCGGTCAACGAGGAGAACGCGTCGGGCGGACGAATCGTCACGGCACCCACCAACGGCGCGGCCGGCATCATCCCGGCCGTGCTGCACTATGCGACCCGCTACACCGCCGCAGGGGTCGCCGATCCCGACGGCAGCACGGTGCGCTTTCTGCTCACCGCCGGCGCGATCGGATCGCTCTACAAGGAGATGGCGTCGATCTCCGGTGCCGAAGTGGGCTGCCAGGGCGAGGTGGGTTCGGCGGCGTCGATGGCCGCAGCCGGTCTGGCCGAGGTACTGGGCGGCACACCCGAACAGGTGGAGAACGCCGCCGAGATCGCCATGGAACACAGCCTCGGTCTCACGTGCGACCCCATCGGCGGACTGGTGCAGATTCCGTGCATCGAACGCAACGCGATCTCGGCCGGTAAGGCAATCAACGCCGCTCGGATGGCATTGCGCGGCAACGGTACCCACCGCGTCAGCCTGGACCAGGTGATCGAGACGATGCGGTCCACCGGGGCCGACATGCACTCGAAGTACAAGGAGACCTCCAGCGGCGGCCTCGCGATCAACGTGCCGGTGAACTTCGTGGAGTGCTAGAGGCCGAGAACTTTCTCCACCGCAACACAACGACGAGGGGCCCGTACCGATTCGGTACGGGCCCCTCGTCCTGTGTCGGTTCAGCTGAAGATAACCGTCCGGTGTCCGTGCAGCAGGACGCGATTCTCGCAGTGCCAGCGGACCGCTCGCGAGAGTGCGAGGGCCTCTGCGTCCTGTCCGACGGTGGCCAGACGAGACGGGTCGTGAGTGTGGTCGATACGAATGACCTGCTGCTCGATGATCGGGCCCTCGTCCAGGTCGGGGGTGACGTAGTGCGCCGTCGCTCCGACCTGCTTGACGCCCCGGTCGAATGCCTGGTGGTAGGGCTTTGCGCCCTTGAAGCCGGGCAGGAACGAGTGGTGGATGTTGATCGCCTTGCCGTGCAACGCTCGACACGTCTCGTCGGAGAGCACCTGCATGTACCGGGCCAGCACCACCAGGTCCACCTCGTACTCCGCGACGAGGTCCAGCAGACGCTGCTCGGCCTCGGCCTTGGTGCCCGGGGTGACGGGAACGTGGACGAACGGCAGCCCGGCGGCCTCGGCCATCGGCCGCAGCACCTCGTGATTGCTCACCACGGCCACCAGTTCGCCGCCGAGATTCTGTGAGCGCCAACGGAAGATGAGGTCGTTGAGGCAGTGCCCCATCTTGGACACCATGACGAGCACACGCGGCTGGCTGCAGCCGTTGAAGGTGTACATCATCGAGAAGCGCTCGGCCACCTCGCGGAAGCTCTCGGTCAGCTTCTCGATGTCGGTGGTGCCGCTGGCCACGAACGAGGTGCGAAGAAAGAACGAGCCGTCCGTGGAGTCGTCGAACTGTTGGTGTTCGGCGATGTCGCAGTCGTTGTCGAAGAGGAATGCACTGACGGCCCGGACGATGCCCGGCCGCTGTCCGCAGCTGAGCGTGAGGGTGAAGTTCTCGGTCATCGAATCTCCTGGTACTGGTGGGTCGTCAGCTGCGGATCTTGGCCATCTCGGGGTCGACGAGGGGCTCGGCCACGACGGTGGCGGACACGAGCCGATCGAAGTATCGAATCTGTACTGCTGCACCGGGTTCTGCGCTACCGGCAGGAACCCAGGCGTAGGCGATCGGCGCACCGACGGTGTGACCGAAGGAGGCGCTGGTGACGTAGCCGGCGGGTTCACCGTCCACCAGGACGGGCTCGTGGCCGAGTACCACCGACGTGCCGTCGTCGATCTTCAAGCAGACCAACTTCTTCGAGACGGTGTCGTCGGACATCTCGAGTACGGCGTCGCGGCCGCGGAATTCGCCCTTCTGTGGGCGTACCGCGAAGCCGAGGCCTGCCTCGTAGGGGTTGTGCTCGGTGGTCATGTCCGAACCCCACGACCGGTAGCCCTTCTCCATGCGCAGGCTGTTGAACGCAGCGCGTCCACCGGCGATGATCCCGAACTCGGAACCGGCCTGCCACAACATGTCCCACAGTCGCTGGCCGTAATCGGCGGTGGTGTACAGCTCCCACCCGAGCTCGCCCACGTACGACAATCGCATCGCCGTGACGGGCACTCCCCCGATACGAACCTGCTTGCAGCGGAAGTACTTGAAGTTCTCGTTCGAGAAGTCGTCCTGGGTGAGCTTCTCGACGACCTCGCGGGCATGCGGACCCCACAGGCCGATGCAGCACGTGGATCCGGTGATGTCGTCGACGGTGACGCTGCCGTCACTCGGTGCTTCACGGCGGAGGTAATCGAAGTCGAGGTTGCCGTTGGCTCCGACCTGGAACTCGTCGGCAGACAACCGCGCCACGGTGAGATCGCTTCGGACGCCGCCCTTCTCGTCGAGAGCCAGCGTGTACGTGACAGCTCCGACGGACTTGTCCATCTTGCCGGACGTCAATCCCTCCAACAGTGCCAGCGCACCGGGTCCGCGTACGCGTAGCCGCTTGAGCGGGGTCATGTCGTACATGGCGACGGACGTACGGGTCTTCCACGCCTCGGCCGCGGCAATGGGCGAATGGAACATCGACGCCCACTCGTCGCGCTCGGGCGGCTGCCACTCGACGGGAAGCTGGTGCACCAGATCGGCATTGGCCTCGTACCAGTGCGGGCGTTCCCACCCGCCGCCTTCGAGGAACACAGCACCGAGTTGATGCTGCCGCGCATTGAAGGGGCTGACCCGAACGTCACGCGGGGACAACCGCGGCTGCGAGGGATGCAGCACGTCGTAGATCTCGACGAAGTTCTGCTGCGAGGTTTCGCTGACGTACGCGGGATCGAGCTGGAAATCCTCGAAGCGGTTGACGTCGCATCCGTGCAGTTCGACCTCGGAGCGTCCGTCGACCAGCAACTGTGCGATGGCCCGGCCGACTCCGGCCGAGTGCGTCACCCACACGGCCTCGGCGATCCAGAAGCCCTTGACGTCCGGGGATTCACCGAGCAGCGGTCCGCCGTCGGGGGTGAACGAGAAGACTCCGTTGAAGCCGTGGTCGATCTTGGCGGTCTCGAGGCAGGGCAACAGCAGCTTGGACTGCTCCCACGACGGGGCGAAATCCTCCTGCGTGAAGTCGAGCATGGACGGCATCGCCTCGTCGGACACACCGTCCCCGCCGGGCAGGGTCTTGGTGTCGACTGGCATCGGGCGGTGCGCGTAGGTTCCGATGCCGAGACGGTCGACGTGCTCGCGGAAGTACAGGTCCTGATCCTGATGACGAAGAATGGGCATGCCGGCCTCGGCCGCTTCGGTGTTGCGTCCCACCAGTTCCGGGATCTGATCGGTCTTGGCGTACTGGTGCGCCAAGGGCAGCAGCGGCACCTTCATGCCGACCAGTTCGCCCACATCGGGGCCCCAGAAGCCGGCGCAGGACACCACGATGTCGGCCTCGATGACGCCGTTGTCGGTTGCCACACCGGTGACGCGGCCACCCGTCTGTTCGATACCGATGACCTTGGTGGAACCACGGAAGACCGCTCCGCGCGATTCTGCGCGACGGGCGAGTGCCACGACGGCACGGGACGCTTTGGCAAGACCGTCGGTCTCGACGTACAGACCGCCGAGAACCCGCGAACGATCGATCAGCGGATGTAGTTTGGCGCATTCGGACGGGTCGATGACCGATCCTTCGATGCCCCAGGACGTGGCCCAGCCCTGCTTGCGATGCAGGTCGGCCAGTCGCTCCTCGGTGGTGGCCACTTCGAGGCCGCCGAGCTGATTGAAGCACCACTGCCCGTCCACCTCGAGGCCCATGAACTTCTCGACGGTGTATCGGGCGAGTTCGGTCATGGTCTTGGATGCATTGGTCTGGAACACCAGACCCGGTGCGTGCGAGGTGGATCCACCCGTGAGAGGGAGCGGCCCCTGATCCAGCACGGTGATGCGATCCCAACCGCGTGCGGTGAGCTCGTCGGCCACGTTGGTACCGACTATGCCGGCGCCGATGATGACAACTCTCGGTGAACCCATGGTGGTCCTTCCGTATCGGGGTGGAGAGATGGAGCTCGGCCGAAGCGGTCTACGGCCTGCACGACAACTAACCAGAGATTGATATATCAAGAGTATGGGCAGGGATGGATGTGGTCAACCCCCGAAATACCGATGGTGCGGGACGCATAGTTTCGCGTCCCGCACCATCGCTCACTTCACTTGCCGGCCTTGACTTTCGGCGGGGCCTTGGGGTTCTTGACGATGAACGGATCGTTCGTGACGTCCTTGTACAGCGAGACACACGTACCGATCATCACCAGTACGAACGGTGCCGCCACGATGATGGTCATCGTCTGCAACCCGTTGAGGGCGTCCGAACCTCCCGTCCACAGCATCAGGATCGCGATGCCGCCGGTGACCACACCCCAGAAGGCGACGACCCCACGGGACGGATCCAGGGTGCCGCGTTGCGACAGGGTGCCCATCACGATCGAGGCAGCGTCGGCACCACTGACGAAGAAGATGCCCACCAAGACCATCACCAACACCGACGAGATGCCGGCCAACGGGAAGTGGTCGAGAACCGCGAACAGCTGCGACTCCGGCTTACCGAGGGCCACCAGATCCTCGGTTCCCTTCTGCTGCTCGCCGATTGCCGCTCCACCGAAGATCGAGAACCAGACCAAGCTCACCGACGTCGGGATGAGAATGACGCCGATGACGAACTGGCGGATGGTACGGCCGCGACTGATGCGAGCGAGGAACATACCGACGAAGGGGGTCCACGAGATCCACCAGGCCCAGTAGAAGATCGTCCAGGACGAGAGCCAGGACTCGGTCTCGGGGCCACCGGATGCCGCCGACCGCGCCGACATGCCGGCGATGTGCGCGGCGTAGTCGCCGAGAGTGGTGGGCAGCAGATTCAGGATCAGGACCGTGGGGCCCGCGACGAACACGAAGATCGCAAGCACGAGAGCCAGCACCATGTTGATGTTCGACAGCCACTGAATTCCCTTGGAAACCCCGGACACTGCCGAGGCCACGAACGCAAGTGTCAGGATGGCGACGACAGCCACGAGCAGAAGCGTCCCCGCTTGGTTGACCCAGCCGAGAACCTCGATACCGGAACCGATCTGGAGTGCGCCGAGACCGAGGGATGCCGCGGTGCCGAACATCGTGGCGAAGATCGCCAGAATGTCGATGACCTTGCCGATGGGGCCTTCGGCGCGGCGACCGATCAGCGGAATGAACGAGGAGCTGATGAGCTGCTTGCGGCCCATCCGGTAGGTGCCGTAGGCGATGGACAATCCGACCACCGCGTACATCGACCACGGATGCAGTCCCCAGTGGAAGATGGCCGTCGAGAGTGCCGTTCCCACAGTCGAATCGGTGATTCCGGGCGGCGGGGTGACGAAGTGGGTGAGGGGCTCGGCCACTCCCCAGAAGATCAAGCCGATTCCCATGCCGGCGCTGAACATCATCGCGATCCAGCTGACGGTGTTGAATTCGGGCTTCTCACCGTCTTTGCCGAGCGGAATCTTTCCGTAGCGACTGAGTGCGAGCCACAGCGCGAAGATCACGAACCCGGTGGCCGAGAAGATGAACAGCCAGCCGACGTTGGTCACGACCCAGTCGAGTACCGACGCGTTGACGGACTTCATGTTCTCGGTGCCGAGGATGCCCCATGCCAGAATCGCGATCACGATGGCGGCGGTGATACCGAACACCACCTTGTCGGTGCGCGGCTTGCCCTCCTCTCCGTGGTGGTAGACCTCGAGGGGGCCGTAATGATGAGGGGCATGTTTCTCGGGTGCAGCGACGCGAGTTTTGTCGCCCCGGGGTTTGCTGTTCGTTGTCACATCGTTCTCCCTCCGGCTCTCGCCGAATAGGTGTGTCGCCCGTGCACGCAGCGTGGGTGGTCGGATAGGTGCGCGACTCGTTGCTTACTGCGCAACTACGATTTGTTTGGACTCGAACAAGACTGAGCCGACCCAGGGGCTATGTCAATAGATGGCTGGTCATTTCGACGCGTTCATCACGGATTTTCGAAACGGACAACGCCTCTGAACAGCATCTACGCAATTTCAAATGCCAAAAGTTGTCCGAATTCGATACTCGCTTTTAACATTCGATACTGTCCGGTAACTGATATATTAAGCCTATTCCACCACCGTCGGCGGCCTCGAACGCCGCTCCTTCACTTCACTCAGGAGTACCAACCATGCCGCAGCAGGTCCGCGCCGTCGTCGCCAAAAGCAAAGGCGAGCCCGTCTCGATCGAAACGATCACCATTCCCGATCCCGGCCCGAACGATGTCGTGGTCACCATCGCCGCGTGCGGGGTGTGTCATACCGATCTGCATTACCGCGAGGGCGGCATCAACGACGAGTTCCCGTTCCTGCTCGGCCACGAAGCCGCAGGCACCGTCGAAACCATCGGTGACGCTGTCACTCATGTCGAGGTCGGTGATTTCGTGGTGTTGAACTGGCGGGCGGTGTGCGGGGAATGCCGAGCCTGCAAGAAAGGCACCCCCTGGTACTGCTTCGACACCCACAATGCATCGCAGAAGATGACTCTCGCCGACGGCACCGAACTCTCTCCCGCGTTGGGGATCGGGGCGTTCGCCGACAAGACTCTCGTCCACGAAGGACAGTGCACCAAAGTCGACCCGGAGTCCGATCCGGCGGTGGTGGGGTTGCTCGGGTGCGGGGTGATGGCCGGGTTGGGTGCGGCGATGAACACCGGGAACGTCTCCCGCGGGGATTCCGTCGCGGTGATCGGGTGCGGCGGTGTCGGGGATGCTGCGATCGCCGGTGCCCGCCTGGCGGGGGCGTCGACGATCATCGCCGTCGACCGCGACAAGAAAAAACTCGACTGGGCTCTCGATCTGGGTGCCACGCACACTGTCGATGCCTCGCAGGTCGATGCGGTCGAGGCCATCCAGGAGCTGACCGGTGGGTTCGGGGCGGATGTGGTCATCGATGCCGTCGGCCGCCCGGAAACCTGGAAGCAGGCGTTCTACGCCCGCGATCTCGCCGGGACCGTCGTCCTCGTCGGGGTGCCGACCCCGGAGATGACGGTGGAGATGCCGTTGATCGATTTCTTTTCCCGGGGTGGGTCGTTGAAGTCGTCGTGGTACGGCGATTGCCTGCCGGAGCGGGATTTTCCGATGTTGGTCGATCTGTACGAGCAGGGCCGGTTGCCGCTCGAGAAGTTCGTGACCGAACGGATCGGTCTCGGTGATATCGAGGCGGCGTTCGAGAAGATGCATCAGGGCACGGTGCTGCGTTCGGTGGTGGTCCTGTGAGCGGGCAGTTGCGGGTCGAGAAGGTGGCCGCTTCCGGTGACTCGAGCCCGTGCGCTGCGACTCGACACCCCTGATATATCAAAGTGGGCCCTTTTACCCGTCGGTAGCGTTTTGCCTCATGGTGCCCTCGACGTATTCCGACGTCGGGGGCATCATCGAGTCGAGCGGATGCGGCACTGGCTACGCAAGTCCTTGCACGGGCTAACCACCTGCTCAGCTGGTACAACGCGTGGTTTGTCCGGTTCCGGTTACGCCGTGTTTCGCATGTATGAAAAGTGCCGTCACCTATTGACACACTCTTGTGGCGATGTTCACACTGTTGTTGCGGGAAGTAAGACGTGTTCCGCATAGCGATACAGAAAGGATCCGAATGCTCAAGGTGTGTTCCTTGGCCGATCTCCCCGGCGGCGAAGCTCTGCGCGTCGACACCACCCCTCCGGTGGCGGTGTTCCACACCGAGGACGGTGAGCTGTTCGCGATCGATGACACCTGTACGCATCAGGACGCGTCGCTCGCCGACGGCTGGCTCGAAGGGTGCGCGGTCGAATGCCCACTCCACGCGTCCACCTTCGACCTGCGTACCGGTGCTGTCGACGCTCCGCCCGCCAAGTTGCCTGTCCGCACGCACACCGTCGTCGTCGAGGACGGCGTCGTCTACGTCGAGCTGAGCACCGCGGCCCCCAATCTTCCGCCCGACGTTCGCAGCCGGTTGGCCGCCGAGGGACATTCATGAAGAGCGTCACCATCGTCGGAGCCTCCCTGGCAGGCCTGTGCTCCGCGCGTGCACTACGGGCCGCTGGGTTCGACGGCTCCGTCACCATCGTCGGTGCCGAGAGTCACCGACCCTACGACCGCCCTCCCCTGTCGAAGGAATACCTCGCCGGCGACGTGGACGTGAGCACTCTCGCCCTCGAACCCGACGACGAAAACCTCGACGCCACCTGGATTCTGGGCCGCACAGCCACCGCTCTCGATCCATCGCGTCGCACCGTCACTCTCGACGACGGTGCCGAGCTGACCTCCGACGGCGTCGTCCTCGCCACCGGCTCACGCGCGCGATCGCTTCCCGGTACCGATCACCTCGCCGGTGTGCACGTATTGCGTACGATCGACGACGCCGACCGGCTGCGTGCAGATCTCACGCCCGGCGCACGTCTCGTCGTCATCGGCGCAGGCTTCATCGGAGCCGAAGTAGCTTCCACCGCAAGGAAGTTGGGCCTCGAGGTCACTGTCGTCGAAGCCGCCCCGTCACCGCTCGCCGGGCCACTCGGTGCACGGTTGGGTAGCGCGGTGGGCAATCTGCACCGCGACAACGGCACCACGTTGATCTGCGGAATCGCCGTCGACGGCTTGACCGGCACCGACCGAGTGACAGGCGTTCGACTCGCGGACGGCCGACTCCTCGACGCCGACGTCGTGGTTGTCGGCATCGGCGGCATTCCGAACATCGACTGGCTCGGCACCAGCGGACTCGCACTGGGCAACGGAATCCTGTGCGACGGCGGCGGCGCGACCGCCGTACCCGGAGTGGTCGCAGTCGGCGACTGCGCCGCATGGCTGGATTCGACCGGCGTCCACCGACGCGTCGAGCATTGGGCCGGGGCGTCCGAACGACCCACCGTTGCAGTGGCCACCCTGCTCTCGGGCAGTTACGGCGGCCAACACGTCAAACCTCCGTATTTCTGGTCCGACCAGTACGGGTCACGTATTCAGTTCGCCGGCACCGCCGGACCGGACAGTGAATGCACCATCGAAGAGGGTTCGCCCGAACTCGGGAGTTTCCTCGCCGTGTATCGATCCGACGGACTTCCGGTCGGTGTACTCGGTGTCAATCAAGTTCGATTGTTCACCCGCTGGCGCCGACAGCTCTCGGCTCCCGCTCGCGCGGTCTGAAATCACCCAGGCCGCTGCTCCACCCGTCGTATTCCATTACCCCAGTTGACGTCTCGTCACCGATCCACAAGATCGGCCACGTACGGAGGACCCCTTGACCACCATTCCCGACACCACGCCGCCCGCAACCTCCCTTCCCCTGCCCGAAAGCCTCATCTCCACCCTTCCCGGTCGCTACTACACCGATCCGGCCATCTTCGAGCTCGAGCAGGAGAAGATCTTCGAGGAACTGTGGATCTGCGCGGTCCGTGCCGCCGATCTGGACAAGCCCGGTGCCTTCCGCACCGTGCAGATCGGGCGCGAAAGCGTCATCGTGACGCGCACCCGAACCGGGGCGATCAAGGCCTACCTGAACGTGTGCGCGCACCGCGGTGCTCGAATCTGCATGGAGGACAAGGGCGAAGTCAAGCGATCGTTCCAGTGTCCGTACCACGCCTGGACCTACGATCTCGACGGAAAGCTCATCGCAGCACCGAATCTCACCAAGATGCCCGACATCGATCGGGTTCGCTACGGCCTGGCGTCGGTGTCGGTCGAGGAATGGCTCGGGTACGTCTGGGTCAATCTCAGCGACAATCCGGCCTCCTTCGACACCACTGTGGTGCAGGACATCCGTGATCGACTCGGCGACGTCGAGTCAATCGACCGCTACAAGATCGAAGACCTCGGTCTCGGCCGCCGCGTGAGCTACGACGTCAAGGCCAACTGGAAGCTCATCATCGAGAACTTCATGGAGTGCTACCACTGCGCCACCATCCACCCCGAGCTGACCGAGGTACTTCCCGAATTCGCCGACGGTTACGCGGCCCAGTACTACGTGGGCCACGGAGCCGAATTCGGGGAATCCGTCAAGGGATTCACGCTCGACGGTTCCGAGGGACACGACTCCATTCCCGGAATCGCACCCGAACAGGACCGGCGCTACTACGCCATCACCGTCCGGCCACAGGTGTTCGTCAACCTCGTCCCGGATCACGTGATCATCCATCGGATGTATCCGCTTGCCGCCGATCGCACTCTGGTGGAATGCGATTGGCTGTACCTGCCCGGCGTCGTCGCATCGGGACGGGATCTGCAGAAATCGGTGGAGTTGTTCCACCGCGTCAATCTGCAGGACTTCGAGGCGTGCGAACGCTGCCAGCCCGCCATGAGCTCACGGAAGTACCGCGACGGCGGAGTGCTGGTGGGCAGCGAACACCACATCGGCATCTTCCACGATTGGCTGAAGAACCGCATCGAGGCCTGACCGCACGCTGACCCGCACTCGGTGCCGATAGGATCGGTAACCATGAGTGTCGAGGTCGCATCGCCGGGCGCCCCCGGATCGTCGGGGGTGCCGGGCGAACCCGGAGCGACGATGGCCGACGTCGCCTACTCGGCTATCCGCGACAAACTGATCATGCTGACCATCAAGCCGGGTGAGGCCGTCGTCGAATCGGCGTTGTCCGCCGAGCTGGGCGTTGGACGCACGCCGGTACGGGAAGCTCTCAAACGGCTCGAGTACGAGCGCCTCGTCATCTCGCACGCCCGCCGCGGCACTTTCGCCACGGCCATCGACGTCGCCGATCTGGGCGACATCTCCGAAATCCGCCAGCGGCTCGAGCCTCTTGCCGCCGCCAAGGCAGCCACCGCGGCCACCGCAACCCAACGCCAAGTTCTGCTGGGCATGGCCGACCGCACCGAGAAGTTCGAGGCGACGCCGCCGAGCCAACACGACCTGATCAACTGGGATGCCGAAGTGCATCGCACCGTCTACCGGCTGGCGGCGAACCCGGTTCTCGAAGACGCATTGATTCGCTACAACAATCTCGCGACGCGAATCTTCTGGTTGTTCATGGATCGACTGCCTCCCCTGGCCGACCACGTGGGGACGCACACCGAGCTGCTGCGCGCCATCGCGGCAGGCGATGCCGAGAAGGCCGCGACCATCGCCCGAGCACACGTGACCGAGTTCGACGACGCGGTGCGCGCCGTCATCTAGATCGCCGGCTCGGGCCACGCTCCGAGGGGCAACACCACGGCCAAGTGCCTGTTACGTATAGTCGCGGGGGTGGCCAGCGACGATTCGACACGTGCCCCCGAGGGTGGCGTCCAGTCCGTCGACCGCGCATTTCGGGTGCTCGAGGTCGTGGCACGGCTCGGAGAGGCCGGCGTGAGCGCCATCGCCACCGAGATCGGTGTGCACAAATCCACGGTGTCGAGGCTGCTGGCGTCGCTCGAAGAACACGACATGGTGATGCAGACGCACAATCGCGGCAAGTACCGGCTCAGCCTCGGAGTCCTCCGGCTCGCGGCGGCCGTGCCCGAGCGTCTGGAGATCACCGAATACGGCCACGCGGTCTGTGAACGCCTCGCCGGCAAGCTCGGCGAAACGGTCAATATCGCTGTGCTGCGGTCCAATACAGCGGTCCACCTGGATCAGGCCCGCGGGCCGAGTTCGGTGGGAACCCACAACTGGATCGGGGAGCAGACACCGCTGCACGCCACCGCGAGCGGCAAGGTGTTGCTGGCTGCCCTCGACTCCGATACGCGTCAGGACGTCGTGGACGGACTCGACCTCCACCGATACACCGAGCACACACTCACCACCAAAGCCGGTCTCACTGCCGAACTCGATGCTGCGGTATCCCTCGGATACGCCGTCGTCGTCGAAGAGTTCGAGACCGGACTCAACGCCATCGCAGCCCCGATTCTCGACTACACCGGCAAGACGACCGCGGCGCTGAGCATCTCGGGACCGGTCTACCGCTTCGACGAAACCAGAATGCGGGCCATCGTCCCCGACGTGCTGGCCGCCGCCGCCGAGATCAGCGAGAAGATGGGCTACCGGGAGTCCTTCATCCCCTCGGCCTGAGCGGCCTCCGCACACTCCACCACGTTCGTCAGCAGCATCGCCCTGGTCATCGGCCCGACCCCGCCGGTCGCTCCACTGAGCCGCCCCGCAATGTGCTCGACGCCGGGGTGCACGTCGCCGAGAATGCCCTCGACGGTACGGGTGATTCCCACCGACAACACCGTGGCTCCGGCACTGATCCAGTCCGGTTGCACCAGATGCGCAACACCCGCTGCCGCGATGACCACGTCGGCGGCCCGAGTGTGCGCGGCGGTGTCCACCGTCGCCTCGTGACACATGGTCACGGTGGCGTGTTCGCTGCGACGCGTCAGCATCAAGCCGAGCGGACGACCCACCGTGATTCCACATCCGATGATGCAGAAGCGAGCACCGGTGATCGGAACATCGTGGTGCCGAAGCAGTTCCAATATCCCCCGTGGGGTGCAGGGCAGCGGCCCGTCCATGCCGAGTACGAGCCGGCCCAAATTGGTCGGATGCAGCCCGTCGGCATCCTTACGAGGATCGATCAGCTCGATCACCCGATGGGTGTCGATGTGCGAGGGCAGCGGCAACTGAACGATGAACCCGGTGCACTCGGGATCCTCGTTGAGAGCGTGCACGGCATCTTCGATCTCCTGCTGACTCGCGGTTGCAGGCAACCGGACCTGAATCGAATGCAGTCCCACCTCGGCGCAGTCGCGATGCTTCGCCGCGACATAGGAACGGCTCCCCGGATCGTCGCCCACCAGAATCGTGCCCAGGCCGGGCCGAATCCCCTGCTGGGCGAGCCGTTCGACGCGGTATCGCAGATCGTCCTTGACGATCGCGCTGACCGCGGTTCCGTCGATCTTGAGCGCTGTGGTCATACTTTCGATTCCTCGGTTCGGCGGGCCGCTGCGGTTCTGATATATCAACTGTCGGTCAGGGTACGGTGAGTCGTAGGGACCGGTCAAGAGCCGCGGTATGGGAGGGTCGAGACATGGAGCCCCTGCAGCCGATGCGGCCGGTCGACCTGCGGTACGCCGAGCGCGAGGCTGCACCTCGATGGAAGGTGTGGGGTGCGCGCATCGTCCTTGTAGGACTTGTTCTGACGGCGGTTCTGGTCGAGGACGGACAGTCCTGGATGGTCGTCGCAGGGATATGCACGACAGCGATCGGCGCGGCGCTGACCGTTGCGTCGACGCGCCGAAGGATGCGCGAGAACGCGGGCCGCCGAATTCCCTGGAACGGTCGGCCGCCGATCGAATTCCGGCAGGTAGACCTACTGGACACCTTCGGATTTCCGATGGTCGTCTTCGGTGTTGCAGTGGCCGCGAAAAGCGCATCCGTACCGTGGTTTTTCGCGTTGCCGGTCGTCTGCATCGGCGCTGTCGGGATGCCTCTGGCGGCGCAGGCATGGCACAACTACCGCGTTCGCAGAAGCACGCCCACGCCCTGACCATTCGGGTCAGGTGGGAAGCTCGACGGCGATTGCCCGACGGCACAGCGCATACAACTGGCCGCGACTCCCACCACGTGCCGGTGAAATCCGACCGACCGTCGCCGATGAAGAGATGATCGAGTCTCTACTATGGAGGCGTCGTTGCCGGTTACCTGCAGAAGAACAGGTCGGGGCGGTGCTGCCGCACTGCATGCGAGAAGGAGTGCCGGTGATGCGCAAGTCCCCTTCTCGGTCGATGTTCCGTGACGGTGCCGGAAACCTGGCGTTGATTGCGGGCATCGTCGCGGTCGTCTGCGCGTTCGTGCCGTTCGTCGGAGACTTCGTGACCATCCCGGCCGGAGTGATCGCGGTGGTCAGTGGCTGGATCGGTCTCGGCCGCGCAGTCGAGGGCGACGCGTCCAACGGTCGCGACGCCGTGATCGGTGCGGCGCTCGGTGGCATCGGATTGTTCGTCGTGTTCCTGACCTTCGCGGCCTCGTCCATGTGACCGCGACCGTCCTGACCCGGTAGCGACAGGGCAGGTCGGATCGGACTACGCGCCGAGATCCTTCTTCACGATCTTTCCGACGGAGTTCTTCGGTA
This sequence comes from Rhodococcus sp. 05-2255-1e, assembly GCF_002259025.1. Classification (NCBI taxonomy): domain Bacteria; kingdom Bacillati; phylum Actinomycetota; class Actinomycetes; order Mycobacteriales; family Nocardiaceae; genus Rhodococcus; species Rhodococcus sp. 05-2255-1e. The sequence continues at coordinate 67,261 of NZ_NOZE01000009.1, read as the reverse complement.
GAGCGTCGTGGACCACTGTCCGAGTCGGTCGCTTGAACTTGGCCAGGCTCCGCGCGCAGTGCGCGTCCAGCTCGTCGACCGAGATACTGCGACCGGCTCGTGCAACGACGTGCGCGACGGGCACCTCCCCGTAGACCGGATGCGCTTCGCCCACGACGGCCACTTCCAGGACGTCGGGATGGGATTGCAGGACATGTTCGATTTCGCTCGGCGCGATGTTCTCGCCGCCGCGAATGATCATGTCCTTGAGTCGATCCACCAAGACGAGATAGCCGTCCTCGTCGAGGACTCCGATGTCGCCGGTGTGCAACCACCCCTCTCGAATGGTCTTTGCGGTCACGTCCGGCAGGCCCAGGTATCCCTGCATGACCGTCTCTCCGCTCACCAACACTTCACCGGTCCGGCCAGGAAGGGAGCTCGGACCGTCGGGTGTATCGATCGCGATGTCGATACCGGGTAGCGCGATGCCGACCGTGCCCGGCTTTCGAATCCCGTTCGGCGGGTTGATCGTTGCCGCCACAGTGCATTCCGACAGGCCGTACCCTTCGACGACCGGCACGCCGAAGATCGATTCGAACGACGTGATCAGGCCGGCAGGCATGGGCGCTGCTCCACAGATGACGAATCGAAGCGACGAGATGTCGCGGTCGGTCGATCCACGGTCCGCAAGCAGCGAGTACATGGTGGGCACTGCGGAGAAGTAGGTGGGCCGGACGGTCTCCACGTTGTCCCAGAACGTGTCCGGCGAGAAACGAGGCGCGATGTGCACACGCCCGCCGGCTCGTAGCGGAGCGACCGAGCCGACGACGAGTCCGTTGCAGTGGAAGAGTGGAAGCACCAACAGGCTCGTATCGACCTCGGTCAATTCGCAGGCCGTCACGATCGCGGCACTCATCCGGTCGACGTTGCGATGAGTCAGCACACAGCCTTTCGGCCGCCCCGTCGTTCCCGAGGTGTAGACGATCAAGGCAGGGGCCGAGCTGTCGGCAGGCCCCGCTCCACGATGCGTGCCGTCCAACTGCGGCGTGCGGGGACGACGATCGCGGGAGTCCACGTCGATGAACGAAATACCCTGTGCGCGGCCGAGAGTGCAGGCGCGCTCGCTACCGACGAGCACGCGGGCGGTCGAGTCCTCGAGTTGATAGCGCACCTCGTCGTCGGTGAGTGCGGGATTGACGGGAGTCAACGTTGCTCCCAGCACCCATGCCGCGAACATCGTGGTGATGATGTCGATGCGATTCGGAAGCAAGACTGCAACCACATCACCCGCTCCCACCCCCGCGTCGACGAGTTCGGCAGCAACCGCGTCGACTTCGAGCCCGAACTCGGCATTGCTCAACCGAGTGGAGTCGTCGGACAGACACGCGCCGTCCGGGTCGTTGTCGATGCGGCGGTACATGGCCTGCAGAACCGGCGAGGAGGCGTCGAGAATTGGCAGCATGTGACGTAGGTTACGGATTGCCCATTTGAAAGACTTCGGTCCAGCAGCACAAAAACCGCGGATTATTTGTAGCCCGAAACGAAAAGGAACACCCGTGCCGACACCTGCCGACATCTCGCCCGCCTCCGCCGAGGCGGTGCGCACTCACGTGGCTGCTGTTGCCGCGCACCTCAATGCCCGGCTGGCAGATGTCGTGGCGCAGATGCGCACGACACTCGCGTCGCGCATCACGGAACTGAACAACGAACCATCGCTGATCGAGCTGCTGGGATCGAGTATCGAGGGCAACGTCGACACCATCCTGCACGCTCTGCAGCACGACATCGGCGGTGCCGGATTCGAGCCGCCGGCGGCGGCCATCGAATATGCGCGCCGCCTGGCTCAGTGGGGCGTGCCGGTCAATGCCTTGGTTCGCGCCTATCGACTCGGACAGCAATTTCTGCTCGATCGAGCGTTCGAGACCTCGATGTCGCTGGCCGCGCCGGACCCGGTCCGGATGGAAGCGCACCGCGTGATCGTCGATTCGGTGTTCGACTACATCGACTGGATCTCGCAACGGGTGGCCGCGGTGTACGAGACCGAGCGGGAGTCCTGGCTGGCGGACCGCGAGAATGCTCGACTCGATGCGGTACTCGATCTCCTGAACGGCAAGGGGTCGGTGGATGTCGTCGAGCGAGTGACCGGGTATCGACTGCGCGGACGACACCTGGCCGTCGTGGCCTGGGTCGGTGAGTCCGCCGTTCGCGGCGACCGGATGCGCAGGTTCACCACCACCATCCGCGCTCTGGCGGCGGACTTGGACAGTCCGGCCCCTCCCCTGGTGGTCGGACGCGACGGCGCTACCGCGTGGGGATGGATTCAGGTTCCATCGAACGACACAGATCTCGCCGTCGTTCTCGATCGCATCAACACTCGACCGCGGACCGAGGACGCACCCCTGTTGGCGGCCGGGGCCATCGGACTCGACGCGGCCGGGTTCGTCACATCCCACCGGCAGGCTCAGCGCGCCCATCACGTGGCCGTTCTGGGTGGCCGAGGCCGAACGATCGAACGCTACGACGACCCCGGGTTGGCCGTGGTGGACCTGTGCGCTCGCGACCCGTCGGCATTGCAGGCCTGGGTCCTGAGCGTGCTGGGACCGCAGTTGGCTGCCGACACCACACATGCCGAACGATTGCGCACCACGTTGCGGATCTACCTTGCGTGCGAACGGAGCCTCTCCGCGGCGGCTGCGGTGATGACGATGCACAAGAACTCGATTCGCTACCGCGTCGACAATGCCGAGAAGCTGCTCCCCCGGCCACTGTCCGACGACCGACTCGCCGTCGAGGTTGCCCTCACCGCATGTCAGTGGCTCGGGGCTCGGATCCTCTCCTGAGGGTGCACTTTGTGTCGGCGTCACAAAAACGAAGGTGAGCCTCGGGTCGGCGAACCATTGGGACCGCCGATAGGAACCCCGTAGCTTTCTGTGGTGCAGGACACAGTCCGATGGTTGCGTCACCGCGACCCGAGCCTCGGGCGACAGGGCTGACTCCTGCTCCTTCATCCTCAGCGCTCGCTACAGAAAGCTCACTCATGGGATTCAAGAACGGACAGTTTCCACCTGTCGACCTCGAAACCTTCCTCGACCGGCCCCTGCTGGAACGAGTGAAAACCCTTGCACTGCATTGGGTCGACTACGGCTTCGGCTCGCCGAAGGTCATCCCCACCACCTACGTCGTCAAGCTTCTGGTGCTCTACATCGGGATCGGCCTGACTCTGGCAACACTGACTTCCGGCGTTGGGATGCCGTGGGACGTCGGCTCGTGGTGGGACGACATGATCGTCTACCAGAAGTTGGTCTACTGGACGATGCTGCTCGAAACCGTCGGACTCGCGGGGTCATGGGGACCGATCGCCGGCAAGTTCAAGCCGATGACAGGCGGAATCCTGTTCTGGGCGAAACCGGGGACCGTTCGAATGCCTCCGTGGCCGGGCAAGGTGCCGTTCACCTCGGGTGACACCAGGACGCCGCTGGACGTCGTGCTGTATCTCGCGCTCCTGGTGAGTCTGTTCGTACCCGTCATCGCGCCCGGAACACCGCCCGGTGCATTTGCCTCGATCCTGCCCGAGGGCATCGGCAACCTCGTCGATCCACGCTGGGCGATCGCGCCGGTCTTGCTCACCATCGTTGTGGGCCTTCGTGACAAGACGATCTTCATCGCTGCCCGCGCCGAGCAGTACGGTCCTGCGATAGTCCTGTTCGGTCTCGTGGGAATTCTCGGTGACAACGCCATCGTCGACCTCGTCGTCGGACTGAAGCTGCTCATCTTCTCGGTGTGGGTCGGGGCCGGCATCTCGAAATTCGGTGCACATTTCGCCAACGTCGTTCCGCCCATGGTCTCGAACAGCCCCTGCATTCCCACGCGCTGGGCCAGGCGTAAGCACTACCGGAATTTCCCGGACGACATTCGCCCCTCGGCAACGGCCAAATTGATCGCGCACGTATTGGGCACCACCGTCGAGATCGCGGTACCGGTCGTGTTGCTGCTCACCACCAACACGACCGTCGCACTCGTCGGAGCACTTCTCATGGTGGCATTCCACCTGTTCATCATCTCGACGTTCCCGCTGGCGGTGCCGCTGGAGTGGAATCTGTTGTTCGCCTACGCAGCAGTGTTCCTCTTCGTCGGACACCCTGCCGGACAGGGATTCTCGATCTTCGACGCCTCCCCGTGGTTCGTGGCGACATCGCTGGTGTGCTTGTTCTTCTTCCCGGTTCTGGGCAACCTACGACCGGACCTCGTGGCCTTCACGCCCTCGATGCGCCAGTACGCGGGCAACTGGGCCTCCGGTCTGTGGGCGTTCGCACCGGGTGCCGAGGACAAGCTCGATCAGATCGTGCGCCCCACCCGCAATCAGGTACGACAGCTCGAAGCCATGGGTTACCCGCCTGCCGTCGCCGAGATCACGATGCAACAGACCATCGCATGGCGCTCGATGCACAGTCAGGGCCGCGGATTGTTCTCGCTTCTGATCCGCAACGTTCCCGACATCGATCGATGGACGGTGCGTGAAGGCGAATTCGCCTGCAACTCGATTCTCGGCTTCAACTTCGGCGACGGCCACCTGCACGACGCCTCCCTCATCGCAGCGATTCAGCGACGCTGCAACTTCGAGCCGGGCGAGTTCGTGGTGGCCTGGGTCGAATCGCAGCCCATCCATCGAAAGACGCAGTCGTACAAGCTCATCGATGCCGCCCTCGGCGTGATCGAAACCGGTACGTGGAACGTCGACGACGCGGTGTCCGCCCAGCCGTGGCTGCCCGACGGCCCCATCCCCATGTCGGTGACGTGGCGGCGTCGCGCAGACTCGACAACCGCTCGACACTCGGCACCGGAGACGTCGTCAGCGGCGGCCGGTGCTGGAGAATCGACATCATGACGCGATCCGCGACGATAGTGGGCAGCGGCCCGAACGGGCTTGCCGCTGCGCTTGCTCTGGCGCGCGACGGCATACAGGTCACCGTGCTGGAAGCGGAGAGCGAGATCGGCGGCGGCACCCGTAGCCACCGGCCTTTCACCAACGTCGATCTGCTCGTCGATCACTGTGCCGGTTTCCATCCGATGGCGGTGGGTTCACCTGCCCTCGCCGGTCTCGAGCAACACGGACTGACGTGGCGGTGGCCCGAGATCGATTGTGCTCATCCGCTTCTCGACGACGCGGCAGCGCTGCTCCATCGATCGATAAACGAGACTGCTGTGGGCCTGGGCGCGGACGGCAAACGATGGAAGGCACTGTTCGGGCAACCGTCGTCGTCGTACGACAGACTGTCCGCAGACCTACTCGGACCGGTCGTGCACCTGCCCCGACATCCACTGCTGCTGGCGAGATTCGGTGCGCCGACTGCTCTGCCCGCAGCGGTGTTGTCACGGGTGTTCGCCACGCCGCAGGCGCGGGCACTGTTCGTCGGAGCAGCGGCACACGCGATGCGTCCGTTGACCGAAGTGTTCTCCTCCGCCATCGGGGTGGGAATCCTGACCGCGGGACACCACAACGGATGGCCGGTGGCGGAGGGCGGAACCGCGGCGATCTCACGGGCGATGCACTCCGCGCTCATCGAACTGGGAGCAACCGTGCAGACCTCGACGCGGGTTGCCACGCGAGCCGATCTGCCGTCGTCGGACATCACGATCTTCGACACGACGCCGGCCGTGGTGGCCGACGTACTCGGCCAGGAATTGACGACGCGTACACGTCGCTCCTACAACAGGTTTCGGCACGGACCGGCTGCGTTCAAGGTCGACCTCGCGGTGCGCGGTGGAGTCCCGTGGACCGACCCCCGGGTCGCGCAGGCCGGCACTGTGCACGTGGGAGGTAGCGTCGAGGACACCATCGCAGCCGAGGCGGCCGTTGCTGCAGGACGAATGCCCGATCGGCCGTTCGTCCTCGTCGGGCAGCAGTTCGTCGCAGATCCTCAGCGCGCGGACGGAGACGTCGTACCGCTGTACGCATACGCCCATGTTCCCGCCGGCCTCGACCACGATGTCACCGACGTCGTGATCGACCGCATCGAACAGTTCGCACCGGGCCTGCGTTCGCGAATTGTGGAGACAGTCAGCACGTCTCCGCAGAGCTTCGCCGAAGGAAACGCGAATTTCGTCGGCGGCGACATTCTGTGCGGTACGTCGTCACCGACACAATTGCTCCTCGGACCACGGCCCGGCCGAGACCCGTACCGCACGGGAACGCCGGGGTTCTATCTGTGCTCTGCGGCAACTCCCCCCGGACCCGGTGCACACGGCATGGCGGGACTGAATGCAGCGCGACGAGCTCTGGATGACCTGCTGAAGCGCTGAAACAGCGACACAGCAATATCTTTCGTCTTCTCTGTCGTCAGCGAGAAGGCACTACCTCTGCTTTCCCACGGAAGGACCGAACACAATGCCAATCGACGAATCTCTCCACGGCAAGGTCGCACTCGTCACCGGTGCCGGGGCAGGCCTCGGCGCCGCCATAGCGCGGCGACTGGCCTCCGACGGCGCACAGGTGGTCGTGTCCGACATCGATCTCGACGCTGCCCGCCAGGTGGCGTCCTCGATCGACGGTGCGATCGCCGTCGCGACAGACGTCACCGACGAGCATCAGGTTCGATCTCTCGTCGAGCAGACCGTCGAACACTTCGGCAACCTGCACATAGCAATTCCCAACGCCGGTGTCGGCGAGGTCAGAGCGATCGCACAGATGTCGTACGCCGATTGGCGGCGTACCACGGCAGTCAACCTCGATGGCGTGTTCCTGACCATCCGATATGCCGCACCCGCGATCGCAGCATCCGGCGGCGGCTCCATCGTCACCATCAGCTCGATCACCGCGACGGCAGGCTCGGCGCTGCTCGCGCCCTATGCCGCCAGCAAGGCCGCGGTGAGAAATTTGACCGAAACCGCCGCAACGGAGTTCAGGGCTCAGGGTGTTCGAGTCAACGCTGTGCTGCCAGGGTTCATCGACACCGCCCTGGTCACCAAGGCAGCCCCCGAATTCGAGGCAGCTCTGGGGCTACCGGAGGGAGGGTTCGACACCCTCATCGCCGACAAACAAGGGCGCTACGGCACACCGGAGGAAGTAGCAGCAGCGGTCGCGTTCTTCGCATCGCAACAGTCGTCGTGGTGCACGGGGAGCAGCCTCGTTCTGGACGGCGGACTGGTCGGCTCACTGCTCTGAACACCTGACGGAGTTCGAGGAGCGAGGGCGCATCCGTGGCGTTCCGGTTCGAGTCGGCGTGGGGCCCAGGTGTGGAAACCGCTCACGCGGGTAACCGATGGACAAGGAGCCGTTCACGCGGCCGCCAAAACCTCTGTTATATCGCGTGTTTCGCGATCGGAGCAGCGCACACAACCGAAGGATCCCCAGATGTCCAACAGAAATACCCTCATCCGTTCGCTACACGATCTCGGTGCTGCTGCCTGGTTCGGCGGCTCGCTCATGGGTGCCGTAGGCGTCAACGGTGCTGCCACTGCGGTGCAGGATCCGCGAGACCGCGCACAGGTTGCCGCGGCAGGGTGGGCGAAATGGGCTCCGGTCAACGCCGCGGCCATCGGTGCACATCTCATCGGCGGCACAGGCATACTCATGGCCAACCGCGGTCGTGCTCGTCATCAGCAGGGTGTCACCGCCAACACCAACTTCAAGATCGCCGTTACCGGTGCCGCCCTGGCCGCTACTGCATACAGCGGCGTTCTCGGCGCGAAAACGACCAAGGCTCAGGGTCGTTCGATCGATTCGGCAACCGAGCCGTCAGCAGGCACCCCACGCGAGGCCGCCGCAGCACAGAAGCAATTGAAGTACCTCCAGTGGGCATTGCCGGTTCTGACCGGAACCCTCGTGGTGCTGGGTGCTCAGCAGGGTGAGCAGCAGAGGCCGACCGAAATCTTGTCGGGAATCGCAGGAAAGCTGGTCGCCCGCGCGTAGATACACGCGCATGTGCCCTACCCCGTCGCAGACACTGCGGCGGGGTCGGACTTGTTGGGGCAGTGCCGACACCGGCGTGCAAGGTACGGCGGTCAAGGGGGCCTAGGAATTCCATCGAAGACCGGGCGTCATCGCGATGTCGGTCACTTGCTGGACCGTCAACACGGGGTCGGCGGATACATCGACGATGCTGCCGTCGGTCCCGTATACCTTTACGCGACTGCCTCTTTCGGATGATCTCAGATCGACGACTGTGCCGTCACTCAGTGTCCGACGCTCATCGACGTAGCCGGCCAAACATGGACCGGCAGATTGGTCGGATGTCGACAGCCTCACGTTCAGGTCACCCATGGCTCCGCCCAGCGAGATACGCCCATACGCAGAGGCGCTGAAGTCGAATGTCAGCGGTGGGAACATGGCATCGGGTTCTACCGTGGTCCCGGCGGGAAGGGCTCGCGCCAAAGCGGCCGACTTGGCTGCTGCGTCGAACCCTGCCGGGGCGGAATCCGGTCCGACAATGGCGTAGTTGATTCTCTGCATGTCCTCGGGCTGAATGACCTCCGCACAGCCGGGTATCGACACGGCGTCGGGTTGAGGATCGTGGAGAAGACCGGCGACTACGACGCCTGCTGCCACGGTGCCGACGATCACCGAGACTGTCGTCCACACCGACTTCGGGTCACCTGGGCTGGCCATCCTGCCAGTGTCCACCGCCGGCGACGACCCCCATCGTCCGGGTCGCGCTGCGTTGCAGGCTTTACCGCCGGGACCGTTCGGCAAACCCCGACCCCACTGCTCCGACCGCGAACACCGCTGCGGTCAGCACGATGTTCGGCCACAGACCGAAGCGGGGGTCCAGTGCCCACTCCCGCGGCACGAGATTCTCGACGTTGTAGAGGTTGGACACCAGACTCGCAGCGCGGCGACAACACCGATTGCCACCAGCAACCGCGACCGCAGGCCGACACCCCACACCAGGACCGCGATCGATATCGCCATTAAGGGCAACAATCCTCGAATCGTCATGTTACCCACGTAGAACATCATTCCGTTCTGCACGAAAACTGCTGTAGCACCCGACAATCCGAGACTCGCAACGAGCCACAGCCGAACATGCATTGCGACGCCCGATCGACGTTCGCTCCACACGCAGTAGACCGCGACGGCCCCGATGCACACCGGCAGAGCGCACAGCCAGTACACATCGGCTGCTGGTTCTACGAGGTGCGCACCGCCGAACCACGCCGGACCCGACACCGACTCACCGCTGACGACCGGTTGCCGAACGTAGAACGGCAACGCACCGACGAAGAGCACCGAGATGAACAACAGCGGGATGAACAACGGCGAAGCCTGAGCATCCGACTCGCTCACAGTCGCCGTTCTGCCTGATCCAAAACTCACGTGCCCTCCTCGGCGAGACAATCACACCTTACGTTCGGTTTGTTTCCAATGGGTGCACTTTCGACCGATCTCTACGCCGTCTACCAGGCCGCACATTGAGTGCCACAAATCTCAAACTGAGACGGATGAGACGTAGATCACGGTGTTCAATCATGTGCACATCTTCCCGAGAAGGTCGACAACCCCTGCCGACCTCGCATCCAGGAGGCGCACATTGAGTAGGCAAAGCCTTACCAAGGCACACGCGAAGATTTCGGAGCTGACGTGGGAACCCACGTTCGCTACCCCTGCTACTCGCTTCGGCACGGACTACACGTTCGAGAAAGCACCCAAGAAGGACCCACTCAAGCAGATCATGCGGTCCTACTTCCCCATGGAGGAGGAGAAGGACAACCGCGTGTACGGCGCGATGGACGGTGCCATTCGCGGCAACATGTTCCGCCAGGTCCAGCAACGCTGGCTCGAGTGGCAGAAGTTGTTCCTCTCGATCATTCCGTTCCCCGAGATTTCGGCGGCCCGTGCGATGCCGATGGCGATCGACGCCGTGCCGAACCCCGAGATCCACAACGGCCTTGCCGTTCAGATGATCGACGAGGTGCGTCACTCGACGATTCAGATGAATCTCAAGAAGCTGTACATGAACAACTACATCGACCCGGCCGGCTTCGATATGACCGAGAAAGCGTTCGCGAACAACTACGCGGGCACAATCGGCAGGCAGTTCGGCGAGGGCTTCATCACCGGTGATGCCATCACGGCGGCAAATATCTATCTGACGGTGGTGGCGGAGACGGCGTTCACCAACACCTTGTTCGTGGCCATGCCGGACGAGGCCGCCGCCAACGGCGACTACCTGTTGCCGACGGTGTTCCACTCGGTGCAGTCCGACGAATCACGGCACATCTCGAACGGGTACTCGATTCTGCTCATGGCCCTCGCCGACGAGCGGAATCGTCCACTCCTGGAACGCGATCTGCGTTACGCCTGGTGGAACAACCACTGCGTCGTCGACGCGGCCATCGGCACGTTCATCGAGTACGGCACCAAGGATCGACGCAAGGACCGCGAAAGCTACGCCGAGATGTGGCAGCGGTGGATCTACGACGACTACTACCGCAGCTACCTGATCCCGCTCGAGAAGTACGGCCTGACGATCCCCCACGACTTGGTCGAAGAAGCGTGGAACCGGATCACCAACAAGGGTTACGTCCACGAGGTCGCGCGATTCTTCGCCACCGGTTGGCCGGTCAACTACTGGCGCATCGACACCATGACCGACACGGACTTCGAGTGGTTCGAGCACAAGTACCCCGGCTGGTACAGCAAGTACGGCAAGTGGTGGGAGGAGTACAACCGGCTCGCGTACCCGGGGATCAACAAGCCGATCGCATTCGAGGACGTCGGCTACCAGTACCCGCACCGCTGCTGGACGTGCATGGTGCCGGCCCTCATCCGCGAGGACATGGTGGTCGAGAAGGTCGACAACCAGTGGCGCACTTACTGTTCGGAGACGTGCTACTGGACCGACGCAGTCGCCTTCCGCGGCGAGTACGAGGGCAAGGAGACGCCGAACATGGGTCGTCTCACCGGTTTCCGTGAATGGGAGACGCTGCACCACGGCAAGGATCTCGCCGACATCGTCTCCGATCTCGGCTACGTCCGCGACGACGGCAAGACGCTCGTCGGTCAGCCACATCTCGATCTGGATCCGAAGAAGATGTGGACACTCGACGATGTCCGCGGGAACACCTTCCAGAGCCCGAACGTGTTGCTGAACCAGATGACCGAATCGGAGCGGAACGCACACATCGCCGCGTACCGAGCCGGCGCGACCATGCCTGCCTGAGCACAGACTCGGTGGGCAGCGGCCGATCACGGGCGCTGCCCACCGCATCCAGCACGATCACTTTCTTTCGATTCAGGAGAACCCCTCGTGGCCGACACACACCGAATCACGTTCGACCCGGTCGACATCGAGATGGAGGTCCGAGAGGACGAACACATTCTCGACGCGGCCTTCCGACAAGGAATCCACCTGATGCACGGCTGTCGCGAAGGACGTTGCTCGGCGTGCAAGTCGTTCGTTCTCGACGGAGACATTCAGATGGAGGGCCACTCCACTTTCGCGTGCAACGAGGCAGAACAGGACGAGGGTTTCGTACTACTCTGTCGCACAAAGGCTTACAGTGATTGCACCATCGAGCTGCTCAATTTCGACGAAGACGAACTACTGGGCGGAATTCCGATTCAGTACGTCACCACCCGCGTAGTCTCGGTCGAGTCGGTCACCGCCGACATCGTGGCCCTACGCCTCGAACCGATCGAGCCCGAGGTGTTCGAGTTCAAACCCGGCCAATACGCCGATCTGCAGATCCCCGGCACCGACGAGTTCAGATCCTTCTCCATGGCGTCGACACCGTCGACGCCGAACCAGGTCGAGTTCCTCATCAAGAAATATCCGGGCGGCGTATTCGCGGCCTTGCTGGACGACGGAATTTCGGTCGGCGACAGCATTTCTCTGACCGGCCCGTACGGCTCCTCCACCCTCAAGGACGGTCACGTCCTGCCGGTGGTCTGCATCGGCGGTGGTGCCGGCATGGCACCCGTCCTGTCGCTGGTCCGGCACATGAGCGAGTCCGGCAACACCCGTCCCGTGCACTTCTACTACGGCGCGAGAACCCCGGCCGACTTGTTCTACGTCGACGAGATCATCTCCCTCGGTGCAGGTTTGGCCGACTTCACCTTCGTGGCGTGCGTATCCGACGCAGCGGGAGTCGCATCCTCGGGATCCTTGTCGATCGAAGAGGGAAACGTCACCGACGTCGTACGTCGCCTCGAGCCCGACATCGCCAAAGCCGAGGTCTACCTGTGCGGACCTCCCCCGATGGTCGACGCTGCGCTGGATCTCCTCGACGTGTGCGGAACGCCGACGGACCAGATCTTCTTCGACAAGTTCACCAGCCCTGCCTTCGACTAGTTCACCGCCGAGACCGGGCACGCGCACGACGAACACCAGCCCCTACCTCAACCGAGAGGCCAGACATGACTGCCACCACAGACTCGACTGCCACGACGGAGCCGAAGCAACGCAGCTTCCCCACAATCGAATTTACCGACTCCGAGGCCGGAGCCAAGGAGTTCCCCAGTTCGAGAAGCCGTACGTACAGCTACTACACACCGGCCAAACGTCGGGCCACGATGTACGAGGACGTGACCGTCGACGTTCAGCCGGACCCGGATCGGCACCTCACGCAAGGGTGGATCTACGGCTTCGGCGACGGTCCGGGTGGTTACCCACAGGAGTGGACGGTCGCGAAATCCTCGAACTGGCACCAATTTCTCGATCCCAACGAAGAATGGGACCAGACGATCTTCCGCAACAACTCCGCGGTCGTGCACCAGGTCGAGCTGTGTTTGAGCAACGCCAAGCGGGCCCGTGCCTACGCCGGCTGGAACACCCCGTGGCTGAAGTTCATCGAGCGGAACGTCGGCGCGTGGATGCACGCGGAAAATGGACTGGCACTGCATGTGTTCACGTCCATTCAGCGTTCGGGGCCGACGAACATGATCAACACGGCCGTTGCGGTGAACGCCGCCCACAAGATGCGGTTCGCACAGGATCTCGCATTGTTCAATCTCGATCTGTCCGAAGCCGATGTCTCCTTCGACGGTTCGGCCCACATGGAGGTGTGGAAGAGCGCACCCGAGTGGCAGCCGACACGTGAGGTCGTGGAACAGCTGACGGCTGTACCGGATTGGTGCGAATTGCTCTTCGCAACCAACATCGTCTTCGAGCAACTCGTCGGCTCCCTGTTCCGCACCGAACTGGTGATGCAGATTTCCGCCCGCAACGGCGACTACATCACCCCGACCATCGTCGGTACCGGCGAGCACGACTACGACCGCGACCTCAACTACACCCGGACGCTGTTCCAGCTGCTCACACACGACCCGGAACACGGCGAAGCCAATCGCGCACTGTTCGGCGAATGGATGTCGCTGTGGGTACCGAGATGTCTCGCCGCCGCACGCGCATTGCAACCCATCTGGTCGCAGCCCGCGGACAAGGCCGTGACGTTCGCGACCAGCTTGGACGCGGCGATCGCCAAATTCACCGTTCTGCTCGAATCACTCGGCCTCGACATCCCGCAGGAGTTGGCACTATGACCATGCATTTCGGATCGGACACGGAGTTCTCCAACAAGTGCGGTGTGACGCTGATGAACACGCCGGTCGGACGTGTGGTTGCCGAGGTCATGGGTGACAAGGACGGCGTCGAGCTCACCGAGTATCCCTCGATGATCCGCGTCGACGGCACCAAACTCCTCTCGTTCGACTACGACGAGCTGACCGATGCACTCGGCCAGGAATTCGACGGGTCGGTCTTCGAGGAGATCAGCTCGACGCATTACGGCCGCATGGTGCACCTCGACGACAAGACGATGCTCTTCGCCAGCCCCGAGGACGCCGCCAAGTACATCGGGTTCGATCTCGCCGAACGGCCCTGACCTCGCTTCGGCCGATCGAGCGCCGGCCATCGATGCGCAGCCCCGAACCGACACGAGTGGGAGATTCGAAGATGTACGAAACCGACGTCGACCAACACGAGACTGCCTGTCTCGAAGCATACTTCGCGGTTCTGGATCGTTCGATCGCTGAGCATCTGGCTCGCACCGGAGAAGGTACCGATCGTGTTCGTTCCCTGACACTCCGCGATATCAGAGGCGAAACACACACCACAGCGTTGTTGCGACGGCGGAGCGCGCTCGGGCTGAGCATCTGTCCCAACAGTCGCGTCTTCGTGGACGAGAGCGGCAAACCCATGATGCCGGACGACCGAAGAGGGCCTCGACATTCGTCCGGATAGTCCACGCTCTCGACCCCGTGAACCGAACCGACCGCACATCACACCACTCGAAGGGAATACGTCATGGCCAAAGAACTGCGGTTCAACACCGAGGCGCGCGCTTTACTGGAGCAAGGCGTCAACGCACTCGCCGACGCAGTCAAGGTGACTCTGGGCCCGAAGGGCCGCAACGCCGTGCTCGAGAAGCTCACGGGCCCACCGACTATCACCAACGACGGCGTCACGATCGCGAAAGAGATTCAGCTCAGCAACCCGTTTGCGAACATGGGTGCGCAGCTGGTCAAAGAGGTGGCGATGAAGACGAACGGAGTGGTCGGCGACGGAACCACCACTGCCACCGTGCTCGCCCAAGCGATGGTGCGGGAGGGGCTGCGAGCAGTGGACGCCGGTGCCAACCCGATGCGTCTGCGCCGAGGCATCGAGACCGCAGTCTCGGCCGTCGTCGATTCCTTGCGCGCTCAAGCCGTCGAGGTGGTCGGCAATGCAGACCTCGAGCGCATCGCGACACTGGCGGCCAGCGACGACGACGCCATCGGCCAGTGCGTGGCCAAAGCCGTGGAGTACGTGGGTAAGTCGGGCATCGTCACCACCGAGGAAAGCGACACTCTCGGGATGTCGGTCGACGTGGTCGACGGCATCGAGTTCGATCACGGGTTCATTTCCGGCTACATGATCACCGATCACGAGCGTGCAGAAGCCGTCCACGAAAATCCGGTCATTCTGTTGACCAACAAGAAGATCAATCAGGTCCAGGACATCATGCCGAGCATCGAAGCCGCAAAGCGAGCAGATCGTCCCCTGGTCGTCATCGCCGAGGACGTCGATGGACCGGCGCTGCAGCTGTTGGTCGGTGGGAACATGCACAACACGATGCTGTCCGTCGTGGTGCGAGCACCGGGCTTCGGACATCGCCGCGTCGCAGAACTCCAAGATTTGGCCGTGTCACTCGGGGGTCAGGTCATCGCCAAGGACACCGGCCTCGAACTGTTCGAGGTCTCGCTCGACCAACTGGGCTCGTGCGACCGCATCACCGTCACCGAGCACTCGACCACCATTGTCGGCGGCCGGGGCGATCCCAAGCTGCTCGACGCGCGCGTGGCTCAGCTCGAGTCGCAATTCGAGCGCTCCAAGATCGACGGCGACCGGGACAGCCTCGAGCAGCGGATCGCACGACTGACCGGCCGGGTGGCCGTGGTCAAGGTAGGCGGGGCCACCAGTGTCGAGCTCAAGGAACGCATGCTGCGTGTCGAGGACGCCCTGGCAGCGTCTCGAGCAGCTCTGGAATCCGGGATCGTCTCCGGCGGGGGTACCGCGTTGGCGCAGTCCCATCGCGCCCTCGGCGAGTTGGAGCTGACCGGAGACCAGGCGATCGGTGCCGAAGTGGTCCGCAAAGCGCTCACCGAACCACTTCGATGGATCGCCATCAACGCCGGCTACGAAGGCGACGACGTCGTGGAGATCGTGTCCGGACTGCCACTGGGCCATGGCTTCAATGCGCTCACCGGCGAATACGGAGACATGTTCGACGACGGAGTGATCGATCCCTTCAAAGTGACGCGTGCGGCGCTCGAAAGTGCGGCTTCCATTGCAGCGCTGCTGATCACCACCGAAACCGCAGTGGTGGAAGAGGTATTCGGCAACCCGGGCGCGATCATGGCCCCCGGATTCGGCGATCTCGCCGAAGGAATGGTCCGCCCCTCGAACATCTACTGAAACCCAACGAGTTTCACGCTACTCGGGGGTCGGCATCGCAGTGAGGACGCCGATCCCCGAGACGCACCAAGGAGACAACCATGATGTCCTCATTGGATCCGCGCGGCGAGCTGACCGATCACGACCTCCGAGTCGTGCTGCGAGTTCTGACCGGCATTCATATCGGCCCCGAGGCGCCTGCCGCAACCGAGTGTCAAAAACCGCAGACGCCACGCTTTTCGACGGGTAGACTCGATCCCCGCAGAACACCTACGCCGAATCATTCACGCGCAGGCGGTAATTGAGTTTCCTCGATTGTTGTGGGTAGGTGGCGGCTTTGGCAAGACAGGGCGCACGCGATCTCTCGAGAGCGCGTGACAAGTTCTTCGTAGAGAACGAGTTCGACGACGCGGTCCGAGACCAGATCTCGTTCTCGTGGGAACGATCGCGCGCACTGAACATCCAACCCGACATTCTGCACCTGCCCTTCGTTCGCGAACCCGACTTGGACAGCCCTCTCGTCGTCGCCGCAGCGCCCGTACTTCGCCAGCTCGCAACAGGTTTGGTGGACGAGCCGATTTCGGTGATCCTCACCTCGGCCGACGGTGTGGTGTTGGACCGCGTGGCCGGTAGCAAGCCACTGCTGGACAACTTGGACAACGTCAATCTCGCACCGGGCTTCAGCTACTCGGAAGAATATGCCGGAACCAACGGCATCGGCACAGCGCTCGAGACTCGCAAACCGACTCTGGTCTACGGAGCCGAACACTACGTCGGAAGCTTGGGCGGGTTGGTGTGCGCCGGCGTCCCCATCGTTCATCCCATATCCGGCCTCGTCGTCGGAGTTCTCGACGTGACCGGGTGGATCGACGACGGAGCTCCACTCCTGGTGACACTTGCGCAATCGGCGACGGCACAGATCGAAGGTCGACTGCTGTCCCAATCGAGTCAGGAGCAGACCGCTCTGCTCAACACCTATCTCAAAGCGTGCCGGCGATCCCAACAGGTCGGAGTTCTGGCACTCGGCGACGACATCGTCCTACTCAATCGCAAGCTACGCAATGCCCTCACCCCGCAAGACCAAGCCGCCTTGCTCGAGCACGCAGTCGATCTGAGCGTCCACACCGACAACAGCAAGTATCTGCTGACCCTGCCCGGTGGGCAGACCGTCAGGTTGTCGCCGTTCCACGACGACGCCCTTGCGCCTCGACACGGCGTGGCGGTGTACCACGCCTACCTCAACGACACAGCCGGTCCGGCGACGATAGCCATCGAGGGCATCAGGTCGCTGCCCGGCATCGTGGGAGACAGCGCATCGTGGAGGCGCGCGACCCGAGACGTGTCGCAGTGCGTCCGCAGGCACGAATGGGCCGTGGTGGCAGGCGAATCCGGCTCGGGCCGATTCGCGGTCCTCAAAGCTGCGGCGCAACAGCATATTTCCAGTCGCACACACTTCGTCACCGCAGCCGAACTCGCCGACGGGGACGCAGGGATGCGGGCGCTCGAAACCGAGATCGAACAGGACGAATTCAGCGTCATCATTCGCGACCTCGACCTGGTTCCGAACTCTGTCCAGCAAGAGATCGCGAGCCTGATTCAGGGGCGCGAACACGCCGGATGGATGGGAGCCACCATCGGAACCTGTACGCAGAGCGCCGGAAGCGAGGCCCTGATACTCCCCTTCTTCGGCCACACCGTGCACGTACCCGCCCTTCGACACCGCATCGAAGACCTCCACAAATTGATTCCCTACCTACTGCGCCAAGTCAGTCGCGGTCAGGAGCTGTCACTGTCGGCGGCTGCGGTCCGTCAGCTGACCAAATACAGCTGGCCCGGCAATGTCGGACAGCTCCGCGACGTGCTCCAGGAGGTCGTGCAGAGTCAACGTTCAGGGGTCGTCGAGGCAGACAAGCTGCCACCGTCCGTCCGGGCGGTGAGCCGCAGAACCCTCACCCCGATAGAGGCAATGAACCGAGACGCAATAGTGCGCAGCCTCGAGGAAAACGGAGGCAACAAGCAGGCCGCCGCCGATGCCCTCGGAATGTCACGGGCCACGATCTACCGAAAAATCCGAGAATTCGGGATCGAGTTCTAGACAGACCAGATGCCGAGCCGGCCGCAGCTCGGATACTCGACGAAAAAGCCCCGAACCGCATCGCTGCAGTTCGGGGCTTTCTCTTCTGTGCGCCCGAAGGGATTCGAACCCCTAACCTCTTGGTAGTAGCTCACACGGATTTGCGGACCGATATGGATCCACATACACCATCCGGCCAGCTGTTTTCGCAATTCAAGTATCCACCGAAGTTCTGATGGAACCACCCGAACCGAGATCAAAGTGTTGAGTAAGTGTTGAGCGAGTTCCAGGGTCGAGCGTCCTGCGAAGTCTCACTCAGTCCATCAACGTCTGCCCGTTTAACGGGCCCGGTGCCACCTGGGCAGGGCAGGTCCAACTGGTCGGTGCGTCAACGAGCACGGAGGTCCGACGACGCAGCATGTGACTGCGCATATCGGCACCGATCTCGCCGTGCGAACACGATGGCCTCGGGCGCGCCCGACGTAAACGGCAGTTACCGCACCGTCAAGGTTCCTTGACGGATGTGTATGCACCTCGGGTCGTGACCACCAAACCTCGACCCGACTGAGCCGCTTCGCCGGGCCGCTACGCCGGTGTACTTACACCTCAAAACTGCCGCTGGGAGGGCAGGTCTCGAACCGTTCTAATAATGACGGAGACTGTCACCACCTCACGAAGGAAATGAGGGATCAGAGACTCCGATAGCCTGTCGAGCCCTCGTCACGCGTTAGTTTTTCTCTTACGTTCCTTTGGTGTCGTCTATCCTTGCGTCAGAACTCCCGCCGGTCCCACCAGCAGTAGTCGTTGAGATTTTCGTCTTTCTCGTATCGGACACCAATCTCCGTCAGCCACGTAATGACTCGCTCGCAAGTCGCCTGCAGAACTGTCGTGAGAAACTCTACGGATGCTGGTTCATTGGCAGCAGGCACACTGGCGAACAGTTCGAATATGTCCGGCCAAAACTGACCGATGTATTCGTCCCACCCGGTCGGCAGTGGGCTCGGGGGGAAGTGGCTCTCGGTCCCCTGCCGTGTATTCTGCCGCCAGATAGCCAAGAGCTTTCACCATCTCTTTCGCTGCACCCAGCGCTTGCATCGCGGCTCGCCTGGGGTTGTCGTCAATGTGGGCAGCGCTCTCGTTCAATGCGCGTCGAAAATGCTCTACATCGTCACTTGCGGTGGACTCATGGGTCGGAGTCATGGTCACGCGACGGTTGGCTGCCAACTCACAGCGAAATTCATCGATTGCTTCACCAACGTAGTGACGCCATGCTCGAACGGTTGGCGAACCCGTCAAGCTATCAACGTAGTCGCTTGAGTCCGTGCTGCTCAGATGCATCAAGATGTGCTGTGGCTCATGTGCCGCAAGGTGTTCCAAGATTTGCGTTTGGTCGTCGACTTCGGCCTGGGATTCGGGAGATTCGTTCAGAAAACGTTCCCAGTCGATCACAACGTCCCACGTGTCGTCACTAGCCAGCACGGTCTTGGCTTGAGCTATATTCGCCCCCCTCGTTGTGGTTTAACCCGAACCTCCTTTTCCGTACAAATCCGGTTGGAGGTTGGCGAGGGTGGCAGCCATCGACGCCGTGATTCGGATTCGAACGACCACGTCGTCCGGGAGGTACTCATCGAAGACAGCCAGCACCATTTGACGACGACGGCTGAGAAGTCCGCGCGGAACGATGCCAGGTAGCAGTGATGGCCCACCTCGCCACTCAAACTCGTCCTGAATCACGGTGCGTATACCGTCATAGACCACTGCCTTGTTGGACGTACGCCCACCCGCGGCGGTCTCACGTTCCAACGGCTTCTTCCGATCCCGTTTCCTGGACATGTAGTGATCATGCCGACAGACACCGACACATAGCGCTGCACATGCCGGCGAACCGCACGGAAGTTACGGTGGGCACAACGCGATTCCCCATCGCTCGCTACGCGCGCCGGCGCAGGCTTGGCCTGATTGGCGGATGAGCCGGAAGCAGCTTTTGGAGGTGGTAACGGCGATTTACTGCACTGCCCGCCGTTATGTGGTCTGATGCAGTCGTGCTCCGGAAAGCCATTTACTCGCTCGGCCTGGCTCAACATCCACCGCTTGGACGTGTAGTTTCCAGAGTGGAGCGAGGTTGCACTTTGATCAACTGGTCTATGCGCGGGCCTACGGCCCCCGACTTTCCAGACAGCGATAGCTCTCTTGCCCGTGATGACGCTCCGGCTCTTCCCGAAATACCTCCCCGAGGCGTGGTAGGCGCGGCGGTCGGACCGATCATGTGGGCCACCGACCAACTTTCGGCATTGCATATTTTGACCGACCAAGTCGCCCACACAATGCCGTTCAACCACCATGCGGCGAGTTTTATGTCGTTGTGCCGGACAGCATTCGAGTGCTCTTCGCAGGCAATCTGGGTAATGTCCTCCCCAGATCGCGAGATTAGACGACGGCGCGCAGCCGGGATGTCGCTCGCAAACGTTGGCGACGCCAAGCGATACCTTGACGGTGAGATCTCACTGGCACTGGGTCGAGGGGAACCCGGCCCGACATTGGAGCGCGACGAAGTCCAAGGATGGATTGCCGAGTTGAACCGACTCGGCCCGCAATCGGCAAAACCCACCGCGAGGGTTATCGCAGCCGGACGATGGATCCAGGACAACTCTCCTCCACACCTGGCGGCAGAAATTGGCTCCAGACCGATTGGACTACTTGTCGAGCAGCAGTACAACGTATGTTCGAGCTTCAGCCACGGAGAAACCTGGCCGGCTACCCTTGTCGGAGGTGACATCTCATCGATGTTTTCGATGATGGCAGACGCTATCGCGGTAGCTGTCTACGTCACCGAATGCGCAGTTGCGTTGATCGAAGCGCACGCCACCACCACCGGATCGACACGGGCGATTCACTATCCAGACCGTTTGAGTTCGACCATTAGGGCTTGGCAGCCAATTTACAGCTGGACAGACTAACGAACTGACCGAACGGAGCTACACCGAATCAGTTGGACTCGGCCGTATCAGCCTAGCCCGGGAAGCATTGCTGCCTGGGTTGTCGAACAAATAGTTCGCAATTATGTACGCGATGCCGAGCACCTCGACGACCGTTGCGCTGATCCAGGCAATCATCACTGAGTCTGCAATATCCCCCTTGTTCCAGATCATGAAGATCGTGAACAGGACAAAGTTTCCGAACAGGCTTCCGACTACGGTTAATCCGGCCCACTTGAAAAAACGCTTGCGCAGCCTGTTCTGTTGCCGGGCCTTCTTCTGTTCAGCCCGGTTCATTTTCGCCAGGTGGTTCCGACCCTCTTCTGCGGTCCCCATGAAAGTTGGATGCTGACTTTGGAGGTCACTCAACTTGGCGTTGTCGAAGAACTCGTCCAAGTCCTCAGGGTCCGGATTCGCTTCAAGCCATGCATCGAAGTCATCATCCATAGGGCCGTTGTCGTCTGGTGCCCCAAACTCCTCGCCGTGCACTAACTTTTGCCCAGTCGCCGCAACCGGGTCTGCATTGCTGGAAGCGAGATGTCGAAGGCCTTGGCCATCTCGATTGTGCTCATGCCGCGGGCTGACAGCATCTTCACAGCTTGAGGCGGGGCAAGAAGGTTTCCTGCGAACTCATCGGCGTAGAACTCGTGCAAGTCGCGGCCAGCGGGTGCACCGCGGTAATCAGTGAAAGAGAACGACCCCTCCGGGTCGACCTTCACGCGTTCGATGTAGTGACCGATTTCGTGGGCGACGGTGAAGTTCTGCCGCGCAGGCGTGTCATTTTCGTCCACAATGATCTGAGGGGCTCGCCCCTTCTTGCGAATCAACATGCCAGAGATGCCCGGATCCAGGGTCATATAGGTGATCTCGATACCAAGGCTTCGCGCGATCGAGAAGGGATCGATTGGTAGTTGGGTACCCCAATGCGCCCGACGCGTTTCCTGCGCATCTTCGAGCGCAGCATCTTTTACCAGTGCCACCGACTTCACCTCCTCCTGGCCAACCGTCACGACCAAATTACTTACATGTTATTCCACGAGCTGACGTGGCTCCAGTTGCCGCCCCACGCGAATCGGCGCAGTACTTACAGGCCGATGTCGGTAACGGCGTTGCCCACCAGCGGTGCGTATTCGCGGCGGTACACCTCGACGGAGTCGAGTCTGGCGTGTCCGGTCTGTCGGGCGATGGCGGATCCGTCGGCACCGTTGCGGTTGCCTTGGGTGACGAAACCGGCGCGGAGCGAGTGGCCTCCGAGCTTGGCGAGAGCCTTGAGGTCGTATCCGGCATGTTCGGCGCGGCGGCGGATGGTTTGGTGGATTGCCGCTCCGGATAGCGCGGTGGAACCGAGATTGCCGTTCTTGGTGACTGTACGAAGCAGGGGCACCCGTGCGGCGGTGCGGGGCACCCTCCCACGGCACACGTGACCGTCGAATGGATCCCGCTTCCTGAGAAGCCGGATCACTGAAGGCCGGCCGCCGGCATCGAAGGCGGCGACCACCTGCGCCCATCGGACGTACGCGCAGGGCGGGCAGGTCTGGTGGGACTCCGTGTAGGGCAGGGCTTTCACCGCTCCCCTACCCTCCTGGTCGGTCTTCGACTTACGTAGCCGGATGTGGAGTCCGTCGTGCCGGTGCACGGTGACGTCTCCGCAGACCATCTCGGAGAGTTCGCTGCGGCGGTAGGCACCGGCGAACCCGAGGAGCAGAATGGCCGAATCGCGGCGTTCAAGGACCTCGTCGGCCCAGCCGTGACACCGTTCCCGCGCGGTCGCGACGAGCAGCTTGATGTCGTCGACCAGCAACGGGTCTCGCGGGGTGCGGGGTCGGTCCCCCGCGGCCGCGTACTCCCGCCGGATCCCCGACAGGGTTGCAGTGACGAGTTCGTGCGCGGAGGGCGATAGATGTCCGGTGGTTCGGTGTTGGTGGTTGATCGCCGCGATCCAAGTACCGAACGTGGCGACGGCATAGGCCCGCTCCCCTGCTTCGGTGCGGGTATCGGCGGCGTCGACGAGGTAGGCGGCGACAGTGACCGGGTGCGCCGGTAGCGTCACGTGACCATTCGTCTCGCACCAGCTTGTGAAGCGTTTCCACGCGGCCGCGTAGGTCTTGCGCGTTCCCTCGGAGCGGGAGGACTGCACGGCGCTTGCGATCCGCTTCGCGACGGCGGGCGGGATCTCCGGCTCGACAGCCATCGGCCTTCCCGTGCCCGAAATGCCTGCGGAAGGGGTCACCGCATGTGTTCGGCCTGGTCGGAAGTCCATATGCGCAGCCTAACGCAGATTGCCGACGTCTCTGCAGAGCGAAACTGTGCTGAACTGGTGTTTTCCTCAAGACGGCGCGGAAAATGCAATTTACCGCGGCGACATTAGATCGACTTTCAGACACCTATCTACACCGACCGTCCCGCAAATGCGTTGCCAACATTTACGGACCCGAGTCGTACTCACGCATATGGTTCACCGCTCGTCCGAGCGCCTCCGAACAAAGCGCACCGGAACGACTAGATACAAAACGAAATACAGACCAGCTGGTTGCTAGCGCGACTGCAAGCCTTTCGTTACTGTTCCTAGTTACCCAAGGTAGCGAGGCGCAGGAGGGGCGAGCAGATGCCAGGTGAATGGAAAGCAGCGATTACCGGCGCGGGTTCGGGCGTAGGCCGCGAGATCGCCTTGCAGCTAGCACAACAGAAGTGGTCACTCGCGCTCGCCGACAGCAACTACGACGCCCTCCTCGACACACAGTCTCGATGTGCTGCGACGGCCGCGATCGCGCGAGCGACCCGTGTCGACGTCTCCAGCCGGGCCGAAATCACTTCGTGGGCCGCATCTTCGCGCAATGGGCTCGGCGGTATTGATGCGGTCTTCAACGTCGCAGGTGTTCTATATAGCGGCGATGTCATCGACACTCCCCCAGCTGATTTCGATCTCGTGATGGCAACCAACTTCGAGAGCGTCGTCAACAGCTCTCGCGCTTTTCTGCCGGACATTCTAACGTCACGTCGAGGCCGAATTATCAACGTGTCGTCCGCATTTGGAGTCATGTCCGCACCAGGCTACTCGGCATACAACTCATCCAAATTTGCCGTTCGGGGCTTTACCGAAGCCCTGAACCAGGAACTCCGCCTGGCGTCACGAACCGCGCGTGCGACCTGTGTGATCCCTGGTGGACTCAAGACGTCGATCGCTCGGACGGCGCGGGCGGCACCGGGCGTTGATCACGTGCGGACTGCCGATTTTTTCGATAGACGCATAGCCCGAACCACCCCCGAAGTGGCCGCCCAAAAAATCATTGCGGGTGCGTGGAGGGGGAAGTCGCAGGTGACAATAGGGAACGACGCCCGCCTCGTCGCCGCGACAACGCGCGTGCTTGGCCCTCACTACCAACGGCTGCTGCCTTCGCTCCGAGCACTGCGACGGACCTAGCAAGTCGTCATCAACAGAAACCACTCACCAGACCTGCGGGGGTCGGTCAACCATGTCGAATAGCTGGATCCTGATAGAGACGTTCGGAGATGAAGAGCCGTCCGTGATCGGAGTTGGGTCCTCGCCCAAGTCTTTTGTTTCACCTCGTCATGTTCTGCGCAGCTCCGCCAGCCGCAACGAGGCACTGGCCGCGGTGACGGAGACGCTTGTTACGGGAGCCATGGTGGATCGGCTGTCCAGAGACCGATACAGGCGAGTACTGGCCGAACCACTGCAAACCTTTGCGGGCCGTACGCACGGGGCATGGGTGTGGCTCGGCCGGCGCGATGAGACTCCACCTCCGCGAGACGCCACCGGGGCGTGGCAGTTCAACCTCACGAATAGCACAGCAAGCGGAAGCAATGATCTACTCGATTTGTACCGCGTTCCGCAAAACGAGCGCGAGACCCAGCGCGCACTCGCGGGAGCGTTCACCCGACTTGTCACAAACCGTGACGAGAGCGAAGCTATGGCCAAGATCGTGCAGTCAGCACCGGGCACTACCCATCAAGCAGTTTGGACAGTGAGACGGGACGACGGCGAACTTCGGGCCGCGCACTTCTCGTGCCGGATGATTGCCGAAGACCAGGCTGCGGGCACCGAAATAATCCTGAGGGGCATCACGCATGACATCGGCCCCGCAGGTGAAATCACTATCGCTCCCCCACCCACGATACTCGAGCATCGTGTCCTGGAGGCGTCTACCAAGGAGGGCGAGTACCGCGCACTGGTCAACCTCAGGACTCTGAACTTGTTGCGCTGGTACAACTCTGAACCTGTACCGAATATCTGCTGGGAAAACCTTCCCGACGAACCGGTACCGGCCATTCATCCGGACGACGTACCAATTGCGAAGCAAATGTCGAATGCACTCGCACGCGAACGCACTAACGCCGTGCTTCGATTCAGAACTCTCGACGGACATTGGAAGCCCATGAAAGTCAACGCGGTTCTGGTCTCGCTTGATCAGCACACCACGGCCGCACTTGTCACTCTGACCGAATTGTGCGAAGAGTAAAAAATCTCGCGGATCCATGCGGATCTACAGAGACTATTGCGGACTCACGTCGATCGCAGCGCCCGCACTGCACGTACGTTTAATAGTTGCGTTTTTTACAAGGACTGCGCGCGTGTCGTGCGTGCATCGCGAGTTCGACTCCATGCAGCTGCCACCGTTCGGGTGGATACCCCATACGCTTCCGCAAGCGACTCGATGCGCTCCTCCGTCTCAGGCTTGCGCCCCCGCTCGATGTCGGCGAGAACAGTGGCCGACATCCCCAACATCCGCGCAGCGTCGCCCTGGGAAAGCGCCGCATGCACCCTCAGGTCGGACAATTTGAGCTGAGACTCCGGAATCGGAACTAAGGCTGCGACCGACGTGTGCAGGGCATTCGCGATTCGACCAAGGGTCGCCGGCGGTGGCGTTGAACGCCCCGTTTCCCAGGTGGATACCGCTTGCCTAGTCGCGCCCACAGTCGCCGCAAGGTCGTCAGCACTGAACCCAGCGCGTACCCGAAGCTCGCGCAACCGATCGGCCCGAAATCCACGAACCCCGCTTCGCGGCACTGTCCCCACTCTCTATCGACCTTCCAAGACAGCTTCATCTTCCTCGATCCACGTCAACCTCGATGTCTTGTGCGTTTTATAGTTGCGCGCTATCGTTGCAACAATGCGCTCGCCCGTTCCGAGTTCCACAACCTTCAACCAATTGCGCGGTGCACCAAACCTGTTCTACAGTCCTATTGCGCGCCCAAAAGGGATTCCTCGGTGCTTGTCGCTCTCGGCACTGCTTGTAGCGCGGGACATTAGGACGGTTTGCTCACAGATTCCGTCCGATCATTCCTGTCGGGAGTTCCACATGGTCACGTCGCTCGCGGTTTCCGCTCCACCATTGCCGTCGACAGCTAAGCCCAGAATTGGACAGCTTCGAAGTTCAGTGCTGGGCCAACACGGACGAGGCGCGACGACAAGTGCGTTCGACCGACATTGCCACTTTAGCCAAGGGTGTGGGGGTGGACCGAGGTGAGTGCCGCACGGGATGCGATGGAGTCAACTTTCCTCGCACAGAGACAGTTTTGCGCGTCAATCGTCGTGAATCGGACACATGGTGACTTGATTGCATGCTCGCTCGACCACGGGCATTCCGGTCGCCACCAGTACATCGGTGACGACGGAGCCCTGCTAGCCGAGTGGGGTCCATCCACATCGTGCACTGATCGATCCATTACTTCCAGTAAGCCGTAGACCTGGCGGTTCGAATTGCAGCCCGACCCGAGTGGGCTTCTGCTGATAGTCCCGCTCGTGAGCTACAGGAGCTCCCCCGACGTCCTGTAGCTCGAACGGTGGACCGGCGCGAGGGTCGCGCAGTAAGCGCATTTCATCATGTTCGGTACTGCGCGGCCCCGCCGGGACATCACCCCTCGAACCCACACCCGTTCTGACAGAGAGGATTTCGATACCCGATGTGGATTTTCCAGCAGCCTTGGTTCTGGTCGGTGTTCTTCGGCTGGCTCTGAGCCTCTAGCACGTGATGGGTGCGTGCGACTGGCCCACAACCTATGGATCGCACGCACCCATCCACTTTCTCCACTCACTTGATCTAGAACCAATCGTCGCCAGAACGGTTGCTCCGCAATCGCATTCACCAGAACGACCCGACCATCGGGTCGCACCAGGAAGGGATCGACACACAATGCCAGCAACACCGGGCACCGGACACCACCGCTCACCCAACACGCGAGGGCGGGTGATCAAATCGCTGCCCGCCATGGCCGCGGTGACGATCGCAGGCCTGACCATGCAGGCCGCTCCCGCGCAGGCCGCACCCTCACAGCCGGGCGTCATCGCCCCGCAGGAATCACAGCCGGGCGTCACCGGCACACCGCAAACGGCTCCGGCCACCCCGCCGCCGGCCGCACCGGAAGAACGCCAGTACCTACCCGGCTACCAGCCATCACCACAGGTCCAGCAGACCCCGTCGCGTAGCTATGACGACTACCTGGCCGGTAACCAGCAGTCCTCGTACTACCAGAACACCTACTACGAAGCCCCTGCTCCGCAGGCCGCCCCGAGCGAAGCACCCCCGGCATTGCAGGCGACTCCGCCGCCCCCGCCGCCGGTCCCGACGGTGCAGCGCAAGGTCATCGCCCCGATCGACGCACCTGACGGGTACTTCCTCGTCGGCGGTGAACTCGTGCCGTACGACCCGAACATCGTGGACCGCAATTTCGTCGAGCAGTTCAACAACACCACCCAGGCAATTCAAGCCGACGGTGGTAACTGGCTCGTGGACAACGGTTTCGCCGATGCACCTCGTGCCGACCGCATCGCGGCCGGTACCGCCACCGGTGTCATCACCGGTGGCGCTGTCGGCCTGGCTGCATCGGTGGCCCCGGCCGCAGTGATCACTGGCACCGGTGCTGCTATCGGTGGCGCGCTCGGACTTGCGGCGACGACCGCAGCCACACCCGCGGTCATCTGGGCCGGACCGGTGGGGTACATCTTCGTTCCCGGTGCGGCCGCACTTGCCGGTGCCGGCGTCGGCGCTGCCCTGTCGGCACCGATCGTGCTGGGTCTGACCGGCGCTGGCGCTGCCATCGGCGGTGTCCTCGGTGCCACCGTTCTCGGCGGCGAACAGCAGATCATCGAAGAGCCGGCCCCCGCACCCGCGGTGGTTCCCCCGGCCGCCGACAGCGTCCCGGCGATCCCGCCGGCCGCGACCGTCGATCTCCCCGGACCCGTCGGGCAGGTCCGCGACACTCTTGCTGCCGACCCGAACGGCCGCCAGGTGCTCGCGGCCGCCGACACCGCAGTCCAGAACGCGGCACCGATCGTCGACAAGGCCGTCAGCGACGCGTCGGTGTGGACCGCACCTGCCGTCGAAGCAGCACAGGGGTTCACCTCGAAGGCCCTCGAGCAGCCTGCCGTCGCCGACACCGTCGCCGCGGTCACCACCGCAGCAGCACCGATCGTCGATCAGGCCAACGCCGCGCTCGCAGGACTGAACGCCGCCTTCGCCCCTGCGTGACCGCTCTCTCCCCGGATTCATCTGTCCCCGAAAGGATTCACCCTCATGGCGCGTGAGCACCACGGTTCGTCGATCGTCAGCGCCACCGGCCCGAGCCGGTCACCGAGACGTCCACAACCACCGCGCGCCGCATCCGGATCCCGTGACGGCAGTCGTCGCCGAGCAGCCCTGCTGTTCGGCGGCGCTGCCGTCACGGTCGCCGCAATCCTCACCGGCGTCATCGTGGCCACCGGTGACGACCCGCAACCCGCGCAGGGCCCACTGCCGGCCGATGCACTGATCACGTCCGCGCCGTCGACGTACACCGAGCAATCACCCAGCGAGAGCTCACCGACGTCTGCTCCTGCCGAGTCCGCGCAGGGTGATTGCTCGATGCCCGCGGGCGGGCAGGACAGCGGCGAGAACGCCATCAGGGCGTTCGAGTACCGCCTGTACGTCGAACGGTCCGGTGCCGCCGCGTTCGAGCTCCTCTCCCCGGCCGCCCCGCCGTTCACCAGCGTGGCGAACCTCGACGCGGGTATCGCCGCGACCCCTGTCGGCTCGATGTACTGCCTCGACCTCGATCCGGTCCTGCCCGGGCTGTTCACCCTCACCGTCAGTCTCGTCCAACCCGACGGGACACCCGGCCCGAAGTACCGCACCCAGCGCGTCACCACCTCCGTGGTCGACGGGCGTCATCTCATCGAATCGATCACCGAAGTAGGGGAATAGACCATGCGCAGTGCCGTCTCCGTCCGACTCGCCGCCCTGACCGCCGCCGTGGCCACCGGACTCGTCCTCGTGGCCCCGGTCGCCTCCGCCGCACCCGCAGCCGGGTCGCCGTGCGCGCGATACGTGGCGGTCCTGGCACCGGGAACCACCGAGACCCGCGCCGATGCCGACCCCACCAAACCGGCCGGAATGCTCGGACAAGTCGGCCAGGAGCTGCAGCGCCGCTACGGATCTCAGATCCAGGTCGTCTACCCCTCCTACCCCGCACAGGCATTCCTCCAGTCCGGCATGACGTACGCGACCTCCAAGACCGAAGGCGATCGGGCCACGGTCGACGCCCTCACCCGCTGCCCCGGCTCGAAATTCGTCATCGGCGGCTACTCCCAGGGCGCTCAGATCGCCAACGACGTAGCGGTCGACATCGGGACCGGGTCCGGACCGACGCCGCCGGCCTCGGTACTGGCGGTCGCACTGCTGGCCAACCCCAAGCGCGGCACCGCAGGTGCGAAGGTCGTCGGTCCCACCCTCGCCGGTCAGGGAATCGGAGGACCCGACGCCCGCGGATTCGGTGCCCTGTCGGGGAAGGTCTTCGACATCTGCCACCCCGACGACAAGTACTGCAACACCGAAACGTCCTCGAACTCCTTCCTGGCCTCGCTCGGCCGCATCCTCGCCAACCCACCCGGCACCGTAGAAACAGCAGCCGGAGCCACCGTCACACCCGGCACCAGCGCGCCCACAGCCACCGCAACCGGCCAATCCACCGCAGCAACCGCGACAGGCCAGTCCACCGCGACATCGACGCAGCCCACCTCGACCAGCGCCACCGAAAGCACCCCCACTCCGTCGACGTCCTCGACCCCCGGAGCCCCGACAGCCACCGGCGCGGGTGCAGGTGCGTCGTCGTTCCTGGACGCAGTCACCTCCGACTACGGATTCGCCGACCTCTCCGCCGCACCCGGTGCCGCGTCCTCGCTGGCAGCCTCGGTGGACAAGCTGCAGACCGCCGGCGCTCCGACCTCGACCTCCTCGGCTCTCGACATCGCCGAGATCGGCCAGCAGGCCAAGCTCCTGTCCGGCACGTTCGCACCGGTCGCCCAGACACAGTCGTGGATGGCGGCGAACCCCGCCGCCCGTGACGGCCTGCGCACCGCAGCCGAAGGGTCACCGGAAGCAGCGACCAGCGGAGTCGTCGACGCGCTCGACCAGATCGACATCCCCAAGATCGTCGGTGCCGCCGACCAGGTCGTGAGCTTGGCGAGCAGCGTCCTGTCGGGCGCATCGGCTCTGAGCGGCTCGACCCCGTCCGCAGCCGGCGCAGCTCCCACCGATGCCGCGAGCACGTTTGCGGCCTTGTCCGGCCCCGCGCAGACGTTGAGCACGGGAGTGTCTCCGCTGGCCAGCACCCCGGCCGATCAGCTCGCGACCGCGACATCGGTTCTGTCGGCCATCAAGCCGGTCACGATCATCAACCAGGTCCTAGGCGTGGTGACCGGGGTGACGTCGGTCGACTACAACGGCGTCGCGGCGAACCTGCAAGCCCTCCCCGGATTCTTGCTCTCGGGCAACATCAAAGAAGCGCACCGGGTTTCGGGTGAGCTGAACAATCAGCTCTCTCCACTGGTGAAGATGGCTGCCGGGGTCGATCTGTCCTCGATCGCGCGGTTGATCAGCCTGATTCCGGACCCGTCCGGCACCGCGGCCGCGACGTCGATGGTGGCAGGTCTGCTCGCGAACGTCGACGTCATCCGCCTCGCCCGCGACGTCGGACAGCTCCAAGAGGTCGCATGGCAGGTCGTCGAGACCGGAAACCTTCTCGCTCTCGGTCAATTGCTGCCCATCGGAATCGATCTCGCCAACGTCGCACTCGGCGTCCTGATGCCGAGCCAGAAGATGTCCGCCGACCAACTGCACGCACCCACCGATGCGATGACCGCGCTGATGAGCAGCCAAGCACAGAGCAGCGACCTTGTCGGACTGGGAAATTCGGCATTGGCGACGGTCACCTCCCCGGACGCCGCAGCCCTGGGGCAGATCGTCGACGCCGGCGTCACCGCAGCGAGCTTCCTGGGCTCGCGGGTGCACGAGTCCTACGGCCAGTGGCTCGTCGACGGCAAACGCACCGCCCTGCAGGAAATGGTCGAGATCTACACCAAAGCAATCGGAGGCTGACCGCGCCGGACACCGAACCCGTTGCCCCCGAACACCTATCCGGCCCACCGCACCTGTCCACCCGCAGCGCATGTGACCTCGCGTCACCGATCAGATGAAAGGACGTCGAAGGCATATGGGCAAGTCCAGCACCACCTCGAACGGCATCAAAGCCGGGGCCGCGGTCATCGCGGCCGCGGTGGTGCTGGTCGGCGGCGTGGTGCTGGGCAGCGACAACCCCAAGAAGGTCGACGACTGCCTACCCACAGCCCCGGCGGCCGGGCAGGTGGCACCGGGACCGGGAAACAAGACCCAACCCGTGCTGGCCGGAACCTACGAGATCACCTCCGGTTTCGGTCCTCGGTGGGGCACGATGCACCGCGGCGTCGACTTCGCCGGGCCTTTGGGCACCCCGATCTACGCGGCGACCTCGGGAACCGTCGCCGAAGCCGGTCCGGCAGCGGGGTTTGGCAACTGGGTCATCATCGACACCACCATCGACGGCCAGCGACTGTCCACCGTGTACGGCCACATGAGCGCCGACACGATCACGGTGAAGAAGGGCGATCAGGTCACCGCGGGTCAACACATCGCCGGCATCGGCAACGAAGGCGGATCGACCGGCCCGCACCTGCATTTCGAGGTCTGGCAGGGCGGGCGACTGCCCGACGGCGCGGGAACACCGACCGACCCGCAACCCTGGCTCGCCGGTGCCGCCGAACCCACACCAGCCGCCCCCACGACCCCGGACACCTCGGCTACCTCGTCCCCGGCAATCGTCAATGCCGCCTCGGTCCGCCCGATCGGCGGGGCCGGATGCGCCCGCCCCTCGATCGGTGGATCCGACCTCAAACCGGGCAGTGTCCCACCCGAATTCGAGCCCTGGATCAACCGAGCAGCGGCCACCTGCCCGGAGATCACCGCACCGCTCATTGCCGGGCAGTTCAAGCAGGAGAGCAAGTTCGACGTCAACGCCTACAACGCCCGGTCCGGTGCCACCGGCCCGGGACAGTTCCTCCCGTCCACCTGGGAGCAGGAAGGCGTCGACGGCGACGGCGACGGCAAGCGGGAGATGAACTCGGTCGCCGACGCAGTGATGTCGATGGCGTCCTACGACTGCAAGATGGTCGAGCTGTCGAAAAAGGGCCTCGCCGACGGTCGACTGACCGGCAACGTCGTCGATCTGGCGCTGTCGATGTACAACTGCGGACCCGGTGCCACTCTTTCCCAGGGCCACACCTGCACCAACAGTGAAACCCAGGGCTACATCACCAACATCCGCAAGTTCGCGATCGAGGAGTTCACCGCACCAGTAGCCGCGATCGTTCCCGGTGGCCCGTCGTCCGGATCGGCCGTCGTCGACGCCGCCACCCGGTGGCTCGGCACGCCCTACGCCTGGGGCGGAGGCGACGAGAACGGGCCGACCGTCGGCACCCGAGACGGCGGGGTCGCCGATATGTACGGAGACTTCGCCAAAGTCGGATTCGACTGCTCCGGTCTGGTCAAATACGCCGTCGCCCAGGCCACCGCGGGCCGCATCGTGCTCCCGCACCTCGATTCCGCCCAGATCAACGACTCCCGCGGCACGACCATCGCCAACCCTGCCGACCTGCGGCCGGGCGACATCATCCAACCCCACTCCGGACACATCTTCATCTGGATGGGCGCGAACACCGTCGTCGAAGCTCCCCAATCCGGCGACGTCGTGAAGATCTCGCCCTGGACCCCTCCCGCGTCCGGACTGAAAGCCAAACGCTTTGTCTGACATCACACTTCCATGCCCGCCCTACCCGTCCACCGATGAAAGGCAGAACCTCAAGATGACCGTTTCGGCAGCAACTGAATGGGAGCAAGCAGCGGCCGCAGTGCACTCGGCCGCCGACACCCTGCGCGAGTACACCAGCGCCGACCTGCGGACGTGGGCGAAGGAGAACAACCTGTTCGCACGCTCGATGTGGCCGAAGATCAAACGAGAACTCGTCAAACAGCTCGACATCGACTACGACGAGCTCCGCGAGAGCGAAGCGATCGCACGCACGAACGAAATTGCCGCCGTCGCAGAGAATGCACCACTGATCGAGCTGTACGCCGCCGGCGACGACCGCGGCAGCTTCGCCATTCTCGGACCGGTCGACGACGCCGCTTGGTACGGCACCTTCCACCGCAACGACACGGTGTTCCGCAAAGGCAACCAGACCTCCGCCGACGACTCCGCCGCCGGCAAGGCGAT
Organism: Rhodococcus sp. 05-2255-1e; assembly: GCF_002259025.1. Lineage (NCBI taxonomy): Bacteria > Bacillati > Actinomycetota > Actinomycetes > Mycobacteriales > Nocardiaceae > Rhodococcus > Rhodococcus sp. 05-2255-1e. Next base: position 33,782 of record NZ_NOZE01000009.1, on the reverse strand, counting down.
CTTCCTCGCAGGCAAAGCCCGCGAGCACGCCGGCGTCGAGGCAGTGCGCCTGCTGCTGCACATCAGCAACCCCCACGTCGACGGAACGGCACTGGCGGGCGTCGCAGCCAGCCACGGGGTCTCCCTCGAACTCGACATCACCGACGACAACCGCGCCGTCGACTGGTGCGAGGAAACCGGTTTCCAGGCCTGGCAAGCGATCCGGCTCTCGGACCTGTTCGTCGACGAGGACCCGTCGTGACTGCCGCCCGGAACGCCGCCATCGCCGCCGCGCTCCTGGTCGCCGTCGGCCTGGCCGCAGGTTGCTCGTCCACCGACACCGCCACACCGCCGACCACCGCCACCACCGCAGGTGCACCGGCGCAGCAGTGGACCCCCGGCGCGGCCCCCAGCGCCACCCAGACACGGTCGCCGGCCACCACCCCGGCCCAGATACCGGACACCCTGGCCGGGGTCGACGACAGCGATCCTGTCGCTGTCGCCGATGGGGTGGTCACCACGTGGTTCACCTGGAACACCGCCGTCGACGCCGGGCCGAACGACGCCGCTGCCCGTACCGGGTCCGCTCTGACCGACCGCTTCCGTGAGCAGCTCCTCGCCACCACGCCCACCGGGAGCCCGGGCGGTCAATGGCTCGAATGGGCCTCGGTCGACGCCCAGGTCTGGCCGACGGTGTCCAACGTGCCCAATCAGGGCGCGATCGATACCGCGAGCGCTGTGCACCGGATGTACCAGGTCGAGCAGACCGCGATCGCCGCCGACGGCTCGGTCGCCGGCGTCGACACCGTCCAGGTCGCCGTCCTTGTCGTCGACGACGACGGCCGTTGGAAAGTCGATGCGGTGCAACAACTGTGACCGATGACCGCGCAGCACACCCCGGATCCGCCCCCTCCCCGAAAGGAACTCCGATGAGCATTCCTGACCCGTACAGCGAGCACCGCGAGAACTATGAAGCCGAGACCGCCGTCGACCTCCGCAAGCAACGCTTGCGCCGCCAGAGCGACCCCAACCCCGAACCTGCCGTCGTCGACGAGGACACCGACGGTGAGCACGACGCCGGCACCGACGCATTCGACGACGGGGACGTCAACGAGGTGTTCGCCGACCCCTACCAAGTGGGTCAGGATGCGTTGGCAGCCAACGAAGAACCTGCTATCGACATTCCTGCCGAGTACGGCGGCCGCGACTTCGACTCCGAGACCGCCGAGCTCGACAACCGCCCTGCCCTCTGGGGACTACGCGGCCGGGTCAACGCCGCTCTGGGACTGACCCGCCCACCTCTACCCGAGTCCGCCGAAGCCCGGTTCCGCCAATCGGTGCGACGGGTCCAGCAGCCGCTCCCGGGATGCATGGTCGTCTCGGTCATCGGTCTCAAGGGCGACGCGGGCAAGACCTCCACCACCACCGCGCTGGCGAACACCTTCGGCACTCACCGCGGCCGCGGAGTCGTCGCCTGGGATGCGTGCGAGAACTCCGGCACTCTCGGCCATCGCGCGCACCGCACGACCGATCCCGAACTCGGACCGTGGGACATCCTCGAGAACGCCCGCGCCCTGGCCTCCGCCGATGCAGTCTCGGGCACCCTGGGGCACTATCTGCGCCTGCAGCCCACCCATGACGAGGTGCTGGCCTCCGACAGCTCGACGAGCCGCCAGAGCGGGATCGGGTGGGACGAATGCGCCGCGCTCATGGCAGTGCTGCGCCGTCACCGTGACCTGATCATCGTCGACACCGGCAACAACGCCACCGCCAGCAACTGGCAGTGGGCCGTGCAGCATTCCGACATCCTGGTCATCCCGCTTCCGCTGCGACGCGACATGGCGATCCTGACGATGAACATGCTCGACGGCATCATCGCCCGCGGCTACGAGCACCTGGTGCGATCGGCGCTGATCCTGACCGTCGTCCTTCCCGGCGACAAGGACTCCGTCGATACAGCACTGCGGCTCGAAGGCTGGCTCGAGAAGGAGTTCGAGGCCATCGGCGGGGTCGGACGCATCATGCGGGTGCCCTACGAGCCGAAGTTCGCCAGCGGTGAGCGGATCCGCTATCAGGAGCTCGGACAGGCGACCGTCGAGGCGTACACCAACGTGGCAGCGGAGATCGCCGACAGGCTCGCCGATCGCGCGTACGAGCGGACCGCCGAATACGCCGATGCATATGCCCCACAGGAGTTCACACGTCCCTCGCAGGCCGAACGCCGCCCGCCGCGTCGTCCGTACTCGCTCCCCCCGCACTCGATCCCACAGCCCGCTCCGCAGAGCTACGACGCCGACGCGGACTACGACCGGCACCCGCCCCGGGAGCAGTGGCGGCCGCGAGCCGTCCCACCCCGAGACCAACCACCCCGAGAGGACCCGTTCCGATGACCACCGAACCTGTTGCCCCACCCGACTCTATTGCTCTACCAACCGTTTCCAGTGAAAGGACGCCACCGATGATCACACCGCCTCCCACCCCGACCCGGGGCCGCGCCCTCGCTCGTCGCGCAGGGAATGCCGCAGCGATGACCGCCGCCGCACTCACCCTCGCGGTCATCTTCGCCGGCCCCGCCTCCGCCCAGGACTTCAACCCGATCAACGGAATCAAGCCGTCGTTCGAGTTCCTCGGCCCGTCCTTCCAGAACGTGTGGGCGCGGGTCGCCGCCTCGATCTGGGGTGTCCTGCTCGCCGGAGCATCGGTGAAACTGCTTGTCGCGCTGTACAAGATGCGCGCCGCGAAAGCCGGCGGTTACGGCGCGGAGATGAGCGACTCGATGGGCGAGGCGAAAGTCGCCGGGGTCGCGGTCGGCGCTCTGGCCATCGGCGGCGTCATCGTCGGCGCAATCATGTTCGTCGCCAATCCTGGCTGACCTATCACCAACAACGTTCCGGCTCAACCCCATTCGATGAGAAAGAAGAACTGACATGGCACGAGATTTCTCCGCAGTCGGCGCCGCCGGCTCGACCACCAGCGCGACGGGATCGGCGTCCGGCTCGCCCGGATCGGGCCTGTTCGGGCTGCCCAAGTGGGTACTGGCGATGATCGCCGCCGCCGTGGCGTTCGTCGTCGTGATTGCCGTGGTCGTGTTGACATCCGGGGGGAGCGAGAGCTCCACCGATGACGGAGCCGATGCGATCCGCGCCGCGCACGGCCCGACCACCACCATCGACGGCGTCCCTGCCGGCTACACCCGCGATCAAGCGGGCGCCCAGACCGCCGCGGTGAACTTCACCCAAGCCAACGGCCAAGCCTATGCAGGTCGCATCGATGCTCAGCGCCTCAAAGACGTTGCCGTAGCGGCAGAACCGACACCGGCGTTGACAGAGGTCCTCGACGTCTCGTCCGAGCGCCAGGAGACCGAGCGCGGCACGGTCAACGGCGTTCCGATGATCGTCACAGTGGAGAACTTCTCGCAGGATTCGGCGACGGTGTCGGTCTGGGGCATGGGAGTGAGCCAGAGCCGGGTCAGCCAGGACAGCGACAAAGTCGGCATCTTGGCCATCTACTCCACCACCACCGTGACGATGGTGTGGGAGAACGACGACTGGAAGGCCAAGGACTGGAGCTACAAGTCCGGCCCCACCCTCGAGGAAGCACAGTTCCCCGCCGATGAGTCCTCCCTCGCCAAGCAGGCCGCGGACGGCTTCTACGCCTTCTACGTCAACTGATGAAGGGTCGGCCTGCGATGTGGCGAAGGATTCTGTTGACGATCGCGGTGGCGGTCATCGCGGCGGTCGGGTTCGCGTGGCCCGCGGCCGCGCAGCCCTCGGCTGTTCCGGCACCGGTTCCCGGTGGCGGATCGACCGCGACCACGACGGCGAAGAAGCTACCCGAGACCTTTCCTGCGGATCTCCGCAAATACATCGCAGGTACCGACGAGTTCAAAGCAGCACCGTGGTTCACCGGGCACTGCAAGGACAAGGGCGGCGATATGGGCCAGTACGTCGGATCGGTGATGAGCAACGAAGGCCGCCTGCTGTATTGGACGGCCACCGAGAACGACCGCATCGCGCGGTGGACCGCCGCGGTGTCCGTGCGCAAGGACCCGGTTCTGATCGGTGTCCTCATCGATGCCGGCGCGGTCGGCTCGCAGACCACCGGTGTCGATCTCGGGGTCGAGCAGAACCGCAAGGCCGCGCTGTCCATCACCGACGATGCGGTGCTCGAATCGTTCTACCCGCCGGTCTATCCCGCCGGCGATGCCGCGATGGCTCCCCCAGCCCCGACCTGCGCACAGGATCTCGCCCGGTGGACGACCAAGACTTCGAGCACCTGGGGCTTCGAGTGGGCCTCGACTCCCGATGCGGCCTCGCTCGCCGAGATGAAGGCGCAGCCCAATGCCGACCAGGTTCCCGAGCAGGCCTGGACCGACGCGTGCGCCGAGGGAGTGCCCGGGTCGCTGTGCATGCACGCGATGTACGTCAACTGCAGCAAGGCAACCGACCGCGACGACGAGGTGACCTGCCGAGAATGGAACACCAGGGTCGGAAAACTGTTCGGCGGCACCATGAACTGGATCGATCAGAACACCAGCTTCAGTGACCGCCTGAGCGAGACCCTCGAGTCAGCGTTCAAGGCGACCCCGCAGTACAAGGTCGGCAAGATGTACGTCGACGGCTTCTCCTGGGTGTGGGACAACACCGTCGGCGCGGTCGGCGACATCGTCGCCTTCGTCAAAGACCCCTCCGACGTCATCGACTCCTGGGCGAACAAGCTCAAGAGCGCCGCCGTCGGCACCACCACATCGGTCCTGCACGGGCTCGCCGGTATCGGTGAGTTCAACCCCACCGACCCCGAATTTCTCAAGGTCTACGCGATGTCGACGGGTCTGGGCATCTTCGTCATGGCGCTGATGGTGCTGCTGGCAATCTACAAATCCTCCGACGGCAGCAGACCCGGTATGGAGCTGGCCAAAGACCTGTTCGCCTACGCCCCGGCCGGGGTGATGATGATGCTGTTCGCGCCCTCGTTCGCGCAGTTGTTGATCTCGCTCGCGCACGAACTCTCGGTCAGTCTGGTCTCACTGCTCGGTAGCTCCACCGACGAGGTGGTCGACAACATCTCCTCGGTCCTCGGCCCGCTGACAGATACCACCCTGATCGGCGGTGCCGTCGGTGCCATCGTCGGGTTCGGGTTGATGTTCCTCGGCGCGTTGTCGCTGTTCTTCGGGTTCTTGATGCACGCGAACGCCCTGCCGATCCTGGGCGTGGTCTCGGCGATCGCCTTCGGCATGTGGGTGCATCCGAACTGGCGCAAGAAGGCCCTCCGCCCAGTGATGGTGTTCCTGGGCATCGTGTTGTCCAAGCCTCTGCTGTTCGTCATCCTCGCCGCGATCTTCGCGGCCATCAACATCTCCGCGGCCGGCGCGGTCGCGGACGACGGCGAGCTCGAATCCCTCGGGGACCTCGGCTCGATCGCCGTGTGCCTGGTGATGGTCGGACTGGCCCCGTTCGCGCTGCTCAAGTGGTCTCCGATCCTGCCGAGCGCCTCCGATTCCGCCGACTTCGGCAGTAGCGGGTCGGCCACGGGTCAGATGATCGGATCGAGCGCGGGGATGTACCAGATGCGCGCCGGCGGCGGCGGTGGAGGAACCGGGGGCGGCGGGAGCGCGGCCTCGCGCAATGCCGGTGTCGCCGATGCACCCGGCCGCGTCGGTAGCGGCGGTAGCGGCGGTGGCGGTGGTTCCCGGCCGGGTGGCGGCTCGTCGGCATCGAGCACCCATGCCGGTCAGCAGAGCGGCCAGACCGCATCGAGATCCGGCGGTCTACCGGGCAAGAGCGGTGGCCACGGCGGCGCGAAAGCAGGTGGCTCGGAATCGAGGCTGCTCGCCGCCGCCGGAAAGACAGCAGGAATGGCGGCGGGCGCCGCGACTGTCGTCGCTCCGATCGCCCTCGCCTCGGCCGGGGCCGCGATGAACAAAGCCGGAGCGGCCGCGCAGAGCGCCCCCGAACACCCCGACAGCGACAACTGATGTCCCACAACACGAACGGAGAGACCATGACCGCCACGACTGACATCGGCTGGTTCGGTCCGCACCCAACGCCGACTGCCCGGCGGGGGGCGCGGCGGTGAGCGGGCCACGGTCGGCGATTCTCGGCCGTCAGACCGCGCGCCGGGGAGTGCTCCCGTTCCCCGAGCCGGTCGTCGCCGCATGGGCAGCCACGCTGGTGGTGGCCCTGTATCTGCTGTTCATGGTCGGGCAGTCGACGTGGACGTTGGCGATCGATGCCGTCCTGATCGGCGGCGTCCTGTGCGCGACACTCGATTTCGGCCTGCACGAGTCGTACGCGGCCCGCAAGGTCAAAGCGATCCGCAACAGGCAGCGCCGCAAGAGAGGCGAGCACGTCTGGGTCTCGCCTTCCGATCCGCACTACGGCGACCCCGCCCTCGATCCGGGGTGGACGATTCCGGTTCCGCTGTACCGCACCGAGCCGGTCGACCTGGCCGGAACGGGCCTCGACGACATGTTCATCCTCGAACATCGCACCCCGGGCGACAACGACTACTACTCCGTTCTCATCGCGAAACAGGGCCTGGCCGAAGGCCTGCGCGGCGACGATGCGTGGGCGGTCACCTCGGCGGCGTTCGGGCGAGTGCTCGCCGGATTCGCCAAACGGTCCTCGTTCGTCCGCGGCCTGGAACTGCTGCACCGCAGCGTCCCCGCCGACATGGTCCCGCACGAGAACTGGGTCACCGAACAGATAGCGGCCGGCGACCCCGACCTGGCCGTGGTTCCGGCGATCCGGTCCTACGGACAGTTGATCGACCGGATGAGCCCGTACTCCGAAGAGCACCGCTCCTACGCGGTGCTGATCTTCCCGAAGTCGGCCGCGTTCCTCGCCGAAGCCGCGCGGATCGCCCGCCGCAAGGACGCCCCGCTGGTCGGCGGTATCGCCCAGGTCATCCGCGATGACACCGCCCGCGCCGTCAGCGCCCTCGAGCGTGCCGGAATGGGGCGCGTGGAGGTCTACGGCGAACAGCGCGCCTGCGCGGTCCTGCGGGCATTCCAGGACCCCAGCTACCCCCTCGACGCCCACAGGGGCGTCCGGTGGGACAACTGCTGGCCCTCCTACGTCGGACGGGACGAATCGGTCGAGGTCGCCGGCACATGGCACACCCGAGTCGGCATCATCCCCACCCGCGCCATCGAACCGGTCGAAGTCGGCCCGCTGTGGCTGGCGACCCTGCTCACCGGAGTCGAACCCGATGCCGGCGACGACGAGATCCCCGCAGCACCGACCATCCGGACGGTGACCGCGCGAATGGACTTCGTCGAGGCATCCAAGGCCCGCGCTGCGACCAAGAAGGACGTCACCCAGGACAAGGCCCGTCAGATCACCGAAGAGCGCAAGGGAAAGATCACCGACGGTGCATCGGAGGTCGCGATCAGCGAATCCTCCCGTCGCCGTGAAGATCTCATGCCCGGAACCGGGCACCACGGAATGATCTACACCCTCGCCGTCTCGGTCACCGGCCACGACGAAGACGACGCCCTGCGGGCGTGCACACGCGTCGAACAGGCCGCCGACGACTGCGGTATCGGCGAGATCGAATGGCAGGACAACCGCCACGACGTCGCCGCATTCGTCACCTTGCCCCTCGGCCGCGGACTCGCGGCCACCAAATGGACCCGCTCCCGATGAACCGAACCCAGAGTCCGCCGACCACAGAACGAGGCGAGAGACGATGACCAGTACCGACAACAAGCAGGACCGACGCCGTGGCCACGCCGCCACACCGCGCACCGCCCGCCGTTTCTCGCTGACCCGGCGAAGCAAGCGCACCGGCCCCGATCTGGCCGCGCAGGCCGACACGGCCGCCACTCTCGCCGCGGCACAGTCCGCCGGCATGATCACCACCCGTCGGCACCCGCCGACGCGGAAGAAGTGGCTCGACCGATGGGGCTGGTACGAGATCCGCGTCGAGGGCGCGTGGACGACCACCCGGCAGGGCGAAGCGCTGAACCTGGCCACGATGCGCCGCTCGGTGCGTCACGAGGGCCTGCTGACCGGGCTGAACAAGATCAGCCAATCCGGAGTGATCACCGACCCCTACGCTCTCTACGGGTCGGAAATCGAGAACATCAACATCGCCGTCATCGGCGACATCGGCAAGGCCAAGTCCTCGCTCATCAAGACCGCGATGTGCCTGCGCCAACTCGCACTCCCGAACCGGCAGGTGGTGGTGATCGACAAGAAACGCCAGGGCAACAAGGGCGGCGAATACAGCGGAATCGCGGATGCTGTGGGCGCTGGTTCGATCCGATTCCGCACCGGCACAACGGGAATGCGCATCAACCTGCTCGACCCCGCGATCGCCACCGGCGTCGAACGCACCGACGGAGTCGCCCCGGCCGGCCAGGAAGCACTCGTCGGGGCAGTCATCGAGGACACGATGGGCCGCCCCCTGGTCGAGACCGAGAAAGCCGCACTCGGGCTCGCTCTGCAAGTGGTCAACGACCGCGCAGCCCGGGAGAACCGCGAACCGATCCTGATGGAACTCGCCGACGAGCTCCTGGGCCCCTCCGCCGGCAGCGGCGCAGCGTTCGGTGATCAGTGGGCGCAGGAATCGCGGCGTTGGGGCCTCAATCCCGGTCTGGCGCTGCGGGAGCTGTGCTTGGGCGATCTCAAGGGCCTCGTCGACGGCGCGACCTCACCGGAGGTCCGCGCGGCTCTCGATCACCCGTTCGTGCACTTCGACGTGTCGGCGTTGCCGAACAAGGGTCCGGCCCTGCGGGTGATCATGACCGTGATCAACACCTGGTTGGCGAACGTGCTCGCCTCCCGGTCCGCCCGGCACATGCAGACCCTGCTGCTGGTCGAGGAAGGCTGGCACGTCGCCGACGGCTCCACCGGAAAGGTCTTCCGCGAGAACATGAAGCTCTCGCGCGGTCTGGGACTGTCGACCGTCTCGGCGTTCCACCACATCTCCGACCTGCCGGTCGATTCGCCGGCGCGGGCGCTGATGAGAGAGGCCGGCATCGTCTTCCTCTACGGGCAGGACCGGGTCGAGGACGCCGAAGAAACCGCCCGCATGTACCACCTGCCGCCGGGGTCGACCGAAATCATCATGTCCCTCGCCAAGGGCCACTGCCTGGTCAAATACGGCAACGCCGACCCGATCCTGATGGAACACGTGCGCTCGGATCTGGAAATCGCACTCACCGACACCGACGAAGTGATCAAAGGAGCAGCAGCATGACCGACCACTCACGCAGCGCAGCGCTCTCGCACCCTACGGCCGACCGTTCGACTCTGGTGGGTGTGGACGTGACGACCCTCGATGTGGCGGGCAGTACCGCCGTAGGTCGACTGTTCCGGTCTCGTTCGGCAGCAACGGCATTCGCCCTGACGCACGCCGCACAATCCTGGGCCACGCTGGTCTCACTCGACTTCACCGTCTTCGAGTGCGATACAGCGTCAGTCGATTCGGCATCGGAGGGCATGTTCTGCGCGTGGGACGAGGTGTCCGTGACGGGCTCGGTAGCCGAGACAGCCTGCGCTTTAGCGATTCTCGACGAATACAGTCTTGGGGTGAGGCGGGCGAGGTTGCCGCTGCCCGCTGCTCTGACGGCCGAGATCTCCACGCTGAGCAACGCCGTCGCTTCGCCGGTGCATCCATCACGGGTCGACGACCCCGACAAGGTGGAGGTCCGCCTGTGCAGCATCAGGCCGGACCCGTTGCCGCACAGCAGAACATCGATAGGGTTCTACGGCAGCGACGACGCGGAGCGGGTGGCCGGGGTCCTGGCGTATCGGTTCGGCGGCGACATCGCACCAGCGACCGAACGGGGCTGCATCCAGGTCCACCACAGCGCCGACATCAGCGACGTTGACCGCGCCGCGGTCGCCCGCTACACCCGCATCGGCGAACTGCGCGCCAACATCGCCGCACTGGACCCGCGACGAGACATCGCGGCGATCACGCGCCTCGACGGCGAGCTCGACACCCTCTGCTCGGCCGTACTCCATCGACGATCGACACCCTCGCCCACTCCCGTCGCCGGCAGCGACGTGGTCCGCAGATACCTTCCCGCGCCTGCTCCACGGCCCGACTCCAGCGAGGACCGCCCCCGATGAGCACACCAGAACTTCGCCCCACTCCCCCGGTACTTCCCTACGGCACCGGCCCCGTCGTCGGTTTCGTCGCCGGTGCATTCGTCTCCGTGGTCGGCGGCGGCTACCTGTCCGGTCTCGTCGCCGGCACCGGCCCTGCACTTCCCGCCGGCATCTACGGGGTGATCCCCGTGGTGGTAGGCCTGTTCAGCAACCCATCCGACCCCGCGTCGGCGTGGCCGGTAGGTGCTCAGCCGGGCGGCCCGATCCTGACCTGGCTGTGCATCGGCATCATCGCGGCCGCATGCATCCTGCTCGGAGCTATCGTCTCGGCGAAGAACATGGCCCGCAAAGCATCTCGGCGGGTGCGGGCGAACGGATTCGCCGATCGGGCCGCGCTCGCAACTGTCGGGATCGACGAGAAAAGCGCGGTGAAGAAGGCCAAGGCCACCCGGCTCTCACTCTCCGACGTCCCGGTCCGCCGGATCGAGGCAGCAGCGGAGACCACGCGCATCGGCACGCTGTACGACGACAAGAAACAAGGGGTGTTTCTGCAGTACCGAGACGGTGTGCTGGTCGAAGGCCCCACCGGATCCGGTAAGACCTGGCGCATGTTCTACAAGGCGGTCGTCGAGGCGATCGGGCCGGTGGTGGCCACCTCGACCCGCGGTGACCTTCTGCGCGCGACGTGGGCCGAGCGCGCGGCTGTGGGCAGGGTCGAGGTGTTCGATCCGGACGGGCTGACGGTGTATCCGAACAAGATGCAGTGGTCGATTCTCGACGGCTGCGACGACCCCGAGGTGGCCATGCGGCGGGCCGCGGCGTTGGTGCAGGCCATGCCGATGGACGGCACCTCGAATTCGAGCTACTGGAACGGCAAAGCCGCGATGCTCATGCGCGGCTACCTGTATGCCGCAGCGGTATTGGACAAGGATCTGGTCACACTGCGGGTGTGGGCTGCCTCGCGCAACGTCAAGCCCGTGCATGAGGTTCTGTCGAGGGATCTACCGGACTGGGACGCCGACCTGAGTCAGGCGCTGGAATCGAAAGCCGATTCCTCCGACGACATGATCGGTGCCTGCACACGCCTGCTCGAGCCGTTGGCGTCGCCGAAGCTGATGCGCTCGCTCAATGTCCCGCTCAGCGAATCGGCGGATCTACGTTCCCTGATCACCGAAGGCCGCAACACCGTATATCTCATCTCCGAGGGTGGCAGTGCGTCGGCGGCCGCGATGACGACCGTTCTGTCGGCCGAGCTCTATCACGTGGCGAAGACCCACGGCCTGACCCAGCCCGACGACAAGATCGACCCGCCGCTGCGCATGGTGCTCGACGAGATGAACAACGTCGCAGCAATCCCGAACATGCCCTCGCTCATCACCGACTCCGGTGGCCGCGGAATCCAGATCTGGGCCGGAGTGCACTCCCGGCTGCAGAACGAACAACGCTGGGGCCACGTCGCCGGCCAGCAACTGTCCAACGACTCCCCCACTCGCCTGTATCTGACCGGCCTCGGCGACGCCGACGAGCTGGCGACCATCTCGAAGGGCCTGGGAATGCGTGACGAATACATGAGCGCCTCCCGGATGGCCGGGCCCCGGTCGGTCCCGGTCATGGCCGGCAGCGACATCGCCCGGATGCCCGCCGATCAAGCCCTACTGCGCTACCGGGAGGCCAAACCGATCAAGCTGCACGTTCCCTCCGTCTGGGACGTACCCGTGCTCGCCGCCCGCGTGAAGGCCAATCAGAAGGCGTTCGACGAGTACTGCGCTACCGGTTACGAGAAGAGCTGACGTCATGGCACTCCCGGCGTATACCCCCGGTGCGATCGACTGGCCGTACCTCGACAAGGACAGCGCCGCCCGACTGTGGGTCGAGCTCGGCACCTGGGTGGAATGGCTACGCGACCGCTACGAGCTCGGCCGCACCATTCCCCCGTGCTGGTTCAAACACGGCCCAGTGGTCGAAGAGCTGACCGCAGCGATGTTCGCCCGCCGTGAGGCGTACCAACAGGGCAAGAACGCCTATCACGGTGGGCCCGCAGCGTGGCACTACCAAGTTCTCTGGCCGATGGTGCACCGGATGAAGTCGATCACCGACTTCGAGCAGTGCACTCCCCACTCGTGCGGGTTCACCCCGCCGACGCCGGCCGTCGCCGGCGACTTCGCCGAATTCATCGCCACCGACATCGACGAGCGCGACGACTCACCGATCGAGCCGACCCAGCACGACGCCGCACCCGCCGAGGCCCCATCGGAACTGACGATGGAGCAGGTCATCGACATGATCGACACCGACAGTGCTGTCGCAGAAGATCCCGCCGACGATTTCACCGCCGTCATCATCGACGACGCACGGTGGGAGTACGACGAAGCCACTGAGACCTACAAGCCTGCCCCTTGAGATCGATTCCGGAACAAGGGGTGTCGAGTCGCGGTCCGGCGGACGTCCGGACTGGCACTCGTCTCTCATCCCACAGCGTCAAGGCCGTACAACGTAAAGTCTCTGCGATGCCCCTGCTATCGAAGTCACTCGGCGAATCGGTGACACTCGAAGATACAACCATCAGGACATTCACATTCAACGTCGTTGGCACCCGTCCCATTCGGCGGTTCTCCTACCGAACCATCGAGCACATCACAATCCCCGCCGACGCCTTGTACCCAAATTCCTGGGTATCCGTGCCGCCTGGAAAATTTCACCCAGGGAGCACCTTCACCACCGAATATGCACATGGCGCTGGCCCCGGACCCGTTCTCGTGGAAGTCCGGTACACCATCTCGGCACTGCTACCGTTCTGGTTCCTCTCCCAACAGTTCGTGCTGCGCTAGAACTAGACCCAACGTTCTTCCCTGGCTTGCACACCGAACGAGCCCCACCACACTGGGTGTGGTGGGGCTCGCCGGCGAACTGGGACGACTAGCAGAGCTGCTTGTTTCCGGTGTCCATCAGACCGATGCCGTTGGCGTTGCCGATCTTCACGCGGAAGGTCACGCACGCACTGCCCGGGGCGTACACCATCGGCGTCCAGTAGCTGTTCGGGCTGTTGCCGTACGAGGGTGACCACTGCCAACCCGAAGCCTGCGAGGCAATGCCGGCTTCGCTCTGCCGGCCGGCGGCGCCCGTGACGCGGACCCAGTTCGTACCGCAACTGGGGCTGTACCGAACCTCGACCTTTCCGGAGCCGAAATACGTGTTCTCCCAGATCGTCTGGGCACCGTTCGCGCACCCGGTCGAGAGCGGATCTCCGCTCGGGGCTGCCTGCGCCGTACCAGCCGCGCCGACAGTCAGGGCTCCGGCTGCAGCTCCTGCCATGGCCAGGGCTGCGATGTTCCTCTTGAGTTTCACTGGACTCTCCTCATCCCGAGAACACTGTCGGCAAAAGGCTTTTCACCGTTTCCGATCCCGTGGGACAAGACTGCACCCGCACATATTTATGACGCACCCGCTAAATTAATGGATCGCCTCGCGCACTCGCGCGACGCCAGGGGGGAGCACCGTCATGGACGAGGGTAAGAGCACGCGTGGGCGGGGTCGGCCACCGAAGAAGCTCGATCCACCCACCGATGCGCTCGGACGCTTCGCCAATCACGTGCGATCGGGACGTGCGATCGCGGGCTTGAAGCAGACCGAGCTCGCGGAGCGGGTGGGGTGTACACCAGGAAGCCTCAGCCAGATCGAACGCGGCATCCTGCGTCCGAGCCCAGCGTTGGCCACGGCGCTCGATCAGGCTCTCGGCTGGAACGGCTTGCTGCTGTCTCTGTTTCGTGATGCCCAGGAGGAAAAGGACCGAAAGACCGCTGACCGCATCGGCCGCTCCCACGACCCGACGACCGGAGCGCTGTCGACCGAGCTCACGCCTGCGGATCTACACCTCGAGCCCGGGGATGTGTCTCTGTGGGTCGCCGACATCACGATTCCGGACGGGACACTGATGGCTCCCGGCGAACGCTTCACGAAGATCTGGCGCGTCCGAAACGGTGGATCGGTCCACTGGGAAGACCGCTACATCAAACGGATGGGCCCTCTCGGCGGTTCCAGCCAGGTCGCAACCCCCAGCCTCACGCCGATCCCCGACACCGCACCCGGTGAACTCTGCGACATCGCAGTGGAATGCAAAGCCCACGTGCTGCCCGGGAGCTCGCAAGCCAATTTCAAGATGAGTGACGCGCACGGCCGCCTGTACTACCCGAACACCACCCCGGAAGGCGTCTTGTTGGCGATCACGGTCGTAGAGGGACTCACTCCCCGCTCGGCCGCCGATGGGTCACGCGACGTTCGGGGACTGTGAACCGCCAATTGCACCGTTCGAAAGAACTCAACCCCGCCACAGAGTGGCGGGGTTGAGTATGTTCAAGGGTCACGCAACTGCGGACGATTACCACCTTTAAGATAACCGATGATCCGTCAGCCTTCGGCGGAAATGCTAGCAGGCAGGAGCACGGGTGACAAGCACGGCCGCAGGCGAGGTGAACCTGGACTTCGTCTTCGAGTCGATGCCCCACGCTCGGATGCAGAAATACCTGGACGCAGCGGGGCACCGCAAGGTCGAGGGTGCGCTCGATCTGTATCGATGGAACCTCAAGGCGTCCACAGCGTTGTGGGAGGTGATCTGTCACGCCGAGGTGACACTTCGCCATGCGATCGACATCTCGCTCAGCGAGCGGCACGAGCAGCTGCGCAGGGAAGACGATTGGGTCTTTTACGCGCTGGAAGTCCCTGAGGGTACATCGGAAATGGGCAGTTGCTTCGAGGACCTGTCCAAGGCGTACGGGAAGCTGAAGAAGCGGGTCGGCAAGGGCAAAGGCGGGTTCGAGAGAGTCGCGGACATCGGCGCGGATGACGTGATTGCTGCTGTGGACTTCGGGTTCTGGAAGTTCATGGTTTCGGGAGACAAGGAAATAAAGTTCGGGACTCGAATCAGGCGAGGCTTCGACAACGCGCCGCGCGGCAAAACTAGCAACGACATGGCGTTTCTGCGTCAGGTGGTCAACCCACTGCACACGGTGCGCAACAGGATTGCCCACCACGAGCCCATCTGCTTCGAATCGGGCAATTTCATCAAGAACAAGTTCGACAATGCCATCGCGCTGATCGGCTACTTCGACGACAACCTTCGTGACTGGGCGAGAGATCAGTCCGCCCTCGACCAGATCCTCGAAACAAAGCCGTACATGCGCCGGAGATGACCTGGACCGCCTCTGGACTTCCTCATTTCCCCAACAAACGTTCGGCCACGCGGTCGTCGACCGGCAGATCCTCCAGCCAGAGCGGCACGGGGTACGCAAGGCGACTCAGGACGACGTCGACGGCATCGGTTGCGAAGGGTGCCGTCACCGAGTCCGGCGGCGGTGGATAGATCACTCGGTAGGGCACTTGCTCGTCGGACTCTTCACCTGCCGGAATCAGATTCCGCGAGGGATTCAACTTTCCACGTCGGCGGTTCGGCATCGGGTCGAATACATCGATCAGCCCGAACTCGTCCAGAGCATGGATCGCTTCCAGGTAGGTGTCCTCGCTGAGTCCATAGCGTTCCCATCGAATCGTTTCTCCGAGGGCCACGCCGATGTCTTTTTTCGACGAGCGCGGCTGCCCCTCCATACGCTGGGTGAATTCGACGATTGCCAGGAAGGTGGCTATCTCGCCCGGTTCGAGGACGAGGTGCCAGCCGCGGGCGAAAAATGCGCGCGGTACGCGCACGGTCTCGGGACTGCGCCTTTCCGCCGGCACTGTGTACCGTCGACCGTTTCCGGCCTCGGAGTTCAGAATCCAGTTCTTGAACCTTCCCGCCACCGGGTCCGATCCGGTGTGCACCAGCCCGACATCGTGCAGCACGGACAGCGCCCGGTTCAGCGCCCGACCTCGTTCGCGATTGATTCGAGCAGGTGAAGTTGGTTTGACATGAAGACCACAAAGCTTCCACCACGCCGCGAGCTCCGGTTCGCCGAACACGTTGGGGTGCTTGTTGACGAACGTCTTGCCGGCCTCGAACTCGAGGTGCGCTACGTAAATCGCCGACATCAGAACCCTCAGTGCCGAGTTCTTACGGTTGATCAAGCGGGTGGACGCAGGTCGGGTGTCCAGATCTGTTGAGCGAACATACTTCTCGCCGGGGGCGCGAAGAGGGCGTTTCGGATCGAGTCGGACGAACGGAGTCCGGATTCTGACGTCCTCGAACCTGACGTCTTCGTATTGGCTGCCGAGGCCGAGCAGGCTGTATTCCTTGGTTGCTGCTTTCACCGCGTCCTTGCGAGCCAGCAGGGCCTCGCGACGAGCGGTCCTGCGCGCCTCCCATCCCTCGAACACTGCTTTGTTGTACTGCTCCTGACGCGCGAGTTTCGCCTGTTGCTCCGCGGTGAACTTTTGAGCGAACACCCGTTTGGGGATTGCCGACGGCTCCCCGGTGTCGGTAACGTCGCTGTTCTCGGGCTCGCCGAGATCCTCCGATTTCGCCATGTCAACCATCAGATCTCCTCGAATTAGTACCGATGTAGCCGGTGCTGCGGGAACCGGACATTGCAACGTTAAAGTAGATAAGAGTAACGGGGCTATGTCCGGCCAGCCTAGACCCGGTGACCGGCCACCACGGTACTCCGAGCGGCGTGCGTGCAGCTCCAGAGCCCGCCACAGTTGTCTGCATGAACAACACACCGAACGGATCGAACGACGATCCTGACCAGGCCGGACGGAACCTCTTTCCGTCACTGACGACTCCTGCCGCATTTGCAGTTGCGGGACTTATGGGTGCGACCGCTACGTACTTCTCGCGGGACCCATCCATTGGAGCAACGATCTTCGCCGCCGTACTGGGTGCTCTGACGAGAAAGTAGCCCACGGCGTGTATGAGGCCGTCCGCGTGGCGGGCGGCCTCACACGCGGTCTCACCGATGGCCACGAGTGCGACCGGCCCGCGCTTACAGCCGCGGGCCGCGCCGCTGGTGTCCGTGTTCGATGTTCTGCTGCGCGATGGTGTGGTGGTGCTCGATGTTCTCGGCCTCGCGCTGTAGTCGCTGCTGTTCTTCGTGCTCGTCGCGTCGTTGCTGCTCAATGTGGTCGTGCAGGGTGTCGATGTTCGTGTGGACGGTGTTGTACGGCGCGTGCTCGGCCCGGTTCTCGGGTCGGTCGCCGGCGATCGAGGTGGTGTCGGTGATCTGGTAGCGGTCTCGGTAGGCGGCGATCTCAGCGGCGGTGCGATTCCATTCGGCCGCGAGGGCGTCGTCGTCGGGCCGCTGTTCGAGGTGGCGGGTGAATTCGAGGTCCGGGGTCGAGGCCGGGTCGGGGACGGCGGCGATGCGGTCGACGGCGGCGGCGTGCTCGGCGGCGATGTCGTCGTATCGGTTGTCGAGTTGCTCGCCTAGGACGGGATCGACGAGGTGGGCGTCGAGGTCCGGTGACGGCACCCAGTGCGGTGCGTCCTGGTCGACCGGTGTCCGGTGTGTGGGCGCGATGTCGTCGAGTGCGTCGACGATGCCTCCGGCGAGGACGCCGGGGTGTGTGGCGGTGTGGATGTCGCGGCACAGCTCGTCGAGGTCGTAGCCGCCGTGTGCGGTCAGTTCCCGCATTCGGGCGATAGCGGTGTTCCACCGGGGGTCGTCGCTACGTGCTGCGGTGGCCATCGCGATCGGGAAGTGCTCGCGCATCGTGTCTTCGTGCTCGGCGAGCCACCTGGTGTTCGCGCGTTCGGCCGCGTCGGTGACGGCGGGTACGAGGTCTTTGATGAGGGCGCGGGCGGTGACGTCGTCGCCGCGTGTGGTCAGTTGCTGGGCGTGCCAGGCGAGAACGTTCTCCGGTGACAGTCCCGCCAGCGCTGCGGTGCGCAGGTGTCGGCCGAGTCGGTGCACGCCGGGTTCGGCGATGAGGCGTTCGGCGGTCGCGGGTTCGAACGCGGCCTGGATGGGGCGCTGGACTCGTGCAGCGTCGAGTTCGGCGTGGGCAGCGTCGTAGTCGCGGATCCGTCGGCCGATGCCATCGGTTTCGGCGGGTGCCGGCCGAACGGTGGTGTAGCGGTCGGCGACGAGTCGGGCGTAATCGTCGAGCTCTTTGTCGGTGCCGGGTGTGCGCGGCGGGAGCGGGGGCAGCTCGTGTTCCGGTCGCCCGGTAGCGCCGGCCACCGTGTCGGTGGTGTCGGTGGTGTCGGTGGAGCTGCGTGCCTCGATGATCCGTGAGTTGAGCACTCTCGCGACGTCGCGTGCGGTGTGGAGCTCGCCGGCGGCGAGTGCGTCGACGAGGACGTGGCGGGCGCTGTCGCCGCGGTCGTGGATCTCGGCGAGGGTCGCGCGCAGTGCTGCGAGGCTTCCGGGGTGTTCGGCTTGCGCGGTCGCCAGAAGCGCTGCCGGGAGTGCCCGGTCGAGGACGGTGTCGAGCCAGTGATCACGAAGCCGGGTGTGGGCGGCGAGGTATGCCTCGCGGAGCCGGTCGGGGCTGTTCGCGTGTTCGGCGGCGTCGCGTATCGCGGTGATGGCGGCCTTGTGGCCGTTGTCGTTGGCGAGGATGCCGGTGAGGACCTCGCGGGAGTTCGGGGTGTCGATCTCCGAGAGGTGCATTCCCTCGGTGTCGAGTGTGACGCCCGGTTCGACGGGCACGTACAGCTCGTTGTTGGTGCGCCCGCGGGTGGCCGCGACATAGAGCCCGGCCCGGTCTGTGGTGGGGCTGAGCGCGGTGTGGGAGGTGTCGACGGTGATGCCTTGGCTGCGGTGCACGGTGGCGGCGTAGCCGAGTTCGGTCAAGCCGGACACGTAGTCGGCCGGCAGGGTGACCGTGCCGTCGTGGGTTTTGCTGCGGACGGTCAGCGAGCCGTCTTTGCCGACTGCGGTGACGGTCCACAGGTCACCGTTGCGGACGAACATGTTCCGTCGCCGACCACCCTTGGTGCGCAGCCACCGTGCGTTCTTGCGGGTGAGGACGGTATCTCCGACCCCTGCGGTGAGCTCGTCCGACAGCTCGGCGGTGCGGCGGGACTTCACCGTTCCCTGGCTACGGAAGTGCTCTTGGATGGCGAGGTTGACGGTGCGGACGTCCTCGCCGGTGGAGAGCATGACGAGCGAGGACTTACCGGCTGCGATGTCGGCGAGGTACGCCCCGGCGGCGGCGTCCTTCATCTCCGCGGCAGTGCCGGTGTGGACCCATCCGCGTTGGTAGAACATCTCGAGACTGGCCGGGTCGCCGTGCCGCAGATCGAGCGAATTCTCGGCCTGTTCGGTGTCGCTGCCGAACCGCACAACGGTGGTCAGTTCGGGCGCGCGAGTCTCTTCGGCGAGCAGCCGCAACGCACCGCCCGTTTCGACGGCGTCGAGCTGGTTCGGGTCACCGAGCAAACGCACGACCGCGCCTTTGGCTGCAGCGATCTCGGTGATGGCGGCGAGGTCTTTGGTCGAAGCGAGGGAGGCTTCGTCGACGAGCAGCATCGCACCGGGGCGAATGTCGATCCGGTCGGACAGGGTCAGGGGTTCGTCGCCGTTCTTGCCTCGCCACGGGTAGGTCAGGGTGGCGAGAGTGTGCGCGGTGACCCCGATTTCCTCACCGAGGGTTTCCGCTGCGACGGCCGACGGTGCGAGTGCGATGACCTGATATCCGGCCTTCTTCCACGTGTCGGCGACGGCCTTCATGGCGGTGGTCTTGCCGGTGCCGGCCGGTCCGATACCGACCGCAACAAGGGTGCCGCTACCGACGAAATGTTCCGCGAGTTCACGTTGCCCGGCGTTGAGAGTGCGTCCGTCCTTGCCTTTCGCGGCGGCGGTGATGACCTTGTCGAGCGCGGCCTGCGGAGCGATGTAGGCGACCGGGGTCTGTGCGGCGTCGAGCAGGGAACGTTCTGCGGCGAGGACGGTGTGCGAGGTGTGCAGGGCGGTGCCGGGGCGGGTGAGGATGAACTCGCCGTCGCGGCGGCGCAGCGCCGTCGGAGCTTCGGGCAGCTCTGGGAGCGGCATGTGTACCGATGTTGCGAGGACACGGTCGATCACGGCGGCAGTGGCGGCGCGCCGTGCGGTGTCGTCGGTGAACGCGACGGCGGCGAAGTTCGCATCGACGGCGGAGTGGACGTGGGTGATCGCCCAGTTCGATCGCTTGTCTTCGAGGCGTTCGAGCACGCGCTCGACCTCCTCGTCGAGGGAATCGAGGGTGCGCATGTGCTCGCCGACCTCGCGCACACCGGAGGCGTGCTCTCGTTGGACCTGTTGCCACCCCGCGGCGAGGGCGTCGACCTCGCGTGGGGTGCCGAGGATCTGCGCGGACCGGGTGAGCCAGGCGTTCTGCATCTCGCGCAACGTCTGCGGTTCCTGCTTGCCGGCGCGGGTGTCGAGGTTCGCCTGTTGGTAGAGCGAGTACATCGCTTTCGGGGACGGCATCCGGCCGTGTTCGGCGCGGTACTCGGCGACGAGCTGGTCTCTGCGCGTTTCGATCTGACTGCGGCGTGAGGAGAACATCTCGCACAGCTCACGCGGGACCTGCTCGATTTCGACGACGTCCTGCCGGCCGTGACCGGTGGAGCGGGCAGCGAGGGAAAAACCGAGTTCGGTATGCAGCTTGGACATGATGGTGGCGTTGTAGCGCTGCGAGGCCGGCACCGCGTACCGGTGCAGGATCGACCCGTCGAGGGCCCGCCATTTACCGTCGGATTCGGTGCAGACCTTGATCGAGACGACGGCGTGGGTGTGCAGGTTCGGATCCCCGGCGCGGGAGTCGTAATGGTCGTAGAGGGTCGCGACCAGACCGGTGGTGTCCTGGACTTCCTGGCTGGTGTTGCCGGTACGGGTGAAGCACGCTTCCTTCTCGATCCAGCCGAGGGCGTCGGTGACGGTCTCTTTGTGGATGCGCTCGATTTCTCGGCGGGTCCCGTCGTCGGCGAGCGCCCACATCACCGACACGCTTTTCGGTGGGGTGAACACCAGGTCGTAGCCGGCCACGGGCTGGCGGACGCGGGACTTCTGCGCGCTGATCCACGAACGGAGCTCGCGCTGATCTTCCGGCGGGCGGCCGTGGCCGTCGGTGAACAACCGGGTACCGACCTCGTCCATGATCTGCTGCGACTGCGCTTTCGACGGCGCGTGCCCGTGCTCCCTACGGAACTCCCCCACCGCTGCCTTGTGCTCGCGGAGCAGTTCGATGTCGTTGGAGAATTCGGGGAACTTACGGCCCAGGCGGGCTGCTTTGAGCGCGGCCTTCTCGTTCGCGCCCTTGGTAATTGAATCTTCGATCAACGCCGAGGCGTTCGGATGCAGCCCGCTACCGAACAACGCTTTCATCTGCGGCTCGGACACCTGCCCACCGCCGGTGATCGACGGCCCCGCAGTCGGGTCGATCCCGGCCTGCATCTGCTCCAGATTGTCCAGGCCCGCACCGAACCAGACACCCGGCGGTGTGCCGTGCGCGGTGTAGTAATCGGTCAGATCTTGGCCGTGCTCCCGTTCGCGGTCAGCGGTGGCCACCTGCTTGGTCAGGTACTCGTAGCCATCGCCCGCGTGCAGTACGTGGAGCGTCATCACACCGCCACCCTAGACGCCGCAGGCGGGCAGGCGGAAGGCCGGAACCCCCCAAAGTCTGAAATTCAGCAAGAGGTGTGTAAATCACCTAGGCTTTTGGCAGGCGAAGCCTGTGCAGTAAGGCCAAGCCCTCAGATGTCTTCGGCCAGGCCACAGACTTGGGGCGGTCGGAGCTGGGGTCGCGGGGGTCAGGAGATCGAGAGGCAACGGGGTCATGGGGTCGACAGGAGATCGGGTAGCCGCCCGTGAGCGGGGATGGCAGAAGGCCACCCGCCAGGCGGGTACAGCGGTGCGGGAGCGCGAGAGGGCGGCGCGGCGATTCGTTGCAGCGCGGGCACAACGGGACGCCGCCGAACAGGTGATGGCTGCCGAGTTGGAACGGCTGTCGACGTCAGAGGGATCTGTGCCCCGTGCGGCGGAGCTAGTCGGCGTGGATCTGGTAGAGGCCGAGCGGCTGATGTCCGCACGTCAGATCGTCAGAGCTGTTCCTGAGAGCGATGACTCGACGTCGTCGTGAACACCCCACTGTCGGAACCTCGACGGGACCACCGGACGAGCCCTCGCCCGCCGGTCCCACGTGAGCACCGTATGGGTGCGATGTCCCCTATCTGTGTGTCCGGCCCCGATTGTGGGTGCCTGAGATCGAGCGGAGCGGTGGGAGGAATCTCGGGCATCCACATGAGGATGAAGGCCGGTGCACAGTTGGGGGCACCGCACCCGATCCCCTCCCTCGTCGATGACTCCCCCGCCGGGCCGTGCACCGGTCGGGCAGGTAGGTCGTCTCGTCCGTCCGCTGTCGTCTGCGACGCCTGGGCGGTAGAGTTTGCAGTGCGTTCTGGCGGTGCCGTGTGGGCCCTCCGCCGAACGTTGATCACGTGCACCCTCACCGACTCTCCCCGTGTCTGCGGGCGGTCGGTTCGACGAGAAAGGCCCACACACATGACTGTCACCCCGTTGGACAAGGACGCGATCCGCGCGGCCGCCGAAGCGGCGATCAACGAGCGCATCGCGAAGGTCGAGGCGATCACCGACGCACAGCAGAAGGTCGTCGAGGCCGAAGCAGACGACGCGAAAGCGCGTACGGCCGCCGACGCGGCGATCAAGGAAGCCCAGGCCGCGAAACGGTCCTCTGCCAAGTCCGTCGAGAAGGCCAAGGACGCGGTCACTACCGCGTTGCGGGCCGCGCTCGACGGTGGATGGACGGCGCAGCAGTTGCGGGAGATGGGGTTGACGGTGCCGACCTCTGTCATCGCGTCCCCGAAGCCGGCCTCGACAGGATCGGGACGCAAGAAGCGGCCGGTGCGCATCGGTGTTGCGAGCACCGCCACCGACGCGGACAAGCCCGGTTCGGGCGAGTCGCCCGACGCCGCTACTCCCCCGCATACCGACCCCGCACCGAACTCCGAGACACCGCCTGCGGCGCAGGAGTTCGCCTCCGCCGGGCAGGGTGCGCAGTGAGCGCCCTCGGCGCGCTCGGCGTCGTCGTCTCGAACTCCGTCGGGCCCGACCCGTCGACGTTCGCCGCGTCGATCGCCTACGCCGACAGTGCCGGTGAGCCGGGAGCACCGGTTGCGTACGGCGAGTTCTTCACCTTGCTCGACGCAACCCAGTTCGTCGTCACGCAATGCTGGGTACTGGCGATCACCCGCGAGCAGGAGCACCTCGCCGCGACGATCGTGCGCGGCGGTCCGGTCGACACCGGACTGCACCTGCTCGATTCGGCCGGGACGCCGACGGAGATCTCCGACGCCGTCGGACAGCTGTTGATGGATCAGGCGGGTGCGCGATGACCGGCAACCACCCTGAGACGGACCTGAGCGAGTCCGATGTGTTGGAGCTCGACATCCTTGCGCTGCTGCAAACCGCGGAGGCGAACGAGGCGTTCGACACCTACGGCCCTCTCATCACCACGCGGACCGCGCCGCAGTTCGCGGACCTGTTGCGGATGATCAACGCTCTCGCGGCCGGCGGCGACTTCGAGTCGGCGATCGACGCGGAAGTGTTCGCGGCCGTGCGCTCCCCCGTCGACATCTCGCGGTTGGAGAAGTTCGGAGTGTTCGACACCTCGGACCCAGTCCTCAAACTCACCGCCGTGCAGACGCTCCGGACGATCCACGACGCCGAGACAGAACCGGTAGAAGCACAGTCGCCGGGAGACGTTAGGTGATGGTCGGCGGGCCGGGTCGGTGCCGGAACCGTTAGGTATCGGCGG
Source organism: Rhodococcus sp. 05-2255-1e (assembly GCF_002259025.1). Taxonomy (NCBI): domain Bacteria; kingdom Bacillati; phylum Actinomycetota; class Actinomycetes; order Mycobacteriales; family Nocardiaceae; genus Rhodococcus; species Rhodococcus sp. 05-2255-1e. The sequence goes on along the minus strand of NZ_NOZE01000009.1, from coordinate 10,056 downwards.
GGCAACAGAACTCACGCGGTTCGAGCGCTACATCGTGCGCGGCCCGCACGTTGATTCGTGTGCGATCTGGGTCGGCGCGGTAGCCGATGACGGGTACGGCCGGTTCTGGTTGATGCGCGATGGCCGGCAGCGGGTGGTGCGCCCGCACCGGTACGCGTTGGCGCGTGCGCTCGGTGTACCGCTCACCGACGAGGTGACGGCATTGCACCTGTGTGACAACCCGATCTGTGTACGAGTCACTCTCGACGAGGACACCCGCGTTGGCGGGGTGCGTCACGTCGTCGACGGGACGCAGTCACAGAACCTGCTCGATATGGGAGCCAAGGGCCGCGGGGGTGGCCGGCGTCAGCGCGGGCTTTGGTACGGGCCCGATCGGGTCGCGAGAGCGGCGCGGTCGCGGCGGCTGCGCGATGCGGTGCGCGGTGGGTGGGACGAGGGCGCTGTGCGTACTGCGTTGCTCGATGAGGCTTCCCCGACGCTGTTCTGACTCCCGAACGTGTGTGGGCGGTGATGGCCGGTCGGTTGTGGCACCGACTGTGTCGGTGGGTGGGTGTGTACTGACAGCCAATCGAAGACCGGTCGCGTCGAAACGTCTGCGCGAGTGAAGGACACGAGGAACGAAAGGGGTGGGCTGGAGATGGCTGTGTATCTCGTGGCCGCTGCGATCCTGGCGTACGTGGTGTTGCGGTCCGGACAGCGAGCGGACGGCACGTGGAAATTCGCGCCGTTGCGCGCGACGGGAATGCTCGCCAGTGGTGTGTTCCGGATCGTGGTGTTCGTGGCCGTGTTCGCGTTCGCGTTCGCGCTCGGTGCATTGTTCAGCTCCGGTCGCAGTACGTTCATGCCCTAGCCTGCGTCCTTCTCGGCGACAGCGACTGCCCGACAGATGAACCCCCGCCATATTGTGGTCGGGGGTTCGATCGTTCCAGGGGTTCTACTGGTGGGGCCAGCCGCGGACGAGCTTGTCGGTGCTCGCGTGCACGGCGTTGAAGGCGTCGACGAGGTACGTCAGCCACGACGCTGCGGTCTCCGGGTTCGGGACCAGTGTGGAGGGGACGGCGTTCTGTTCCTCGTCGGAGAGTTCGTTGAAGTCGGCGGGGTAGTCGGTGGTGTCACCGTCGACGATGTTCGGTGCGCCGTCGATCTCATAGGTGATCACGAATTCGAGCTCGTGCCGGTTCGGGGCGGTGAACTCGGCCGACAGTGCGAGCTCGCCCCACAGTCGCCGGTCGTAGGTGACGGCCCCGGAGTTGATCGCGGCCTGCAGCAGCCAGTGCGGAGTCCACAATGCCTGCGCGCTGCCCGGTTCGGGCCACTCGAAGTCGTCGTCGAGCACGTCGGCTTTGGCGAGGTCGAGGGTGAGCAGCGGCGCGGCGGCCGGCGCGCGGGTTCCGTCGGCGGTGGGTGCGGTCATGGCCGGTGCCTCCAGGGTGTCGGTGTGGGTGTGGGTGACGATGAGGACACCGAGGTCGGTGCCGATGTTCGCACTGTCTCCGAGAGCGTCGAGCAGCCGTTCGGCCAAGGTTGCGGCGTCAGCGGCGCGGTAGGTGCCCAGGGTGCTCCACGTCGCGGCGTCGTACGAGGTTTCTGATGCCGAGCACACCTGCACAGTCAGCGCGCCACTACCGGTGGGGACGCGCTCGAGGTCGCCGGACGCGTCGACGACAGCAGCGATCTGCTCGCGGACGTGGACGGGCAGACCCGCATCGACAGCGGCACCGGTCGGGGGTGCGTTCGTGCGGTCCGGCGCGCCCTGTGGCGGCCGTTCGGCGTGCTCACCTGTCTCTGTCACGGTCCTCGTCTTTCGGTTGTGGCCAGCTAGCACCGTAGTGCCCTCGGCGTCGTCGATGCGCCCACCGGTGCCCGCGCGGGTTCGTTCAGGATGTCGGTGGTTGCCGAAAGCTGTTGAGCCTTTTGAACGCTGCCCGCTGCCGGATGCCGAGTTCGACCATGTAGTCGAACAGGTCGGCTTCGGGTGCTTCTTCGGCGGCCTGAGCCAGTCGTTGGCCCGCGATGTGGAAGCTGCGGCGGTAGGACTGGGACAGGACGTTGTCGGCGTAGTGCACGGCCGCGACGGAGTGTGCGCCGGCGGTGACGATGCCCATGAGGCGTTTGCGTAGCGGGGCGTCTTTGGCTCCGTCGGCTCCGGATCGGATGAGCGCACCGGTGACGGAGGCGAAGTCGTGGGGTTGGCCGGCGGTGATGAGGTCGACGATGTGGCCGTACATACGCGCGTGCGCGGGATCCTCGAAGTCCGCCGCGGTGAGCGTCCTGGTGATCCGCTCGACGTCGCTTCCATCGGCACTCTGGTTGCGCACATCCATCAAGGCGCACAGGAGCATCGCTTCGGGGTCGGTGGCCGGGTCGTACCCGGGTTCGACCGCTGTGTCGAGGTCCTCGACGGGTGCGAGGTCCGCGCGTGCCTGCGCTGCCGGGTCGTCGCCGGGTGTGGGGACTGCGCGTAGTGCGTTCATCGTCGGGCCTCGCGTTCGTGTCGGTGTCGGGTCAGAAGTCGTCGTGAACGGATATGGGATTACTAGCGGCCACGCCTTCGGGGGTGGTGGTCACGATGCGACTTGCTCGGCGTCGCCGTATGGGGTGTCGTTCTGTTCGGTGTCGCGCTCTGCTGCGAGTTCGGCATCGATCTGGCGGTCGATGTAGTCGGCGTCGGGGATGTAGGCGGGGACGAGGTGCATGGCGGTTCTCCTGTGTCGGTGGGGGTGTCAGGCTGCGAGTGCGTCGAGTCGGCCGATTCGGAAACCGGACCAGTCTTCGCGGTCACCGTCGCTTCGGTCGACGACCACGACGGGCGCTTGGAGGTAGCCGAGCTCGGAGGTGACGAAGTGGCGGGCGGTGTCGTCTTCGGTGATGTCGACGATTCGGTATTGGAGACCGTGCTTGTCGAGCCGTCGTTTCGTTGCATCGCATTGGTCGCAATTCGGTTTCGTGTACACGGTGATCGACATGGTTGCCTCCTTCTCGGAATTGTTCTATTGGCTTTTATTCTACGTCAAAAATGCCGTTTGCACCAGGTGTAGATATAGTCATTTACGTTGCGCTATAACGTTTTTCGGTGTTTTTCACTTACCCATTTCGATACCCGATGGGCCCGTCGAAAACGGGTGCGGATACGTGTATCGGGCTTCCTTTATTGCGTTCTTTTCGCTTCCGGGTGGCGCGGAGAAGAGACGGCGGCGCACGGCGTCGATGGTCAATGCCTGGCCGGTGCGAGTGTTCGCCGGGGAGCGCAGCGAGTGCGGGTCGGGCGAACAGTCGTGCTGGGCCCTGTGGGCCGGAGCGTGAGCGGAGTGAAGGGGTTGATCCGGGAGAGGACGGGTGATGCATTCTCGTTGCGCAGTCAGACGGATCGAAAAGAACCTCCCTCTCTCGGTGTCGCTGCACTCGTGGCGGTGGCTGTGTTCGTGCTGGTCGGTAGGGTGCTGGGGTATGGAGCGCTCGCGGATCGAACATGCCTTGTCCAAAGCTGTGGTGAACGCTGAGCCGCCGCCGTCGGATCTGGCGCTCGATGCGATCGTGGCCGGTGTTCGGGTCGAGGACACTCGTCCCGCCGCCGCCGAGGTCGATATGGTGTGGCCGGCCGATCCGACGTCTCTCTGAGCGCTGTTCCGCTCTTCCTCTGCCACGCCACCTCGCCGCACCCGCCGGCCCTCCTGTCGTTGCTGCGGGTGGTGCGCGTTTGTCGGTGTGAGGGCTCGATGCCCGATGCACCGGCCCCGCGCCCGCGACCTGGATTGCCGGGCGTGGCCACCTCGAACCGGTGGCCACGCTCGGCAGCGATCGTCAGGTGTAGCTCTGTACTGTGCCGATGTGGGCGGCGACGTAGTCGGGGGTGATGACTGCGCCGATCCCTCTGACCTGTTCCGGCGGCATTCCGGCGTTGAGGACGCGCAGGAGAATTCCCGTCAGGCTGGGCAATGGCACGTTGGCTCGTTCGGTGGTGCGCTCGGCGGCCTGCAGTGCTGCGTGTGCTGCTGCGCCGTCGCCGGTGCAGTACAGGAAGTAGGCGGCGATGGTGAGGGCGTTCGCGCGGGCGGTGCCGCGTAGCGGGGCGGCGATGCGGGTGAACGCGTCTGCTGCGTCGGCGTCTCCGTGGACGGACAGGGCCAGGAACGCGTCTCGGACTTCGAGGTGGCCGGTGGCCAGTGCCAGGCCGACGCGGGCGGTGAGGTCGGCGCTGGGGATTTCGCGGGCGTGGATGACGGCTGCGAGCTCGTCGAAGGTGACGGGTAGGAAGTCGGTGCCCATCGTGGCGGCGGCGGCGAGTGCGAGGGATTCGGGAATCTCGGTGGTGGGGGCGTATCGGGCCTCGAGGTCGGCGCGTGATGGGGCGATGACGGCTCCGTCTGCGGTGCGGGCGGTCGCGAGTTCGGTGGTGGCGGGGTCGGGGATGGTGCCGTCGGTGAAGCGGTCGAGGTCGGTGAAGGTGGTTCCTGCGGTGAGGCTGTAGGTGTGCAGGGCGCGGATGGTTCGGATTCCGACTGCGGCGAGCGCGTCGCGGATGGCGTCGAGTCCGAGCAGGGCTGCGCCTGCGTGGGTGGTGTCTGCGATGGCGGCGAGGATGACGGCGGTGACGGGGGTGTCCTGCCGGGTGAGCGCGTCGGTGATGATGCCTGCGGCGGCTTCGGCCTGGTGGGCGTCGACGCGGGCGGTAGGCGCGACCAGGTGCGAGCCGTTCCCGTCGTCGGCCAGGGCGATGATGACGACAGAGTTGTCGGGGGTGAAGCCGAGCAGGGCGGGGATGGCGGCGAGGGTGTCGGCAGCGGTGGCGAGGGACATGCGGTGTTGGGTCATGGCGAAAGCCTTTCGGTGTGTGCGGGTGTGGTTGGGGTAGCGCGGTTTTCAGTGGCGGAGTTCGCGGCGGGCGGTGCGGCGGTCGCGGCGTGCGCTGGCGCGTTTGACGGTGCGCCGGACTTTGCGGCTGCCGTTTCGGTGGACGATGATGTCGATTTCGTCGGCGGTGGTGGGGTGCTGTGCTCGCATGGTGACCTGTTCCTCTCGACTGGTGGCCGGACCTTCGCCCTGCCAATTTCTTTCGCCGTGGTGGCTGGGGAGAGAAACCAGCGCACGGGAACGACGGGGCAACCCTTCGGCCGGACAGTTTTCGTGGGAGCGCAGCGACTACGGGACGAAAAGTGTTCGGAGCCTTGGCCGTAGCGCAGCGGAGCGAGGGGTTGAGCCGGCGGGCACGGGTGATGGATGCTCGGAGAAGCCACCTACGTCGAAAGAAATTGATTCTTTTCGCTCTTTTGAGTGCGGAGCGAAGCGGAGTTCGGTTCGGTGCAGTCCGTAGGGGTGCGTGTGGCCCGCCAGGGCCTGCTTGTGAACGTGGCCGGCTTCGGGTGGTGGGACGCGGAACGCCGCCGGAGCTGGTGCTCTACGGCGGCGTGGTGTGGGGTACGGCTGTGAAGGTGATTGTGCGGGAGCGACGGAGGGTGACGACGCTCGGTGTCGCGGTAGCTTTAGTTTTGAGGTTGCCCCTTACCGGGGTCGACTCTGGGTAGCCTTGAGCACACTAATCGAGGAAGTGAGACTTGGGTGCGATTGAAGTCGGTCCGTATCAGAAAATTCAGGAACATCGTCGATAGCGGCGAGCTGCTTTTCGACGACTCACTCACGTGCTTGGTGGGTTTGAATGAGGCTGGCAAGACGAGCTTTCTTCAGGCGCTTCTCCGTATCAAGCCTCACGGCAAAGCGGAATTGGTAGTGAAGGACGACTACCCGAGGTGGTTGTGGAAGAAGGACCAGCGCGAGGACACTATCGGGTCTGAAAGTGCGATTTCGGCCGTTTTCGAGCTGGACGACGCCGACGTAACAGCCATGGAGGACAGGTTCGGCGCAGGTGTCATGGCATCGAGGACGGTAACCGTATCGCGTTGGTACAACGAGCCCCAAGCCTTCGTTACCAACCCGGCAAACGGGTCCGTCCTGGTCGCGGCGGCGCTGTCGAAGTTGGACATCTCAAACGAGGCCCGCGAAGCGTTCGGGCAGGCCAATAGTCTCGCCGCGGTACGGAAGGTCCTCGCAGAACTCGAGAGCAAAGACGGGTGGCAAGACGACGTCGCTGAAGTCAAAGCGGTGTTTGACGGCGACAAGAACCCGTTCGACCGGAGTCGTAACGCCATCTGGGCCCGGGTTCCGACCTTCTTCTATTTCGACGAGTATGCCCTGCTACCCGGCCGAATCAACATCGCCAGCTTGAATGGAGCCGATGCGATCGCATCCACCGGCACCCAGACCGCGCGGGCTCTGCTCAACCTTGCCAATACTTCCCCCGAGGAACTGGTTTCTGATGACTATGAAGACCGAAAGGCAGAGCTGGAAGCGGTCAGTGCAGATCTGACCGACGAGATTTTCACGTACTGGAAGCAGAACGCGAACCTGAGAGTGGCGTTCGATCTGGACAAGGACGTGCGACTCGTACCGACGAACAACGGGTACCCCGACAGCACTAGGGCCGAGATCGATCACTATCTCGAGATCCGGGTGGAAAACACCGAGCACCGATACACGTCGAACATCGACCGCCGGTCCCACGGATTCCAGTGGTTTTTCTCGTTCCTTGCGGCGTTCACCGAGTTCGAGGCGAAAAGTAAGGGCACAAATTTCATTGTCCTGCTGGACGAGCCGGGTCTGAGCTTGCATGGTTTGGCTCAGCGCGACCTGCTGACGTTTCTCAACGATCGTCTGGGTTCTGCAGTGCAGGTCGTGTACACCACGCATTCGCCATTCATGGTCGAAACCGATCGGATCGAGCGGATACGCATAGTGGAAGACAAGGGCAAGAGTGTGGGAGCGAAGGTCACACAAGATGTCCTAGTGGTCAATGACAACAGCTTGTTCCCGCTCCAAGCGGCCCTTGGGTACGACGCGACCCAGCACCTGTTCGTGGGTAAGGACAACGTTGCTGTCGAGGGTGCTAGTGACGTTGTGTTCCTGACTGTGTTGTCTGCTCGGATGGCCGCGACTGAACGCACGCCGCTCCATGCCAGGTGGAGTCTTCTGCCGACCGGCGGTGCGTCGAATTTGCCTGCATATATCGCCCTGCTCGGAGCCAGGACAGATCTGACCGTCGTGATGGATTCCGGTACCGAAGGTGGAGGCCGGATACAGGCAGCCTTGGACGCCGGGCGGATACATCGCAACCGTTTGATCAGAGTTGGTGAAGTAGTTTCGCGCACCCACGCGGACATCGAAGATTTATTCACTGTGGCTGACTATTTGACGCTATTCAACAAGGCCTACAACACCTCGATCACAGAAGCGAACCTTGAGGATCAAAAGGCATCACGGATTGTGGAGAGGCTCAAAGCACACCATGGCTCGTTTGACCACTATGGCCCCGCAGACGCTCTGATGCGCAACCCAGACCTCGTTGATGCCTTGAGTGCAGAGACTCTCGACAATTTCGAGGAGTTATTCAAGAAGATCAACAGTTCGCACCGCTCTCCCCGATCCCGTTGAGCCAGTTCGAGTCCACGCGATGGTGGCACCGGTGCGCCATTGATTAGGACTGAGCGAGAGTGGATTCACCTGCTGGCTGCCCGTTTGTTGATGGGGTGGCTGCTGCAGGGTTGGCCGTTCAGGTGGTGGCGGGTACGAGGGTGTCGGGTTTGACGAGGTAGGGGTAGACGCCGGGGCCTGGTGTTTCGTTTTCGACGAGGATGAGGCCCTCGGGTTGGATGTCGCGTACGACGACGATGCCGGGTGCTCCGGGTGCGAGGTGGTAGCGGTCGCCGATGTTCACGGTCTCTCCTGTGCTGCTGCGGTGGTGTGTGTTGATTGTCGGTGGTTGAGGTCGATCCTGATGGCTTCTTCGGTGGTGGTGTCGGTCATGTGATGGGTGTGATGGCGGCGGCGGGGCACCATTGTCGGTCGAGGTCGAGCCGTCCCATTTTGTTGCCGGTGGGGATCGAAAACGACACGCTCGCAAGCCAATCGCCGGTACCGGTCCGTGCCCAGGCGTACAAGGTTCCCTCGACAATGCTGTCCATGGCCAAGCCCTCGGCCCGGACTTTCAAAGGTGTGGTGTCACGGAATCCCCCGCCTCCGGATCGTCCGATCGCGAGCGCGACGTTCACTTTCACTGACCTCGGTGGGTCGACGATGCGGCGGGTGGGTGGCTCGAAGGTGGTGGGCCAGGAGTCGAAGATGCCGGCGGAGTTGTCGGTGGTCATTGCGCGGCCGCGAGTGGCCGGTGGACGGTGAGGTCGGCGGGTGCGGGTGTCCAGCGCAGACCGTGCTCGCCGAAGCTCGGGGCGGTGAGGGTGTAGCGGCCGGTGCGGTGTGGTGTTCCGCGGCCGTGGACGGCGGTTTCGAGGGTGATGGACTTGATGCGCCCACGGCCCTGTTCGATTCCGCCGTAGCCGCAGACGGTGGAGGCGATCGTGAGATCGATACCGGGCATGTGCCCGTCCGTCAGCAGCAGCACATTGGCGTGACGACGGTTGCGTGCGAGCAAAGCTCTTGCGCGCGTCGGTGGTACGTCTCGTCCGTGCACGGTGGTGACGACCAAATCCAGCCCGTCGAGACAGATCGAGGCGGCGTCGAGAGGATCCCCGGCCCCGGGATCGACGAGGTGGACTTTCGCGAGATCGCCGCCGTGTTCGTGGACGGCGAGCAGGCTCAGGCGTGGTTGGCCGATGAGGGCGACGTGGTGGCCGGCGGCGGATGCTTCGGCGACGAGCGCGATGAGCATGGACCCGGCGCCGGTGACGGTGATGGCGGTTCCACGGGCCAGGGCTCGGCGTGGGAGCAGTGCGGCGAGCGGCGGGGGTACGGGCATGGTCCGCAGGGTTTTGCCGCGTACAGCGCCGCTGAGTGGTTCCGGATCGTCGGCCTTGCCCGTGAGGTCCGTATCGCCTGCGATGGGCGCCGCTGGTTCGGGTGCGGTGATGGTGGGGAGTTCGGTGGGTGCGTGGTCGCGGCGGCCGCCGGGCACGGTGGCCATGCGGCGGCGCAGGACATCGAGTTGGGTGGCCTTGTCGAGTCCGGTCAGGTCGGGGATGGCGTCGACGGTGGCCATGGGGATCGACCTTTCGCCGTGCCGGTGGGAACTACCGTCAGACTATCGAACGCGTGTTCGACTGTCGAATGTGCTGGTGAGCAGGTTCAGCGGGGAACGACGCTGCCGTCGAGGTCGGCCGCGGTGAAGGTCCAGGCGAGGTGCCGATATAGCCGGAGGTCGCGTTTCACCTGGTCGAGGGCATGGGGCACAGCCGGGTGGTCGGGGTCGTGGCCTTCCGATCGGATGGCTGCGCGCTCGTCGTCGTCCATGTCCTATTGGACGCACGGGGCGGCGCGGCGGTTCCGGCAACAGTCATTTACTCGAATGACTGGACGAGAAGGTTCGGAGGCGCGGCGGTGGCCGCGTCGACGGGTCGTTTCGAACGAGCCAGGGCCACGCATCTGTGATGCGTGGCCCTGTTCGATGTTGGGTGACGGTGTTCGCCAGTGCGCCTCTCGGCAGGTGGCCGCTCGTAGCGGCTGATGGTTGGTACCCGGGGCATTGGGATCGAACGCCGTCGAGTCCTACAACGACAGTGCTGTCGGTGGTATTCCAGCCTGTGCGGGAGACAAAAAAAGGGGGGCCCGGCCCCGTGGTGGGACCGGGACCCCGGAGGGCCTGTGCTCAGTGGATGCACCAGAAGGACCCGACCGGGATGGCTGCTCCCGGCTGCCCGGCGCACCACCGGCAGGTGGTGTCGTGCTCGATCCGTCCGAGCACTCCTTCGGCCTCCTCGATGAGGAGGGGCAGCTCTGCTGCGCTGGCGAGCGCGAGCGCTTCGGTGGCCCACCGGGCCGCGCGCGGATCTTCGGCGGGGAGCTGAGCGGCATTGCCGATGAGCTCGGTGATGATCTGGTGATCGTTGAGCAGGTTCTTGTTCATGGAAGGGACACCTGCCAACGCATCGGCCGAGACGTCCCCGATCGACATGACGAGTGCTTCTATCAACTTCGCAACACGTAACTGCGAAAACGTTCGCGAGACAGGCGCGCGTTGGCGAGCACATCCGAGGTCCCACATCGCCCCCCGCT